>NZ_JAYMRT010000004.1:0-552481 GCF_038900515.1 Burkholderia sp. JPY481
CGGATGCGAAGAAGATGCGCGGCGAGCGGCCCTTCGTGATGTGCAATCTGAAGGCGCTCGAAGGGCTCGACGAGGTGGTGAAGTTTATTGAAAAGAAGGGGTTGTTGAAGGTGTGAGGGGAGGATTTGGGAATGCGCGTGGTGTCGTCTTTACACGCCACGCTGCTAATCCCTACTCCGGCAACAACGCCGCCAACACATCCACCGTCCTCGCCGTCGCCCCGCGATGCCTCGCCGCGAACGCGGCAGCCGCACCGCCCATCGCGAGCCGCCGCGACTTGTCGCCGAATAGCTCGCGCAGCGCGCGCGCCAGATCGGCGGGGTCCTGCACCTGCACGGCGGCACCGGCCGCGACCGCATCGGCGGTGGCCTGCGTGAAGTTGAAAACGTGCGGTCCGATCAGCACCGGTACGCCGACCGCGCACGCTTCGATCAGGTTCTGTCCGCCGAGCGGCAACAGACTGCCGCCGATAAACGCAAGATCCGACGCCGCGTAGTAAGCGCCCAATTCGCCCATCGAATCGCCGAGCAGCACGTTCACGTCGCGAGGCAGCGGCGGCACGCCATCGTCGACAGTACGCGCCGCCGACGCGACCTTCGCATCGGGTGCCCAGTTCGATCGGCGTTCGAGCCGCAACCCCGCCTTCTCGACGAGCGCCGCGACTTCATTGAAGCGTTGCGGGTGACGCGGCACCAGAATCAGCAGCGCATCGTCGACGCCGAGCGCCGCGAACGCGTCGAGCACCATCGCTTCTTCGCCCTCGCGCGTGCTCGCCGCGACCCACACGGGCCGCGTGCCGATCGCCGCGCGCCACGCGTGGCCGCGCGCCGCGAGTTCGGGCGGCGTGTTCATGTCGAACTTCAGATTGCCGAGCACCGCGACGTTGCGCGCGCCGAGCGAGGTCAGCCGCTCGGCATCGGACGGGCTCTGCGCGAGCACGCGCGCGAAGCCGCCGAACACGTCCTTGGTCGCGCCGCCGAACTTTGCCGCGCGCTTGAACGAACGCGCCGACATCCGCGCATTGGTCAGCACGAGCGGCACGTCGGCGCGCCGGCATTCGTCGATCAAGGTCGGCCATACCTCGGTTTCCATCACGAGACCGAGCGACGGCCGCCACGCGCGCAAAAAGCGCCGTACCGCATGCGGCATGTCATAAGGTAGATAACTGCGCAACACGCGGTCGCCGAAAATCTCGGTGCCGGTCGCGCGGCCGCTCGGCGTCATGTGCGTGAGCAGAATGCGAGCGTCGGGGCGCGCCTTCATCAGCGCATCGATCAGCGGCTGCGCGGCGCGCGTCTCGCCGACCGACACCGCATGCACCCAGATCAACGGCGCGTTGTCTTCAGGCAAGCGTCCACGCGAATAACCGAAGCGCTCGCCGATATGCTCGCGATATCCGCGCTCCTTGCGCGAACGGATCAACAGACGCAGCACGGCAAGCGGCGCGATCAGCCACCAGAGCGCGCGATAGATCGCTCTTAGCATCGGCGCTCCGCGTGGTTCGTCTTCGTCGCAAAGTCCACGACGCTGATACGCGCGATGCGGACCGGCACCTGCCCGGCCCTCGAAACGACCGCCGCGCTCAAACCAGCGCCCTGCCCTTCAGGCGCTCGAGAATGCCTAGCGGCGCGCATTCCGGCTGCGCCATCGCCTTCACCGGCAGGAAGAAAGTCTGCTCCAGCATGAACTGGCCGGACATCACCGCATGCGAGGTCTGATCGGAGAAGCACACCCACACGCTGCCCGGCGGGAACGGCATGGTCTGCTGCGGGCTCGTCTTCTGATAGTCGAGGTCGGCCTTCATGCCGTCGTGCAGATTGAGCATCAGATGGTCGTACTCGCTGCGCGGTGACTTCGTCACATGCAGCAGGTTCAGCAGCCACGCGGAGCCCGGCATCTGCGGCTTGATGCGCGGCAGGAAGCGCTGCGCCATGTCCTCGAACGGCTCGCCGACGCGCCACACCCGCGGCACGCCGTGCGGATTCACATTGGTGAACACGCGCAGGATGCGTTCGCCGTAATTCGGCCGCGACGGAAACGCGTCGACGTGCAGACGGCTATCGTCTTTGCGCCACGAGGTTTCGCGTGTCTCGACCTGATGCAGCCGCAGGCTCGTCGGCGCGACGCGCAGCTTGCCGTTGTACTCGGGAAAGAGCCCGTCGACGAGCGTGCGCGCATTCGCCTGATAACGCGCGATCAACGCGCGCACCGCCGATTGCGTGACCGCATCGCCGGCCACGCCATGCAACGCGCCGCCGTTCGGTTCGAGGCTGATGTTCTTGCGGCTCGGATCGGCGATCGCGGGATCGAGCAACGCCTGCTCGCCGCCGTCGATCGCGAAGCGCAGGTTCGGGAAGTACAGCACCTTACCGCGCTCGACGCCGGCGAGCAGCGTTTCGCGCGGCACGGACAGGTTGCAGCCGTGCCAGTCGGCGTTCGCTACTTCGATGATCTGGGTTTCGTTCATGGTCGCCCTTTGGAACGGAGGTGCGCAAGGCGAAGCGCACCGACAGGTTGCAGCAGGTGCTGATGACTGCCGGCCCGGGTTACAGCAAACCAAATGCGGCCAGCGCCGACTTGACCTGCTGCAGCGTGGGCGGCTGCCCGGCCGCGCCGAGATTGACGACGTTCGGCGACCAGTAGCCGCCGGTGCGCCACGCGGTCGAGAAATTGTACAACTCGACCGTAGGCCGCTTCAGCGCCGCCGCGATGTGGACCAGACCTGTGTCGACCCCGACCGTCGCGGCCGCGCCATCGATCAGCCCCACCACCGCCGGCAGCGACAGCTTCGGCGGCACGATCGCGGCCGCGCCGAACTCCTTCGCGAGCCGCTCGCTGGTCGCGCGCTCGGCGTCGCTGCCCCACGGCAGCACGATCGACGCGCCGCGCCGCACCAGCGTTTGCCCGAGTTCGATCCACGCGGCGTCGGGCCACTGCTTGTCGGCGCGCGAAGTCGCGTGCACGAACACCACGTACGGCACCGGCAGATTCAGATTGGCTTGCGACAGCGCGAGCGCGGCGCGGCCCGTATCGAGACCGAAGTCGATGTCGTCGGTGGGTTGCGGCGGCGGATCGTTCAGCGCCGCGGCCACCAGTTGCCGCGTGCGTTCGACCACGTGCGTGCGTGGCGCGATCGGCACGCGCCGTCCGTAGAAGAAGCGCACCGGCCATTCGTAGCCGGCGCCGTCGGTGCGGTTGCCGAGCCCGACGAGCGGTCCGCGCGCCATGCTCGCGACCCACGCGGTCTTGATCAGCCCCTGACAGTCGATCACCAGATCGTAGTGCTCGGCGGCGAGCGCGCGCCGAAACGCACCGATCTCGCGCCAATTGTCGACGGACAGGATGCGCTTGCGCCAGCGCCGCAGCGACACCGGAATCGCGCGCCGCACGCCGCTCACGAGCTCCACGAGCCCGAGGAAGCTTTCCTCGACGAGCCAGTCGATCTGCGCGTCGGGATGGCGGCGCCGGATATCGGCGATCACGGGCATGTTGTGAACGACGTCGCCCAGCGACGACACCCTCACGATCAGAATCTTTTGCGCGCTCAAGAGTGGGAAAACCGGCTATCCGGCTCGAAGATGCGTTGAAAGGACCGCAATTCTAGCGCGTCGGATATCAAAGACATGAAAAACGCGGCGCGGTAAGGCAACCCGCGCCGCGTTGGGTAGCGGCGACGCTTCGACCCGTGTTGACGAAGTTCGAAGCGCGCCGCCGCATCAGCCGTCAGAACGGCAGTTTCGCATCGGCCTTCTCCGCGAGAATCACGCGGCGGAAGTCGTCCTGGATGCGCTTGAGCGCCGTGTCGTTGTCGGCTTCGAAACGCATCACGACGACCGGCGTCGTGTTCGACGAACGCGCGAGGCCGAAGCCGTCCGGATACTCGACGCGCAGACCGTCGATCTTCACGACGTTGTCCGCGCCGGTGAACTTCGCGTTCTGCTGCAAGCGCGCGATCAGCTCGAAGTTCTCGCCTTCCTCGAGCTTCAGTTGCAGCTCGGGCGTGGAGTGCGAGTTCGGCAGCGAGTTCAGCAGCTTGCTCGGGTCGGCGACGCGCGTGAGGATCTCGAGCAGACGCGCACCGGTGTACAGGCCGTCGTCGAAACCGTACCAGCGGTCCTTGAAGAACACGTGGCCGCTCATTTCACCCGCCAGCGGCGCGCCGGTTTCCCGCAGCTTCGCCTTCACGAGCGAGTGGCCGGTCTTCCACATCAGCGGCTCGCCGCCCTTGTCCTTGACCCACTTCGCGAGATTGCGCGTGCACTTCACGTCGTAGATGATCTGCGCGCCCTTGTTGCGCGACAGCACTTCTTCGGCGAACAGCATCAGCTGACGGTCCGGGTAGATGATCTGGCCATCTTTGGTGACGACGCCCAGGCGGTCGCCGTCGCCGTCGAACGCGAAGCCGATTTCCGCATCCGTTTCCTTCAGCGCGCGAATCACGTCTTCGAGGTTCTCCGGGTGCGCCGGGTCCGGGTGGTGATTCGGGAAGTTGCCGTCGACTTCGGTGAACAGTTCGACCAGTTCGCAGCCGAGCTTTTTGAACAGCTTGGGCGCGAGCCCGCCGGCCACGCCGTTGCCGGTATCGACGACGATCTTGATCGGACGCGCGAGCTTCACGTCGCTCGCAATGCGTTCGAGATACGCGTCGGCGATGTCGTATTCGGTGTAGCTGCCGTTACCGTCGGCGAAGTTCTCGTCGACGATGCGCTGATGCAGCGCGAGGATCTGCTCGCCGTAAATGGCGGCGCCGCGCAGCACCATCTTGAAGCCGTTGTAGTCCGGCGGATTGTGGCTGCCCGTCACGACGATGCACGAGTCGACGCGGCGCTCGCCGCCCGCGAGCTTCAACGGTACGCTCGCCGCGAAGTAGCCGACCGGCGTGGGCACCATACCCACGTTCACGACGTCGACGCCGGCCGCACGCAGGCCGTCGGACAGCGCGCCGATCAGTTCGGGGCCCGACAGGCGCCCGTCGCGCGCGACCACGACCGCGTCGCCGCCCTGCGCGCGCACTTCGCTGCCGAACGCGCGGCCGATGGAACGCGCGGCGTCGGCGTCGAGCGTCTTGCCAATGACGCCACGAATGTCATACGCCTTGAAAATCGATTTGGAGATCATGTTGGCTCACTTGCGTGCAATGGAAAATTTTGACCTGCGCATAGACGATAACCGGTAAAAACGCGGAAAAAATCGCATTAAAAACCACGGTAATACGCGCGTTAAAAAACCGCGTTATCACGCCTCGTTGCGCCCTTGCCGGAAGCGGTCCGGTTCCAACTTATAATTGCGTTCTTCTGACCAGCCTGAATAACGCCATTCTAATGCTTAGACGCCCTCCTTTTGTAAAGTTGCCGCGGCTGCCGGCCGGGCGGGCGAACGCGCACAGCGCCGCATGCATGGCCGCAAGAGGTGGCTTGAGCGGCGCGCAGCGGCGAGCGGCCAACGGATGCTGATGCTCAAACGCTTCGCCAATCCCGACGTCACGCGCGCGTTTACGAACATCGTCTGGCTGGGTCTCGAGCGGCTCACGCAGATCGGCGTGGCGATCGTGATCAGCGGCATGCTCGCGCGTTACTTCGGGCCCGATACCTTCGGCAAATGGCAGTACGCGAACACGCTGCTGCTGGTGCTGTCGCCGATCACATGGGTGTGCGGCGCGGAAATCCTCGTGCCGACCATCGTCAACCGGCCGCCCGCACAACTCGGCACCGTACTCGGCAGCGCGTTCGCGTTGCGTTTCTCCGTCTCCACCGTTGCACTGCTGCTCACGTGGCTCGGCATTGCGCTGCATTTCTTCGAGCCGCTCGTCGGTGCGATGCTCGCCGGCCTCGCGCTCACGATGCTGTTTCGCGAGCCGTTCGTCGGCGTAATCAACGCGTGGCTGCAAAGCATGACCTACAGCAAGCCGCAGTTGCTGACCAGCATGAGCACCGCTGTGATCAAGGCCGGTCTCGTCTATCTGCTGGTGCGCGCGACGGCCGCGCCCGCGCGCTTCGGCTGGCTGTGGGCGCTCGAATCGGCGGCGATCGGCGCGGTGCTGTTGCTCTATTTCATGCACCGGCATGGCGGCAAGCTGGGCTGGCATGTCGAACGTTCGCTCTTCAAGCACTTCGCGAGCGCGGGCACGGTATTCTGGCTCGGGCTCATCTGTATGTATCTGTTCCTGAAACTGGACCGGCTGATGCTGGAGCGCGCGATTACTTTCGCCGACCTCGGGCGCTACTCGGCCGCCCAGCAGTTGAATGAAAACTGGATCACGCTCGCACTGATGCTCGCGCAAACCATTGCGCCCGCATTCGTCTATCGAGTCCGAGGCATCGCGCAACTGCGCCGCAACCTTTGGCGGCTCACCGCACTGACCGCCGTGCTGATGGTGTGCGGCGCATTCGTGCTCGATCTGCTCGCGGGCTTCATCATCCGCCGTGTGTTCGGGCCGGACTTCGAAGGCGCGATCGAGATCTTCCGCTGGGCCGTGTGGCTGTCGGTGCCCGCCGGTATCGAGGCGATCGGCAATCTGGTCGTGCTCAAGTATCAGGCCAAGTTCGTGTTGCTGGCGAAGTGGCTGCTCGCGCTCGCCGTCGCGTTCGCCGTCAATCTGTTGGCGATCCCGCGACTCGGTGCGTATGGCGCGCTGGTCGGCCTCGCGGCCGGCTATCTGGCGGCCGCCTCGGTTAATCTTTATTACATCCGTTTCAAATTGCGCCCATGACGAATTCATCCGCCACCGCGCAAACCACGCTCGACGACGTCGCGGTGCTGATGCCCGCCTACAACGGCCAGGCGGACGTCGATTCTACGCTCGCGTCGTTTGAAGAAAGTGCGCTGGTGCACGTTTTGATCGTCGATGACGGCAGCACGCCGCCGATCGTCGCGCCCGCGCTGCCGAACCTGAAGATCGAAGTGCTGCGCATGGCGCGCAACAGCGGCATCGAGCGCGCGCTGCAAACCGGGATCGATGCGCTCGCACAGCGCGGCTTTCGCTTTGCCGCGCGCATCGACGCGGGGGATCGCGCGGTGCCGCAGCGGCTCGCGAAGCAGCGCGCGTTCATGGGAGCGCATCCGAACGTGGCGGGTCTCGGCATGTGGACCCAGGTCGTCACGCGCGCGGGCGAGCCGCTTTTCATGCTGACGCCGCCGGCCGAGCCGAACGTGATCCGGCGCCAGCGCTTTTTCCGTTCCTGCCTCGCGCATCCGTCGATGATGCTGCGTATCGATGCCGTCCGCACAGTCGGCAACTACCGCGCCGCGTATCCTTCGGCCGAGGACCTCGATCTGTTCTTACGTCTGATGGAACGCTACGATTGCGCGAACCTGCCGGAACTCGGCCTTTTCTATGAGCTGAACGAAGGCGGCATCAGCGCGACGAAGCGGCGCCGGCAGATCGGTTCGACGCTGCGTTTGCAGTTGCGCTACTTCAACGTGGCCAATCCATATGACTGGCTGGGCCTCGCGAAGAACCTGTCGCATCTGCTGCTGCCTTATCGCACGTTGCAGCGGGTCAAGCGCGCGCTGCTCACGCCGCGCGCGAGCCGTTGAGGCGCGCCGCGTGTGAGCGCTGTCGCTGTCGCTTCGTTCGCTGAACTTCGCGCCGCTGCGTGCGGCGCCGTATTCGTATCACTGGTCCACACTTCATTCAACGCCGTGCCTTTTTCCGCATGAAGCCCTCTTTCAAGTCGACGCCCGCGCTGCGCATTACACTCGTCTGCAACACGGCCTGGGCAATCTATACGTATCGGCAAGGGCTGATCCGCACACTGATCGGGCGCGGAGTCGATGTAACGGTGCTTGCGCCGCGCGACCGCACGTTCGAGTTGCTTGCCGCGATGGGCTGCCGTTGCATCGAGTTGCCGATGGCGTCGAAGGGCACGAGTCCGGGCGAAGATCTGCGCACGCTCTTTGCGCTCTATCGGCAGTACAGGAGGATCCGTCCGCACGTCGTGTTTCACTACACGATCAAGCCGAACATCTACGGCTCGATCGCGGCGAAGCTGGCTGGCGTGCAGTCGGTGGCGGTCACCACCGGGCTCGGCTATGTGTTCATCCAGCATAGCCGCGCCGCGCAGATCGCCAAAAGGCTGTATCGTTTCGCGTTCCGCTTTCCGCGTGAAGTATGGTTCCTGAATCGCGACGATCAGGCCGCGTTCATCGACGGCAAGCTGCTCGTGCATCCGGAGCGCGCGCGGCTGTTGCACGGCGAGGGCGTCGATCTCGAGCAGTTCGCGTTCACGCCGCTGCGCGCTCGCGCGGAGTTTCGCTTCGTGCTGATCGGACGGCTGCTGTGGGACAAAGGCGTCGGCGAATACGTCGAGGCCGCGCGGCAATTGCGCGAGCGCTATCCCCATGCGCGCTTCCAGTTGCTCGGGCCGGTCGGCGTCGACAATCCGAGCGCGATCACGGGCGACGAAGTCGCCGCGTGGGAACAGGAAGGCGTGATCGAATATCTGGGCGAAGCGCACGACGTGCGGCCGTTCATCGCCGATGCCGATTGCGTGGTGCTGCCGTCATATCGCGAAGGCGTGCCGCGCACCCTGATGGAGGCGTCGGCGATGGGCCGGCCGATCGTCGCGACCGACGTGCCCGGCTGCCGCGAAGTGGTGGCCGACGGTGTCAACGGTTTGTTGTGTGAAGCGCGCAATGCGCAGAGCCTCGCCGCGAGTCTCGCGCGCATGCTCGATATGAGCGGCGCGCAGCGGCGCGCGATGGCGGAAAGCGGCCGGCAGAAAGTCGCGACCGAATTCGACGAACGCATGGTCGTCGATACGTATAAAGACCTGGTGCAGAAAATCACGGGTGTTTTACTTTAATGGGAGCAACAGCATGACCACGAAGGGCACGATTCTGGTAACCGGCGGCGCGGGTTTCATCGGCTCGCACACCTGCGTCGAACTGCTGAACGGCGGCTACGACGTTGTGGTGATCGACAACCTCGTGAATAGCAAGCGCGAATCGTTGCGGCGCGTCGAGCAGATCACCGGCCGTGCGGTGAGCTTCTATGACAACGACGCACGCGACGCAGCCGCGCTGCAGCGCATTTTCGACGCGCATCCGATCACCGGCGCGATCCATTTCGCGGCGCTAAAAGCGGTCGGCGAATCGGTCGCGAAGCCGATCGAGTACTACGCGAACAACGTGGGCAGCCTGCTGACGCTGCTCGGCGTGATGCGCGATCGCAACGTCAAGCAGTTCGTGTTCAGTTCGTCGGCAACGGTGTATGGCGTGCCTGAAAGCTCGCCGATCGACGAATCGTTCCCGCTGTCGGCGACCAATCCGTATGGTCAATCGAAGCTGATCGCCGAGCAGATCCTGCGCGATCTGGAAGTGTCGGACCCGTCGTGGCGCATTGCGACGCTGCGCTACTTCAATCCGGTCGGCGCGCATGAGAGCGGCCTGATCGGCGAAGATCCGGCCGGCATTCCGAACAACCTGATGCCGTACGTCGCACAGGTCGCGGTCGGTAAGCTCGAAAAGCTGCGCGTGTTCGGCGGCGACTACGAGACGCCCGACGGCACCGGCGTGCGCGATTACATTCATGTGGTCGATCTCGCGCGCGGGCATCTCGCCGCGCTCGATGCGCTCGTCAAGCGCGATGCGAGCTTCGTCGTCAATCTCGGCACGGGCCAGGGCTATAGCGTGCTCGACGTGGTGCGCTCGTTCGAGAAGGCGTCGGGCCGGCCGGTGCCGTACGAGATCGTCGCGCGCCGCCCGGGCGACGTCGCGCAGTGTTTCGCGGACCCGAGCGCGGCCGAGAAGATCATCGGCTGGCGCGCGCAGTTCGGCATCGAGCGCATGTGCGCGGACCACTGGCGCTGGCAGTCGACGAATCCGCAGGGGTTTGCTTAAAGCGCTTCGGCGTCATCGCGTCGGGGGTAAAAAACGGCGGCGGCATTCGCATCGCGCGGATGCCGCCGTTTGCTCGCCTACTGCGCGGATTCGCGCGGATTCGCGCGGATAAAAATACAAACCGGCAACGTTCAACGCACCGGTCATTCCTTCCTTCGGCACCGCCGACACCAGAAAACGCCCGTGGGCGATTCGCATTTCGACAGGCGTGCAGCGCGTCGCCCGGGTGAACACGAGCTGCCAGTTTTGCGCGATGCAAAACGGTACGCTGCCCTGACGCTTCGTATACGCTTCGATGCCCACGAGAATCGGCCACAGCCGTTCCCAATCCGCGGAACCATCGAGGTCGACGACTGCGACGCCGCCCCCCGCATCGAGATTGCGGATAGTCGAGTAAGCAGCGGGAATTCGCGGATCGTCGTACTGGGAAACGTTTTCAGGCGGCTGATGAATCCGGATCGCCGTCAAAGCCGCGACGATCACACAAACGATCACGGCAACGGGCACGGTCGCCGCCGTCACATTGTCGAGGAAACGCTTGACCAGCAACGTCAGCGCCAGAGCAGGAACGACGTAGTAGAAGATCCCAACATAGATCAGCGAAAGATCGTCGACGCCGAAAACGGCATAAAAGACGAAGGCGACTGTCGCACTCGCTAGCGCCAGCGACAATGCACGCTCAGGCGCAACGCGGCTTTCATGGTCGCGCGCAGGGTCGTTCGTCACCAGCACAGCACAAGCCGCCGCGCCCAGAAGAATGCCGAAGAGTCCGTTACTCCAGAAAACGCCGGCGAAGCGCGCGGCGTCCACTAAACGATTGGCTCGGTGGACATGGCTAAAAGCGGCATATTCAGCGAGCGGTCCGGGAAAGTGAAGGATCGTCTGGATCGCGAGAGGAATGAGGAAAAGCACCACGATCGCCAGTGCAACGGCAATCGTTCGAACATTGCCGGCGAGGAAATGCCGGCTCAACACCCAGCTTTTACCGGAACCCGATCGAACGGAAATTCAGGCATTGGCTATCAGCGCGCACGCCAGCATCACGGCCGTCATACCCAGAAAAGATGCATGACCGTTCAGCAGAAATCCAAGGCTCACCGCAAGGAGGAGAAGTCCGTCTGCGCGTCCCATGATCTGGCCGGAAAACGGCGACGCAACCGCGTGCGTCAGATCGAAAAATACGATCTCGCCCGCGGCCAGCGCGTAAAGAAGCGCGGGACCAGGATGATTGAACCCCCGCTATGTCATCGACAGCCACGCATTTCTTCGGCTGGACGCTAGGCTGCCGCCCCCGACTCTTCGAGCCGGAACACCGCAATGGCGTCCTTCAGAATGACGGCCTGCTCCTCCAGCGACTTCGCCGCGGCCGCCGCCTGCTCGACGAGCGCCGCGTTGTGCTGGGTGACCTCGTCGATCTGCGACACCGCCTTGTTGACCTGCTCGATGCCGTCGCTCTGTTCGAGCGCCGACGCCTCGATCTCGCTCATCACGCCGGTCACGCGCTCGACGGCCTTCATCGCTTCCTGAATCGTCTTCTGCGCATCCGACACCAGCGACGCGCCCTCCTCGACCTTCGCCGCCGACTCGCCGATCAACTCCTTGATCTCCCTGGCCGCCGCGCCCGAGCGCTGCGCGAGGCTGCGCACTTCCGAGGCCACCACCGCGAAGCCGCGGCCCTGCTCGCCCGCGCGAGCCGCTTCGACGGCCGCGTTCAGCGCGAGTATGTTGGTCTGGAACGCGATCCCCTCGATCATGCCGATGATCTCGGTGACCTTGCGCGACGAATCGCTGATGCCGTCCATCGTCTCCGTCACGCGCGACACCACCTTGCCGCCGCGCGTGACCGTATCGAGCGCGCCGTGCGCGAGGCGGTTCGCCTGCTTCGCGTTATCGGCATTCTGCTTCACGGTCGCCGACAGCTGCTCCATGCTCGCCGCGGTCTCCTGCAGCGCGGCCGCCTGCTGCTCGGTACGCGCCGACAGATCGGCATTGCCCGACGCGATCTCGTTCGCGCCCTGCGTGATCGCGCTCGTGCTGCCGCGCACCTTGCCGACCGTTTCGACGAGGCCGTCGCGCATCCGGGTCAGCGCGCCGAGCAGCTGACCCATCTCGTTGCGCGATTTGACCTTGATCGCGACGCTCAGGTCACCGGCCGCGATGCGCTCGAAGTGCTTGACCGTCGCGTTGACCGGCTTGATCAGCGCCGACGACAGCGCGACGCGCGCGCCCACGGCAATCACGAGCGCGATCACCGCGATCGCGCCGAACAGCACTGTCGCGAGCTGGAAGCGTCGCGCGCCGGTCGCGGCCTGCTGATGCTGATTGTCCATCTGCGCCTGTTCTAGCGCGTCGATCGCTTTCGAGTAAGACGCGTACAGGCTGTTCGCGGTATCCCCCTGGATGGTGCGGAAGGTGTTGAAGTCGAAGTCGGTCAATGCCTTGAATTCCGGTTCGATCGCCTTGTCGACGAGCGCCGCGCGCGCCTCGCCGACGCTGTGCGCGAGCTTGCGCTCGGCGTCGCTCGCGAACGGGCCGGCCATGTAGTTGTGGAAGTCGTTGTTCGATTCGACCAGCACCTTGTGCGCTGCCGGCAGCAGATCGTCGGTCTGCTTGCCGATACTGAACAACGTCTGATAGGTGCCCAGCGCGAGCTGCACCTGCAGGAGCTTCTCGGAACTCGCCTTCAGATGCGACAGCGCGGCCTCGCTGCGCTGCGTGTCGTCGAGGCTGTCGTTGGCGAGCTTCAGCGCGCCGTAACCGACAGCGATTACTGTCAGCAGGAAGGCGACGAATACGCTGATCACGAGCGTCAGTCCGCCGCGAATTGTGATGTTGTTTAGCATTGGGTCTCCGGAACGCCTTTGTTGCGCGCGACTGACACTTCGTCGCATCCAGGTTTACGGTTGCGGCGCGCGTGCGGCGCATAGGGGGAATCCATGAGAAGCCAGCGCTGACGGGCCTCTGCGGGCCGCTTCGATCTCGCTATCTGGGATATTTCTGCTGGCCCGCATGAAAGCTTTGCGTCCCAGCCGCGCGCCGGCCGCCGTACGTTTCGTTTGTATAATTCCGCGTCTTCGCTCAGGCCCATTTTCATGCTTAGTTTTGCGCTCGGCTTTCTCGTCTCTCTGCTGATCACGCTGTTGATCGTGCGCTATGCGCATCTGCATGAAAAATTCTCGACCGATACCGATCTGGCCGGCGTGCAGAAATTCCATGTGCGTCCGGTGCCGCGCATCGGCGGGACCGGGATTCTGCTCGGGCTGCTCGCCTCCGCGGTGCAATTGCATCGCGCGTATCCGGCCGTGTCGGGCAGCATTCTCGGGTTGATCGCGTGCGGCATGCCGGCGTTCGGCTCGGGGCTCCTCGAGGATCTGACCAAACGCGTGTCGCCGCTCGCGCGCCTCGTCTGCACGATGGCGGCCGCCGCGCTCGCCTGGTTCTTTCTCGACATCGCGGTCACGCGCATCAGCGTGCCGCCGCTCGACTTTCTGCTGTCATATGCGGCGATCTCGTTCGTGGTCACGGTGCTCGCGGTCGCGGCGCTCGCCAACGCGATCAATATCATCGACGGCTTCAACGGCCTCGCGTCGATGGTCGCGTTCATGATGTTCGCGTCGCTCGCGTATGTGGCGTTCCAGGTGCACGACCCGGTCGTGCTGTCCGCGTCGTTCATGATGATGGGCGCGGTGCTCGGCTTCTTCATCTGGAACTTCCCGGCCGGGCTGATTTTTCTCGGCGACGGCGGCGCTTACTTCATCGGCTTCATGCTCGCCGAGCTGTCGATTCTGCTCGTGATGCGCAATCGTGACGTATCCGCGTGGTATCCGGTGCTGCTTTTCATGTACCCGATCTTCGAGACCTGCTTCTCGATCTACCGCAAGAAGTTCATTCGCGGCATGTCGCCGGGCATTCCGGACGGCGTGCATCTGCATATGCTGGTCTACAAGCGGCTGATGCGCTGGGCGGTCGGCGCGCGCACCGCGCGCGAGCTGACGCGCCGCAACTCGCTGACGTCGCCGTACCTGTGGCTGCTGTGCCTGATCGCGGTCGTGCCGGCGACGCTGTTCTGGCGGCACACGCTGCATCTGTTCTGCTTCGTTGTCGTATTTGCGGCGACTTATGTGTGGCTTTACGTGAGCATCGTGCGGTTCAAGTCGCCGAGGTGGATGGTGGTGAGGAAGGGGAAGCGGTAGGCAGGAACGACAAAGGCGCCCGGTGGGCGCCTTTTTGTTGGACGAAATAGACGGAGCCGCATCCAAAGCGGCTCATGTGTGTCATGGATATCGGCCGAAAATTCGAAATCCGTTCATTCGGCTCGAGAAATGGCAATAAAACCCGCTCGTCACAGAGATTCCTCGAGATTCATCAATGCACGGGATAAAGAAGAGCCCTGTCGCCGGGGCTTTCGTCTAATTCGTGCGATACCACCGCCATAGCTTCATGATCGCCACATACGCCAACACCGCCGCGATCAGTTCGATAGTCATCCATACCCCGATATACAGGTTTTCGGGGTCGCGGACACCGAGCCTCTCCGAAGCCCCCCACCATACTCGCGCTTCACCTTCTGTCCACGGATCGGATATTCGGACATAACGGAATGAAAGAAGAAACAACCCAATAAACAGCGCGATCTTGAAGAGCCTACGGACAAGTGTTGCCATATGTGATGACCTCAATTGTTCCGTAGGCGCGAAGCCCGGAATTGCCGGCAGGAATCGTCATAGTGTGCAGCAGTGAGTTGCGGATTCTCAGGAAGTCCGTACGGCTCGGCAAGGTAATGCAGCCAAGCGAAATACCCCGACCACCTGCCGGATGCAACCGGAACTGGCCACGCTTGACGCCGTTGACCCATGTCCAGTCATCAATCACACCATCGTCACGATATAACGCGAACCATTCACTGTGATCGGTTGGACTCCCATCATAGGCACTAAACGCATCTTTCATCCACGCTAATGCCCTGGAGCCTACACCGCCAGCGGGACGCGCGACGATCCAGTATTTACCGGCGGGGATCGGCCCCTTGTCAGGTACAGCCGTGCAGCCGCCCCGATTGCCGTATTGCCGGTCGCCCGAATAAGCGTCGAAGGTGCCGATGCCGGAAATGATGAGCGGTGATAGGGGCTCGTGCTTCACGAGAGATTTGCCGGTGTCGTAAACTCTCCTGAGCAAAAAAATCCCCGTCGCCCGGGCTTTCGTCTACTTGGTGCGATACCACCGCCATAGCTTCATGATCGCCACATACGCCAGCGCCGCCGCAATCAGTTCAATCGATACCCACACCACGAAATACAAATCTTCAGGATCGCGCACGCCAAGCCAGCGCGAAGCAACAAACCATGCCCGCGACTCGCTTTCTGTCCACTCATAGGGGTATGGACGGACATAGAGCAGGGAGAGATAGAACAGGCAGATGAACAGTGCGACCTTGAACACCCTACGGGCAAGTGTTGCCATATGTGATGACCTCAATTGTTCCGTAGGCGCGAAGCCCCGAAGTGCGTGCGGGAATTTTCGCGGTGTGCAGCAGCGCGTTGCGGATTCTCATGAAATCGCTCTGGCTCGGCAGCGTGATGCAGCCTAGAGAAATCCCGCGTCCGCCTGCCGGATGCAAACGGAACTGCCCGCGTTTGACGCCATTAATCCACGTCACATCATCAATCGTCCCATCATCACGATACAGCGCGAACCATTCACCGTGATTCGATGGGTGACGCATTGCTGTATTCCACTCATCTTTTGCCCATGCAAACACCTGAGACCGGATGCCGCCCGTAGGGCGGTCGACGATCCAGTATCTACCGGCAGGGAGTGGCCCATCATTAGGCACCATCGTGCAGCCGCCCCGATTACGATATTGATTGTTGCCTGAATAAGCGTCGAAGGTGCCGATGCCAGAAATGGTGAGCGGTGATAGTGGCTCGTTATTTACGAGAAATTTGCCGGCGTAGGCCATGTGTCACGCCCCCTCATTGCGCTGACTGTAGGTCATTGCGTCCTGCATAGGTTCTCCCCGTTGGTGCGCCTAGACCGCAAGCGCGCGTGCCACTGGCGCGCTACTGGTCGATTCCGGATTTGCCGTCTCTTTCGCCTGCACAAAAAAAGCGCGCCTCAAGTGCGCGCAAAACATTTGCATCACGGATAAAAGAGCCAACAGAGCCGCCACCTCAGCGGGCCGACACACCGGGCAGCGACGGTTCAATGCTAGGTGTATGTGCCGGGCGCAGGCTTCAGACGACTCCGAAAAGCCGGGGCTTGTGCGAAGGTTGTCAACTCTGATCGGCAAAAATAAAAAAGCCCCAGCAACTCTGCTGGGGCTCTTATCGATAAACATCCAACGGCCAATTTCAACGGGTCGAACGACCCGCATTCGCGGTTACTGATTCAAGGCTTCGACTACTCCGACGACTCGCGGCAGCGGAACGCCTACGACACCCGCGTCGCCGGCGCCACACTACGCAGCGTCGTCGCCGTCGCCGGCAGATACTCCGGCACCCAGCGCCGCAGATCGCGCCGCACTTCATCGTCAGCCGGCACGCGATGCTGCATGAGCCACGGCAGCAGGTTATCGATCAGGCTGTCCGGCACTTCGCGCGCCTGCGCGATGCGCAGCTTCGGGTGCGGCGTGCGCGTGGTGGTTTCGTCGTCGGCGAGCAGTTCTTCGTAAAGCTTCTCGCCCGGGCGCAAACCCGTGAACACGACCCGAATCTGCTCTTCGGTGAAACCGTACAGGCGAATCAGATCGTGCGCGAGATCGGCGATACGCACCGGCTTGCCCATGTCGAGAATGAAAATCTCGCCGCCGCGCCCCATGCTCGACGCCTGCAACACGAGTTGCGACGCCTCCGGAATCGTCATGAAGAAGCGTGTGATTTCCGGATGCGTGACCGTCACCGGTCCGCCGCGCGCGATCTGTTCCTGGAACTTGGGAATCACGCTGCCCGCGCTGCCGAGCACGTTGCCGAAGCGCACGGTCTCGAACTGCGTGCGCCGCGCGCCCTGCTGCTGCAGCGCCGAGCACGCCATCTCCGCGAGCCGCTTGCTCGCGCCCATCACGTTGGTCGGGTTGACGGCCTTGTCGGTCGAGATCAGCACGAAATGCGCGACGTCGTGGCGGATCGCCGCGCGCGCGACGCGGTACGTGCCAAGCACGTTGTTGCGCACCGCCTGCCAGGTGTTGACCTCTTCCATCAACGGCACGTGCTTGTAGGCCGCCGCATGAAACACGATGTGCGGACAGTAGCGCGCCATCACCTGATCGAGCAGCAGCGAATCCTTCACGTCACCGACGAGCGGCACCACCGACACTTCCGGATACTTGTCGCGGAGCTCTTCGTTCAGGCGGTAGATCGAGAACTCGGAGATGTCGAACGCGACCAGTTGCACCGGACCGAAACGCAGGATCTGCCGGCACAGCTCCGAGCCGATCGAGCCACCCGCGCCCGTCACCATTACGACGCGGTTTTTCAGCAGCGCGGCGACGTGCTCGGTGTCGATCGTCACGGGGTCGCGGCCGAGCAGGTCTTCGAGATCGATCTGCCGCACCCGCGACAGGAACGCCTGGCCTTGCGTGAGCGGCGTGAGCGCGGGCAGTGTCATCGCGCGTACGCCGGCGCGCACGCACAGGGTGGCGATGCGCCGATGCGCCTCCACCGACGCCGACGGCACCGCGATGATCACGTGCTCGACCTTCAGCTCCGTGCAGATTTTCTGCAGATCGCTGATCGCGCCAACCACGCGATAGCCGTAGATTTCACGGCCCTGCTTGATCGGATCGTCGTCGAGCAGACCGACGAGGCGCCATTGGCCCGAGCGCTTCAGCTCGCGCACGAGGTTCGCGCCGGCATTGCCCGCGCCCAGCACGAGCACCGGCTTGCCCTGGCCGACCAGCCCGCCGTAGCGATAGAACTCCTTGGCCGCGCGATACAGCGCGCGTGAGCCGCCCATGGTCAGGAACAGCAGCATCGGCGACACGATCAGCACCGAGCGCGGCACCACCGGCGCCGGCTGCAACAGCGCCGAGCCGATCACGACGACGAGCGCGCCGACGCCGATCGCCTTCGCGATCCGCACCAGATCGGGCAGGCTCGCGAACACCCACATGCCGCGATAGAGGCCGTAGCTGCGAAACATCACCGCATAGATCAGCAGCACCCACACGAGTGCATGCAGCCCGCTCGACCAGAACGGCGCGGGCACCGGTCCGTTGAACCGGATCACATAGGCCAGCAGCCAGGCCATGGCCACCGCGCACAGGTCGAACGCAAACGCACTGAACGAAAGCCATCTGGCTTTGAAGCTTTTCATTGCGCAGAACCTCAGATTGGCCCGGAACGGGACACATGGCGCCGCCAGCGGCGATCAATACACAGCCCCGCTATGACCAGCACGGCAGCCCATGCGACGACAACCAGCCATTGATACAGAAGAGCGAATTGTAGCGCCCAGACAGCAAGCATTATGCCCGCCGCCATGAACAAATACCAAATCCACGCGGTCGATGCGTGCCCCAAACCCGACTGCACCAGTCTTTGATAGTAGTGTTCACGATGCGCCTGCCAAAATTTTTCACCGCGCAGCAGGCGCTTGAGCAGCGTGACCGACGCATCGCCGATGAATGGCGCGAAGCACAGCGCTGGAAACCACACCGGCCAGACGCCCTCGCGCCAGCCCCAATAGCCGAGCGCGCCGGCCAGAAAGCCGAGCGGGATCGAGCCGGCGTCACCGAGAAAGATGCGCGCTGGGTGAAAGTTGAACAGCAGAAAACCCGCGGCCGTGCCTGCGACGATCAGGCTCGCCGTGGCGAGCGCAGGGTCCGCGTGCCTCGACAGCGAGGCCGCCACTGCGTAGCCGCCGAAACCGAACAGCGCCATGCCGCCCGCCAGGCCGTCCGAGCCATCCATAAAGTTGTAGAGATTGACGAGCCACACCAGTAGCACCGCCATGCATGCGAGCGCCCACCAGGGCACGTCGGCCGGATAGACGGCGATCAGCGCCGCCACCGCCGCCGCATGGCCGCCGAAGCGCACGCGCGCTGGCAGGCCGCGTCGATCGTCGATCTGCGAGAGCGCCGCGAGCAGCGCCGCGGCAAGCGCCGCCAGCCACAGCGACGGCGCCGCGAGCACGATCAGCAGCACCGCGACCGGCACGATGCCCCAGCCGCCGACGCGCGGCGTCGGGCGCGTGTGCAGCGAGCGGTCGTTGGGGATGTCGGTGGCGAGCCGCCACGCGAGGCCGGTGCGCAAGAGCGTCCACAGGATCGCGGCGCAGGCGGCAAGTGCGGCGACGGCCCACACGAGCAGATGGAACAACGGGCAAGTGGTGAGTGCAGCGACTGGCATCGCCTTTTGTGGAAGCCAAAAGCTTAGAATTCTAAACCACCGCGTGTGTGCCGGCAGTCTGCATGGGGCAGCGCCATACGCGAGTCTTCCAACTGTGGGTCGCTCCGACGCACTTCGCGCCTGCGGTGTTACCAGACTGTACGTGCGACGCAGTCGCTTGGCCCTCCCGGCAACCAACCAAGGATGTCCTGGAACCCGGTATGATCGGAGCCCCAATTGAACCCTGCCTCAGAGGATGAATGTGAGCATAAATCAGGTGTGGATTGAAGTCTCACTTCTGGAGCACTGGGGACCAAAACCGCACGGCATCCCGCGCGTCACGCAAAACATCTTCCTGCAAAGCTTGCGTCGCGACGATGTGCGGTATTTTTACTACCACCGCACGGAAGAATCGTTCATTGCCATCCGGGACGTCGCGTACTTCAAGCGGCTTGCCGCTGGAGACGAACCGTTCAACGCGGACCGCTGCCCCGCAGGTCACCCGCTCACATCGCAGCTTGCGGAAGGCGATCGGATCTTCTTTTGCGAAGTCGGCTGGGACCACGCGCCGTACTATGGTTGTATGGCCGAATTGAGGCGTGAGCACCCGCGTACGATCTTCGAGTATCTTGTCCACGACCTGATCCCGATCAAATCGCCGATGTTTTTCGAGCAGGAATTCGGCAACCGTGCGGCTCAATTCCTCAGGTTGCTTCCGACTGTCGTCGACCGGTACGTCTGTGTATCGGATAGCACAGCCCGCGATGTGCGCAGCATCCTGGCACCGCGGGCCGAGACGGTCGTGATGAAGAGCGGCAACGATATGGGCCAGACGGGCGTCGCGCCGGACATCGACCGGCCATATGTGCTCAGCGTTGGAACGATAGAGATACGAAAAAATCATCTGCTGCTGTACTACGTCTGGCGAAAACTTGCGGCAGACCTCGCTGAACGCTGCCCAAAGCTGGTTCTGGTAGGTCGCGCGGGATGGCTGGCGAGCGATCTCGTCTATCTGCTTTCGCATGACCCGCTCGTCAAGGATCTGATCGAGATCCGTCACGGCATCACGGACGAACAGCTGGTCGGCTTGCTGAAAGGCTGCATGTTTACGGCATTCCCGTCGCATGCCGAAGGATGGGGTTTGCCTGCGAGCGAAAGCCTGTTTTACGGCAAAGTATGCGTCACCTCGAACAACACGAGCCTTCCGGAGATCAATCCGTTCCCTGCGCTGATGTTCGACTCGTACGACACGGGCCAGGCCTATAGGGTGATTCGCGGTCTGATCGACGACCCCGAACGACTGAAGGCCTATGAAGCGCAGATTCCACAGTGGTTCGAGCGACAAACGTGGGAAAAAAGCTTTGACGAACTCTTTGGCCTAATCGAAGCATAGTCGTCTAAAGCAAGTGCAACTCGGCGTCGCCTCATGGAGGACCGACGTAAATCCGTTCGGCAACGCGTTCGCCCGCGCTGGCGCATCGGGCGGCGCGCGTTCCGCGGGATCGGCTGCGCCTACTCGGTGAAAGAGGACTTGCGGTCATGCTTCTCCCTTGCGCAACCAGGACAGCCAAACGGCCTCTCGCAGCGCTCGCAGAGTGGATTATCGCGGCATGATAGTTAGCGATTCGATGCCGATTCCGATGCGGCGGGGATCTTCGATGCCGAGCCCAGGCAGATCTTTCGGCCGGCAAGGATGGGGAATGACGAACTCCAGCGCATTTGCGTCCACATCGTTGAAGCAAAATTCATAGGTCGTCGCCTCTTCGATCGGCGCGAGCTTCTTAGCGGACGTCTTTGCGCCGACGCGTACCTGCAGGTCTTTTCTCACGTTGGGACCGAAGACGCTTTTGAGTTCCAACCTGAGCGCAAAGTCGCGTGGCAGCTTGTGCGTAAATTCAAGCTTCACGATATCGCCGATAGTCCATCGTCCCCAACTTTCCGCTACCGAGAGTCCCGAAAACGAGGAGACATAGGCAGGCATTCCGTCGATGGATAGAGCTATTCCATCCTCCAGCGCAGCGGCATAGCGGCTCCCGTTATCAATCGTCCGATTGACGGTATTGAGAGGCTTTTGGCCAATGACGACTTGAGAAAGCGGGAGCGCGTCGACACAGCTGAACGTTTCGATGGAAAGCCCGAAATCGTCGAATAGCCGCTTGATATACGCACGCGTAAATCCCAATTCGAGCCAGCCCCAGCGGCGCATCGCCCGCAAGGACTCCCCGTCGAGGCGCGGCCCCCAAGGATAGGGAAGCAGCGAGTTCTCCTGTTCAAGGATAGGTTCCGCCGCCAGTATTATCTTTGCATCGAGCTCCAGGTGATTAATGAGCATTTCGCGCAGACAGTCTCGATGATCGATGACGTGATGGAACGACTCGAAAAAGATAACCGCGTCGTACTTGTAGTTTGCAGTCCTGGACGCTAACCATTGGTCCAATGTTTGCGCGATGACGTTTGGCGGCTCGGGATAGTGCTTCGTTGCATCGCGAATGATCTTGCACTGCAACTCGTTCGGATCGAGAGCGTCGACGCGATATCCCATGCGCGACAGATTCGTGGTCAGCGAACCCACACCGCAACCCACTTCAAGAATGCGCGCGCTCGGCGGAAGGTTGGCGACCTTGATAAGAAACCCATATGCAATCAGCGATATACCCACGGTCCCTGCGGATTTGGTACCCCAAGGATACGGCCAGTCCCGTTCATGCTCCGGATTGAGGTTCGCGTCCGGCAACCCTTCGAGATGGGCGTCATGCGTCCGACCAATGATTTCCTCGTGTACCGATTTCACACGGGCAATATAAGTATCGGAAACCGGGTCGAGGCGTTTCATTTCAGAAAGATCGCCACTGGGTGAGATAGAAAACGCCGCCAAGCGCCGAATGAGATCAGCATTATCCTGAGCAGCATGCTCGACATCTGCAAGCATGCGATCCAACTCTGCGAATTCGGCTTGATTAAAGAGAGTCATGGGTGCTCCTTTCTGCTCATGAGTTAAGTCGCACGGACGGCGGGTTCTATTCAGCCATTCAGAACGCCGCACGGTCTTCGCGGCGCCCCGCTCATTCGGCACTCGCGCTGGAGTTGCCGGCGCAGTCTGGTCTATTTCCGAGCGAGCTTTTCTTCAAGTGCCCAGATCAATCGCTCCTTGTCATTGACGACCTTCTCCAGCACTTCGGAACGGTACTCATAAATCCTCGCGCGTTCTTCCGCGGCTTTCGCTCGAGCGATCAATGCATCGATCTCATGCGGCAAAAGCCCCGCCCACGCTGGCAAATGGGCAGCGCGCCGCTCCTTGTATCGTTCGATGGCCGTAGCGACGCGATCCTTGTCGAACCCGGCAATGAGGTTGGTAAATTTGTTCTGCGTCAGGTGCTCATGAGCGACGTAATAGGCGACATTCTCGACGCGCATATCGCACGCTTCCAAACCGTGGATGGCGTAGATGTAAGGAAAGATGGAGAGGAGCCGTTCGCGAAAATCTGGAATAGTCATTCGTCGAAACATGGAAAGACACCAGTGATTCATCTCCATGAACACCAGAGGCTTGAAAGTTTCGAGGGTTGCGCGGGCGCCTTCGAAGACATCGAGCTCGAAACCCTCGACATCGACTTTCATCGCGTCAACACGCGCGAGGCCCATGGATTCGAATGCTTCGTCCAGACGATAGACCGGCACAGTGTCTACGAAATGGATGCCGTCGTTGATCGAGAACTTGTCGGCAACGAACGATCCAGCCAGGAAGTCAGGATTTCCCTGCATTTTCAATTCGCCAGCCTGCGCGCCCAACGCGAAATTAAGACGCGACACGTTAGTCACTCCAGCTGCGGACAGGTTTTTCTCCAATAGCTCGAAAGTTCGAGGCACAGGTTCAACGGCGGCAATCTTGCCGTTTGGGCAGAATGTAGAAAAAGCGATGGACGTAAATCCGATGTTCGCGCCTACGTCGATAACATGCGACTCGTTGGTAACCAGGGAGTGCAGCACGTCGAGCGTCGCCGGCTCGAATGTGTCGCCCATGCTGGTGAGATAGCCGCTGTCGCCAGTAATGTCGAAAATGGCATCAACAATGCGTACCTTCCTGCTTTGTAGACTCATTTGCAATCCTGAGGTGTAAGTATTTGTATACGATCCGCAGCTAGACAACGATTCTCTATAAGCAGAAGCGCAAATATGGCGTCACCCGAAGTCCCCACGCACCCGCCCGGCTTTGACATAGACGCGATCCCGTGACTCGAGCGGTACTCAACGATGAAATCGGCGAACGAGACTGCCACCATCTGTTGCCGGAGGTTTGGGCGTCGATCGCCGATACCATCTTTGCGATGATGTGCACGTCCCCTCGCCTGCAGTCAAAAGCTTTTCTCCGCACCGGACGATTCGCTACAGTTCGCGGAACGCAATTGAGCGAATTCCGACTCCGATCTGGCGGGCGTCCTCATTGCCCCACTCTGGCACTTCTTTGGGTCTGCCTGGACACGGGATCAGCAGCGTCAGCATCTTTGTCTTTACGTCACGAAACCTGAACGAATATGACTTTTTGTCTTCTACCATCCTTAGAGTCTCGACCTGAGACTTCTGGTCGATCACTACAGTGAGGTACTTGCCGACATTTGGCCCAAAGACTTGATGAAGTTCGAGCAGTATTTCCACGTTTGACGGTAACTGCTCGTTAAACACCAACTCAACGCGAGAGCCGACCGTCCATCGCCCCCAGTCCTCCCTGAACGAGAGGCCAGAGGCCCATTTGAGGAAGCTTGGGAACCCTTCTGCGGCGAGATTGAACCCCTCTTCGATCGTAGCCTTGTAACGACGAGAGTCGTCTTTCAGTAGAACTTCACAATATGGACGTTGAATGCGGCGCGATCCGACGACGATTTGCGATAACGGAAGGGCCAGGTCCGTTTCGAGACGCTTATATTGCATGCCAACCCGAGCCAATAAGTCTTGCAGATACCTTCGTGTAAACCCGAGTTCAAGCCGCCCCCATTTGCGCATCGAGCGCAGTGATGCGCCATCCAGACGAGGCCCCCAAGGATACGGGAGCAGCTCGGAAGTGCTCGGAAAAATTGACTCTGCGGCAATGATGATTTTGGCGTTATCTTCAATGTGCCCGTCTCGCGTAAGCTTCTCGAGACAAGACTTGTGATCCATGATACGGCGGAACGATTCAAAAAAAATCACTGCGTCGTATTTATAGCTTTTTTGGCGTTTATCGATCCAGTCGTTAAGCGTCGACGCGATGACATTCGGCACGAATGGCAGATCCCTGGTCGTGGCGACGACCGAATCGCATTGCGCGAAGCTCGGGTCCAGCGCGTCGACTCGATATCCCATACGCGCCAGATTCCAGGTCAGCGAACCCGTACCGCAACCGACTTCGAGGATGCGTCCGTGACGCGGGATGTCTGCAACCTGGATCAGGAACCCGCATGCGATAAGCATCGCAGCAACCGACTTCGGATGTCGGGCATCCCATGGATACGGCCCCGAACTTTCACCTTCATGGTTCGACTGACGCGTGGCTCGCGGCTCCAAAGTATGCATTTGACCCACGATCTCTTCGTGAACTTGGCGAATTTTCGTCAGGTACTCGTCGGAGAAGGGATCCATCTCGTTCAGCGTACGAAGTTCGCCGGCAGCTCTGATCGAAATCCTCGCCAAGCGGTCCTGCAGGTTGACGTCACGAGTGGCTCCGTTCTCGATGGAGGCCAGAATCTCGTCGATTTCTTTCAGTTCTCCCTGGTCGAAAATTGCCATAGAATCCTCGGAAAGTTAATGGACCGTTGCCTGGTCGGCATCCCGGCGCGGCCTGAAATAAGCCAGCGGAATACTCAATGGCGGAGCACGAAAGGTAGTTTTCGCGGTCAATCAAGCTGCATATGTGCTATCGAAAAGTTCGTCTCGCAACCTTACCTCAAAAGGTGTGTTCATGGTTCGCAGTCGAAACCGTTGGGGATATTTACGCTCGCCAATATATCTATCCGCATTCATTGTCCTCACGGTAACGTACTTTTCGCTGTTTCATTTTTTGGCACGAACCAGCGATGACGTGAACTCGTTGTTGGCAGCCCGAGACATAGTGCTCGGCAATCCTCTGCTTCGCGGTTGGGAATTCCCCCCCGACCCATTCTATTTCACGGATTTGCTTCCAGAGGGTGTGTTGACTCTCTTCCTGGGGTTAACCCCTCGAATCCTGTTTATTTTTCCAGCGATGGTCTGGGCAGCTGTTGTCTGCTCCTGCATCTGGATGACCGGTCAGATCACCCCGGATAGCCGATGGCAACAGGCAGCGGTGTTCGTGTGCCTGGGACTTCCAATCGTCATCGACGACCACTCGATGCGTGTTCTCGGCACCGCACCCACGCACATCACGACGATCCTTCTCGGGGCAGGTCTGTTCTGGTTCGCGTATCGTCAATGGTGCGCGCCACAGCTTTCGAAGGCAATTTTTTTTTGGCTGGCGTTGCTCGCGTTCATGGGGAGCTTCAGCGACCCCTTTATCGTATCCGCCGCGATCGGACCCGCAATCGTGGTTTGCGGATTGCACTGGCTCGCTGCAGTCAAGCGCGACAAATGTGTCTGGGTCGCCGCTTCACTGGCGCTCGGCCTCGTCATTGGAAGGTTGGCCATTGCGGTGGTGGCAAAGGTCCACGGCTTCGCGATTTCGCCTCAACCTGCGGCCTTCGCGGATTTCGAACGGCTTTCGGGTAACTTCGCACTAGTGACTCGCGGCTTGCTGATGATCTTTGGCGCGGACTTCACAGGCAGACCGCTAGCTCCCAGCGGCGGCATGAGCTTCAGAGAGGCTCTGGCCGCGACGCCGGCTACGATGTTCGCTCGCGTCGTATTTCTGGTCGCCGCGATCGCTGGTAGCCTGCTGATGGTCAGACGCATGTTCTCCGGCAGGCTCGAGCAGCTCAGAAACACAGACTTTCTATTGATGTGCTTCGCGTGGTCTAGCGTCATCGCCATGCTCGCCGCGCTTCTCAGCGACCAGATGCAGAACCTGACGTCGTATCGCTATCTTTTGCCGACGTTGGTGTATGGATCGATCGTAGGTGCAAAGCTGCTTGGCGGCAGCACTTTGGGACGATTGCTAATCGTTGCTGCCGGCATATTGTCGGCCGGATCGTTTTGGGGAACGCTCCATGTAGCGCGTGAAAACCCGACTTACTTTGGCCCTGCAATCCAGGGTCTTGCAGCGTGGCTTCAAGAGAATCGCTTGACTGACGGGTATGGGCCATATTGGTCTGCCTCGTCGACCACGCTCGCGTCAGGCAACTCCGTGCGTACGCGCGCCGTAATAAAAGGTGCGGATGGCTTGATCCGGCCATACTTGTGGCTATCGCGGCACGAGTGGTACGGATCTCCCACCGGGAAGCGATTCATCCTCGTCGACACGGTTAATCCGGACAACTACACCACAGCCGATGTTATCGCGCAGTTCGGCCAGCCCTCTGTGCTAAAGCGCGTGAACGGTTACGACATACTCATCTATGCCGACCCGGACTCGCGCCTTTCTCAGCTTGTGGCCAAGTGATGCCGGACGACGGATGGCGGAAAAAAATGTCGGCCGTTAACGGGAGCGCTGGGAAGGTGGTGGAATCGAGATTCGCCAGCAGCGATTTTCAGCGCGTCGCCCGATACCATGCTGCAGTTTGCAACAGTCCTTGTTCGACAGTGTGCGGCGGATACCAGCCGAGCGTCTTACCGATGTGCGAGCTATCGAGCCGTAACTCGCCGATCAGCCGGTCGACTTGCGCGGAACGCCCGCTAATCTTGCCCAGCATGCGCAGCACGCTTGGCGGCACAGGCACGAGACGGCACGGCGCGTGAAGTTGCGTCGCGAGCATGCGAGCCAGTTCGGCGACGCTCAAATCGTGCCGGTCCGTCACGTGAAACGTCTCCCCCGCCGCGCGCGGATCGGTCACGGATTGGACGATCGCATCGGCGAGATTATCGACGAACACGAGGCTGCGCCGCGCGGTAATCGCGCCAAGCGGCAGTGGAAGACCTCGGGATATTGCATCCATCAGCTGCAGGAAATTCGCCCGCACGCCCGGCCCATAAACCAGCGGCGGGCGCACCACGACCACTTCCAGTCCGCTTTCACGCGACAAGGCGAAAAGCGCCCGTTCAGCTTCGAGCTTGGATACACCATAAGGATCGCATGGGGCCGGCTCGTCGCTCTCGCGCAGCGGACGGCCCTCATCGCGTTCGCCAATCGCCTTGATACTGCTAACGAATACGAACCGGCGCGCACCGGCGTGGAGCGCTGCCTTGGCAACACGCAACGTCCCTGCAACATTGGTCTCGCGGTAGGCGGCCAGTGGATCGGTACTGGTGTCGCGCATCATGTGCACTCGCGCTGCCAGATGCACCACCGTATCGGGAACGAGCGCCGCAGGCCAGCGACTGCCGACCTCCAGGAAGTCACTCGTTTCGAGAACCCACTCGCGCACTCCGTCGCAAGTAGTGCCCGGCTGGCGCACGACGCCTGTGACGGCGTCTCCGCGCTGCAGGAGAGCACGCGAAACGGCATGACCGACGAAACCGTTCGCGCCAGTGATGAGTACGGTGTGAGTCATGGTGGAATGCGCAAAATAAGGTGGTCCGGCACGAACCTCTGCACGCCGTAAGGTATGCGCGGGCTATGATCCGCGCATCGGCGTCGTTTCGGCCGGCAGAACAGTTCCGGGTTCGGTGCGGATGCACCCGATCGAACAGCAACCCATACGCGGTCTCTCCCGATCCGGTTCACATTCGCTCAGCGGTCGCTACCTGGTCGTACAGCCGTCGGTACGCGCGGCCTAGGGCGGGCGCTGAACACAACCGCTCATAACGGGCCCGCGCCGCCAGTCCCATCTGTCCAGCCAATGTTTCGTCGGCGAGCAACTGGCAAGCAGCCGCGGCGAACTCACGCGGAGATTCGGGCGGAACGACGAAACCAGTCACATTGTGCTCGTTCACAAACGACGTGCCCGAACCGACCTCACAGCAAACCATGGGTTTGCCGAACATCGATGCTTCGACCAGCACCATCCCGAACGCTTCCGAGCGGAGGTGCGAAGGCAGGAGCATCGCACGGCACCCCTTCAGCAATGCGATTTTCTCTTCTTCGCTGACCTGGCCGGCAAAGATGACATTGGAAGCACCGACATCCGCCGCGAGTTTCTTCAGGTTTTGCATCTCTGGCCCCGATCCCGCGATTACCAGGGTTGCCGGAATCAAGGGCGCGGCTTCGATCAGCGTGTGCAAACCCTTGTAGTAGCGCAGTACACCAAGCGAAAGAAAATACGGTTTATCGCCGAGTGCCATGCGGGCGAGCGTTTGCGGTCCGCATCGCTGGGCGAAATCGCTGTTCGCGTAGTCGCCGATCCCTAGCGGTATGACTTGCAGCCGCTGCGGCGCGACCAGCGAAGCCAGTACGGTGCTCGATTTCGCGTAAGCCGGCGAGGTCGCGACGACGGCCGACATCGAAGACAACATGCGCGCCATCAACGGCCCGTATATGGAGCCGAGGAAGCGCTGACGGACGACATCGGAGTGATACGTCATGACGGCGGGTTTGCCGCTGCCGCCCATCATGCGCAACACATCGCCGAACGGCCAGGGGAAATGGAAATGCAGAACGTCGGCCCAGTCCGCGAGCCTACGATACTGCCGGAACGCATCGAGACCGCCAAGATCGCAAGACGCGGGCGCCGCCCATGATTTGGATCGAATCACCTGCCCTTCTGCAACCGTCAGTTCGCGCGGCACAGGCTGAGGTGAAAGCGTAAATATCTTCGATTCGACGCCGCACGCCTTCGTCGCCAGGCTGATTTGCCGGATCGCCTCCTGAAGGCCGCCAGGGGGATCGGGAAAATAAGTGCGGTATATATGCAGCGCCTTCATACGGCTTCCTTCGCGCGGCAGACACGCATGGTTACGGAGCGCTCCGCGCTGGGCGTCCGATTCCGTCGTCGCGTGGTCTGGTGGATTTCGTCGCCCAGCCGGTAAAAGAGCGGGCTCGTGGATTCGCGAGAACGTGGCCGAGCCCGGGCAGCGTTCTCCACCGCACGGTCACGACCGGACATCCTGTCGCGCAAGACTGCCGACATGCGGCTACGCGCGTTGCTGCAATTGCGCCGCGGCCAGACGAGCAAAGCGTTGTGCGCTCAGCGCCCACGTGTCGAATGTGAGACGACGCGGGTCCGGCACCTTGCCTTGCGCGTGCAATTCGAGCCAGCGGTGAATGGCCTGCTCGAGATCCGCCGCCTGCGTGCCGGTGAAATAGAAAGCCGCGTCGCCCGCGACTTCGCGAAAAACCTCGATGTCACGCGCGATCATGGGAAGACCGTGCTTGGCAGCTTCGATCAGCGGCAAACCGTACCCCTCACCTTCCGACGGCGATAGCAGGCAGGATGAAACGGCATAGACCCGTTCGAGATATTCGTCGCTGATGCCTTCCAGCCAGAAAAGGCGCTTGCCGAGTTCCGGGGCGTTGCGGATCGCCTCGACCGTCGCGGGAATGGTGCGCCGGTCGCTGGCAGGCAACGACTTCCACCCCTCGTAACCGACGATCACGAGATTGACGTCCACCCCCGCCTTCCACAGCTGCTCGAAAGCCTGAACCGCCTGCAAGTGCCCTTTGCGCGGTTCGATCGTGCCGACCATCAGAAACGTTGGACGCAGCTTCATCTGCTCCAGGGTCGCCTCCGCGTCGTCGGGCAGACCCGAGCTCGGGAACGATGCGTTGACATCAGCACCGTGATGCGACACCAGCAGGACCGGCTTGCGCGCCTGCGACGCATGGTGATCGGCCAGCCATTGAGCGACGTCTTTGCGCACATGTTCGGAGATGCAGAAAAGCATGTCGGAGTTAGCGCAGATCGTCGCAGCCCACGTCTTATGCGTGTCATGCGCCCACGGCGGGAAAAACTCGGGACGGGTAACTGGCAACAGGTCGTGTACAACGAACCCGATCTGGGCTCCCGCTGAGCGCCAATAGTTATACAGACCGTTCCCAGCCGCGGCAGCGACACCGTCCGAGTACAGGTCGAGCGCGATCAACGCATCGCCTCGTGCGGGGATGACGAGCTCGTCGATCGGATCGACAAGCTCGTAACCGGGCTGCTTCGACAGGTACGTCTGCGCCTTCCGCACGCGCCAGCGGCCGTTTTCCTGATTCAGATACACGGGAACGATGTTGTAGCCGTTCGGCGGGGTCACGAGCAACTCGCGCAGCAGCGAGCGGGCCACGCGCTCGATGCCGGTCTTCAGATCGTTGCGAGCGGTCGCCGAAATATCCAGGTAGATGCTCGGCTTGACGGGCGACGCAAGCAGATTGGTGGCGACCTGCACGCTATGGCGGTCCAGCGCCGCGGAAGGCGGGAACTGACGCCAGAACCGGGTCGCGGTCTGCTTCGTCTGCTGAAGCGCCCGCGTCTCGTACACATGCTCGATCACCGCCGCATAGCCAGCAGTGGTCTTGTGCGGCTCATGATTGTCGTAGATGTACTCTTTCGCTCGTGCGCCGAGCCGCTCGCGCAGCGACGCGTCGCGCCACAGGCGTTCTAGCGCGGCGACGAGATCGCCGGTCTTGAACTCGTCGTCGAGCTTGATCAGCGTGTCATCGGGATACTCGGCCATTGGACCGTTCGCGTTCACGATCAGCGAAACACCATGCACGAGACAGTCGAGCACGGTGCGGGACGTTTCTCCACGCGAACACGTGCGCAACTGTACCGCCACGTCGACAACCGACAGATAGTCGACGAACGACTCGTGGTCGACGAACCCCGTGATGGTGATGCGCGATGCACCTTCACTGCGGCTGATCGTCTCGTCGATGCTGAGGCCGTAGTCCGACTCTTCGCGGCCACCGACGAAAATCAGTTTGCAATGCTTGTCCTTGACGAGCGCCGAACGATCCCACGCTTCGAGCAACGTGTGATTCAGCTTCGTGAAGTCCATGAAGCCGAACGCGCAGACGACGAAATCGTCACTGGCAAGGCCGAGCTTGCGTCGTGCCTCGTTTCGCCGCGTGGTGTCGACAGCCGCTCGATGCTGACGGACGACGCGCATCTTGCCCATGAACGCTTTGCCATAGAAACTGCCGGCGAGTTCACGACTATAGTTCGAGTGAACGATCACCCCGAGCGCGTTCGACATCACGTCCACGCTGCAGGGCCACTGACGCTTCGCGGCCTGGCCGCCTTCGCGCGCATACTGCTCGAGCGCGCCGTAGCCATGCGAACGGACCAGCGCGTGCTTCATCGCGTCCGGCTCGCGACCGGTCATATCCATCCAGAGCACCAGCGAACTCAGATAGAAGTCGTGCGCCACGACAACGCCGGGATAGCGACGCATCAGATCGAACATGTGTTCGTGGAATGGCGAATTGCCCATCTGATACACGACACGATCGAACAGGTCCGCGTTTTGTTCGAACCACGCGATAGGCTTGACGTCGAAGATCTCGCCCGCTGGGCCGGGCAAAACTTCATCTCCCTGCTGATCCGAAATCACAGTGATTTCATACGTCTCGCCGAGCGTCGGCAATAATTCCGACACGTAATCGGCAATGCCCGTGCGTTCGGGCGGCAGCGGCGACACCATCGCAAGGCGTGGCCGACCCACCGGCGTCGCGGCACCGGGCTGCCCGGCACCGCGCCGCGCATCGTGTGCACGACGTTCGAGTTGCGCGGCCACGCCCGACTCGATCGCGCGCAAGGCGCGCTGCGCCGTCTTGTCCCACGAAAATTCCTGTGCCTGCTGAAGCGCGCTTGCGCGCAGAGACTGGCGGAACGAGTCGTCAGTAAGCGCTTTGGTCATCAACTCGCGAAGCTGCGAAAGCGACGCCGGATCGAACATCGCGTCTTCGCGCCCGATGACCTCGGGTACGCTCGTCGCATTCGAGCCGAGTACCACCGCACCGCACGCCATCGCCTCGAGCGGCGGCAGCCCGAAGCCTTCATGAAACGACGGAAAGACGAACAGTTCGCATGCCCGATACAGCGAAAGCAGGTCCTGGTCCGTTACATGCCCCAGTACGCGCAGCTGATCCGGTTCGAGCCCGACTTCCGCGGCGAGAGTCTCGATCTGTCTGATCCGCTCTTCGTCGGCGCCCCCGACGAGGACGACCTGACGCCCGTTGCGCAGCTCGGCCGGCATCGATGCGAAGGCCCGGACGAGTTGCGCAAAATTCTTGCGCGGTTCGAGATTACCGGCGCTCATGACGAACCGTTCGGCAAGACCGAACTTGTCGCGTAGCGCAGCAAGTTCGCCTGGCGCAAACCCTCCCGGTGTGAACATACTGTCGCAAGCTGTCGACATGTTCACAATTCGGCCTTCCATCTCCGGCAGTGCGCCAAGGCACTCCAACCGCGCGTAATCCGAGATCGACAGAAGCAGATCTGCGCGTCTTAGCGATTCGATCTTGAGATCGTAGTAATTCTTGTAGTGAGCGGGCCAGTGAGGATCCGGATTCAAATAGGGAATCAGATCGTACAAGGTCACGGCCGTGAATGGACCATCCCCGAGCAAGCCCACGGAAGTTACCGCGTCGTCGACGAAACCTTCGAACAGACTGGTGAGGAACACCGCGTCCGGATTGATCGACTGGATCAGACGCTCGCGGGCCAACTCCGCCAGACGCGCGCGGGCCTCGTTAGCCGTATCGAATGCGGCAACAGGACCTTCAGCATCGAAAACGATGATGTCTTCGGCAGGCACATCGGCCTGCAGCTGCTGGCGCAGCTCGTCGAGTCCTTCGGTGTATAGACCATTAAGCAGCAACTTGATCGAATGGTCTCCGCGGTTGCGTAGCACACCCTTGACGAGCGCGAGCGAATAGCGACCGATACCACGAAAACGGCTGGCCGATTGACAACCTTGAAGGTCTAGTACGATTTTCACAGTTATTTCTTCGCGAGCAGGATGGATTATCCGAGCAGTGACCGGTAGCAACGCACGATTTCAGGCATGACGAGCGGCCAAAGCAAACGATGGCGCGCAGCCCATATCGAGCGATCCGGCGACGATGCGATGGCCGCAGCAATCCCCGCACGCAACGAGTCTCTTGACTTCGGATCGACCCAGGTGACGGAGTCACCGAAATATTCTGTCGTGGAGCCGACTTGCGTCAGCAGCACTTTGGCGCCCAGCGCAGCGGCCTCAATCGCAGCGATGCTCGGCGTCTCGAGCAGGCTCGGCATGGCGAAGAACTCGCAACCGGCCATCGCCGAGCGCAACATCTCCGACGCGTACGGAAGCGTTCCAACGATTTTCAACTGATCGCCACCCGCCTCGATACAGGCACGTGCGTATTGCTTGTCGCGCGCGGCCCCGGCGATGACGAACTGCAGGTCAGGCCGCTCTTCGCGCAACACCCGAATAAACTCGAGCTGGTTTTTGCGCGGCTCGAGATTCGCAACATTCAGTACAAACGGGCCATCGATATCGTGAGCTTCGCGAAACACGTTGGTGTCGGCGGGCACGAGAAAATCCGCCTCGGCGGCGTTGTACACGCAATGAAATTTTTCGCGCGCGATGCCGAAAACATCGCTCAACGCGTCGCCTTCCATGTGCGAATTGACGATCACCCGATCAGCCAATTCCAGGATATTCCATATCGCCGCATAGGGATAGTCGTCTTTCGTCTCGCGCGTGATCCACAGGTTCGGATTCACGACGAGCTTGAGCCCGCGCTTCTTCGCGAAATCACACATTTCGACAACGCCGGGCATGACCGAGAACGCGTGGAAGATCTGATAGTCATCCAACGAGGGGTTCCACATGTCGTACAGATCGGCCTGCACGCCGAACCGCGGCAGGTGATGCGCATACGCCGCCATCTGCCGCTCACCGCCGCCGGGGACGTCCATCGCCCAAGGGTAGTTGTAGAAAAGCGCTTTCATTCATTGTCCCGAGTCAACGCGTCACGAGACGCAACAATTGTTATTTGCAGAATCACGACTGGTTCCACACCGTATGCATCAACCAGTCACGCCCCGTCACACCCGATGCCTCATCCGAAACAAGAAACGCCACCAGGTTGGCCACTTCGGCTGGCGTATTGAACCGCTTCAACTCGAGCGGCGCACAGGTTTCTTCATAAAACTGCTGCGCGCTGATACCTCGTTCGGAAGCCATCCGTTCGATATCCTTGAATGACATCTCCGTGCCCACCCAACCCGGACACACAGCATTCACGGTAATGCCTTCGGCGCCCAGCTCTTTCGCCCAGCATTTCGTCATGCCGATCAGGCCGAACTTCGACGCGCAATAGGCCGAATAGCCGGCCCGGCCTTCCTGCCCAAGTTGCGATGCAATGTTGACGATACGTCCCGGACGCGCCAGCCGAGCGATCAGGCCCTTCGTCAGCAGATATGGGCCGATGAGGTTGGTGCCCAATACTTCGTCCAACGGATCGTCGCCACTGTCCAGCAGGCCGAAGGTCTTGCAAATCCCGGCGTTATTGACAATGGCCCACAGTTCATCCCGCCAGCTGCTCGCGAATCGACTGACCGCCTGGGCGTCGGCAAGATCCAGCGCATGAACGCGCGCCTGCATATCGGTCACGAACGGCTCGCCGCGAAGTGCGTCTGCCGATGCTTCGCTGCTCGTCAACAGGTCCAGAGCATACCCCTTCCCTGCCAGCGTTTGCGCGATCGACAGCCCGATGCCGCGACTCGCACCTGTCACGAGAATGCGTTTCGTCATGTTCCGATACTCCAGAAAAATTCGTCGCCGCGCATCTTTCCGACTGCGCGCATCAACTGCATCGCCGACTCGGGCCACGACAGCACTTCCATGTTGTCCGGAAAGAGTATCTCGCCGTTCGCGCGCTGGCTGATCCACTGCTGAAGCAGCGCGTGCAACTCAGTGTGCGACGAACCGGTGAAATAGGTCGCCGCATCTGCGCAAATTTCGCGGAACACCGGAATGCTGCGGGCGATCAACGGAAGCCGGTAGTGCGCGGCCTCGACGAGCGGCAAGCCGAAGCCTTCGGCGCACGACAGCGCAAGCAGCGCCGACGACGCCATGTACACTTCTCTCAGATACTCGTCGCTAATGCCGTCGAGCCAGAACAACTGCCTGCCCAGGCGCGGATGGGTCTTGAGCCGCTCGATCAGCCGCTCGATCTTCCAGCCCGCCCGCCCGACGAAGACCAGATTGACGTCTTTGCCTTCGGCCCACAGTGCCTCGATCGCATCGAGCGCCAGTTCATGCCCTTTGCGCGGTTCGAGCGTGCCCACCATCAGGAAAGTCGTAGCGGACTTGAGGCGCGCCAGTACTTCGCCAGCTTCTGCTGGCAGTCCAGTCGAGGGAATGCTTTCCGCGATGTCTGAACCGAGATGGAAGTAACCTAGCTGAGGCGGCTCGGGGCGCCTCAACGGATGTTGCCTGATCCATGCCTGCACGTCGGTTCGCACCGACTCCGAGATACAGATCAGTCCATCGCCTTCCTCGCTGACGCAATCGAACCAGTAGTTGAAAAGCTGCAGGTAGTCATTGCCTTCGAACCAGGCATTCGTCCCTTCGAACCATTCTGGGTACATCAGAGGTATCAGGTCGTAGACGACGAAGTAAATGCCGACTCCGTGCGAGCGAAAACGAACCAGTTCCTCGCGCAACGACCGCGTGATGTTGTACGCGAGGTCGACGCTCAGAAAGATGTCGCCCGCAGCGGGCTCGATCGCAATTTCGTCGGGCGATTCCGGTTGCCCTGTCAATTGGTGCTCAGCCAGAGAAGTCGCCGTCACGAACCGGCCGCTCGAGCCGTCGCCACGTACGGCCACTACTTTCCAGTCTTTCGGAGGTCGCTGCCTCAACGCTTGAAGCAATGCCCGCGTGACCCGCTGGATGCCCGTGCCCTTGTCGAAGCCGGCAAGTTCGGTCACGTCAAAATATAGTCGATGGCGCATGAACCGTTCGTATCAATAGTGTGCTTGACGTTGTCCCCAAAGGAATCCATCGTCTATCTGGGTTGTCGCCCCCATCTACGCAAAGTCCGGCATCGCGTGTGACTCGATGCCGGACTCGCGCACAACCCGTCGACCGCAGTTAGCTGACGCGCCGTGCGTCGCGCTGGCCCTGCTGGCGATTCTTTTCGATGGCTTCGAAGATCACGGATTGCTCAATGTAGTGACCGAAGTTGCCATTGTTGGTCGGCGCCATGACGCCGGCCGTCCGGACGAGACCCATATAAGCCTTGCCGCTCAAAAAGTGCTTGTCATAGCGGATTTTTTCCCATAGATCCGACAGCGAGAAAGCTTCCGGTACCGTGGTGGGCAAGCCCATACGGCGGAACACGTCGTAATGTAGCTCGACCGTTTCCTCGTCGGACAAGCCGAGCAGCAATGCCACTTCCGCCGATACGCACATGCCGATCGATATCGCCTCTCCGTGGTACACGTCGCCCTCGGACAGGTGTTCGACGGCATGGCCGATCGCGTGCCCGTATTGCTTGAGCGTTTCATCGTAATCCGAATCGAGATCGCCGCTCATCACCTCGAGCTTCAGTTCAATCGACTTCTTTACAACTTCGGTCAGGAAGTCCGGATCCACCAGATGCTCGCTGTTGGACATCAGGTACGACAGGAATTTGGTGTCCTGACAGATCGCATGCTTGATCGTTTCGGCAAGGCCGTCGCGAATCAGACGAACGTCGAGTGTTCGCAGCACGAGCGGATCGACCACGATCTTCGACGCCGGGTAATAACTGCCGATCAGGTTCTTGCCGTGATCGAAGTTGATCGCCTGCTTGAAGTCGATCGCCGCGTCCACCTGCGACAGCAGGCTCGTCGGAAAATGCACGAGGCCGATACCGCGATACAGCGTCGAGGCGAGAAAGCCCGCGAGATTGTTCACCACGCCGCCGCCCAGACTGAAGATCACGGAATGCTTGTCGAATCCGTAGTCGAGCGCCTTCTCGACCAGCTGAGAGTAGATCTTGAAGCTCTTTGAGGCTTCGCTTGCCGGCACGACCAACGTACGCACCGACCGCCCCGAGCGCTCGATTCCTTCGAGCACGCGGCGCAGGTACAGCTTTTCCACATTCTTGTCCGTCACCAGCAGGTGCTTGGACTCTTTCCGGATGTGGTTGAACACGCCCATTTCGTCGAGATGACGCAGGGAATCCTTCTGAACAATGACCTCGCTAACCAGCCTCTTGTCAGCGTGGAAATTGAAGTGGCGTACGTCTGTCTGGTCGCTCATATGAATCTGATGCACGGCAGCCCGTGCCGAATGAATTGAAGACGCGGTTAAGACCGCACGCGCAAGACCCGGACCAACGGCTCCAGACATTGCGGCATCAGGTACTGGTTGTGTACATTGCGCTGCAACTGGGGCGACACCGGCGTATTAAGCGCCGCTTCGACGCCCTTCTGGATCGATTCGGTCGACATCGGATCGACCTGATGAACCAGTTCGTTGCCGAAATGCTCTTGCGTCCACGGCCCGCTCGACAGCACCATCGGTACGCGTGCCAGCGCCGCCTCGAACGCGGAGAAGCCGGCGGGCTCGAGCGACACTTCGATGAACGCCTTGCAGCCGCGCACAGCCGAGCGAAGAATTTCCGACTTCGGCGCCAGGTACGGGAGGAACTTGAAGTGCGCCGGCGCGGCTTTCACACAAGCTTCGTAATATTCGCGGTCGCGGTAGTCGCCTACGAATACGAGCGGAATTCTGGAGTCGCGCAGAGCATGGATAGCCGCAAGCTGGTTCTTACGCTCTTCGATGATACCGACCGACAGCAGATAATCGTCGACCTTATAAGCCTGTTTGAAGAGATCGCCGCTGATCAGCTCTTCGAAGCAGGAATCAGCGCCCCAACGACAAAACGCGACTTTCGACTGGTCGACGGGAACGTGCGCGTTGACATTCTCAAACTCTGATTTCGACTTGAAAACGATCATGTCGGCCAGAGCGAAGAACGCCGCGGCGGAATTCTTCTCCCCTTGCGACGGCTCCTTCGACCACCACAGGCTCGGCATCAGCACGAGCTTCTTGCCCTCCGCCTTGACTTCGCGAACGAATTCCATGCCGGTTGGGATAACGGAATAGTGCAGCACGACGTCGTATTTGTTCAGCGGTTGGGCCGTCGGGCCATACAGGTCCGCTCGCACACCAAGCTGCCGCAGGTTCACCATCAGGTCGACGAGTTCGAGCTCACCGCCGCCGCGATGCAAGAACGCAGCCGGATAAGTGGTAATAAGTACACGCGAATCGGTCATTCAACGCTCCATTTAATGTCGCCAGCCAACGGGTCGGTGCTCGACTCGACCGGCTCGGCCCATACCAGATCCAGCATTTTAGCGGTTCGGGCATCCCAGGTATTATCGCCCACGTATTGGCGCGCCTCCACGGGATCGAGCCTGCCGCGTTGCAACTGCCGCTCGATAGCGGCGATGAACGCTTCGGGCGAGCCGCCCACCTCCAGCCCCGCGAGGCGTTCCTTCGTAAAGTCGAGCGGCGTCGCGACGACCGGCAGCCCGGCCGCGAGGTACTCGAAGAACTTCATCGGAAACATCGACCGGGTGTAATTGTTCAGCAGCGTCGGCAGCAGGCCGACGTTCATGCCTCGCAAATACGAGGGCAGTTGCTGATAGCTCCGATACCCCAGGAAATGAACGTTCGGCAGCGCCCTGAGCCGCGCAACCATTTCGCTTCGCTGACCTTCCCGCTCTTCACCGATAAAAATCCACTGCCAGTCCGGTCGCCGTTTCGCCGCTTCGTGGATCAGCGGAAAGTCGACCTTAAAGTCCGACAGCACACCGTGATAAATCAGCCGGGGGGCGGGGATCGATGCGACATCGGGCGGCAGTTCGCTTCCTTCGAATGCTCGCCCGAAATGGCGCGCATCCACCACATTCGCGAAGTAATGAGTGTTGGCGTTGTAGCGCAGACAGTGATCGCGAAGCGCGACTGCCGTGGTGAAAACGGCCTTGCTCTGCGCCAACAATTGCTGCTGCGCGACATCGAAAGCCTCGACGTCGACGCCCGGGATGGCCGCCAGATCGTCCACACAGTGATAGACGAAGGCGCCATGCGGCAAGTCTTCGATCGCGCCCAGCATGAAAGGGTGATACGTCCAGACGAGCGGATCGGCAAACCGATGCTTCCGCGTGAACCGGGCAATGCTCCATTTCAGCAAGGCCTGATTGAACATCCGGAACATCGGCATGTGATGCCTGGCCGGAATCATCAGTGGCGATAGGACCCAGACGTTTTTCTCGCGCTGCGGTGGCGCAACGAAATTCGAACGCAAGCCGCTCCACAGCCGCCGCCAGATTCTTGCCCAATCCTTCCCGCTCGACACCTTCGGCGAGCGCAGCCCCGGACTTTCCACATACAGCACGCGCCAGCCATTCTGCGCGAGGATATGCGCGGTGTGCTGCTTGTTCGTCCAGTAGGGTTCGTCCCAATCGGCGGTCGAAAACAGAATGCAATCGGTCGTTCGCCGCCTGGCGTGCACGCCCTCACCCATTGAAGGCCTCGACTGCATGATCCAACAGGCTCGCCACCATACGTTCGGAGGCGCGACCATCTCCATACGGATTCGGCCGGTTGCGCAGCGCCCGGCGCCGCTCCGGATCGTCGAGCCAGTCGATCACCGCGGCTTCGATGCTTTCCGGACGCTGACCGGCAAGCGTCGAGAAGCCGGCATCGACGCCTTCCCTTCGCTCGGTATGACTGCGCATCACGACGACGGGTACGCCGAAGGTCGGCGCCTCTTCCTGGATGCCGCCCGAATCGCTGATCACCAGCGCACTGCGGCTCATCAGGTACAAGCTGGACGGGTAATCGACGGGCTCGATCAGTGCGAGATTGCGAATGTTGCCGAGTTCTTGCATGACCGGCTCACGCACGGCGGGATTCAGATGGACGGGGAAAACCCATTGGTATTGCCCGTATCGGCTGCACAACGTGCGTAGCACATGGCAAATCCCCAGCAGCGTGTCGCCGAAATTCTCTCGCCGGTGACACGTCACCAGGATCGTCTCGCGGCCTGCCTCGCCGCCCGCAGGCAGCACCAGACTCTGCGATGCGCGCTGCCACGAATCGCGCGCCATCATGATCGCATCGACGACGGTATTTCCGGTCACCATGATCTTCGAGTCGTCGATGCCTTCGCGCAGCAGATTTTGCCGCGCGAGTTGCGTAGGTGCGAAATGACGGCTGACGATGCGGCCAAGCAGACTCCGATTGGCTTCTTCGGGGAACGGGTTCTGCAGGTCACCGGTACGCAGGCCGGCTTCCACGTGGGCGACCCGAATGCCCCGGTGAAACGCCGCGAGGCCCGCGCAAAACGCCGTGGTCGTATCACCTTGCACGACGACCCAGTCAGGCCGCACGCGGGAGAATACCTCGTCCATTTCCGTGAGCAGACGCGCCGAGAGGATGTTCAGCGAACTGCCAGGGCTCATCGTTTCCACACTGACATCGGGCACGATGCCGAAGAAATCCAGTGCCTGCGCGAGCATTTCGCGATGCTGGCCGGTCGCGCACACGATCGTATCGACCTGCTTGCGCAGTGCCGCGACGACGGGCGCCAGCTTGATGACTTCGGGGCGCGTCCCCATGACGACCATGATTTTCATGTCAGGCGTGTCCCGTTCAAGGCTTGCACCGATTCGCCCTGCCATTCGAGCGTCATGCCATACGGCGTCGGCGCCGCCGCCGAAAGCTGCACGCGCCACGCTCCGTCATCGGCAATCACATTGGCCAGCGATTTCGCGCGCAGGAAATCCATTGCGTCGTCTTCGTGCATGAAGAGCGGCTTGCGAGCCCGCGCCTGCATATAAGCGATGAACTGCTGGTGCGCCTCGATTCGCGCATCCTCGTCTGGCCAGCCATATTGATACCGCTCGGAGAATGGATGATCGAGATAGCCGAATAGCGTGTGACTGTCGAAGGCCAGATCGAAAGCCTGTTTGAATACCGCGAGCGGGTCGCCCGAAGCCAGCATGCAGTCGCCATGCAGCATCGTTTGCTGGCTATGGCCGATGAACCCGGCGGGAAGGCCTGCAAGGCCACCACCACGGGCTATCAGGAACTCGGGGTCGTTGCGGATGATGCCGCCGATACAGCCGGCGTAGCCCGCATCCGATAGGGCCGCGAGCGCATAGGGCGGACTTTGGTGAAAGGGCGATACGGCATACCGCACCGGCTTGCGAATCACCTCTTCAATGAGCCGCATGGATTCGCTGCCTTCGACCAGTGCGGCCTCCAAAGAGCCGCCCCAGTTGGGCGCGTGCGTCGCTGTATGCGACAGGATTGCGGCGAGCGGATCGGCGGCCAGTTCGCGCAGGATTCTGTGATTAGCCTCGTTGCCGAGATTGCTCGTATGCACGGCCAGCGAGAACGGAACGCCGAGACGGCGGTACGCATTCCACAGCGGCCGTGCCGATTCGACGTCCTCGTCGCAATCGAGTCGTGAAGTGATTGCCGCATCGTGGCCCCAAGGAATCTCTGTGAGCACAGGCTGGCATGCGGTTCGATCGCTCCGATGCGATGACACGAAGTTTTCGACCAGGCGCCATTCGAACGAATCGATGGGTCCAACTGGCCGGTTGAACCACAACACGCTGGCGGCATCGCGTTCCCACAGCGCGGCATAGGTAAAACCGCGCTCGTCGTCGATATCCACCGAAGCGAGACGGCAATCTTGCGGCGCGTCGATCGGTGCGCTGGTCGCCCAAATCGAGCCGTCTGCGCGAATGGCCCCGAAGCCGAGGTTGTTCCACTCGTCGGTAAAGTCAAAGCGCTCGAACGGCCGGAGCCACGCGCGCCCGCCAAGTTGCGACGCGCGTTTCGTATAACGCACGACGGCGCGGCTTTGCGCGGTCTCGCGACTGGGAGCCGAAGGACTGCGCGCTGCCTGCTGGAAGCCGTCCGGCCAGGGGCGTTCCTGGCAGCCGAGCTCGCTTGCCAGCGAAAGAGGCAGCCGCCCGAATACGATGAGCTTGTTGCGCGGTTTGCCCAACCATTGCACCAGCGCATCGCCCCATGCATCGGGAACGTCGACGGCCGTAACGATCGTCGCTCCAAGATCGCGCAACATGCCCGGCGAAATGGCGCGAGCACCGGTCGAGCTGACCGAGCGGCGCAGTGCGGCCAGCACATACTCGCCGGCTTCCTTCGAGGCGCAGGAGTGGAGTACGCCGATCATGCGGTCACCACATGGCGGAATTTGGCCCGGCGTCCGACGCGAAGGAGTTCGCCGTGACCGACATACGAAATCGCGAAGGCGTCCTTCCAGTAACCCTTCAGCTTGCGCGTCGTATCCTCCTCGTTCGCCCACGGTTCGAGCACGATGCGCAGTGTCGGCGGAGAAGTGCGCAGGTCGATCTGGAACTCCTGGATGCCGCCGACGCGATGGTCGAGCATGTCCTGAATATGGTGCGTCGGATGTGCGACGCCGTTGATCGGAACCACATCGTGAATTCGCCCGACGACGTCGGTCAGGAACAGACCGGTGCTGCGTTCTTCGACGGTCGCGAGGTCGCCCGTGGCATAGCGGATCAGCGGCATCAGGCGGTTTCGGAAACCGGTGAAAACCAGTTCATTCCTGCCGTCCGCGCCGTCGCCCGCATCGCTGGGGACCGGACGGTTTTCCGGCCACCCCTCGGATTCGAGGATCTGGAAACCGTTCTGGTGTCCATCGAGCTCGTAGGCCATCACGCCCAACTCTGCCAGACCGTAGCGATTGATCACGCGGCAGCGCAGCGCTCTTTCGATCACTTCGCGCTGATGCGCCTCGAGCAGCTCCCCGCTGGATTCGAATATTTCGAAGGCTTTGCCGGTTTGGTATTTGCGCTCGATATAGCATGCGAGCGCGTACATCGTCGACGGGTGGCCATGCGCGAGATAAGGCCTGCGTCGCTTGAGCGTGCGCCACATCTCCTCGAGTCCTTCGTCATCGATCCGATCGAAAAAGATGTTGCTGCGGTTCATCGCGAAGCATTTGAAATCCTCGCGCGATGGCCATTGGGGCACGACCTCGTCGGGAAACCGGCAGGCGAAATGCAATTCGGATCGGTAACCGCGCTTGCCTGCGCGGCGTCGCGCGTAGAACGTGACGGCCGACGAATAGTCGGCGGCTTCCTGGTCGTAAAAGATCGTGCAGGACAATCCCGTCGAACCGCCGGTCTTGCAGGCGTGATGGCGCGTACCTTCAAGCGGGCGAGAGAACAGGCGTGCGCCCTGCTCGCGAATGACGTCCTTGGTCAGATACGGGAGTTCTTCCAGATAGCGCGGGTCCTTCCCTGCCTTGATGGGATCGAACTGCTTTTCGCGAAACAGATCGCGATAGTAAGGAACGTGCTCGCCAGCGAATTGCAGGATCGATGTGAGGCGCTCAAGCGCGATGCGGCGCCGCGCTTCGAATGGCAGCTGGTAGTGCCGACGGAGTTCGGCGATCTTCGGCCGCACGCTGCGCTTTTCCCGGCTTTCGGCAATCGGATAGGCGACGTATGCGCCTGCAACGCCCTTCAACAGGCGGAACGGTTGATGCAAAAACAACGATTCGCCATAGCGAACCAGAGGGTGATCTGCGCGCATGGATGCATGCCTTAGCTTTGCCCCGGTTTAGCAGGAGCCGAAATAGAATAAGCTTCGAGCCACGCGGCCCGGACGGGCCGCGGCCTTTCGCTTGACACAGGTCAAACGGACGAAGCCGGAAGGCTCAGAGCTTCCGCTTCCACCGGACGAACCACCGGTTCGTCCGCTGTCACTTTCCCATGCTCGAGGCTGATCTTGCGGGTGCAGACCCGCTCGATCAAACCCGGATCGTGCGTTGCGACGACCACGATGGATGCATTACCGACAAGCGTCTCGAGACGTTGCGCAGCCTTGACGCTGAAATCGGCGTCACCGACGCTCAGCCATTCGTCCATAATCAGAATGTCTGCTTCGATGCTGGTCGAAATAGCAAACGCAAGCCGCAGCATCATCCCGCTGGAATACGTTCGAACCGGCAGATTCAGGTATTCGCCGAGATCGCTGAATTCGGCAATTTCATCGATTTTGGCTCGGATCCTGGCCGGCTTCAAACCGTCGATCACGCCTCGCAGATAGATGTTTTCGAAGCCGGTGGCATCTGGATCGAGGCCCATCGACACATCGAGCAGCGAAGCAATCTTGCCACGCACCGTCAGCTTGCCACGCACCGGCTCATAGACGCCGGAGAGCGTTCGCAACAACGTCGTCTTGCCGGAGCCGTTGTGCCCGACGAGTCCGACGCGCTCACCGTCCTGGAAGGTGAAATTGAGGTCGTCGAGAGCCCGTACGATCGCGTGATGGCCGGCATCCTGCCCGATGCGACCGCCCGTCGTCAGATTCAGCACAGCCTTTTTCAGAGAACGATGAGAATTCTCGTAAATCGGGAACTCGACGTAAATTCCCTCGGCAACAATAGATGAACTCACGATATCAAAGCCAATAGGGAACGCGATTGCGAGCGCGACGCATCAGGAACTGCGAAAAAGCAAAGCCGACGATCAGCAAGCCGATCGACCAGACCCACGACTCCCAATGGATCGGGCGGCCGGTGATCGGCGCACGCACCGTTTCGATCAGGTGATACAGCGGATTGTATTCGGCAACCCATGCACGGTCTTTCAGGATTTCCGGCGACCACATGACAGGGGTAAAAAAGAAAACCACCTGAATGAGATTGGTCACGATCGGCGGAATATCGCGGAAACGCGCACACAGCACACCCAATGTGACACCAACCCAGATGCCATGCAGCAGCAGCATGAACAACCCGATAGGCACCAGCAGGAACTCGAAAGTTGGCCAACGACCGAAGACAATCAGCAGAACCACCACGACGGGCAGGCTGTGCAGCAGAATCACGAAATTGCGCCACACGATTCTGCACACATGAATGGTCAGCGGTATGCGTATCTGCTTGATCAGATAGGATGCGCCAATGAACGCATTGCAGCCCTCGTTCGCGACTGAAGACAGATAGCCCCAGATGACCAGCCCCACGGCCAGATAAGGCAGATAGTCCTCGACGTTCTGGTGCAGCAGCGTCGAGTACAACGCGCCCAACACCAGAACCATGATGGCCGTGCTGAGCGTGAACCAGAACGGGCCGATGACCGAGCGGCGGTAGCGCTGACGAATGTCGTGCCAGCCGAGCGTTCCCCACACGCGCACGGACCTGATTCCGACCGCCAGGTCATCGCTTCCGCTATGAGCTGCAAGGTCGGACTTGCCGCGATCGATTGCTGCTATGTCCATCTCAGGCCCTTCCGTACACGTCCTCGAAGCGGACAATGTCGTCCTCGCCGAGGTATTCGCCACTCTGCACCTCGATCATCACGAGACCGATCACGCCAGGGTTCTCGAGCCGATGCTTGTGGCCGGCAGGAATATACGTCGACTCGTTGGTCGAAACGAATAGCGTGTTCTCGCCGTTGGTCACCTTCGCCATGCCGCTGACGACGATCCAGTGCTCGCTACGATGATGATGCATCTGCAGGCTGAGACTGGCGCCCGGCTTGACCTCGATGCGCTTGATCTTGAACCGCGACGCGTCTTCGAGGACCGTATAAGTACCCCATGGCCGATGTACCGTGCGATGCAACTTGTGCGCCTCATGGCCGCGGGCCTTGAGTTTCGAATAGATGTGACGAACGTCCTGCGCACGGTCCCGGTCCGCCACGAGCAGCGCATCCGGCGTATCGATCACGATCAAGTTTTGTACACCCACCGCACCGATGACCCTTTCGCGGCTCATCAAATAACAGTTCTCGACGTCGTGCAGCATCGCATCGCCTTCTACCCGATTGCCGTTGCCATCGGGCTTGCACAGATCGCTGAGCGCGGTCCATGAACCGATGTCGCTCCAGCCGATAGAACACGGTACGACCGCCGCCTTATCACAACTCTCCATGACTGCGTAGTCGATGGAATCATCCGGTACGGCGCTGAAGGTTTTCGGTTCGAGTTGAACCTGCGTCCAGCCGTTGCCCTCGGAAATGCGGGAGACCTTCATGCAAGCGTCGACCGCCTCGACGATTTGCGGACAGTGTCGACGCATCTCGCTCAGCATGGCGGCAGCGGTGAAACAGAACATTCCCGAGTTCCACAAGAAACGCTCGCAGGCCACATATTCGCGCGCCGTTTCAAGCGGCGGCTTTTCAATAAAACGCACGACCGCGTTGCCGTCCGCCTCGATGTATCCGTAACCCGTCTCGGGCCGGTCAGGCTGGATACCAAACGTTACAATTTTACCTTCCTGCGCGAGCGCCGTTGCGCGCTCGACGGCAGCCGCAAAAGCGGCCTGGTCGGAGATGAGGTGGTCGGCGGCCAGCACGAGCATGACCGCGTCCGGGCCTTTCTTTCCGGCGATATGGAGAGCGGCTGCCGCAATCGCAGCGGCGGTGTTGCGGCCGAAAGGCTCGCAGATGAACGACGCGGCCACATTGTCGGTATTCACCTCGCGGAACTCGTCCTCGGCTTTGAAAAAGAGTTCGCGGTTCGCGACCGTCAGAACCTCATTCACATGCGGCAGAGCGACAGCCCTCAAGAAAGCCTTCTGCAGCAGACTTTGTCCATCCGAAAGACGAATGAAAGGCTTGGGGTGCAGCTCACGGGAGACCGGCCACAGTCGGGATCCCGCACCTCCGCATAGGATGATAGGTGTCAAACTCACAAATTCCTCTCTGTCAACTTTGGAAGCGGCGCTTCGCAGTCTTGATATTGGTGCGGCCAAGGGTTTGACGGGTGCGCGTTGCGCAAACCAGGTTCATACATTCGGCCGCTTTAACCTCGAACGAATTGATCATTCTATCGTACGGCGTAGGGCGCTGAACACAGCGAAGGGATTGTAGGGCCGCATTGACACTGGCGGAGCGTGGCAATGCTACAAATTGCAAGCGGCAGAAACCCGAGAAGCGGTAAATAACGGACCGAGTCGTGCCGCCGCGCCCGGTTTCGACGAACGTCGCCACGCTCAACAGTGAATGATGCGTTCCGTTGTCGGCCCGCATACCTAGGCCCATGAACTGGAGGCGTGACATGGTGGCATCCACATCCCGCAATTGAACGGTGTTTCGAATTTGTTGCGAATGACGGTTCGGCATCTGCAGCGATGCCCCCGGTGCGCTGGAATCCAGATTGCCTACCATCCGGCGTGACGGCCGCAATGGTATGAGTCCGCACTGTTTAGCGCCAGCCACCCGCCAACGGGGCAGACGCTGCTGGCTTTCCCCAGCGCGGCCGCTCGCCAGGCAGCGCTGGCGCTTACAATCGCGGGTCTTCGCCGCCAACCATCCATTTGATGGTTTCGGAAAAGTCGAATGGCTGCACGCCGGGCACGAGACGACGCAATTTCTCGGTCGAACCCACCAGGACTCTGACCTCGTTGGCCCGAACGAACGCCGGATTGACACGCACCTCGAGCTGGTGTCCGGAGACCTCGCTCACTGCCTCGAGCACTTGCTGAAGCGTATAAGGCTTGCCGCTGCACACATTCACTACCTCGGATTCGACATTCGACTCCAGCAGTCCGCGATAGACCTTCGCGACCGTGCGCACGTCGGAAAAGTCGCGCGCCACATCCAGATTGCCTAATTCGATGACAGGCAGTCGCTTGACGAAGTGCGAAACGATCTTTGGGATCAGGAAACGCTCAGCCTGGCCACGCCCGGTGTAGTTGAACGGACGCACGATCACGATCGGCAACCGGTCAAACCACGTCTTGACCAGATGCTCCATCGCAAGCTTGCTGGCCGCGTAATGATTAATGGGCGCCGGGATCACACCTTCGTCGATCACGCCGCCGGAATTGCCATAGACGTTCGCGCTGCTGACAATCAGAATCTTGTCCGGCCGGTGGCCGACGTCGGCGCAGGCCTGAAGCAGATTGAGCGTACCAAGCACGTTGACCCGGTACATGTCGAGTGTCACTTCGTGCGCGACGAAGCTGATTGCAGCCAGATGCGCGATGCAATCAGGGCGGACCGCCTCGATCACGCGACGGCAATCGTCGAGCGACGTGATGTCGAGCTGCAGCTCGCTTCCTTGCCGAAGATCGCCGACACAGGTACCCGTCACCTCATACCCGGCGCTCAGCAGTTCCTCGCGAAGATAAGCGCCCGTAAAGCCATGGGCACCTGTGATCAAGACGCGGCGCATAGGCATATCAGAACGAGAAACCAATCTGGTTGCGGCGCCGATCCGACTCGACCATCAGTGTGCACAACTCTTCGAGCGTAGTGCGTGGCGTCCAGCCAAGTTTTTCCTTCGCCTTGGTGGCGTCGCCGATCAACAGATCGACTTCCGCCGGACGATAGAACTCCGGATTCACACGCACCAGTACCTTGCCGTTGGATACGTCGAGCCCTTCTTCTTTCTCCGCCTTGCCACGCCACTCGATGTCCGTGCCGATAGCACGGAAGGCCATCGATACGAAATCGCGCACGGTCTCAGTGCGGTTGGTCGCAAGAACGAAGGTGTCCGGCTCGTCGGCTTGCAGCATGCGGTACATGCCTTCGACGTATTCCTTCGCGAAACCCCAGTCGCGCTTCGCGTCGATATTGCCGAGTTCCAGCACGTCGAGCTTGCCGAGCGAAATCTTGGCGACCGAGTCCGTAATCTTCCGTGTGACGAATTCACGGCCGCGCAGCGGCGATTCGTGATTGAACAGAATGCCGCTCGAGCCAAAAATATCGTAAGACTCGCGATAATTGACCGTGATCCAGTGTGCGTAAAGTTTCGCTACGCCGTACGGACTGCGCGGATGGAACGGGGTGTCTTCCTTTTGGGGGATCGCCTGCACCTTGCCGAACATTTCGGAGGTGGACGCCTGATAGAAGCGAATCGAGCGATCGACGATGCGGATCGCCTCGAGCACGTTCAGCGCCCCGACACCGGTGATCTCAGCCGTAGTGGCCGGCTGCTGGAACGACACGCCGACGAAGCTCTGCGCCGCCAAGTTATACACCTCGCGCGGCTTGGCCATTTCGAGCAGGCGAATCGTTGCGCCGAGATCGGTCAGGTCGTGCTCGACCAGATGAAGCTTCGGATGCTGCAATACACCCACTTCATCGAGACGCCAAAAGTTGACCGAGCTGGTACGCCGATACGTGCCATAGACGTCGTAGCCACGTTCGAGGAGCAATTGCGTCAGATACGCACCATCTTGCCCGGTAATGCCAGTCACCACAGCGCTCGTCAAGTCCTTCTCCTTCAGTAAGCCGCTCACGCAAGTCCCCGCGTTGAGCATGGGTAATAATGAACGCCGATTATAGCCGACGGGGCAACCCTGCCGGGGCGCCGAGATAGTCGCGGACGGCGCACGTGCCAGCTGCCGACCGATTCCGCTGGGTATCGATGGACGGGCTCCGGGACCGAATCCGCCGGCACGCTGACACGCGACGAGCATGCGATTCGCCCCGGCACCGAGTCCGTCACTCAGCCCGCGAACGCGCACCACGCTGGCAGAAGCTCGATCTTCCTGGCGGTAAGCGCGCGCTCGCAAGACTGGGTGATGACGAGCCCGTGCGCGTCCAGCGTGTCCTGGATGTGATCCCGGCCGGAATAGCGCAGGTTCTCGCGCACATTCGGCGCTGGAGAAATGCTTACGCGCCGCCCTGCCAGCTCGGCAGTGAGCGGCGCAAATACATCCTTGTTCGTTTCGATGTCCGGGACGTCGATAAAGATCGGCCCTCTGAAGCCGCTAGCCAACACGTACGCTGCCACCGTCCTGGCCACTGCAACCCCGGCCGGCAGCGTCGGCGGGGGCGCGCCACGCCTGAGGACCAATACCGACCTGATATCTTCGAATTGCACGACAGTGAGCAGAGCGACGACGAGCGCGAACACGGTGATGCCGGACCGCCACGATCCGCTCGATCGGGCGCGCACATGCCGGTAGAGGTTCGAGAATACGACGAGCAAAACCGGATAGACCACGAACCATCCATAGCGCCCCGAGGCGCGGAAGGGCGACACCAGCCCCAGTAACGCGCGTGGAAGCTCGATTCCGAACACCAGCGAGGAGCCCAGATAGACCTGATTCGAAAGACTCAGTATCGTCAGCGCCAGCCATAGCGACCAGACGGGTGCGTCGACGCCTGCAACGATCCGGCGCCCGAGCATGAACCCCGCCATCAGGACGAACAGCAAGAGGCCGAGACCGAGATATTGATAACCCTCGTACTGTCCGGCAGTGCCGATCGGCAGCGTCGATACATACCTCGACGTATCTTCTCCGTCTGCGCCTAGCGGATTGATGAACGCATTCAGGTTCATCGAGTAGAAGCCGAAGCCGCTGCTGTCATCACGGAAATGCTGGAAATAGCCGGCCGCGAACATTGCCGACAGCATGAGCGCGAGAATGATGCAAGCCTGACGCGCAACGAAGCGCAGCGTTGCCGTATCAGCGCGGTAGCTGCATGGACGCCACTGTGTCAGCACCGCCATCAGCACGAGAGGCGGCGTGAAATAGAAGTGCGTGAATACCGAAAAGACGATTAGCGCGAGAAAAATGCGCAACCGGTCGCTAGACGTCATCGACGCGGACAGAAGCGTGCCCCAACCGATGATGATCAGAAAATGCGGCAACAGGTTGAGATGGCCTACCCGGTAGTAAAACGTCGGCAGAAGCCCGATCAACAGCGCGCCCAGGAACGCGCACACCGATGAGACTGCGAGCTGCCTCAGCGCCCAATAAATGGACCAGAATTGCAGCAACGCGCACAGATAAACCCAGGCGCCGTAGGTCTGCGCCGCCGGGCCGAGGAACGGCGCGAGCAACTTCGTGACGATCGCCAATAGCAGGTTACCGTCCATGAACACGATGTTTGCGCCCACCGGAAAATCGCTCGTCTCGATATGTCCTAGCGGAAACTGCCACGACGAGCTACGGAACAGGTTGAGCGCGGCCAGATTCCTCCGGTAGTCGCCGAGGTACAACCATTCGAGATGCGAAGGATGCAATGCCGACAGACCCATCCAACCGTCAAAGATGAATACCGATACCGCCAACAGCAGCGCGTACGCGACGAGATCGAGCGATACGCGCGGCGCACGCTTGGGTGCGGGCGCATCGACGAGGCCATTCGGTCTTGAATCGACGGACATGGATCGAAGACGTCCAGTGACGATGATTCGGATGCGGGGCGCCGCCGCACGCTTGCATCAGGCAAAGACGAACCGCCTGTCGAGTCGGTACTTCACGACATAGCCGATCGTCAGGCCGATGGCGCCGCCGAGGAAGCGTGCCGGCTCGGAATGAAAGATGGCGTCGGCGCCAAACTCGAATCCCCAGAAGATGAACGTGGTCGCCACGCCCATCAACGAATACAGAAAGAAGCTCGCCACCCCATGCGAAAGATTATTGTGGCGGTAGCGAAAAATCCAGATCTTGTCGAGGACGAACTTCAGTACGAGACCGCCTCCGGTGCCGACCACCACCGAGAGCATGACGTCGAAAGGACCCTCGTACACAATCAGCGACAGCTTTTGCAGGCCGATGTTCACGACGATCGACAGGGCCGCGAAGACTGCATAAAGAATGACGAGGTGGGGGGTGGCGAGAGGTTTGGCCGATGAATTCACGGTATCGTTGCGTTGATCTATCGACTGTCTGAAAGCGGTCGGCCTGCGCGAGCGCGACTGGCCCGCCGGCCGGCTTCCATTACAGCGACAGCCGGTTGAAGATGCGGCGCGGAATCGAGCGAATGATCAGCATAATGCCCGCCCAGAACCACGGGGTATACAGCACGTCGCGGTGACGCGCCACGGCCTTCACGATGTCGGCGGCCACAGCCTGCGGTGTCGCCACGAGCGGCTTGGGCAACGGCAGGCCCTGCGTCATCGGTGTAGCGACGAAGCCAGGCTTGATCGTCACCACATGTCCACCGACCTTTTTCAGGCGTGCATTGAGTCCTTCGCAGAACGTGGCAAGTGCGGCTTTCGCACTGCCGTAAAGGTAGTTCGACGGACGTCCACGATCGCCGGCGACCGAGGCGATCACCGCCAATGTGCCGCTGCGCTGTTCCTCGACGATATTAGCGAAACGCGTCAGTAGCGCGATCACCGAAACGACGTTCGTCGTGAACTCGCGCACCGCGACGGCTGCGTCGCGCTCGCATTCGCGCTGATCGGGCAAGGTGCCCGGCGCAACCAGCACGATGTCGATGCTGCCGAGAGCGGCCCGGCATGCCTGCACGACCGCCTCCTGCGCGCCGAGATCGTCGATATCCAACTGGTGGCAGCTAACGAACCCGGCGCCGCGCGCCTTCAGATCGTCGGCGGTTTCCTGAAGGCGCCGCGCGTTGCGGGCGACCAGCGCGAAGCGTACACCCGGTCCATTCCATGCACGCGCGCAGGCCGAAGCGATGGCCGAAGTGGCTCCAATGATGACGATGTTCTTCATGAGCGAGTCGTTCGTTCCCAGAATCGAGAAAGCAAAGCAGGATCCCTCAGTGTCTCCAGGTCGGTCCACCGCGGGTAGGCCGCGCGGAAATCCTCCCCCGACATGTGCGCATCCTTTGCCGGATACAGACGTCCACCGCTCGCGCGGACGATCGCGTCGAGCGTATCGAACAGGCGCCGGTTGGACGCCTCGCGCTGCGGGAAGTCGAGCGCCAGCGAAGTGCCCTCCCGCGGAAAGGAAAGCCACCCCGGCGACCGAAGATCACCGCACCGCTTGAGCACGGCAAGAAACGAGCCGGTGCCGCTGCGCGAAATCGCATCGAGCACGTCGCGTATCGCCGCGCGCGCGCAATCTGGCGGGATTACGCATTGATATTGCTGGAAGCCGGAGCGTCCATAGATGCGGTTCCACTGCAGTAGCGCGTCGAGCGGATAGAAATAGCTATCGTATCCGACCTTCGCCTTGGTCTCGCCAGCGGCCTGGCGGCGATAATACGCCTCGTTGAAAAGACGCAGCGTCAGTTTGTTGAACACAGGAACGGGCGAGACGATGGGGACCGTGTGCTTTTTGCGGCGCTCGACTGCGAGCGGCCCTTCCGGCGCATGATCGCCGACCATGAAAATCCCCCGTCCCAGCGCCGCGCCACGGCTCTGGCAATCGATCCACGCGACGCTGTATTCATGATGCGGATCGAGGCGCTCGGACAGGACGAAGAATTCGTCGACATTGTCGAAGCGGATGCTCGATACATCCATCAGGCTCGTGCGGATTCGCATCAGTTGAATCTCGACCCACGTGATCAGTCCCGTGAGCCCCAGTCCGCCGATAGTCGCACCGAAAAAATCGGGCTCGGCGTCCGTCGCGTTTCTGGGCGCGCATTCGCGCTCGCTGCCATCGCTGCGCAACAGGCCGAAGCGGCGCACATGACGGCCGAAGGTGCCTCGGACGTGATGGTTCTTGCCGTGAACATCGTTGGCCACAGCGCCACCAAGCGTCACATATTTGGTTCCCGGCGTGACCGGCAGCATCCAGCCGCGCGGAATCGCGAGCTCGAGAATCGTCTCCAGCGTGACGCCCGCCTCGGCGCGCAGCACGCCACTCGACGCGTCGAAGTCGATGAGCCTATCGAGACCCCGCATGCACACGACCTGGCCCGCGGACGCGAGACAGCTGTCGCCGTAGCTGCGGCCCTGGCCGAATCCGAGCGTCGTGCCGCTAGCCGACGCCGCCGAGCGCCAGGCTGGCGCTACGCCGTCGCGCCACGCCGGTGTGTGCGGATTCTGCGGCGCATAGGGATAAAGCCCCCAGGACTGAACGTGCGCCATGTTTCAGATGGCCAGCCAGAACACGACAGCGCACAACCCGATGACGGCCCAGCTACCTCGATCCTTGGCGGCGAAAACGACAGGATCGTCGTGCATCTGGCCACGATGGGCGATGATCCAGATACGGCTGACCCAATAGAGCAGAAGCGGACAGGCCAGCCAGATGAACTGGGGATGGCGATACAGCAAAAGCGTGTTGGCGTCCTGGATATACAGCGCCAGCACCAGCACGGATAGATAGCCAGCCGCCGCTCCGAGCGATGAGACCAGCGAAAGATCACCCGCCACATATCCCCGGCCCCGCGACGTGACGAGCCCGCGCGCCTGCAGCAGGTGCAGTTCGGCAAAGCGCTTGACCAGGGCGAGACTGAGGAAAATGAACATCGAGAAAGCGAGCAGCCAGAAGCTCAGCCGTGCATCGATGGCCGCGCTCCCCGCCACGATTCGCGATGTGTAGAGGCAAGCGAGCGCCACGACGTCCACCATGACGTGCCGCTTCAGATAGAAAGAGTAGGCGAGCGTCAGCGCGTAGTAGGCGATCAGCGCCAAGGTGAATCGGTACGGCAGTAACGCGTGGGCGATTCCGAACCCGATCACCAATAGAACCGGAAACAACATCGCGCCCTGCCATAGCGGCAAGGTTCCTGCCGCGAGCGGGCGCCGACGCTTGGTCGGGTGGTGCCGATCGTCCTCGAGATCGAGCAGATCATTCAGCAGGTAGACGCTCGATGCGCACAGCCCGAACGATATGAAACCGAGGGCGGCCATGGCGAGCAGATGCATCGACGTTGCCTCGTGCGCGGCCAACAGCGGCAAGAAAATCAGCAGGTTCTTGAGCCACTGATGTAACCGCAGTGACTTCGCCCACACCCGGGTGCGAGGCGGACGCGTCTCGATGACGGTCTCGACGTTGCCCCGCCTGCGCGCGACCCGCTCGACGCCGACCGATGGGTTGACCACGTAGGCGCGGTCGGCAACCTCCCACACGGGAACGTCCGCATGCGAATTGCCGGCGTAGTCGAAGCCCTTTTCGCTGAATTCCGCGACCAGCCGATCCCGCTTGTTGCGCGAGCTCAGGTTCACGTTGCCATTGGTCGCGAAGGTTTGGTCGAACAGACTCAGGTGATCGGCAATCGCATGCGCGAAGCGCTCATGGCTCGCGGTGGCAAGCACGAGGCGGCGACCGGCGGCGCGCTCCTGCTTGAGCCAGTCCAGGACCGTCTCGTCATAGGGCAGCACCGTCACGTCGATATTGGTCGTCTGCGCGAGACGCGACTTGAGCCCAGGCTTGCCAAAGCGCAACAGCCAGAGTAGCGGCTCATAAAAACGGTGAGGCGCGGCTTTGAAAAATGCGAATGCGCTTTCGATCAGCACATCGGAGCGCATCAGCGTTCCGTCGAGATCGACTACGAGGGGCTTTTGACTCATTTGAGCGGGCCTAAACAGAGAAAAGTGTGATCACGCGAAACGCTCTTCCGCTCCCCCACTCCCCGAATGATGGCAATCGCTGGCGGCCAACAAGGATCTCGTTCGCCGAGTGATATTTACACCGCCCTTCCCGGCATAGGGTTGGCAACATGGGCGCCCGCATTATGCGAGGCGCTCGTCGCGCGACAGGCACAACTTCAACGCCTCCTTCCAATGCGGCGCGGCGAGCCCGAACACACGCGCCAGTTTGTCGTTCGACATCCTCGAATTGGCGGGGCGCTTTGCGGGCGTCGGGTAGTCCGCGGCCGGAATCGGCAGCGTGTTCGGCCTGTTCGGCAAATCCGCGAGTTCGAAGATGGCCGACGCGAAGCCGTGCCACGACGTCGAGCCGCCCGCGCACAGGTGATAGATGCCGGAACGCTCGTTCCACCACTTCACGCCGTCTTCGGCGGCGAAGCCCTGCGCGCACAGATGCCCGGTCAGCGTCGCGATCGTGTTGCACCACGTGGGCGCGCCGAACTGGTCGGCCACCACCTTCAACTCGGCACGATCGGCGCCTAGCCGCAGCATCGTCAGCAGAAAGTTCTTGCCGCGCGTGCCGTACACCCAGCTGGTGCGCAACACGAGATGATTGACGCCGCTCGCCGCGATTGCCTGCTCGCCCGCGAGCTTGCTGGCACCGTAGACGTTCTGCGGATCGGTCGGATCGTCCTCGACGTACGCGCCTTCCTTGGCGCCGTTGAACACGTAGTCCGTCGAATAGTGGATCAGCGCGGCGCCGACCTTTCTCGCTTCGTCGGCGAGCACGCCCGGCGCTTCGCCGTTGATGCGCATTGCCAGCTCGCGCTCCTCGTCGGCCTTGTCCACCGCCGTGTACGCGGCCGGATTGACGATCAGCGCGGGACGCAGCTCGCGCACCACTGCGCGAATCTGATCGAGGTTCGACAGATCAAGCCGTGTGCGATCGACCGCCACCACGTTGCCGAGCCCTTGCAGCGTGCGAGCGAGCTCATAGCCGACCTGGCCGTTTACGCCGGTGACGAGAATCGTCCGTGTCGCGTGGTGTGCGCTCATGCGATCCCCTTATGCGTAGACTTCGGCGTCGGCGAGACGCTTGCCCGCCGCATCCTTGGCCGCGAGCAGCGGCTCGAAGTCGATCGGCCATTCGATGCCGATCGCCGGATCGTTCCAGGCGATGCTGCGCTCGTGTTCCGGGAACCAGTAGTCGGTGGTCTTGTACAGGAACTGCGCGGACTCCGACAGCACGACGAAGCCGTGCGCGAAACCGGGCGGCACCCACAGCTGCCGGTGGTTCTCCACCGACAACGTCACGCCGACCCACTTGCCGAAGTTCGGCGAACTCTTGCGGATGTCGACGGCGACGTCCAACACCTCGCCCTCGACCACGCGCACGAGCTTGCCCTGTGCATGCTGGATCTGATAGTGCAGACCGCGCAGCACGCCGCGAGCCGAGCGCGAGTGATTGTCCTGCACGAACTCGACGCCCGGCTCGACTTTCTCGGCGAATTCGAGCGCATTGAAGCTTTCGAAGAAAAAGCCGCGCGCATCGCCGAACACCTTCGGCTCGATGATCTTGACTTCGGGCAGCGAGGTTGGGGTTACCTGGATGGCCATGCGACTCGATCCGTCAGAATGTTTTGCAGGTACTGGCCGTAGCCATTTTTCGCGAGCGGCCTGGCGAGCGCGAGCAGTTGCTCGCCGTCGATCCACTGGCGCCGGTACGCGATCTCTTCCGGACACGCGACCACCAGACCCTGGCGCTTCTGCAGCGTCGCGATGAAGGTCGCGGCTTCGATCAACGAGTCGTGCGTGCCGGTGTCGAGCCACGCGTAACCGCGGCCCATGATCTCGACGTTGAGCGCCGCGTTCGCGAGGTAGCGCGAGTTCACGTCGGTGATTTCGAGCTCGCCGCGCGCGGACGGCTTGATGTCCGCGGCGATGTCGCAGACCTGCTTGTCGTAGAAGTACAGGCCGGTGACCGCGTAGTTCGAACGCGGCTTGGCGGGCTTTTCCTCGATCGACAACGCGCGGAACTGCTTGTCGAATTCGACCACGCCGTAGCGCTCCGGGTCCTGCACGTGATATGCGAACACGGTGGCGCCTTCGGTCTGATCGTCCGCGCGTTCGAGCTGCTTCGCGAGATCGTGGCCGTAGAAGATGTTGTCGCCGAGAATCAGCGCCGACGGATCGTTGTTCACGAACTCGCGGCCGATGATGAACGCCTGCGCGAGCCCATCCGGCGACGGCTGCACCGCGTACTGGATGTTCATGCCCCACTGGCTGCCGTCGCCGAGCATCGCCTCGAAGCGCGGCGTGTCCTGCGGCGTGGAGATGATCAGCACGTCGCGAATACCCGCCACCATCAGCGTGGACAGCGGGTAGTAGATCATCGGCTTGTCGTACACCGGCAGCAGCTGCTTGGAGACGACGTGCGTGATCGGATACAGGCGAGTGCCCGAACCGCCCGCGAGAATAATGCCTTTGCGCGCCATTGCCGTGCCTTTACGCGCGCTGCGCGTAGTTGGTCTCTACCCACTTCCGGTATTCGCCCGAAGCGACTTCGTCGACCCATTGCTGGTTGTCGAGATACCACTGGACCGTTTTGGCGAGCCCCGTCTCGAACGTTTCCGCCGGCTTCCAGCCGAGTTCCCGCTCGAGCTTGCGGGCGTCGATCGCGTAACGGCGGTCGTGGCCCGGACGATCCGTCACATAGGTGATCTGGTCGCGATAGGAGCCCGCCGCCTTCGGACGCTGCTGGTCGAGCAGGTCGCACAGCGTGTGCACGACCTCGAGATTCTTCTTCTCGTTCCAGCCGCCGACGTTGTACGTCTCGCCCGGCGTGCCGCGCGCGAGCACTTCGCGGATCGCGCTGCAATGGTCGCCGACGTACAGCCAGTCGCGCACGTTCTGCCCGTCGCCATACACCGGCAGCGGCTTGCCGCCGAGCGCGTTGGCGATCATCAGCGGAATCAGTTTTTCGGGGAACTGGTACGGACCGTAGTTGTTCGAGCAGTTGGTGGTCAGCACCGGCAGGCCATACGTGTGATGGTAGGCACGCACGAGGTGATCCGAGCCGGCCTTGGTCGCCGAATAGGGGCTATTCGGCGCATAAGGCGTCGTTTCGGAGAACTGCGGATCGGTTGCGGACAGCGAGCCGAACACTTCGTCGGTCGACACGTGCAGGAAGCGGAATGCGGCGCGCTCCGCTTCACCCAGCGTGTTCCAGTAGCTGCGCGTCGCATCGAGCAACGTGAAGGTGCCGACCACGTTGGTCTGCACGAAATCGGCCGGACCGTGAATCGAGCGATCCACATGGCTCTCGGCCGCGAAATGCAGCACGGCGCGCGGCTTGTGTTCGGCCAATAGCGCGTCGAGCGCAGCGCGATCGCAGATGTCGACGCGCGCGAAAATGTGTTTGGAATTGCCCTGTAGCGACTTCAGCGTGCCCAGGTTGCCGGCGTAGGTCAGTTTGTCTACGTTGAGCACCGCTTCGTCCGACGCATTCAGCCAGTCGAGCACGAAATTGGCGCCGATAAATCCGGCACCGCCCGTTACGAGGATCATGTAATTCCCTTGTGGGTGTGAGCGGCGCCCGAAATCGACTCGCCGACCTTCTCACGATGCGTAATGGTTTCCGATTCTGCAGCAATCCGTTGCATTCGCTTGTGCGCAAGCATACGCTCGGACGCTATTCTTATGATGACCCGATTATACGGTTGTCCACGCCAAAAATTCGAATTCAACCATTTGAAACAGCCTCACCATTCTGGCTGCCGTTTGCTGTCCTAGTGACTGTTTATGCGGTCGCTAACACGAACCGAGCACAGAAACGCCATGACATGTCGCGCTCGACACCGTTAATGGATCGTATCCAGTCGACCGGACGCCGCCGCGGCGTGTGCTGTGCCCTGCGTGTCAGGCTCACCCGCCCCACACCGCTTCGATCACGGTGTGCCCACGCCCGCTCAACTTCTCGACCAGATAGCGGCCGGTAAAACCGTTCGCACCGGTGACGAGCGTGCGAAACAATTGCTTCGCGACGGGAGACGACATGCTGGCTTCGTTCACGAGAGAGTCATCCTGTTGTTGTATTGGAATAGCGCACGCGGTCCATGCGAGGTTGTCCGCGTCCCACAACGTGATCGCGCAATATCCGAACCCCAAACCGGCTATTATGTCACGCTAGCTTGCTGCTCTGCCGTGGCACGCGTCGTGCAACACCGCGCGTATCGAATCGACCTGATTTCCTCGATGACACCCCACAACGCTTCCAGTACGTCCGCTCCCCTCGTTCCCCTTGCTTTCGGCGATCTGCAAGGCTGCCGCGCGCCGTTTCAGCAACTGCTCGCCAAAGCCGCGCCGCCGGACGGCACACCGCTGTGGTTCGCCGGCGATCTGATCAACCGCGGTCCCGACTCGCTCGACACTTTGCGGGACGTCATCGCGTTCGGCGAGCGCGCGGTGCCGGTGCTCGGCAATCACGATCTGCATCTGCTGTCGGTGTCGGCGGGGATTCGCAAGTCGAAGAAAGGCGACACGATCGAAGACATCCTCGCCGCGCCCGATGCTGCCGATCTGCTGGAGTGGATTCGCCACCGGCCGCTCGCGCATTTCGACAACGGCATGCTGATGGTGCATGCGGGCGTGCTGCCGCAATGGGATACGACGCTGACGCTGGAACTCGCCGACGAATTGCAGCGCGCGCTGCGTGCGCCGAACTGGAAAGAAACGCTTGCCGGCCTGTACGGCAACGAGCCGAACCGCTGGAAGCCGGGCCTGAAGGGAATCGAGCGTCTGCGCGTGACGTGCAGCGCGTTGACACGCATGCGCTTTTGCAGCGCCGATGGGGTGATGGATTTCAGCAGCAGCGGCACGCTCGCATCCACGCCGAGCGGTTGCATGCCATGGTTCGACGTGCCGTCGCGCCAGACCGCCGACGTGACCGTCGTGTTCGGTCATTGGGCCGCGCTGGGCCTGATGCTGCGCGATAACCTGATCGGCCTCGATTCGGGTTGCGTGTGGGGGCAGAAGTTGTCGGCGGTACGGCTCGCACAAAATCCGTCAGAGCGTACGTTGACGCAGGTCGATTGCGATTCGTGCGGCGTGCCGCGCGGGGGCAATTGAACAGAAGGCGGCGACGCTGCCCGGCAGCACCGCCGCTCAGGCCGAGCGGCGCGGCTGATCGACGGGCTCGATCAGCGTTTCCGGCGTCTCGGCGGCGTCGCACGACGGCGCGGCAGTTGCCACGTCGCCCTCTTGCGCGACTGTCCCCGCCACTGCGTTGCCGGCCTGCATGTCCCGCAACGCGTTCGCCACCACGTTCTGAGCCTGCGCCGCGAGCACCCGCCGGTCGGCGTTCGGGGCGAGCGGTGCGCCGACATAGACGTGAGCGGTTAGCGGACCGCCACGCAACAGCATGTCGAGCGAGTCGGACAATGACACATCGTCGATATACGCGGGTGCGGTCGACTGCCGGCCCTGCGCATCCTCGTACATGATGCACAGCGGCTGCACCGGCACACCGGCCGACACCGCCGCCTGGAACATGTTCGCGTGAAAGGGCAGCAACTCGAGCCCGTTCGACGTCGTGCCTTCGGGGAACACGCACATCAGTTCACCCGCACTGAGCCGATCGGCGAGTTCGTGCATGATCCGCTTCGCGTCGCTGCGCTTCTCGCGCTGGATGAACACCGTATCGAGCTGCTGCGCGAGCCAGCCGACCACTGGCCATTGCCGGATCTCCGCCTTCGACACGAACGGCGTCGGCCGCCACGCGTTGATCACGTAGATGTCGATCCACGAGACGTGATTGGCGACGACGAGCGCGCCACGATCGAGCCGCACCGCATCGTTATGCACGACGAGGCGCATGCCGCACAGCCGCAGCATCTTCAACGACCACGCGCGATTGAGCGCGTGTCGCCGCTCGGCGCTCGCGTTCGGAAAGCGCGTCGCGACGGTCCACATGCCGTGCAGCAGATGCGTGATGAGACGGATCTTGCGTAACGCGAGCTTCATGGCCGGAGCTTTCCTTGACTGGACCGAGACGATACCCGCTCAGCGCTGTTCGTACGCGAGCTGACCGGACACGACGGTCGCGCGCACCTGCGCCGGCAGCTCGTAGCCGAGGAACGGCGTGTTGTGCCCCTGGCTCTTCAGCGCGCGCGGCTCGACGCGCCAGTGAGCATGACGGTCGAACACGCAGAGGTCGGCCACCGCGCCGACCGCGATGCGGCCAGCCGCTTCGAGGCTGAGCACCTGCGCCGGCGCCGCGGTGATGCGATTGAGCGCGCTCGCGAGCGGCACGCCCGCTTCGTCGGCCCACTTGACCGTCAGCGACAGGAACAGTTCGAGGCCGGTTGCGCCGGGCGTCGCTTCGGCGAACGGCAGCAGCTTTTCGTCGTCGTCGACCGGCGTGTGCGCCGAGCAGATCGCGTCGATCGTGCCGTCGACGAGGCCTGCGCGGATCGCTTCGCGATCGCGCTGTTGACGCAGTGGCGGATCGAGCCTGAACTGCGCGTCGAAATAGCCGATGTCGAGGTCGATCAGATGCACGTGGTTGACCGTGACGTCGCACGACACCGGCAGGCCTTCGGCCTTCGCCGCGCGCACGAGCGCGACGCCCGCCGCCGACGACACATGCGACACATGCACACGCGCGCCGGTCACGCGCACGAGTTCGAAGATCGTATGCAGCGCGATCGTTTCGGCCGACACCGGCACGCCCGACAGACCGAGCCGCGACGCCAGCGCGCCGCTCGCGGCGACGCCGCCCTTGCCGAGGTACGCATCGACGGGACGCAGCCACACGGTGAAGCCATAGGTCTTCGCGTATTGCAGCGCGCGCATCAGCACCTGGGTATCGACGATCGGCGTGTCGGCCTGCGAGAAGCCGACGCAGCCCGCCTCGGTCAGCTGGACCATCTCGGTGATGACTTGCCCCTTCAGACCGACCGTCAGCGCACCGAGCGGATACACGTGCGCCTTGTTCAGATTGCGCGCGCGGAACTTCAGCATTTCGACGAGGCCCGGCTCGTCGAGCGTCGGATCGGTGTCCGGCGGACATACGAGGCTCGTCACGCCGCCCGCGAGCGCCGCGGCCATTTCCGAGCCGAGCGTCGCCTTGTGCTCGTAGCCCGGCTCGCGCAAACGCGCGCACAGGTCGACGAGACCCGGCGCGATCGACAGACCGTGGGCGTCGATCGTGCGCTCCGCCTGGAAGCCGGCCGGCGCCTGGCCGAGAGCGGCGATCTTGCCCGCCTCGATAAAAATGTCCTGCTGCTGTTCGGTGCCCGCTGCCGGATCGATCAGCGTGCCGCCTTGAATATGAATCTTCATGCGCTGCCTTTGTTAAACCTGTGGTTCAGCCCTGTGGTTCAGCCTATCGTTCGGCTTCCCGGTCAGTCGTCGCTCAGTCGTTATTGCCCGCGACGATCCCCATCACCGCCATGCGCACCGCGATACCGAACGTCACCTGATTCAGGATCACCGATTGCGGGCCGTCCGCGACCTGCGAGTCGATCTCGACGCCGCGGTTCATCGGACCGGGATGCATCACGATCGCATCGGGGGCGGCGAGCGCGAGTCGCTCGGGCGTCAGCCCCCAGCTCTTGAAGTACTCCTGCGACGACGGCAGCAACGCGCCGCTCATGCGTTCGTTCTGCAGGCGCAGCATGATGATCACGTCGACATCCTTCAGCCCTTCGTCGAGGTTGTGGAACACGCGCACGCCCATCTGTTCGAGGCCGCCCGGCAGCAGCGTGCGCGGACCGATCGCGCGCACTTCGGGCACGCCGAGCGTGGTCAGCGCATGAATGTCCGAGCGCGCGACGCGCGAATGCAGGATGTCGCCGACGATCGCCACGCGCAGCTTCGTGAAGTCTTTCTTGTAGTGGCGGATCGTGTACATATCGAGCAGACCCTGCGTCGGGTGCGCGTGACGGCCGTCGCCGGCGTTGATCACGTGCACGTGCGGCGCGCAGTGCTGCGCGATCAGGAACGGCGCGCCGCTCGACGCATGACGCACGACGAACAGATCGGCGTGCATCGCCGACAGGTTGTTGATCGTGTCGAGCAGCGATTCGCCCTTGCTCGTCGACGACGCGTTGATGTTCAGATTCAGCACGTCGGCCGACAGCCGCGTGGCCGCGATCTCGAACGTGGTACGGGTGCGCGTGGAGTTCTCGAAGAACAGGTTGAACACCGACTTGCCGCGCAGCAGCGGTACCTTCTTCACTTCGCGATCGGTCACGCTGACGAACTGGTCGGCGGTCTCGAGAATGTGATTGACGATGGCCTTCGGCAAGCCCTCGATCGACAGCAGATGCTTGAGCTCGCCGTTCTTCGTGAGCTGCGGGTTGCCCTTCAGGAAGCCGTAGCGGAAGCGCTCGGATGCGCTAGCGGAGGAATCTTGCGGAGCCTGGGTGGCGGTGTTCATGATGTACCTGCTTCAAATACGGGCGTCAACGTGATCGAGGTCGGCGCGTCGCTCGCGCGAGTTTCAATCGACGCGTGCTTCAGTGTGAAAAGAGAACCGCTGGCCGCCCGCGCCGTCGTCTTCGTGGGCCAGCACGAGCGTCGCGTCGGCCGGCACGTCGACCACGCCGCCGACGAAGCGCGCCGCCACCGGCAACTCGCGTCCGCCGCGATCGGCGAGCACCGCGAGTTCGACTGATGCCGGCCGGCCATAGTCATACAGCTCGTTTACCGCCGCGCGAATCGTGCGGCCCGTGTACAGCACGTCGTCGACCAGCACGATGCGGCTGCCATCCACCGCGAACGGCAGCGAGGTCGGGCTCGCCTGCGAGTGCAGCCCTTTCTTCGCGTAGTCGTCGCGATGCAGCGCGACATTCACCACGCCGAAGCTCGCCAGGTGCAGGTCGCGCGCGAGCCGCTCGGCGAGCCATGCGCCGCCGCTATGGATACCCGCTAGCACCGCCGCCTGGGCGCCGTCGTGCGCTGCGGCGAGCTGGTCGCCATAGGCCGCGCGAATCTGGTCGAGCAACGCGCGATACAGCGCTTCGGCGTCAATGGAACTCATGATCGTCGGAAAGTCCGTCAAGATATTGCTGGAGGATGATGCTCGCGGCTTCGGCATCGAGCATGTCGGCGCGGGCGTTGCCGGCGCGGATTTCCGCCTCGGCCTCGACCGACGAATAGCGCTCGTCGACCCACGTGACCGGCAGATTGAAGCGGCCGTTCAGCTGGTTGCCAAAGCGCTTCGCGAGTTGGGTGCGTTCGTGCGGCGTGCCGTCGGGGTGCATCGGCAGGCCGACCACCAGCGCATCGGGCTTCCATTCGGCAATCAGCTTGCCGAGCGCCTCGAAACGGTAATCCTTGCTGCGGTTCTGCACGACGACGAGCGGCCGCGCGCGGCGCGTCAGCGAATTGCCGACCGCCACGCCGATGCGTTTCACGCCGTAGTCGAACGCAAGCAGCGTCGCCTCACGTCCGGCCGGCAGATTCATGCGCGGCCCCTCATGCGTGCCCGGCCTCGCCCGACAGCATCGACAGCGACACGCCGAGCAGCGCGAGCGCCGCTTCGAGACGATCTTCGGCCGGCACGTCGAAGACGATCTTCGGATCGGCCTCGACCGTCAGCCAGCCGTTCTTCGAGATTTCGTCTTCGAGCTGACCGGCGCCCCAGCCGGCGTGGCCGAGCGTCAGCAGAAAACGCTCGGGACCGTTGCCGCTCGCAACGGCCTCGAGCACGTCTTTCGACGTGGTCATTTCGAGCCCGCCCGGCACCGACATCGACGACGTGTACGCGCTGCCGCCTTTCGGATCGTGCAGCACGAAGCCGCGCTCGGTTTGCACCGGGCCGCCGAAATACACGGGAACATGGAGAAGAGGTTCGATCTCGAGCTTCAGATCGATGCGATTGAAGAGCGCTTCCAGGTCGATATCGGTCGGCCGGTTGATCACGAGGCCGAGCGCGCCGCGCTCACTGTGATCGCAAAGGTAGACCACCGTTCCTGAAAACGTCGGATCGGCCATGTTCGGCATGGCGATCAGGAACTGGTTGGTCAGATTGATGCGATCGGTACTCTTGGACATAGTTCGGATTTTAGCAAAGACGATGCGCGATGGCGGGCTGCTTTGAGCATGGCAACGCGTTGGGTTGCACGCTACGTGCGGCGTCATCGACGCCGGATCAAGTTCCACTCTATCACGCGCGCGACTTGCGCCATGCCGCGATCAGGCGCCGAAACACCGCGTAGAACGGCAGGTTTGACGCGCGTCGCGTAGTAGCGCAATTGTGACTTGTCACAATGGGTTTCAGCGGATTCGGCACGCGTCGGTCGAGACGTAGCCGACGCAATTCGCGCGCCACGTCGCGCGTTTGGTTCAAGTTTGCTTGCGCTTCACGCGCCGCCCTGCTCGATTGCGCGCGTGAGCGCGGCGAGCGCCGCCTGCGTGGAGCTGCCCCCGGCCGGCCCAACACCCGCGGCGACCTTGTGCAGCGACGCGCGCAACGCCTCGGCGGCCTGTTCGAGCGTGTCGGCCGCCGGCGCGCCGACGATCACGTGTACGCGCACCGCCGGCGTCGCGACCGCCGCATGCGCACGACGTCGCCATGCGAGCCCGAGCGCATCGGCGAGCAGGGCCACGTGACCAAGGCCGAGCGCGCAGGCGGCCGAGCCGAGCCGGTAGGCGGCGTCGCCCGCCTGCAGCGCTTCACTCGGGTCGGCTTTCTCCGGCTGATCGGCCGCGCGGGCATGGGCGGCGAGCGCCTCGATCGACGCTTCGGCGGTCTGCAGGAAATCTTCGTATGCGTTCGCGTTGACGCTCAGCGCGCCGAGATCACGCGTGTGCGGCAGCGACTGCGCTTCGAGCGCGCGCGCCTCCCACAGCGCTTCCGACGACTGCGTGCCGGCGACGTGCCAGTCGACGGTCAAGCCGTAATCGTGCAGCACCTCGACCTGGTCGGCGTCTTGCGCGGCCGCGCCGAACAGCGCGTAGTCGCGCCACAGCAGCGCGAGCGTGGCGCGCACCAGCGAACGCGGCGCCCGCTCGATGCCGCGCGCGTGATCGGCGAGCGCCAGGTTGCAGCGCGCGTAGAAGCGCCGTGCGTCGATATCGCGAATTGCATGGCCGCGCGCGCGCAGCGCCTTGGCGCAGGCGCGCGCGAGCCGCCAGAAGTCGTAGGGATCGGGGCCGGCGAGTTCGGCGAAGACGGCGTCGAGCTCGTCGAGCGCGGCGTTCGTGACCGCAAGCGCCACCGCGCTACCCGTGTCGGCCTGCGAGCGCAGCACCGGCAGCAGAGCGCGCTCGTAGCGTGCCCGCAGATGCGCCAGCTGGTCGGCGGATTGCGCGTGCAGCGACGCGGGCGGCACCGGCCGCGCGCACAGCGCGAGGTCTTCGAACGCGACGGCGGCGCCCGGCGTGGGTTCGACGAGTTGCGCGCACAACTCGCGGTAGTGGTTGAACAGCGTCGGCGAGCAGCTGAGCTCACGCAGATTGTGACGTTCGAGCGCCGCGCGGAAGTCCCGCAGCGCCGCGCCGAACACCGGCCGGGCGCTTTGCGCTTCGGCCGACTCGTCGCTCGCGAGCGGCGAGAGGCGCACCAGCGCGTCGGCGAAACGCTGCGCGCTGAGCCAGCCCGCCGTGCGCAATGCATGCGACGCGCGCAGCAGCGCGGCGCCGCTCTCGTGGCGCTGCTCAAACGCGAGCGACGCCTCGGCGAGCGCAAGTTCCGCGGAGCGGACAGCGCCGCCGCGCGGATTCGGCAGTGCATCGATGGAAACGGGTGCAGCGGATCGAAGAGTCATGGGCAGGCGACACGAAGCTGACGGCGCCGTCGCTTCGCGCCGCGTGCCGAGTGAGCGGCCACCGCGCGAACCGGCGACAGGACAATGACAGACTACCGTTGCGACACGACGCGTCCGGCGATGTTCCGCGCCAGCGCGCTCTGACAGGCGCCGGGCGCGCCGGACGCATCAAGCGATTGCAGCAATTGTGCGGTGGAGACACCGCTCACCTTCGGGATTGAAGCTCAGGGTTCAGGTTGGGGACCGAACCTCGGGACCCCGTTTGGAGGCCGAAGCTTGCGGCGGGTTGCCGTGCTTCAGATCTGGACCATTTCGAAGTCTTCCTTGCGCGCTCCGCACTCAGGACACGTCCAGTTGATGGGCACGTCTTCCCAGCGCGTGCCCGGCGCAATGCCTTCGTCGGGCAAGCCGGCCTCTTCGTCGTAAATCCAGCCGCAAATCAGGCACATCCAGCTTTGATATTCCATTCTTTTGTCGCGTCGTTGAGTCCGTGGAAACGGGAGCCATGATGGTACCGTGTTGCCGCCCCCATGCCTAGCAATCGAAAACGCGCAATCGTAGCGTGGACCGGCCTTCGGCGGGGCGCCCACGCGCCGTGCCGGCGCCGCTTGCGGCGTCTTGCCACGCGTTGGGCGGGTGCCAGCGGCACCGTAGAGTGGGCCCTCGGGCAAGCTGCGCGAAAAAACGCCCTGTCAACGGTTTAGGCCGCATAATTGAGCCACTTGCGCACTGTGCGCCGAAATCCTGCTTTTCTCATCCATTTTCATGCCCAGCGACACGCCTCCGATCGTCCTCACCTTCGGCCTCTCCGATCCCACTGGCGGCTCCGGCCTGCAGGCGGACCTGATGACACTTGCCAGCATGGGCTGCCACGGCGTCTCCGTGCTCACGGGCTACACCGTGCGCGACTCGGCGAGCTGCGATGAAGTGACGGGCCTTGACCCGGACATCGTCGCGACGCAGGCGCGCATGCTGCTCGAGGACATGCCGATCGCCGCCTTCAAGGTCGGCGCGTGCACGCGCGCCGAAGTGGTCAGCGCGATCGCGGAAGTGGTGGCCGACTACGACGATGTCCCGCTGATCCTCGCCCCGGACTTCACGCTCGACGACGAACACGTGCTCGCCGCCGACGAACTGCGCGAAGCCATCGCCGATCTGCTCGCACCGCAAACCACACTGCTGGTCGCCGACGCGTCGACGCTGCTCGCGCTTGCGCAGCCCGACGGCGACGCCGAGGCGCCGAGCCTCGACGCCGCGATCTCGCACCTGCTGTCGCAGGGCTGCGAATACATTCTGTCGACGGAAACCGGCACGCACCGGCTCGTCAACACGCTCTTCAGCGAGGACGGCCAGTTGCGTCAGGATATGTGGGACCGCGCGCCCCATCGGCTGACAGGCCTGACCGATACGCTCGGCGCAGCGATCGCCGCGCTGCTCGCCAACGGCCAGGAGCCCGCGGAAGCGGTGCGCGAAAGCCAGGAGTATCTGTATCAGGCGGTGCGCAATGCGTTCCGACCCGGCATGGGGGCGTACATGCCCGATCGGTTCTTCTGGGCACGCAGCAGCGACGACGACGAAACCCCGCCCGCGCAAGGCAAGGGCGCAGCGCCCGGGGAAGCGCGGCACTGACCTGGTCATTCATCGGTAATCGATCGCGGATTCCACGGAACGCCCGCACAACGCTGGCACGTGGCGACAAGGCTGGCACTGCGAGTGAGCCAGAGGAGTCAGGAGAACTTTTACATGAAAGAGCCGCCCAGCTTCGTGCAACGCTTCCCCGGCAAAATCGCGGCGCAGGACCGCCTGCGCATATTCGATCAGACGCCCGCCACGATCTGGCTGACCGGCCTGTCCGGCGCCGGTAAATCGACACTGGCGTTCGCGCTCGAGGAGCGGCTGATCGCGCTCGGTCATGCCTGCTATGTGCTCGACGGCGACAACATCCGCCAAGGTCTGGCGAGCGATCTGGGCTTCGAGCGCGACGACCGGCGCGAAAACATCCGCCGCGTCGCGCACGTCGCCCAGTTGATGAACGACGCGGGTTTGATCGTGATCACCGCGCTGATTTCACCGCTACGCGAAGACCGCGCAATGGCGCGCGAGATCATCGGAGCAGACAAGTTCGTCGAAACCTACGTCTCCGCCTCGCTCGCCACCTGCGCGAGCCGCGATCCCAAAGGTCTTTACGCGAAGGCGAGGTCAGGCGAGATCAGCTCGTTCACCGGCGTATCGGCACCCTATGAAGCACCGATCGATCCCGACCTGCACGTCGACACCGGAACGCTGAGCCCCGCGCAAAGCGTCGCGCAGATCTTCCACTACCTGCGCGAAAAGTGTCTCGGAGGATCGGCTCAGCGTACGGCTCACGCCGCGGGCGCCTGATCCGGATTCGGGGCGTCCCGAAGCGCTCACCGGCCGCCACATCAACCCGACGCCCAAACGAAAAAACCCGCCTGAGCGGGTTTTTTCGTTTGGGGAAACGCCTCGCGGCGCACTCCCCCTCATGGACTTCCAACCGGGCCTCGTCCGTGATCCAGACGCGCGGCAATTCAACCACGCGACCGGACCACGAGGCCCGAGCGGAATTACATGTCCATGCCCATGCCGCCCATGCCGCCGGGCATGCCGCCAGGCATCGGAGCATCTTCCTTCGGCAGTTCGCAGACAGCTGCGTCGGTCGTCAGCAGCAGGCCAGCAACCGAAGCTGCGTTTTGCAGCGCCGTGCGCGTCACCTTCGTCGGGTCCACGACACCTGCGTCAACCAGGTCGACGTACTCGCCGGTCGCTGCGTTGTAGCCGTAGTTGCCCTTGCCAGCAGCAACCGCTGCCACGACGACGCTCGCTTCTTCGCCACCGTTGGTGACGATCTGGCGCAGCGGCTCTTCCATTGCGCGCAGAACGATCTTGATACCTGCGTCCTGATCGGCGTTAGCGCCCTTCAGGCCAGCGATCGCCGTACGTGCACGGATCAGCGCGACGCCGCCACCAGCGACGATGCCTTCTTCCACAGCTGCGCGCGTTGCGTGCAGTGCGTCTTCGACACGTGCCTTCTTTTCCTTCATTTCGACTTCAGTCGCAGCACCGACCTTGATCACTGCAACGCCGCCTGCCAGCTTGGCAACGCGTTCTTGCAGCTTTTCACGGTCGTAGTCCGAGGTCGCTTCTTCGATCTGCTTGCGCACTTGCTTGACGCGAGCTTCGATGTTCGCTGCTTCGCCAGCGCCGTCGATGATCGTGGTGTTTTCCTTGCCCACTTCGATACGCTTCGCCTGGCCCAGTTCAGCCAGCGTTGCCTTCTCGAGCGTGAGGCCGGTTTCTTCAGCGATGACCTGACCGCCGGTCAGGATCGCGATGTCTTCCAGCATCGCCTTACGACGATCGCCGAAGCCCGGCGCCTTGACAGCAACGGTCTTCAGGATGCCGCGGATGTTGTTGACCACCAGCGTTGCGAGCGCTTCGCCTTCGACGTCTTCAGCGATGATCAGCAGCGGACGGCCAGCCTTCGCGACTTGTTCCAGAACCGGCAGCAGATCACGGATGTTCGACACCTTCTTGTCGTGCAGCAGCACGAACGGGTTGTCGAGCACGGCAACTTGCTTGTCCGGGTTGTTGATGAAGTACGGCGACAGGTAGCCGCGGTCGAATTGCATACCTTCGACGACGTCAAGTTCGTCTTGCAGCGACTTGCCGTCTTCGACGGTGATCACGCCTTCCTTGCCGACCTTGTCCATTGCCTCAGCGATGCGCTCGCCGATCGACGAATCGCTGTTCGCCGAGATCGCGCCAACCTGGGCGATTTCCTTGTTGGTCGTGCACGGCTTGCTGATCTTGCGCAGTTCTTCGATTGCGGCTGCAACAGCCTTGTCGATGCCGCGCTTCAGGTCCATCGGGTTCATGCCCGATGCGACGTACTTCATGCCTTCGCGGACGATCGATTGCGCGAGAACCGTAGCGGTCGTCGTGCCGTCGCCTGCGTTGTCGCTGGTCTTGGAAGCGACTTCCTTGACCATTTGCGCGCCCATGTTCTGGAGCTTGTCTTTCAGTTCGATCTCTTTTGCGACCGACACACCGTCCTTGGTGACCGTCGGGCCGCCGAAGCTGCGCTCGAGGACCACGTTGCGGCCCTTCGGACCCAGCGTGACCTTCACGGCGTTGGCGAGAATGTTCACGCCTTCGACCATCTTGGCACGGGCGGAATCACCGAATACGACGTCTTTAGCTGCCATCTTCTAACTCCTTGAATACTTTGGATATAACCGGGGAAGTAGCGACGTTGCGCTTACTTCTGCACCACGGCCATGATGTCTTCTTCGCGCATCACAAGCAGTTCGTTGCCGTCGACCTTGACGGTCTGGCCTGCGTACTTGCCGAACAGGACGCGGTCGCCGACCTTCACGTCGAGGGCGATCGCTGCGCCCTTGTCGTCGCGCTTGCCCGGGCCGACTGCGAGGATTTCACCTTGATCCGGCTTTTCCGCTGCGGCTTCGGGGATCACGATGCCCGACGCGGTCTTGGTTTCCTGATCCAGACGCTTGACGATCACGCGATCATGCAAAGGACGAAGGTTCATACATACTCCTCTCTGATTGAGACTGAAGAACGCTGAGAAAACCCGGCTGGACGAGCCAACCGGAGATGTTGTTAGCACTCTCGTGCAGCGAGTGCTAATTATATGGACGGGTAGTGACAAATTCAAGAAGTGCGGAGGAGCGACACCGCGGGCGGGGTTTTGCCCGACCGGCGGGGTGCGGGCGCATCGGCGCAGTCATGCGCGTGACCTGCGAACCCGAGCAAAAACAAATACTTGCAGCGAGGTTCGTGGCCTATCGCCGCAGCGAGAAGGGGCGGTATCGCAGACAAACAACAACCGCGCACCGTACTCCATCCCGTCGGATCTCCTATTTCCAGGGAAAACCCCCGTCCGGTCGAGCATAAGGTCGCAAGGCCCGTACGGCCCGCGACACCGACCGGCTCATCCGGTTCGACTCACTTCTGCGCAGGCGGGCGCAACGCATTACCTGCCATCCACTTGAGCCGTTCGCAATTGAGCTTGATGCGCGCTGCGAATTCCTTCGGATCTCGCTCGCGCAGTGCGTTCATCTGGCTATTGGTGTCGTCGCCGCGATGCCAGCCCGCGTCCCAGCGCTGATCGAAATCGGTCGCTCCGGTCAGCACCTTTCGGAGCCGCTCCTTATAGGCGCCGATCCGCTCGGGCGACGCGCCGCAAAACGCCTGCGCGAAATTCGCCCGCTCGCCCGCCGTCTCCGCGCTCATGTTGGCGTCGCTCGCGCCGCTCGCGAGCGGCGCCGCGAGCGACAGCATCGACCAACAAAGCGCAGCGCAAAGCGGTCGATAGCGATACGATAGGTTCTTCATCTTCGACTCCTGACGATCCTTCGTGGCGACCAGGGATTGTCCCGATCTGCAACGCCGCTTCGCCGATTGTGTCCTGATTGCACTGCACGATGGCGTTTTCGCGCGCTATTCGATGCATCGCGCGGCCAAGCCGCGGTGCTACGCTCGTTAAAGCGGCATTCGCGACGTGCCCTTCCGGGGAGCCGTGGCACGAGCACCGCAACGCCACGGCCTATCGGCAGGCCGCGACAGAAACACGAGCGCCAGGCATCAACAACAAGCTCGAAACGACACGAAATCAAACACAAAAAGGCGAGACATCGCTGCGGGAGTGACTGCGATGGCATTTAAAACATATACCGTACTGACGCTATTGGTGACGAGCACAGCCGCGTTCGCGTGGCGGCCAGTCACCTATCCGATCCGAAGTCAGAGCCCTTACGAGCGCAGCATCGATAACGCGATGTGCTACGCCGAGGCGAACCGCGTGACCGGGGTCAACATGGCCCACGAGTCGCAGATTCCGCCGCGTCATCCGCCGGCGGCCAAAGGTGCGTCGACCGGCGTACCGTCGAAACCCCCGCTTCCCCCCAGTTCCTTCTCGGCCACGCCGCTGCCGTGGAACGCGAGCGCGCCCGAAGCCGCGAGCGCGCCGCTCGCCGGCGCGCAAGCGCCTGGCGGCGCATCGTCGACGAAACCCGTGAACGAAGCCGCGGCCGGCGCCAGCGCGCCTGGCGCGCCGGCCACCGCGGCGGCGAATGCACCGCCGAACGCATCGGCGGCGGCACCGGGCGCAACGTCGGTAGCCGGCGCATCGGACGGAGCGGCCGCTTCGACGCAGGCCAACGCGGCGTCGAACGTGAAGCTGCCGCCGCTGCCCGCGCCCGAGCCTCCGATGACCCGCTATTGGGCCGCCTACGGCGCGTGCATGCAGGCGCGCGGTTACGTCGTCCAGTAGTTCGGCCGACGCCGCCTGCGAGCGTCGTCGCATTCATTCTTTTTGATGGCGCCGGCCTTCGGCGCCAGTGGAGCGACACGGCCATGCCGCGCGACTCGACTTCCGACCAGCCGTTTTTCCATCACTGCGCATACTGCGGCGTGCCGCTGCCGGGCCGTTTTTCGCCGTGTCCCGCATGCCATGCGCTACCGATCGATTCGTTCGATACCGACGACAAGCCCGGCGAGCGCGCCGCGCGATCCCGGGCGCTGAGCACATCGCGCGCGCAACTCGACCCGCTGCCAGCGGCCGCGAGCTTGCCCGCGGACCGTGCGTCGCGACGCTCTGCGCAAACGAAGATGAGCCCCTACGAACTGCTCGACGAGGCCACGTTCGAGCCGGGCGGGCGTCGACGGCGGCACCCGCTCGCGCTAACCGCGGCCGCGCTCGCGACGCTCGGCGCGGTGTATATCGGCTTCGCTCTTCTCGACGACGATGCGAACGTCGACACGCCGGTGACGGTCTTCGGCACGGTGCACCCGGACAACCCTAGGCAAGTCCCTGCGCAGGACGTTGCGCAGAATGCGGCGCCGCCGGTTGCCGCGGCGCCGACGCCCGTGGCGCCGCAGCCCGCGTCGATGGTCGCGCAAGCGCCGCGTCCTGTTGTCGTCGCGCGGCAGCAACCGGCGAACGTGCGGGCGCCTGTCGCGCCATCGGCGCCACAGGTCGTGGCGACCGCGCCTGCCGTGGCGCCTTCGGCATCGTCCGTCGTTTCGAACGGGCCTACCGTAACGCGCTCGTCAACGCCAGTCGTGGCGGCGGCGCCGAACGTGGCGCCATCCTCGTCGCCCATCGTTGCGACGGCGCCGACCGTCGCAGCAACCTCACCGCCCGTCATAGCGACCGCGCCAACCATGACGCGGTCGTCGCCGACCGTTGTGGCGACCACGCCGACCGCCGCGCCATCCTCACCGCCCGCCGTGACGACCGCGCCTACCGTGACGCGATCGACGCCGACCGTCGTGGCGACCACGCCGACCGTCGCGCCATCCCCACCGCCCGTCATGGCGACCCCGCCAACAGTGGCGCGCACGGCACCGACCGTCGTCGCGTCCCCGCTTACCGTGACGCGATCGGCGCCGCCCGTCGCGGCGTCCGCGCACACCGTAGCGCGATCGGCACCGCCCGTCGTCGCGTCCGCGCCTACCGTGACGCGTTCGTCACCGCCCGTCGTGGCGACCGCGCCGACCGTCGCGCCATCCTCACCACCCACCGTGACGCGCTCGTCACCGCCCGTCGAGGCGACCACGCCCACCGTAGCGCGCTCATCACCACCCGTAGTCGCGACCGCACCCGTCCCAGCGCGACCGTCAACGCCAGTCGTTGCGACCACGCCGCCCGTCGTGCCATCGTCTCCACTCGTCGTCACGACCGCACCCACCGCAGCACCAACGCCGAAATCGAGCGCGGCCGTCGCCGCGCCCACGCCGCGCGGTACGGCGGTCGCGTCGATCAACACTAACCCCAGCAGCAACACCGACACGATGGCCGCCCCGCTCACGCTAGCCGACAAACAGCGCGCCGATGCAGAGCGCAATCTGATCGCCGCGCGCGGCTACCTGCAACGAGGCAATCTGTCGGCGACCAAAGTGCGCATCGCGGCGGCCATCACCGCGCAGCCCAATAATCGCGACGCGCGCCGCATGCGCGCCCAGGTGAGCACGCTAGAGCAGCAGCGCGACGCGTTGCTGAGTCTCGCGCGCGGTTGCGGCAACGTCGGACATTGGGAGTGCGCGTCGCGCAACGCCAACGAAGCGTTGCGGATCGATTCGAGCAGCAAGGCCGCGCAGCGGCTCGCCGCGCTCGCGGCGAACGAGTCGGCGTGGCAGACCATGCAGCCGACGGCGGAAGAATCGCGCGCATTGCGCGATCTGCTGCGCCACCACTAAGCTAAGGATTGCAAGGGATCCCGCGAGATGGCGGCACAAAGATGCCGCCAATCACGCCCGCCCGCACGGCGCCCCGAGAGATGCGCCGCGCGGTCGGCCGTGTCAGCCGGCGATGCTGTCGTAGCCGTAATAGCCGCCCTGATACCCCGAGCCGAGGAACGCGGCTTCCTGCGGCACGTCGGTGAGCAGCACGCCGCGCAAGCCGACGCCACCGTTACGCAGGCGTTTGGCGGTTTCGATGATCTCGTGCAGCGGCTGACGCCCATGCCGCACGACGAGCAGCGACGTCGCCGCGTATTTGCCGATCAGTGTCGAATCGGTCACGGCGAGCACCGGCGGCGTATCGATGATCACGACGTCGTATTGCGGCTTCAGCAGCTCGAGCATCGCCTCGAAGCGTCGGCTCATCAACAGCTCGGCCGGGTGCGATGGCAGCGTGCCTTTCGCGAGCACGTCGAGGCCGGGCAGCACGTCGCGCTGGATCATCGCATTGAGATCGCCGCCGCACAGCACGTCGGACAGTCCCGGCCGATGGCTGACGCCGAAATGCGAATGCACGTCGCCGCGCCGCATGTCGCCGTCGATGATCAGCACGCGCTTGTTCGCCGACGCGACCAGCGTCGCCAGATTCACCGACAGGAACGACTTGCCCGCATCGGGCCGCGAGCCGGTGATCATCACGACGTTATTGGCCGCATGATCGAGCGACAACTGCAGCGACGTGCGCAGATTGCGCACGCCTTCCACCGCGAGGTCCTCGGGCGCCTGCTGCGCGAGCACATGCTGCCCGCGCAGGCGCAGCGACACCTTTTCCTGCAGGCGCAATTGCGTCTGGCTGCGCGGCACCACCGCGAATACCGGCACGCCGAGCATCCCCTCGAGTTCGTCCGGGCGTTCCACGCCGCCGCGCATCGCGCGCTTCAGGAACACCAGCAGCAAGCCGAGCACGAGGCCGCCGCCGAGCGACATCAAAATCACCAGCATCCGCTTCGGCCGCACCGGATCGTCGGGCGTTTCGGCGAAGTCCACCACGCGCACGCCGCCCACCTGCCCGGCCTGCGCCACCCGCAGCCGCTGCACGCTGTTGAGCAGGTTCGTGTACAGATCGGTGTTCACGTGCACGTCGCGCTGCAGACGCAACGCGGTCTGCTCGGTGTCGGGCATCGTCGAGACGCTGCGGTTCATCGTGCTCTGCGCGCCCTGCAATGCGGCGATCTGCGCATCGAGCGCGGCGACCGTCGGATGGTTCGGCGTGAACTTCTGCAATAGCTCCGCGCGCTGCTGCTGCAAATCGAGCAGCTTCGTCTTGTTGTCGACGATCTGCTGCAGCAGCAGCCTGCTTTCCTCGCCGAGATCGACGGTGCCATGGGTATTGCGGAACTTGCCGTAGCGCTCTTCCGCATCGTCGAGCGCCTTGCGCGCGGCGGGCAGTTGCTGCTCGAGATACGCGAGCGTGTGATCGGACTCGCTCGAACGGCTCGCCAGATCCTGGCGCACGAACTGGCGCGCCACGTTGTTGACGGTCGCCGCGGTCAGCGCCGGGTCGGCGCCTTCGAGGCTCACGCGGATCACGCCGGAGTCCTCGGCCGTCTCCTGCACGACCATCGTCTTCGCCAGACGCTCCACCGTGCCGAGCGTCGAAGCGCGCGTCAGTTCGAAACGCGAGCCCGGTGCGCCGACCAGTGTGTCGACGTGCAGCGTGATCGGCCCGACCGCGGTGTCGGTCCGCACGGTCTCGCCGACGCGCCCCGACAGAATCGCGCTGCCGTGAGGATCGCGCAGCATGAAGGTGTTGCCGGCGCCCGCAATCAGCGTGAAGGTCTCGCCATACAGGTCCTTCGACACGTCGAAGCGCGACACCGCGATGCTCTCGTTGCCCCACGCGAAGCCGCGCAGGTTGATGAACGACGGCAGCCGGAACCACCAGTGCCCGTTCACGAGTCCCGCGATCTTGCTGCCGATCACCGGCAGATAACGCGGCTTCGCCGTGATGTCGAGGTGCAGCGCGCGGACCGCTTCCTCGGTGACGAGACGCGACTTCAAAAGCTCGATCTGCGCCGCGGTCGACGGCTTCGAGTCGTACGCGCCGGGAAGCGGCGATGCCGCATCCCGGCCGTTCGCATTGACGTTCGCCGCGTTCGCCGTCCTGTCCTGAACGTGAAACAGCACGTCCGAACGATAGACCGGCGGCGTGAGGAACGCGTACGCGCTACCGAGCGCGAGCGCGATCAGCGTCACGATGAGGATCGTGCGCCAACCGCGCACGACCGTGCGCACGTAGTCCGACAGATGCAACTGCCCCGGTTCATACACGCCGGCGTAGCGATTTTCGTAATTGATTGCCATGTTTTTCACCCAACAAGGCCTGCCGGTTCAGATATCGCGTCACACCTGCGTCACTTCGACACGACGACTCCCGTCACTGCCGCGTTGATCGCCGGCAACAGCAGGTTCAGCACGCGGTTGAAGCGAACGAGACCGCCCTGGCCGACGTACACGATGTCCTTCGGCTGCAGCTCGAACTGGTTCGCGAGCAGCATCGCCACCGGCGAGGTCGCATCGAGATGATAGATCTGCGGCGACTCGCTGGTCGAATTGCGGATCACGAACAGTTGCTGCCCCGAGGCCGTGTTCGAGTCGAAACTGCCACCGTCGGAGATCGCCTGCGACAGCGTCAGCGAACCGTTGCGCAGCGGCAGCACCGTGGCCGGCTTGTTGACTTCGCCCATCACGTAGACGCCGCTGTCTTCGCGCGCGTTCACGCGCACGGTATCGCCCGGCTGCAGATAGATTTCCGACGGATTGCGGCCGCGTTTGACGAGGTCGTCGATGTTCAGCCTATAGGTCGTGCCGTTGCGGATCAGATCGACGCGGCTGCGATCCGCGGTCGTGGTGAAGCCGCCGCCCAGGCCGATCGCGTTCGTCAGCGACATCGGGACGTCGTTGATCGATTGCGTGCCCGGCGTGCGCACTTCGCCATCGACATAGACCGTCGCGTTACGGAACGACGCGACGCGCACCGTTATCTCAGGCTTCTGGTACACCTTGCTCAAACGCTGATTCAATTCGCGCTGGATCTGCGAGACGGTCTTGCCCACGACGTGCAGTGTGCCCGCATACGGAAACTGGATGTCGCCGGTTTCATCGATCAGGAAGCCCGGCATCGCATCGCTAGGGCGTGAATTGCTCGGCGGCTGGCCCAGAGCGGCCGCGAGTTCCGGGTGATCCCACACGACGATCTGCAGCACGTCGCCGGGGCCCAGCTTGTACGGCGCCGGCTTGCCGAACAGCCCCGCCGTCTCCGGCGGAAGTTGGGAAGCCTTCTGATCGGCACCAATCTTCCTCAGCAGTTCCAGATTGATATCGGTGATCGGAATCTGCTTCTGCTGCGAAGCTTCGGTACTGAATTCGCCACCCGTGTCCTGAATCCCGGCCGGCGTGATCATCCGTTGTCCCGGCACGATTTGGCATCCGGAAAGCAATACTGCTGCACTAGCGAAAACCACAAGACTTCCTGTGCGAAAACCAAGTGAGCTCATGATCTTTACTCCTTCGCCCCGAGGCGTTGTTATGACTTTCTAATAAGCGTTTCGATGCACCAGTCCGGCGACAATCGTCGCGCCGATGATCCGCATATCGAGTGCGAACGACCAGTGACCCAGGTAGTACAGGTCATGTTCGACGCGACGCTCCATCTTCTCGATGCGGTCGGTTTCGCCACGGAAGCCGTTGATCTGCGCCCAGCCCGTGATTCCCGGTTTGATCCGGTAGCGATTGATATAGCCCGCGACCACCTTCTGATAGAGGTCGTCGTGCTCGAGTGCATGGGGACGCGGTCCTACGACCGACATGTCGCCACGCAACACGTTGAAAAATTGCGGCAGCTCGTCGAGGCTCGTGCGGCGCAAAAACGCGCCCACTTTCGTCACGCGCTTGTCGTTGCGCGTCGCCTGGCTCAAGGTGCCCTTCGCTTCGGTATGCACGCGCATCGAGCGGAACTTGTAGATCGTAAACACGCGGCCGTCCGCGCCCTTGCGCTTCTGTTTGAACAGCACCGGTCCGCGCGACGAGAGCTTCACCGCGATCGCGATGCAAACGAGCAGCGGCGCGAGGGCCACGATCGCGGTCGCCGCGAACAGCCGGTCGAAAATTTCCTTCTTCAGCATCGCGTTGGCCGACAGCGGCGAGGCGACCAGATTGATCGCCGGCACGCCGAGCAGATCGACCACGCCGCTGCCTTCGAACAGCGAATGGCTGCGCACGTCCGGCATGAAGCGGATATTCACGAGGTCGTCGCGGAACTCGTCGATCAGCGCGCAGATCAGCGGCTCCTCGGACAGCGACAGCATCAGCCATAGCTCGTGCACGTCGTTGGTGCGGATGTAGTCGGCCAGCAGATCGACGCGATCGAACACCGGCACGCGCGGGTTCGTCACGCCGGAGTCGTCCGGGCGCGTGTTGTAGACGGCGGTCGCGCGAAAGCCCGCGCTCGGCGCCGACTCGATGCGGCGCAGGATCGCATCGCACTGCGAGCCGCTGCCGACGATCGCGACCTGATGCAGGTTCATGCCCGCGCCGCGCGCCCGCGCGAGCACCGCGTGCGCGATCACCCGATTCGCGATCAGCAGGCCGCCCGTCGTCGCGGTCCAGTACGAGAACCACAGCCGCGACACGATATCGATGCGATGCAGCGAGTACATCAGCACGAGCGCGCAGGCCTGCACGATCAGCCACGCGAGCGACACCTGCCCGGCGAGCCCGAGCTTCGAGCGACCGCGCCATGATTCATACACCCCGAACGCGGGGAAGATCGCGAGCGCGAACGCAGCCGAAAACATCACCAGCGCCCAGTAGAAACCCGACTGGCCGAGATAGTCGAAACGGATCCGCGACGCCACGGTCGCACCCGCCAATACCAAAGCGACATCGAAAATCCGCGCGAGCAGATCCTGAAACTTGCGCATTTTCCTTACCTCGTTCTGCCTTCCTGTACGCAAAAAGGGTGTACATGGGCTGCCTACGGGCAGCGGCCGTAGTTGTCGTCAAACCTCACGATGTCGTCTTCGCCGAGATAGGTACCCGACTGAATTTCGATGATTTCGAGCGGCACCCTGCCCGGGTTTTCGAGCCGGTGACGCGTGCCGAGCGGAATGTAGGTCGATTCGTTTTCGCTGAGCAGGAACTGCTCTTCGCCGCGCGTGACGAGCGCAGTGCCTCGCACGACCACCCAATGCTCGGCGCGGTGATGATGCAGTTGCAATGACAGCTTCGCGCCGGGCGTCACGACGATGCGCTTGACCTGGAAGCGCTCGCCGCGATCGATCGAGTCGTAGAAGCCCCACGGGCGCCGCACCTTGCGGTGCGCGTCGGCCTCCGGCGCGTGCTGCGCCTTGATGCGCGACACGAGCCCCTTGACGTCCTGCACATGCGAACGATCCACCACGAGCACCGCGTCGGCGGTCTCGACCACGACGACGTTGGCCGTGCCGACGCACGCGACGAGCCGCCCTTCCGAATGGGCATAGCAGGACACCGCGCCTTCGAACGTCACGCGGCCGCGCCCGGCATTGCCGTTCGGGTCCTTCTCCATCGCGGCCCATACCGCGTCCCACGAACCGAGGTCGGACCAGCCGGCTTCGAGCGGGATCACGACGCCGGGCGGCATGTCTGCAGCCGGGCTTCGCGCTTGCGTCTCGCTCTGCGCCGCGCCTTGCGTTTCAGCGTTGCTCGCGCTGTCGCCTTCTGCCGGCGGCGGTTCGGTCAGGCGCTCCATCACCGCGTAGTCGATCGAATCGGCGGGCACGTCGAGGAACGCGTCGTGCGACGGCCGGAACACGTCGCCGTCCTGCTTGCCGCTCGCGAACGCGCTCGTGCACGGCGCATGCATGTCGGGCCGCAGCGACGCGAGCGTGTCGAGCCACACGCGCGCGCGCACGATGAAGATGCCGCTATTCCACCAGTAGGTGCCTGCCGTCAGGTATTGCCGCGCGATTTCCTCGGCGGGCTTCTCGACGAAGCCGTCGATCGCGTGGCCGCCAGCGGCCAATGCCGCGCCGATGCGGATATAGCCGAAGCCGGTGTCGGGACGCGTCGGCGGCACGCCGAGCGTCGCGATCGCGCCCTCGCTCGCGTGGTGCGCCGCGCACGCCAGTGCGCGCTGCAGCGCGGGCACGTCGGCAATCGCGTGATCGGCGGGCATCACGATCAGGATCGCGTCGTCGCCGGCGGCGCACGCGAGCGAGGCCGCGAGTGTCAGCGCTGGCGCCGTGTCACGGCGCGCAGGCTCGACGATCAGACGCGCGTCGACGCCGTTTTCATGCAACTGTTCGGCGATCACGAAGCGATGCTCCTCGCCGCACACGACGATCGGCGATGCGTCGATGCTCCAGCCCGCCGGGAAGCCCTCGAGCCGCCGCGCGGTCGCCTGCAGCAGCGAGTCGGAGCCGACCACGTCGATCAGCTGCTTCGGAAAGTTTTCGCGCGACACCGGCCAAAGCCGCGTGCCCGAGCCGCCCGCGAGAATGACCGGGACGATGTGCGCGCAGCGCGCGCCAGCAACCCCGGCGCTTGCGCCGTTCGGCTCGACGGATCGGGCGCTCACACCTGCCTGCGTCAACATGTCTGGAATCCTCATCGGTCTGCAAGGTACAACGAACAACGGACCGGTCCCCGCCTGCACTGCGCGGTGACCGGGCTGGCTCCGTCGGCGCTACTCGCCCGCCATGCGGCGGCTTTGAATCCTGAACTCGGTCGGCGAAATCCTCATCCGCTTGCGAAACACTTTCGCGAGCCGGTCGCCGTTGCCCATCCCGGTGCGACGGGCGATCTTGTCGACCGGCAGTTCCGATTCGGTCAACAGGCTGCACGTCACCGCGAGGCGCTCGTGCAACAGGAAACTCGACGGCGTGATACCCATTTCCATCTTGAAGCGACGCAGGAAGTTGCGCTCGCTCATCGCCGCGAACTGCGCGGCATCCGCAATCGAAATCGCCTGCTGGCAGTTTTCCTGCAGCCAGCGCGCCGCAGCGCGAACCTTGTCGCCGGGACTCATGCCGCCGTCCTCGCCGAGCAGCGGCGCGAGGTTCGTGCACGAGTCCGACAGCAGCCGTTCGGCAGCCGAGCGCGCGGTCGCGTTGCCCAGATCGCGCTTAATCATCGCGAGCGCACTGCGCATCGATTCCAGCCGGTCGCTCAGTTCGACGGCGCCCTGCTCTGCGGGACCCGCACCATTCCTCGCCACAGTTGGCTGGCGCAGGTCGCTGCCATCCTTGTCCTCGGGCAGCGCCGCCGCGTCGAGCACCGCGCGCCCTTCGGCGATCGAGCGGATCATCGAGGTGTTGTGGCGCACCCGCCGCAGCCATCCGAGCAGCCGCTCATCGCGCGCCGCCGACGCCGCGCCCTTGCCGCCCGCCACATAGAGCGCATCGAAGCCGACGTAATGGCGCGCGTCGAGTCCGTCGGTCCATACGCGCAACCCCGACGACGAACTCACCATGCCGCCGTCGGCGGATAAAAACGAAACGTCGTACAGCCACGCGCCCGAACCGGAAGTGGAGAGCTCGTTGGCAGCCTGGAAAACCTCGGCGATAACTCCCGCTCCTTGCAGCGAGCAGTCGTTGAACAACAGAATCGCGACACGACGCACGCCCTTGTTCGGCGCATGCACCCAGCGCAGCATTGCAGACTCCAGACTCGCGCAGGTCATAGTCATCCTCTCGACAGAAAACGATCAACTACACCTTTTACGATCACGCACAATGCGAACTCCGCGCAGTGCATCATAGCGACCACCTCCGGCGCTCTGCCGCCATGTCCGAAAGTGCAGACATATTGGCACTATGACTACGTGATCGGCCAGTGCAATTCGGCTCAATACCGAAACGACCGTCTTTTCAATGGATTAATCGTCTATCCGCATATGGTTGAATATGCACTCGTGAATCTTAATGCAATTTAAAAAATGAATGCGTACGCCAGCGCACACTGCGGGGCTACTCGAAAAACGGCGTGTCTCCGCTTAATCCACCTGGCAGAGCGTATTTTAAAAGCGATTTTTTGCCGGAAGTCGCCGGCGATGAGTGGAACAAACTCCACCCTCTCATGTGAGGCCGGCTTCTCGGCAAGCTCCCGTAACCCATCGACGCAAGCACGGCGCCACCGCCCATTCCACCGTTCAATACAAGCACTCAACGCGCCAGAAAAAATTATTTAAATCATTTTTATTGACGGCCGGAATATAAAGACGGCGATTAACGTTTCAGACCTGAAACATGGATATCGGACAACTTTAGCGCCACCGCAATAGGCGCGCCAATGGCGGAATACATCGGGTGCGGCCGGGTGCATTTCCGCCAACCGATTGCGGAAATGCACTATGAGGTTCTTCGCAAGGATGGTCGCGGACAGCGAACGAAGTCCGCTTTCCCGTTACGCAACGACGGTGACACCATCGAGAACGCGCCGCGTCATGGCACGTTGCGACGATAGTTCGGCGTCGCCTGACAGGCTTACGGCGGGCAAGCGCACATAGATGTGATGTTGAACGGGTTACGATGCCCCCGACCAACGCGCTGGAACCGCACACATGAACGGCATTTCATGGATCACGCTGATACTTGCCACGATGATCGGCGGGTTCCTGTTCGCGATGATCGGCGTCGTGCTGCTTGCGCTGCTGCTCGGCAACGTGTCCGACCGGCTGTCGAGCAACGACGAGACTCGCCAGGACTCCTAAGGCCTGTCAGACCCGGGCTACTTCGAAATATCCTCGAGCGCGACATCGCGCGTCTTCGGCCCCAGCGTACCGATCGCGACCATGACGACCGCCATCGCCGCCGAGATGAACACGAACACACCGTTCACGCCGAAGCGGCCGAGGCAGGCGGCGATCACGAACGCCGAGAACATCGCCGAAATCCGGCTCCACGAATAAACGAAGCCCACCGCGCGCGCCCGGATGCCGGTCGGAAACAGCTCGGCCTGGTACGCGTGATAGCTGTACGAAATGATGTTGCCCGCGAGCACGAGGCACACGCCGAGACTCACGAGCAGCACCGTCTCGCGCGCCTGGCTGAACGCGAGTCCGCACACGACGTTGACCGCCGCCATCCAGATGATGACGCTCTTGCGCTCGAAGCGATCGGCGATCAGCAATCCCAGCAACGGCCCGAGCGGCGCCGCAATCGCGATGATGCTCGCGTACATCAGACTCGTCGTCACCGTAATGCCTTGCTTGATCAGCAGCGTCGGAATCCAGTTCGCGAAGCCGTAGTAGCCCATCGTCTGGAACACGTGAAAGAGGATCAGCATCAGCGTGCGCTTGCGATACGGCGGCACCAGCAGATCGCGAAACGCCGCCCGCGCGCGCACCGGTTCGGGCAGCGCGGGCTCGGGCAACGGCAGGCCGCATTGGCGCTGATACTCGCGCGCGACGCGTGCTTCGAGACGCGTCATCACCGCGTCGGCTTCTGCGAGGCGGCCCTTTTGCGCGAGCCAGCGCGGGCTCTCCGGCAAACCCCTGCGAATCCACCACACGACGATCGCGCCAATCGCGCCGATCAGCACGACCACACGCCAGCCATCGAGACCGAACACGCGTTGCGGCACCAGCAGATATGACAGGAACGCGACGATCGGCACCGCGCAGAAGCCGACCGCCTGCGAACACGCCGAAGCGCGCCCGCGAATGTGCTTCGGCACGAGTTCGGAGATATACGCGCCGATCGTGACGATCTCGACACCGATGCCGATCCCCGCGATGAAGCGCCAGCAGTTCAAGCCGAGCGCCGTGTGCTGGAACGCCATCACGACGTTGGCCGCCGTGTACCACAGCAGCGACCACGTGAAGATCGCACGGCGGCCGAAGCGGTCGGCGAGAAAGCCGCACGCCGCCGTGCCGATGAACAGGCCCGCGAACAGCGCGGCGATGAAACTCGCGACGCCGCTCGTGCCGAACAGACCACGCGTCGTGGCGGTGAGCAGGCCGCTGTGCACGAGGCCCGGCGCGATGTAGCCGGAGTACATCAGGTCGTAGAGTTCGAAGAACATGCCGAAGCTCAGCAGCATCACGAGCTGCCAGATCGTGCGGGTCGCGGGCAGCCGGTCGAGCCGCGCGGAAATCCGCGCGCCATCGAGCGCGATCGCGGCGGCGCGGTCCGGCGCTGACGCATCGGCGCCCGCGTCCGTGGGTGAGCCATCGAGCGCGCCGGCCGCCTCGCCGAGCGCAGTGGCGTACATCGCCTGATTCGACGATTTCATCGTCCGTCTCCAGAGTTTTTGGTTTAGAGCCGCTAACACAAGTCATCAACGAAGCGCGAGCAGATAACGGCAGCAGCCAAGGAAAGCAAAGCACTATGAATGTCGAGACGCCGTTCGAAACGAATGCGCAGTTTGCCGAAACCGGCAAACCATGCATGCGTGCGCTCGACCACCCAGCGATGCCGCCCGAGCCGCTCCTTGCTTTCCACGCCGCGACGGGCAATACGGGCCGTGATTCCGCGCTGCTTCAGGTAACGCCGACAGCGGGCAAAGTCATAGCCCTTGTCCGCATGCAACTTGCCCGGGCGTTTGCGGGGCTGGCCATTCAGACCCGAGACTGCCGGAATGGCATCGAGCGTGGGCTCGAATGCCATCGAGTCGTGTCGGTTGGCGCCCGTGACCGTGATGGCCAGTGGAATGCCGCGCGCATCTACAACGATGTGCCGTTTCGACCCGAGCTTTCCCCGGTCTGTCGGGTTGGGGCCGGTTTCCTGGCCCCCCGGGGGCTGGCAACACTGGCAGCATCGAGGCTCGCCCGTTCCCAATCAATCTGGTCGTGTTCACGCAACCGGCGAAGCATTGCCAGATGCAGCTGCTCCCACACGCCTGCGGCCTGCCAGTCTCGTAGCCGTCGCCAGCATGTCATGCCGCTGCCGAAACCCAGTTCCTGCGGCAGGTCTTCCCATGGGATGCCCGTTTGCAGGACATACAGGATGCCGTTCAGTGCTGCGCGGTCGTCAACTGTGCGCCGACGGCCGCCTTTGGGTGACGGCGTAAATGCCGGAATCAACAGTTCCAGCGCCGCCCACAGTTCGTTGCTGATTTTTCTTCTGGACATGCGCCCAGGATACGAAACCTATGGCTTGATGTCCAGGTTGTGTTAGCCGCTCTTATTGCCCGTTGCAATGGGCCAAGCGCGGCATGACGCTCACGCAGCCGCTCATGCAGCCGCGCCCGGCGCCCGCGATTGCACGCCACCGCTCAGCTCCGCGATCCGCGCGTCGTCGAAGCCGAGTTCGCGCAGCACGTCGACGGTGTGCTCGCCGATCTTCGCGATCGGCTGGCGCGGCCCGAGACGCGCACCGTCGAGCGAAATCGGCAGTAATGGCATCGCGGTTTCGCTGCCGTCGTCGAGCGTCAGCGGCACGAGGCCGCCGCTCGCATTCAGGTGCGGATCGTCGAACAGTTCTTCGGGCTTCGTGATCGACGCGAACGGAATGTGATTGCGCTCGAACAGCGGCACGAGCGTCGCGCCGTCGAAGCGGCTCAGGCTTTCGCCGAGCGTCTGCAGCAGCCAGCCGCGCGCGAGCACGCGGTCGTTGTTGGTCGCAAGGCGCGCATCGGCGAGCAGATCGTCGCGCTCGAGAATCGCGCACAGCGCGCGCCACTGCGCGTCGCCGGTCGCGGCGATGAACATCTGCTCGCCATGCGCGAGCGTGAACACGTCGTAGACGGCCCAGGCGCTGATGCGCTCGGGCATCGGCGCGGCGGCCACGCCGGTCGCCGCGAACTGCTGCATGTGCTGCGCACTCAGCAGCACGCAATTCTCGAACAGCGCGCTCTGCACCTCCTTGCCGCGGCCGCTCGCGTGCCGCTCGTGCAGCGCGGCCAGCACGCCGATCGCGCCGAACATGCCGCCCATGATGTCGTTGACCGAGCTGCCCGCGCGCAGCGGACGGCCCACCGGCCCGGTCATGTACGCGAGACCCGCCATCATCTGCACGACTTCGTCGAGCGCCAGACGATGTTCGTACGGACCATTGAGAAAGCCCTTATGCGACACGTAGATCAGCTTCGGATTGCGCTCGCGCAGCGTCGCGTAATCGAGGCCGAGACTCGCCATGCGGCCGGGTTTGAAGTTTTCGACGAAGACGTCGGCGCTATCGACGAGTTGCTTCAGCGCGGCGAGACCGGCTTCGCTGTCGAGATCGAGCGCGACGCTTTTCTTGTTGCGGTTGAAGGTGCGGAAAAAGCCCGCGCCGGTGCCGAGCAGCCGGCGTGTGCTGTCGCCGCGCGGCGGCTCGACCTTGATTACTTCGGCGCCGAGGTCGCCGAGAATCATGCCGCAGGTCGGGCCCATCACCATATGCGACAACTCGATCACGCGGATGCCCGCGAGCGGCAACGTGCCCGGCTGCGGCGAAGACGTCGAAGACGAAGCGGAGGTAGCGGAGGAAAGCGGAGTCATTGCGGCACCTGCGGAATGGAACAATGGGAATCACGTAAAGATCCGGAGGACCCGGCGGATTCGCGCGCGGCCGGTTGCGCGTGCGCGAACTGCTTCGGCAATCCCGCTCGCGCGAGATAGCCATACAGCGGTTCGCCCGGCAGCGCCTGGGCGAGCACCGCGCGCGAGGCGAGCAGCCGCGCGATGTCGATACCAGTGTCGTAGCCCATGCTGTCGAGCATGAACACGAGGTCTTCGGTATTGACGTTGCCGGTCGCGCCTGGTGCATGCGGACAGCCGCCGAGACCGGCCAGCGACGCATCGAATTCCCGAATCCCGTGCTGCAGCGCGACCAGCGTGTTGGCGAGACCGAGGCCGCGCGTGTCGTGGAAATGCAGCGAACGCAGTTTGTTGCCCGCGACGTTGCGCACCAGCTCGATCACCTCGCCGACCTGGCGCGGCGTCGCCTCGCCGGTCGTGTCACCGAGCGCGATCACGTCGGCGCCGGACTGCATCGCGGCGCGCGCGATCGCGGCGATATCCGCGTACGGCACGGCGCCTTGCAGCGTGCAGCCGAACACCGTCGACAAACCGGCGATCAACTCGACGCGGCGAGCACCAGCCGAAGACGCGCGATCGATCAGCTCACGCATCGCGGAGAACGCATCGATCATCTCGGCGGGCGTCTTGTGCACGTTCGCGACGCTATGCGCGACGCTCACCGAAATCGGCACGACGATGCGCTGTACACCGGCATCGAGCGCGTGCTGCGCGCCCTTCAGGTTCGGCACGAGCGCCGTGACGCTCAGATCGTCATAGCTACGGGCGTGCGCGACGACGGCGGCGGCGTCGGCCATTTGCGGCAGCAGCTTTGCCGGCACGAACGACGCGACTTCCATATGGCGCACGCCGGCCGCATACGCGGCGTCGATCCAGCGACGCTTGTCGTCGGTGGACATGATGCGGGCAATGCTTTGCAGACCGTCGCGCAGACCGACTTCGGTCACGACGACACGCTCGCGGGCGTCATTCATCGGTTTGAATCCTGGATGTGGACGCGGGTTTCGGAGATCCGCTGGGTACAAGTGATGCGCTAACCGGATCACAGCGTGCCCGCGTGCCGGCGCGCGGCAAAGTCTGCATTGACGACGCCCGACATCGCCGCTCGCGATGGCCGCCCAGGCCGAGGCGGCGGGCTTTCGCGCCCGCCTGGGTGAAATGCTTAGGGGTTTGTCTGGAGAGGTGAGGAAGGGCGTCGCCCGGGAGGTATCAGGGACTGTCGGTGCGAGTGACCGGGTGCGCTGTCCGTCTTACCTGGCGCCCAGTAAATGCTCGAGCAAACGCGCGGCCGCCAGCGTCAACGCCGCGCGATCGCGCATGCAAATAACAAAACGCCGCTCGGCCCACGCCTCGCGCAAGGGCACGGCGACGATGCCGTACTCGTCGGCCGCATGGCGCGGCAGAGCCTCGCGCGGCAGGATCGCGACCGCGAGTCCCGCCTGGATGAAGCGGTAGGCGGCATCGAACGTCGATACATAGGTGCGGTAATTCAACTCGCCGCCCTTCTCCAGCGCGATGCGCTGCATCAGCGCATTGACCGACGCATTCGAGGCGAGCCCCAGATGATCGAATCCGAGCGTCTGCTCAAAGCCGACCTGCGTCTCACCCGCGAGCGGATGCGCGCGCGGCACGATCAGCGCCAGATGGTCGGCGCGATACGGCAGCGTGTCGAGACTGCCGAGCGGCACCGTGTCGCGACAGATGCCCAGATCGGCGACGCCCTCTTCGAGCCCGCGCACGATGTCCGCGCTGACGCGCTCCTCGACATCGACCCGGATCGCCGGATTCGCCTGCAAAAACGCGGACAATGCCTCGGGCAGAAACTCCACCATCGACGATACGTTCGCCAGCACCCGCACATGGCCACGCGCGCCGGCCGCGTATTCGCTGAGTTCGGCCTGCAGGCGTTCGTGGCCGCGCATGATGAGCCGCGCGTGGCGCAACAGCGCTTCGCCGGCGGCGGTCGGGCGCACGCCGCGCTGGCTGCGCGACAGCAGTGCAACGTCGACGAGCGCTTCGAGATCGGCGAGCCGCTTGCTGACCGCCGACGGCGCGATGAACTCGCGCTCCGCCGCGCGCGCGATCGTGCCTTCCTCGCACACGGCGATGAACAAGCGCAGCGTGACCTGATCGATTTGCCACATCGGCGGAGCGGATTCGGGAGTTGGGAGTGGGGGAATTATGGTTCATCGCGGAAGGCCGTGGAGGGCTTCTGTCGCTTGCGGTGCGGCTATAACCACGGCTTGCCGGGCAGAAACAAGCAGTTGAACAAGCAATTGACGCTCGAATGGAAAGCCTCGCAAGGCGAGGCGACTCGTGTGAGGCGCGGTTGCCTTTCCTTAGTCTTCAGTGCTCTGAAGATCACTTATCCGCTCTTTCGTTATGCGCGCCATGCAATCCCAAAACGTCACATAACGCATCGATGCTTCGCCTAATGAATAGGTCTCAGCGTAACACTGATTGTCGCGATATTCGACCCATGCCCTTTGTCCATTCTCAAAGTAAGGCAATGCGACAGGATTGTTATCGGCCTTCAAATCAACATCGCCTTTGCTCAACTCAGCTTCCGACGTTTTGATTGTGGAATTCAATTTTGCGTAAATTTGCTCGAAATTCCTTTGGCTGCAAACAGCGATATCGGCAGTTGATGTGTGCTCACCAGTCCTGCAGAGGCGGTCGATCTCGTCGTTACTGCTGCTCAAAGCGCATCAGGCATTACACCACCTCTCTATGACCATATAACCTCTTTTGATTTCCCGAAAAATACCTGGCGAATTAACCATGCAAACAGAGGCGCGGTCACCCCCTATAATTTGAGACAAAATTTTCTTGACAGACATTAACGATTGCTCTGGCCATCTCATTTTTTGACGAATTTTTACGATATAACGACAAAAAAGGCGGCATTGAGCCGCAATACCGTTCAGTTGAACAACTCAGCGGCATTGTTGTTTTTCTCTGGCTAAAACCGTTGTAACCGACGCGGCGATATTAGCTTTCATCGCCATGCTGGCCGATCCGCTGAAGCGAATCATCGCGCGGTGAGTCTTACCCTCCACCCTTGCCCGCGATTTCCGGTCTGGCTATGCTGGCGAGTGCGCCCGCAGCCTGCAGGCGACTGCCCCAACCAGAACAACCGCTCGAGAACCTGCTCATGTCCACGACCAGTTTGTTTTTCACCGCTGCAGGCGTCGGGCTGGCGATCGCCGCGCCGGTCGGCCCGATGGGCATGCTGTGCATTCGTCGCACGCTGACCGGCGGCCCACGCGCGGGACTCGCGATCGGCTTCGGCATCGCGAGCGGCGACGCGGCCTACGGGCTGATCGCCGCGCTCGGCCTCGTCGGCATTTCGCAGTTCATGCTCGCGTACGACCGTCCGCTGCATCTGCTCGCCGGCCTGTTCCTGCTGTATCTCGGCGTGCGCGCACTGCTGCAGAAACCGCCCGCCGAAAGCGCCGACGGCAACGGCAACAGCAATGGCAAGCTCGCGCAGATCGGCCGCGCCGGCGCGCTGCGTGCGTACGCGAGCGCGCTGCTGCTGACGCTGACCAATCCGCAGACCATCATCATGTTCGCGGCGCTGTTCACGACGCTCGCACCGCGCGGCGCGTTCTCGCCAGCCATCGCGCTGACGACGGTCGGCGGCGTGTTCGCCGGTTCGATCGCGTGGTGGTGCTGTCTGGTGACGATCGTGTCGCTCGCGCGTCATGCGATCGGCAGCAGGCTGCGCCACGCGATCGATCGCGTGGTCGGCCTCATGCTCGCGGCGTTCGGCGTCGTCGAAATCCGCCGCGCGCTCTGAGCGGCGCCTCGCACCCGATGCGGCGCACCCGCGCCGTAGCCACCGAACGCGGCCCGTTGCCGGCCGCGACGCGCTCCCCTGAGTAAGTGCCGCACGCGGGCGCGGCAGTTTTGCGACAATAGCGCCTTTCGCCGCTCAGGCGTCGGCCGACGCGGCCGTGCAGCGCACCGCACACCGCCGCCGCCAGCCGCCCGGCGCGTCCGCCGGCCTTGCCGCCCAACCCTTCACCCGCGCTGCGTCAGCTGTCCGCTTAATGGCACTTCCCCACATCGATCTGCTGTACTCCGTCTCCGGCCTGTTCGTCGGCTTTCTGGTCGGGCTGACGGGCGTCGGCGGCGGCTCGCTGATGACGCCGATCCTCGTCCTGCTATTCAACGTGCACCCTGCCACCGCGGTCGGCACCGACCTGTTGTACGCGGCCGCCACCAAGGCGACCGGCACGCTGGTGCACGGCCTGAAGGGCTCGGTCGACTGGCTGGTCACGCTGCGTCTCGCCGCCGGCAGCGTGCCCGCGGCCACCATCACGCTGATCCTGCTGCATCGCTACGGAATGGACACGCCGCGCGCGGGCCGGCTGATCCAGGTCGTGCTCGGCGCGGCGCTACTGGTTACCGCGATCGCGCTGGTGTTCCGTCCGCAGCTTGCGGCGCTCGGCGCGCGCAAGCTACGCGCGCCGAGCCAAGGGCGCACGCTAGCGCTGACGATGCTGACCGGCGCGATCCTCGGTGCGCTGGTGTCGTTGACGTCGGTGGGTGCGGGCGCGATCGGCGTGACGGTGTTGCTGCTGCTGTATCCGATGCTGCCGACCACACGCATCGTCGGCTCCGACATCGCGCACGCGGTGCCGCTGACCTTGCTCGCGGGTGCCGGACATTGGCTGCTCGGCTCGATCGACTGGTCGATGCTGCTGTCGCTGCTGGTGGGATCGCTGCCCGGCATCGCGATCGGCAGCTTTCTGGCCTCGCGCGCGCCGGAAGTGCTGCTGCGCAATCTGCTCGCGGCGACGCTGACGCTGGTCGGCGTGCGGCTGGTGTTGTCGTGAGCCGCCCGCTGAAGACGCGTCAAGCGCGCACGCGGCGACCGGTGTCTATTTGAAAAACCGGCTGGTCAGATCCGCCTCGAACTGCCGGACCCACTGACCGTGGCCATCGCGATACGACCGTGACCAGTCGACACGCCGCACGGTGACGACGCGTTCGTGCGCCGGCTCACCGGGCGCCGCGCTCGCGCTGATGTCGAAATGCGCGGGCGCGAAACCGTGTCTTGCGCACACCAGTTCAAATGCCGCGCGATCGCCGATCGGCAGATCGATGTAGCGAAACTGCGTGGTTTGCATAAGCTTGGCTCCCCGTTCCCTCCTCGTCACAGTACGCCCCGCGATGCGTCGGTACTGTGCCGCAGCGCACGAAGCCGGGACAGCCGCGCCTCGATCAGCACCAGTGAGTGCGGCAAGCCGCATTGCTGCGGTCCCGCAAACGTCGCAAGTGCTGCGCCCAAAACCGGCGCACGAAAAAAAAGCTCCGGCGAAAATGCCGGAGCCTCCGAACTGATTGATAGACCTCGCGACGCGGGCCTTGCGGCGCCGCGCTCGCGCGCACCGCTTACTGTTGCTTCGCCGTCAGCTTGTTCGTCACCGACGTCACGCCCTCGACGCCCTTGGCGGCTTCGCCGGCCTTCTCGGCCTGCCCCTGGTCCGGCACCGTGCCGGTCAGCGTCACTGCGCCGCCACGCGCGCGCACGGCGATGTGCGACACGTCGAGACCCTGGGTCTTGGTCAGCGCGTGGCGCACCTTACGGCCAAGTTCATGATTCGCTGCCTTGCCGGCCTTGACGGTGGCTGCCGCCGACGCCGTATCCGGAGCGTTTTGGGCGTAGACGCTGCACGCCGCCACCATTGCCACGACCGCACCCAGTGTTTTCAGAAAACCGACCGTTTTCATAGCTCTCTTCTCCTTGGTTTCACATTGGACCGCATCAACAAGCGGCTTCGTTACGACTACGGGCGGCCGTCATCGCGCGAATGCGCGCGTGCGCGACGGCCGTCAACGGTTGACACGATGTGCAAGAGACGAGAGAGGCTGATTACCGGTAATCGGCAAACCGCGAAGTCCGCCGACGTGCCCGGTTCTTGTCCGTCTTGCCGGGATATCGCCGCAAACGTTGGATCGCGGTAACGATGCACAATTTAATCTAGCCGGCACAGAAGCGCAAAGGGTTTAGCGCGCGGCGTGGCGCACCGACAGCGGGTGCGTCATGCTTGCCGGATAAAGACGGACACGCTACGTGGTCGCGCAAAATTTGCATGGACGTCATGCTGGCGCGCACCCGCGACGCTCACCATTTGTTACGCGTTTGTCGGCGTGACGGGCGGCTACGCGATTCGCGGCCGTGCCAATCTCAGGTACCATCGGCGCGACGCGTGCTGGCGCGCCGCCCAAGCCGCCTGCGCGCATTCGCGCCCGACCGACCGCCGTTTTCAGAAGATCCGATGAAGCCTGACACCGGCCGCAGCCGCCCTACCCATCTCGTCGCCCGTTTTGTCGCGATCTCGTGGCGCGACCTGGCGGTCTCGTTCGGCCCGCTCGTGCTGCTCGTGATCGTCGGCATCTGGGCCGCCGTGCGGCTGATCCAGCCCGCTCCGCCGAATACGCTGACGATTAGCGCCGGCCCGGTCGGCAGCACGTTCTGGATCGCCGCGCAGAAGTACAAGGCGATCCTCGCGCGCAACCGCATCACGCTGAACGTGCTGGCCTCGCAGGGTTCGCAGGAAAATCTGAAGCGGCTGTTGGACCCGAAGGCCAACGTCGATGTCGGCTTCGTGCAGAGCGGCATCGCGCCCGCCGCGGTCGACAAGGACAAAAGCCTGATGTCGCTCGGCAGCGTCGCTTACGTGCCGCTCGCGATCTTCTATCGCGGCGCGCCGGTCGACTGGCTGTCCGGCTTCAAGGGCGAACGCCTCGCGATCGGCCCCGAGGGCAGCGGCACGCGCGAGCTCGCGCTCGCGCTGCTGAAGGCCAACGGCATCGTGCCGGGCGGCCCGACCCGGCTGCTGCCGCTGACGGGCGACGCAGCCGCCGACGCGCTGATCGACGGCACGATCGACGCAACCTTCCTCGCCGGCGACTCGGCGCAACCGGCCGTGATGGGCAAGCTCTACCGCACGGGGAATGTGCGCTTCTACGATTTCTCGCAGGCCGACGCGTACACGCGCCGCTTTCCGTACCTGACGCAGCTGAAGGTGCCGATGGGCGCCTTCGACCTCGGCAAGAACCTGCCGGCGAACTCGATCAGCATCGTCGCGCCGACCGCCGAGCTGATCGCGCGCGATTCGCTGCATCCGGCGCTGTCGGATCTGCTGATCGAAGCCGCGCGCGAGGTGCACGGCGGCGCGACGACGATGCAGCGCGCCGGCGAATTCCCCGCGCCGCTCGCGCACGACTTCCCGCTGTCCGACGACGCCGCGCGCTACTACAAGTCGGGCAAGAGCTTCCTGTACCGGACGCTGCCGTTCTGGATCGCGAGCCTCGCGGACCGCCTGCTGGTGATCGTCGTGCCGCTGATCGTGCTGCTGGTGCCGGCGCTGCGCGTCGTGCCGGGCTTGTACGCATGGCGCGTCAAGTCGCGCATCTATCGCTGGTACGGCGCGCTGATCGCGATCGAGCGCAGCGCGCTCAGCGAACACTCGCCGGCCGAACGCGCGTCGCTGATCGAGCGGCTCGACGCGATCGAAGACTCGGTCAACGGCATGAAGATGCCGCTCGCATACGCGGACCAGTTCTACGTGCTGCGCGAGCACATCGGCTTCGTGCGGCGGCGGCTCATGGCAAGCCGCGACACGCCGGCCGGGCTGGACGAAGCCGACGAGCAGGCGGCCGATCAAGTCAAAGGCTGAGCGCGCCGGCGACACCGCCTGAACCCGCACCCGCCGCCCGCCACCAGGGGATATCGACCGGTGCAAGCCGGGAGCGCACCGCGTAAGATCGCTACAATTTTGATGAGATAACGGACCCACCCTCCGCTCCGTCCGACACAGGCAATCCGGGAGACCTTTATGACCGTTGGCATCGACGCCCAACAGCCGCTGTGGTTTTACGATTTCGTCTCGCCGTTCACGTACCTGTTGCTCGAGCAACACGACAAATGGCCCGGCATGGACTTCGCATTCACGCCGGTCGTGCTGAACGATCTGTATCGCCACTGGGGCCAGCGCTCCGCGTACAGCGTGCCCGCCAAGCGCACCTTCATGTACCGGCATGCGCTGTTTCGCGCGGAGCAGCTCGGCATCCCGTACAAGATGCCGCCCGCCCATCCGTTCGATTCGATGAAACCGCTGCTGCTCGCAACCGCCGCGAACGGCGACGTGCAATTCGTGCGCGAGATTTTCCGCTTCATCTGGCGCGACGGGCGCGACCCGTCGAGCGACGAAGCGTTCGCCGAGCTGTGCGAGCGCGTCGGCAAGCCGGACGGCCCCGAGCTGATCCAGGACGAAGCGGTGAAGGCGCAACTGCAGCGCAATACCGCCGATGCGATCGACCTCGGCGTCTATGGCGTGCCGACGTTTCGTCTGAACGATCAGCTGTTCTGGGGCGAGGACGCGCTGCCGATGGTGCTGTACTGCGCGCGCACGCCGAACTGGCTCGAATCGCGCGAAGTGAAGCGGATCAGTTCGCTGCCGTGGGGCCTCGCGGACAAGCCGGCACCGGCGCCATAACACGGCGGCGGCGGCGGCGGGCCGCGCTGCGGCTGCCGCTTCGGCCCGCGCGAAGCGCCGCCGGCACGCGCCGCGCTGATGCCGGCCATACCGCGCCCGCTATGCCGCCGACGCGCAAACGGGCCTAAGGTTATAAGCTTTCGCACCCCACGCGCGCGCCGCGCGGCGAGCCGATCGGCGGCGCCCGCGTCACCACGCTTCGACCATGGACGACACCGCCGCCTCACTCGATATCTGGCTCGTGCGCGTGCTGCGCACGCTGCTCGTCGAGCGCAGCGTCACGCAGACCGCGATGCGGCTGAACCAGACCCAGCCCGCGATCAGCACCGCGCTGCGCAAGCTGCGCGATACGCTCGGCGATCCGATTCTGGTGCGCGGCAAGTCGGGCATGGTGCCGACCGAATACGGCGAGTCGCTGCTCGCGGCCGCGCAGCGCGTGCTGCGCGATGTCGATTTCGTCGCGACGCCGCACGGCGATTTCGACCCGGGCCGCTCGCGCCGCACGTTTCGCGTCGCCGCGCCCGACTATCTGAACGACTTCTTCATGCCGACCGTGATCGCGCGATTTCGCGAGGCGGCGCCGCATGCGCGGCTCGAAATCGAGTCGCTGGGGCCGCTGCTCGATCATTCGGCCGCGCTCGACGCCGGCGAACTCGATCTCGTGATCGGCAACTGGCCGAAGCCCGATCCGCGCTTCGAGCGCAGCGACCTGTTCGCCGATACCGTCGTGTGCATGATGCGCGCGGACCATCCGCTGACCCGCGAGCCGCTCACGCGCGACGCCTATCTGGCCGCGCCGCATCTGGCGCCGACCCCGTACAGCGGCACGCGCGGCGGGGCGATCGATATCGGCTTCGCGCGCGCGAAGGCGAGCCGGCGCATCGTCGCGACGCTGCCCTACTTCGGGCTCGTCGCGCAGACGCTGCTGCAATCCGATCTGATCTTCACGACCACGCGGCGCTTCGCGATGCATTACGCGAGCATGCTGCCGCTTGCGGTCGTCGATGTGCCGATCGCGTTTCCGCGCATCCGCTGCTATCAGTTGTGGCATCCGCAGCCGGATCGGCCGAGCGATGTCGGCTGGCTGAGGACGTTGATGTCCGAGGTGTCGAGTGAACTGGTCGCGCGCAAAGCGCCGCGCGTGAAGACGCCGCAGCGGGGCCAACAACGAGTGTCCAGCGGCAAATGAAGAAGGGGGACGGCGCATGAGCCCCGTCCCCCTCGAACACTCGCGCAAGCCCGTTGCGCCGTGTGGCCTAAGCCATGATCTGCTCCGTTGCGCGGATCTGGCTCGCGGCCCGTTGTGCCCTCAATCGCAGCAGTTGGGCGCACACCGCAATCGCGATCGCGGCGGGCGCCTTGTCGACGATGCCCTCGACGCCGATCGGGCACGTCATGTCCGCGAGCCGCTCCAGCTCCACGCCTCGTTCGAGCAGACGCCGCTCGAATTTCACGCGCTTCGTCTTCGAGCCGATCATGCCGAAATAGCTAAAATCGCGCCGTCGCATGATGCGCGCGGCCAGCGAAAAATCGAGCGCATGGTTGTGCGTCATCACCAGAAACCACGCGCCGGGCGGCGCCGCGTCGACGATCGCATCGGGCGTGTCGGTCGCTTCGACCTGCACGTTGGGCGGCGTTTCGTCGGGGAACAGCTCGTCGCGCTCGTCGACCCACTGGACCACGCACGGCAGGCTGCCGAGCAATTGCACGAGCGCATGGCCGACATGTCCCGCGCCGAACAGCACGATATGCATCGGCGCGGGCCGCGGTGCCATTTCGGATGCGACGCTACGCCGGCCGATCCGCACCGGCGCGCGGTCGTCACTGGCGCCGGTGCCGTTCAGAGAATTGTTCAGGCGTACTTCCATATCGCGCTCCCGCTCGTCCGCCATTCGCATCAAGCCTGCCGCGCGGCCGTGGTCGCGGCGCGCACCGCGCCGACCGCCTTCAGGATTTCCTCGCTGGTCGCGGGCGCATTGAGCGGCGGATTGACCCGGTGGCCGCCCACCGCCGACACTGCGTCGCGCACCGCGAAGAACACCGAGAACGGCAGCAGCAGAGGCGGCTCGCCGGTCGCCTTCGAACGATGGATGCTGTCCTCCACGTTGCGGTTCTTGAACAGCTTCACGTTGAAGACCGGCGGCACGTCGTTGACGGTCGGAATCTTGTACGTCGACGGCGCGTGCGTCATCAGCTTGCCGCCCGCGTTCCACCACAGTTCTTCCGTGGTGAGCCAGCCCATGCCCTGGATGAACGCGCCTTCCACCTGGCCGACGTCGAGCGCCGGATTCAGCGATGCGCCGACGTCGTGCAGCGCATCGGCGCGCAGCACGCGCATTTCGCCGGTCAGCGTGTCGATCACGACTTCCGATACCGCCGCGCCATACGAGTAGTAATAGAACGGCCGGCCTTGCAGCTTCGACTGATCCCAGTAGAGCTTCGGTGTCGCGTAGAAACCGTCGGACCACAGCTGGATGCGCGCGAGATACGCCTTCGCGATCACTTCCTCGAACGGCACGGCGACCTCGCCGACCACCACGCGATCATGCGCGAAGCGCACGTCGCGCGCGTTCACGCTGCCCGCGCCGTAGCGTTCGGCCGCGAAAGCGGCGAGCCGCTCGCGCAGCTGGCGCGCGGCGTCCTGCGCGGCCTTGCCGTTCAGGTCGGAGCCGGTCGACGCGGCCGTCGCCGACGTATTGGCGACCTTGCTCGTATCGGTCGCACTCACGCGAATGCGCTTGAAGCCGACCCCGAGTTCATGCGCGACGACCTGCGCGACCTTGGTGTTCAGCCCCTGGCCCATTTCGGTGCCGCCGTGATTCACGAGCACCGAGCCGTCGGTGTAGATATGCACGAGCGCGCCGGCCTGGTTGAAGTGCGTGACGTTGAACGCGATGCCGAACTTGACCGGCGTCAGCGCGAGGCCTTTCTTCAGGATCTCGTTGTTCGCGTTGAATGCGTCGATCTCCTTGCGGCGCGCGCGATAGTCGCTGGTCGCTTCGAGTTCGTCGATCAGTTCGTGAATCACGTTGTCTTCGACCACCTGGCCGTACGGCGTCTGATTGCGTTCGGTCTTGCCGTACAGATTGCGGCGGCGCACGTCGAGCGAATCCATGCCGCACGAGCGCGCGACGTTGTCGAGGATGTACTCGATCGCGAATGCGCCCTGCGGGCCGCCGAAGCCGCGAAACGCGGTGTTCGACTGCGTGTTGGTCTTGCCGCAGAAGCCGTCGATCGATACATCCGACAGCCAGTACGCGTTGTCGAAGTGGCACAGCGCGCGCGTCATCACCGGGCCCGACAGGTCCGCGGAAAAGCCGCAGCGCGAGGTCATGTCGACGGCGACGCCTTCGATTACGCCGTCGTCGGCGTAGCCGACTTCGTACGTGTAGTGGAAATCGTGGCGCTTGCCGGTCACCATCATGTCGTCGTCGCGATCGGGGCGCAGCTTCACTGGGCACAGCAGCTTCCATGCGGCGAGCGCGGCGCAGCAGGCAAATAGCGCTGACTGCGATTCCTTGCCGCCGAACCCGCCGCCCATGCGCCGGCATTCGATCAACACGTTATGTGATGCAACGCCCAACGTGTGCGCGACGAGGTGCTGCATTTCGGTCGGATGCTGGGTCGAGCAGTAGACGTGCATGCCGTCGTCATCTTTCGGCACCGCGTACGAGATCTGCCCTTCCAGATAGAACTGCTCCTGGCCGCCGAGCAGCATCGCACCGGCCTCGCGATGCGCGGCGCGCGCGATCTTCGTGCCGGCGTCGCCGCGCGCGAGCTTCATCGGCGGCAGCACGTACTGGTTCGCGGCGCGCGCCTGCTGCGCGGTCAGTACCGCCGGCAGTTCCTCGTAGACCACCTCGGCGCGCCGCGCGCCGAGCCGCGCCGCTTCGTGCGAGCTCGCGACCACGATGAACATCGGCTGGCCGACGTATTGCACGACGCCGTCGGCGAGGATCGGATCGTCGCCATGAACGATCGGGGCAACGTCGTTGACGCCGGGGATGTCGTCGGCGGTGAAGACCGCGACCACGCCGGGCGACGCGCGCACCTGGTCGAGTGCGATCGACACGATCTTCGCGTGCGCCTTCGACGACAGCCCCAGCGCCGCGTGCAGCGTGCCCGCGAGTTCGGGGATATCGTCGGTGTAGGTCGCGCGGCCGCTCACGTGCAGATGCGCGGACTCGTGCGGACGCGACACGTGCACCTGGGTGAAGTCGTCGAGATCCTGAAGCTCTTTCAGGAACGGTTCGGCTTGCTGGTTCATTGTTGGGTTCTCCGTATCCGTGGACGCGCGGCGCTCAAATGCTCGCGCCGGCCGGCGCGACCGCGCGCACATCGAGTGCGCTCTTCGGCAGCGGCTCCCGCGCGCGCGTTTCGAGCCAGAAGCGGTACAGCGTGTTCTTCGCCGCTTCGAGGCGGTAGTCGCTGGTCGCGCGCATGTCGGTGAGCGGCGCGTAGTCGTTGCCGAGCGCGAGCATCGCGGCCTGTGCGGTCGCCTCGTGCCAATCAGCATCGCGCAGCACGGCTTCGGCATTGAGCGCGCGCTTCGGCGTCGCGGCCATGCCGCCGAACGCGATACGCGGCTCGCGGATCACGTCGCCGTCGGCGACGAACGAGAACGCCGCGCACACGGCCGAGATATCCGAGTCGAAACGCTTCGACAGCTTGTAGGTGCGAAAGCGCAGGTTCTTGCGCGCGCCGCCGCGCGCGGGCACCTTCAGGCCGACGACCAACTCGTGCTCAGCCATGTCCTTCTTCTGATATGCGAGGTACAGGTCTTCGAGCGGCATGTCGCGCTCGATGTCGCCGCCGCGCACGATCACGCGCGCGCCGAGCGCGATCAGCCCGGGCATCGAATCGCCGATCGGCGAGCCGTTCGCGATGTTGCCGCCGAGCGTGCCGGCGTTGCGGATCGGCAGCGACGCGAAGCGCTGCCACATTTCGGTAAGCTCCGGATACTGCTTCGCGATCTCGGCGTACGCTCTTTCGACGCTGACGCCGGCGCCGATCTCGATCCAGTCGTCATTGGTTTCGAGCTTTTGCAGCTCGGCGATCTGCCCGACGTAGACGAGGTTGCCGAGTTCGCGCATCTGCTTGGTGACCCACAGGCCGATATCGGTGCTGCCCGCGAGGATGCGCGTGGCCGGTTCCTGCTCCTTGATCTGCGCGAGCGCCGCGACCGTGCGCGGCGCGGCGAACCGCTGGCCCATGTGCTCGTACTCGAACGTGTCGCGGCGCTCGAGCGTCGCGAGCGTGCCGGCGAGCGCCTTCACGTCGAGCGGCGCTGTCGGCGCGGGCGCGTCGAACATGCGCTCGGCCGCATCGACGATCGGCCGGTAACCGGTGCAGCGGCAAAGGTTGCCGGTCAGCGCATTGCCGATCGCCTCGCGCGACGGCACCGTGCGGTTCGCGCAGCCATGCTCGTGGCCGTGCTTCTCGTAGAGCGCCCACATCGACATGATGAAGCCCGGCGTGCAGAAGCCGCACTGCGAGCCGTGACAATCGACCATCGCTTGCTGCACCGGATGCAGCGAGCCGTCCGGCTGGCGCAGGTCTTCGACCGTGAAGAGCGCGCGGCCGTCGAGCGTCGGCACGAACTGGATGCAGGCGTTGACCGCCTTGAAGTCGACGCCGCCCGCCGCGTTGCGCTCGCCGATCACGACGGTGCAGGCGCCGCAGTCACCCTCGGCGCAGCCTTCCTTGGTGCCGGTGCAATGCGCGTCCTCGCGCAGATATTGCAGCACCGTGCGGGTGATGGGCGCGTCCTGGATTTCGCGGATCGCGTTGCGGTGATAGAAGCGAATCGGCTCAGTCATGTCTCGATGCTCTCGTCTGTTCTGTGTTCGCGCGGACCCGCCGCGTCGATGGTTTGAAAGCTATCACCGTCAATAAACGCAACCCATAGCCTGAATCGCATGGGGGACATATTCGTCGCGCGATATGGAGATGGATTTGCGCGTGGCAACGCTTATGTTGATCCGACGTTTTTGCCGTTTTTTTAGATGTTTTGCAGGTGAAATGACATGTCTTATCCCGGCAAGCCGCGCGAAACCGGACCTTTACCAAGTCGCGACCCGCCATTTATTCGTCCCATTTTTTAAGCAAGCCCTGCAAGGGAATCGGTTCCATGGGAGAATCACGGCTCTTCGCCGATTTCAAGTCTCGTTTTCCCGATGTCCACCGACTCCGCGCCCGCCCGCAGCGAATTTGCGACGACCCTGCAGATCATTCCAGTCGTCTTTTTCACCTTCCTTTGCTACCTCGCGATCGGAATTCCGCTCGCGGTGTTGCCCGGCTACGTGCACGGCGACCTCGGCTACAGCGCGGTGCTGGCCGGCGCGGCGATCAGCGTGCAGTACCTCGCGACACTCGCGTCGCGGCCGCTCGCGGGCCGTTCGGCCGACACGCTCGGGCCGAAGCGCACGGTATCGATCGGTCTGCTCGGCTGCGGCGCGAGCGGCGTGCTGCTGTTGCTCGCCGCGCTGGCCGGTCAGTGGCCGGTGCTGAGCCTCGCGCTGCTGGTGTGCAGCCGCCTCGTGCTCGGTTTCGGCGAGAGTCTGTGCGGCACCGGCGCAATCCTGTGGGGGATCGGCCGGGTCGGCACGTCGAACAACGCCCGGGTCATTTCGTGGAACGGCATCGCGACCTACGGCGCGCTCGCGATCGGCGCGCCGCTCGGCGTGATGATCTCGCGCTCGATCGGCTTCACCGCGCTCGGCATTCTGGTGATCGCGCTCGCGGGGCTCGGCTATTACCTCGCGCGTCTGATCGCGCCCGTGCCGGTCGTGCACGGCGAGCGGATGTCGTATCGCAGCGTGTTCACGCGCGTGCTGCCGCACGGCATGGGTCTCGCGCTCGGCTCGGCCGGCTTCGGCTCGATCGCGACCTTCATCACGCTGTTCTATGCGGCGAAGCACTGGCCGAACGCGGCGCTGTCGCTGACGCTGTTCGGCACGCTGTTCATCGGCGCGCGCCTGCTGTTCGCGAACACGATCAAGACCTACGGCGGCTTTCGCGTCGCGATCGCATCGTTCTCGTTCGAATGCGCGGGTCTGTTGATGCTGTGGCTCGCGCCCGAGCCGCATATCGCGCTCGCGGGCGCCGCGCTGACCGGCTTCGGCTTCGCGCTGGTGTTTCCAGCGCTCGGCGTCGAGGCGGTCGGGCTGGTGCCGCCGGCGAGCCGCGGCGCGGCACTGTCCGCGTACTCGGTGTTCCTCGATCTGTCGCTCGGCATCACCGGGCCGCTGGCGGGGTATATCGCCGGCGAGTTCGGTTACGGCTCGGTGTTCCTGTTTGCCGCGCTCGCGGCTGCCGCGGCGGTCGTGCTGTCGACGGTGCTGTATCTGCGCAACGCGAAAGTGACCAATCTGTCCACCGCGCAGTAAGCACCGTTCGCCTCGGCGGCTAATCCCGCTCCGCCGCCATTTCCTGCTTGATCGCCGTCTGCGAGCGCACCGCGATCTGGCCGTGATTGATCCGGCTCGCCACGTTGTACACGCCGATCAGCATGAACAGTTCGGTCGCGGCCACCGAGCACGCGGTGCCGACACCGCCCCAGAAGTAGATGCTGATCGGTGCCTGCACCAGATGGAACAGCGCGCCGTAGATATAGATCCGCTTCAGCAACGACTGATTGCCCGACGCGATCACCGTCAGCATCACCTGGGTCGTCGTCATGCCGACGATTGCCGGCACGAACACGAGGACGCGCAAAATGCGGAACGTCTCGCCGAACGCCTCGCCGAGAAAACGTCCGACGAACCATTCCCCGAGCACCGTGAAGCCGACCAGGATCAGCACCGCCGACGCCGCGAACGCGAGCATGAAGCCGCGGTTGACCTTGTGGATATAGCCGAAGTCGTTGCGCTCGTACGCGACGCAGATCTTCGGAAAGAACGCCTGGATGGCCGGCGCCGTGCACGCGCGCAGCGCGTTGGTGAGCCGCTCGGCCGCCACGTAATAGCCGACCGCGCCCGGGCCGCTGATCATGCGCAGCATGATCACGTTTGCGTACATGTACACGGACGTCAGCGCCGAGCCGAGGAAGATGTGATACGCCTCTTTCGCCTCGGCCATCACGTCGGCCCAGCGGACCCGCACGGTCAGCAGAATCTCGCGCTTCCAGATCAGCACGCCCATGAGGATCAACCCGCACACGAAGGTCGGCGCATATTGCAGCGCGGCCGCGAGCATCACGTCGTCGCGAGTCTTCACGAACAGGAAGAGCGGAATCAGCAGACCTACGCGCGTGGCGAGCAGCGTGCCCGCGAGCACCGGCAGGCGCTGCGTGCCTTCGTAGAAGCAGCCGGGCGTCAGCACGCCGCCCCAGATCACGAGCGAGCCGAGCAGCGTCGCAGCGCGCTCCTGCGGCGACATGTGAGCGGCGAACGCCCAGACGACCAGCACCAGCGAGCACAGCAACGCGAGAATCGCGCGGCCGATCGTGGTCGACCAGTAGATGCGGTTCACGACTTCCGGGTTGTCGATGTGCACCGCCACCTTGCGCGCGCTCGACAGGCCGAAGCCGAAGTCGACGATGACGAGAAGAATCTGCGAAATCGATTGCGCGTAACCGATCACGCCCAACCCGGCCGGCCCAAGTACGTGCGACAGATACGGCAACGTAACGAGCGGCAGCACGTAGTTCAGCGCATACACCGAATACAGCGCGATGATGACGTTTCTCGTCGACACAATCGTCCTGTTTGCAGTTAAAACTCAAGTCGAAAAAACAGAATACGACACGAAAGCAGGTTCACTTAGTGCGATATCGATCTTGTTGTAGCGATCGTCTTCACTATTTGCGTTCAACACCGCGCTCTTCACCGCATTGCCGATCAGATTGCTGACCACGGTCTTGTAATTGGCATCGCTTGCGTCGGTTGCGAACAGGATTTCGGCGAGTAGAGCATGGCCGCGTGTGGCCGCACGCAACACCACGCGGCCCGAGGTCGAGCGCAGCACGTTGATCGAGATGCGCGTCGTCTCCTGCGACACCGTCTGGTTTCCGCAATGCAGTGCCGCCGCGACGCCGCCGCGTTCGTAGCCGACGCCGAGATTCAGCGCATGCACGAGGCTCGCGTCCTTGCCGCCCGCGATCGCGCCGCCGCCCGGATACGCCTTCGCGTAACCGACGATCGAATCGCCGGCGCGATCGCCGAAATTGCCCTGAATCGTGATGCCGTCGAGCGGCGTGCTGCCCGGCGCGGTGGAACTGCCGTACACGAACTGCGGGCCGTCGCAGCCGGCGTTCTCGTCGTCCTGGCCGGGACGGTAGCGATTGCCGACGATCGTCGCGCCCTGCTGGTAGTCGATCTGGATGTGGCAGCTCTGACCGGGCGGCACATCGAGGTACGACGGATGGCCGCGCGTCGAGAACTTCCAGCGCCCGATCTTGCCGTCGCCGCCGCAACCGTTGCGCGAGAAGTAGTTGCCGTTCACCACCTTGCCCCAGTTGCCGCTCTTCATATAGACGCCGGCAAAGCCATTGCGATCGAACACCGCGCCGACGATCAGCGACTCCGCGCCGAGAATCACGCCATGCCGCGCGTTCCATTCCCAGCGTCCGCCGATCACCTGCCAGAAGTTGTCGACGATATCCGCGCCGGCCGTATGGCAGAACATGCCGATGCAGTTGATCAGCGAGCCATCGGTATGCTCGGTCGCGTAGAAGCCGCGCTCGCACATGTACGCATAGCAGCGCTCGAGCGTCGACGTGACGCCGAGCTCGTAGCCCGCGCGCGAAAAACCGATCGCCGTGCAACGACTCGCTCCGGCCGACGTGCCGAAGTGGATGCCGATCGCCGTGTTGCCGGTGTGCGCCGGATAGTTGGCGAGGTAGTAGATGACCTTGTCGTAATGCGCGGGCCGCACCTGCACATGCTCGACGAACGCCGAGTCGCCGAGCTTCAGCGCCGCCGATGTCGGGCCGCCCGCGTCCTGTCTCTCCAGCACGGTCGCGCCCATCGCGATGTCGGTGATCACTACGTATTCGCCGCCGCCGTCGCCGCGCAGTCTCGAACCGTTGGCGGTGGTCAGGTCGCCGGTGTAACGCCAGATGCCGCGCGGCAGATAGAGCCCGCGCGCGCCGCTCGCGAACGCCTCGCGGAGTTCGGCGCCGACATCGTAGCCGGACGCGCCGCGCTGGATCGCCGCCAGCCTGCGCGGATCGACGAAGCGCGCGACGCTGACCTCGAGTCCCGCGACGATGTCGCTCAGCGTCTTCAGATAGCTCGGCGCCACCGGTTCCGATGCGGCACGCTCGGGCACGGACGCGGCGACGCGCAGGATGCCGCCTGCGCCGTCGTCCGCGCCGTTACCCGGAGTCGCGAACGCGCCGGGCGCGCGCGGCGCGTGCCCCGTCGCGCGCGCGATGCCCAGATCGGCTGCACTTGCACTGGCCCCGGCCAGGCCGCCGAGCAGGAACGTCTTGAGCGCCTGTCGCCGGGTTTTCATCTACTCCTCCCCCATTGCGTTACTCCTTCTTTTTTCACGTCGATACGGCGCGAGGCGTCACTCGACCGTGATGCTTTGCGCCTGCTCGGCGGCCGCCGGACGCGCGCTCACGGCGCTCATCGGGACCGGCAGCGCACGCGCCTTCGCGCCGCGAATCAGGCCCTGCACGCCTGGCGGTCTGAACAGCGGCACACGATACTTGCGGCTGAAGCGCCACAAGCTGTTCATATGCCGGCGTCCCGCCTTGCTGAGGAAGCCCGCTGCCGACGCACGCTGATGCTCGTGCGTGAGCCGCGCGCCCGGCACGCACAGCACGCGGTAGCCCGCCTGCCAGATGCGCGCGCAAAAATCGACGTCCTCCATATAGAGGAAGAAGTGCTCGTCCATGCCGCCGAGTTCGCCGAACAACGCGCGCCGCACGATGAAGCCCGTGCCCAGCACCCACTCGGCTTCGAACGGCGTGCCCGCGGCCCATGCTTCGCGCATCATGTGGATGTCGATGCGGCGCTTGAACACGCCGAGCCGCCCGAGCGGCGAACGCCGGCCGAGTATGTCGAGCACCGAATAGAAGCGCCGCGCGGAAAACTGCCGCTCGCCATCCGGATAGACCAGATCGAGACCGACGAGGCCGACGTCCTTCTCCGTGTTGAACAACTGCACCGCCTTTTCGAGCGATGTATCGACGAAATAGGTGTCCGGGTTCAGCACCAGCACGAGTTCGCGCAGACAACCGACCATGCCGAAATTGACGCCGGCTCCGAAGCCGCGATTGATCGAAGTTTTGACGAGTCTCACTCCTGTCGGAAGCGTCTCCCGCAGATAGGAAAAGGAATTGTCCGGTGAAGCGTTGTCCACTACGACGATGTCCTCCTTATCCGCAATCGAAAGTTCCAGCACGGAGCGCACGCAATTTCCGACCAGTTTCGGCGTGTTGTAATTGACGATCACCACGCTAAACATTCCCTTCAGGTTCATCCCCACCTCCTGCTTTGCATCAGGTGTTCGTGGAATTACCCCCAAACACGGCTTTCCAGTTCGTTCACCATGCTTCGCGCTCGTCGCGCGCACTATCGACTACCCACTGCTCGTCCGCGCGATGCGGACGATCTGGCATGCACTGCCTTGCGGTTCGCTACGCGTTGTTTCGACGCGGTCCGTCCACGTAATCGAACACTGGCAATGTCATCAGGATGAAGACAAACGGAATCACTTCGATCGATTGATAGAAGAGCGTTTGAAATAAAGCGGCCCAGACACACAGCGCAATGCGGCTTGCGCTGCTCACGAGTTTCGTCACCGATATCAGCACGCCGTAATAGAAGATCGCGCCCATCAGGCCGATATTCAGGATCTGCTGCAGCACGCTCGATTCGACGATGCCGAACTCCTGTTTCACCGGCTCGGGCGCCGAGTTCGTGACGAGCCCGAAGTAGGTGCCGGCGATCGCGTTGACCGGCAATACGAGCGACTTGGCCTTTTCCCATGCTTCGGCGCGGCCGTCGTTGCCGTCCGATTGCAGGTCGGTCGCGCCGATCATCCGTTCGGTGCCGACGTTGACGACACTATCGTTCTGACTGCTCAGCGCGACGCCGAAGATCATGATCGCCATCGTCGCAAGCACCGTGGCGACGATCAGCTTCGCGTTTCTGGTGATGAACTGGATCGGTCCCTGCACGAACGCGAGCCCGAACGTGCCGAGAATGATCAGCATGCCGCTGCGCGACAGCGCGGAGAAAATCGCGAAGCTGAGCACCGCGCATGCGAGGCCCGACAGCACGTTCTTGCGCACCAGATAATCGACGCCGCACAGCGACGCGGCAATCGCGACGAACAGCGGGTAATGCAGATAGCTGCCGGTCAGCGACGGCGCGCGCAGGTTGTCGAAGCCGTAAGTCGCGCCGGGCAGATCGATAGGGAAGACGTTCTGCTGCTGCGCGAGCGCGACGCCCGCCTCGATCAGCGCGATCAGCACGAGCCCGACATAGGCGACGCGGGGCCGCACGAAGCGTCTTTGATAGTTCGAGATCGCGTAGAAATAGATGAACAGCGTGAAGATGAAGACGAACAGATAGGACTGCCCGAGCTGATCGGTGACTGCGAGCGTCGCGACGATCGACAGCCCGATCGAGAACAGCATGCCCACGAGCAAGCCGAACGACAGGCGTCCTTCGTCGCGGAAGTAAGCGGCGATCGCCGTCGGCGAGATGTACCACACGAGCAGTCCGACGATGCCGCCGACCTGGATCAGATAGGCGGCGTCCTTGCCGATCAGATACTCGAGCACGCCGCGCGATGCGCACAGCACGACGGCCAGCAGATAGGCGATGGTCGCGATCATGGCGTCACGCCTGATACGCCACGGAGGCGTTGACGTTGACCGGTTCCCCGCGGTAGATGCGCTCGATCACGTGCTGGAACTCATCGATCTCGCACACGTTGAGCAAGGTGCCGTCGTGCTCGACGCCTTCCGCGCCGAGCGGCGTCGACACGACCGGCAGTTTCGCCGCGAGCATTTCGAGCGTCTTCAGCTTGACGCCTGCGCCGGACAGCAGCGGCACCACGCCGATATCGGCGGACTCGAAGTACTTGCCCGGATTTTCGACGAAACCGGTCACGCAGATATCGTCGCTATTCAGCCGCTTCACGCGCTCGCTCGGATCGGAGCCGACCACGAACAGCTTGAGTTGCAGACCGCGCTGGCGCAGCGGCAAAAAGATCGCGTCGATGAAATTGAGCAGCGCTTCTTCGTTTTCGCGGCGCTGCATCGCCCCCCAGAACAGGATGTTGCCTTTCTCGATCGTGTCTTTGGAGCGCCGCACTTCCTTCAGAAACGCCGGCAGCGAGATCGGCACGACCTGCACCGTGCCGACCCCGGGATACAGGCCGTTGATCAGCTGCGCGTCCTTGCTCGACAGCACGAGCACCTTGTCGGCCAGCTTCAGCAGACGCTGTTCGAGCATGAAGGTCTGCCGGGTAAACAGCCATCCTTCGATGGACTTGATGCGCAGCATGACCTGGATCTGCACGTCATGCGCGCACATCACGATCTTCACGCCGTCGTGGAAACGCTCGCGCAGGTTCTGTGCATACGTGAAGCATTGTGAGAACTCGAGCCGCACCGTGTCGTAACGGTGCCTGTCGACGAGCTCGCAAAGGAACTTGCCGATCGCGGGTTTATAGCGCGAGTACAGGCGCGGTGAAAACGTCATCGGATTCGCGAGGAACGACGGAATCAGGTCGAACCGGCTCACGTACTGGATATAGACGTTGCGTACGTTCGCGCGGAACTCGATGTCCTTTTCGTCGACCGGCACGCGCGACACGATCAGCACGTCCAGCTCCGATTCCGCGCTCAGTTTGATCAGGTAGTCGTAGGCCAACCGGTGGCCAGCTTGCGGCGCGTTTTTCTGAGGCAGAAAAGGCGTGACAAATAGCTGTTTCATCCGAGTAGTCCCTTGCCTGTACGGTGTGCGCTCGGCAAGCGCGGCCGTAAGATCCCTTCGCATTGCTATGTTGGTTTTTCTGATCGGTCCATTCGGGCGCTACGCCCCGCACCGCGGGAGCGTCGCGAACCACGCGCCCGGGTTCATCGGTCGTACGGTTTGTAGATGTAGGCCGCGTAGCGATAGCGTCCGTAGCCGTAGCTGTAGCGTCCCGGCCGCATCTTCAGTCCGTTCATGATCACGCCGCGCACCGGCAGGCCGACCTTCTGCATCTGGCGGACCGACTCACGCAGCTCGCCGATGCCCGTCACACCCTGACGCGCGACGAAGAACGTCGTGCCTGCCACGCACGCGAGCCGCACCGCATCCGCGGCGAGCAGCACCGGCGGGCCGTCGAGCAGCACGACGTCGTAGCCGGTCGCGACCTGGCGCAGCACCGACTCGAGCCGCGCGTTCGACAGCACGTCGCTCGGGCTCGCCACCTGGCGGCCGCTCGCGATGAAATCGACACCCTGGAAACGGGTCGCGCGAATCAGCTCTTCGGGGCGGTACGCGCCCTGGATCAAATCGGACAGGCCGGGACCGCGATCGCCGCCGAGATGCCGATGCAGGAAGCCGCGGCGCAGGTCACCGTCGACCAGCAGCACGCGCTTGCCGGTCGCACCGATGACTGCGGCGAGATTCAGCGACACGAACGACTTGCCGATGCCCGGCGTCGGGCCCGTGATCAGCACGATATGGTTGCGCGCCTTGGTCATCGTGAATTCGAGCGCGGTGCGAAAGCCACGCAGACTTTCGATCGCCGGATCGATCACCGCTTCGCCCGCGAGCACGAGCGCCTTCGATTCCGGACGGCGACGGCTGTGCGCGAAGCGCTCTTCCTGACGGCTGAACGGCACGCTCGCGTAGACCGGCAGACCGGTGCGCAGCTCGACTTCGTACGGATCGTCGATCGCATCGAACAGACGCTGACGCACCAGCGCGATCACCGCGCCGACGAACACGCCGAGCATCATCGCGCCGATGATGATCAGGAGCGGCTTGGGCCGCACCGGCGTATCGGGCGCGACGGCGCCGTCGACGATGCGCACATTGCCGGCCTTGCCCGCCTTGATCAGCTTCAGCTGTTCGAGCGTATTGCGCAGCGACGTGTCGAGTTCGGTGCCGACCTGCACGTCGCGCTGCAGGCGCAGCACGTTCTGTTCGAGCGGCGGCAGCGACTGCGTCCGGCTCGCGAGATCTTTCGCTTCCTGTTGCGCCGCACGCAACTGCGCGTTGACCGACTGCACCGCCGGATGCTGGTCGGTGAAGCGCGACAGCAGTTCATTGCGCTTCTGCTGGAGTTCCGCGAGCCGCGTCTGCGCCTGAACCGACAGTTGAAGCAGGTTGGTCGCTTCCTCGCCGAGATCGACGGTGCCATGCTTCGCGCGGAAGTCGTTGAAGCGCGTTTCCGAATCCGAAAGCTGCTGGCGCATTTCCGGAAGCTGCATTTCGAGGAAACGGATCGAACGCTCCGCTTCCTCGGATTTGCGCTTCAGGTTCTGGCTCACGTATTCGCCCGCGATGGTCCCGAGAATCGCGCTGATCTTATTCGGATCGCTGCCCTCGAGCGACACGCCGAGGATGTCGGACTCCTTGCCTTTTTCGGAGATCGTCAATTCCTTGCGCAGCTTTTCGGTCGTCGTCAGCGCGGACTGGCGCCGCAATTCGAAGGTCGCGCCGGGCTTCGCGTCGATCCGGTCGACGACGAGCGTGAGCGGCCCGTAGTTGGTCGTCGCGGTAAGCGCCTGGCCGACCGTGCCGTCGAGCTTCAGCTTGCCGTATTGCAGCTCGTAGCTCGAACCCTCGCCCATCCTCAGCACGAACGGACGGTCGAACAGCTCTTCCGGCACGTCGAATTTCGACACCGTGATGCGCTCGTTGCCGTACACGTAGCCGTGCGGTCCCGGCGTCGACAGATGATCGGAATGGCGGGCGAGCCAGCGGCCGAACAGCGGGAAGTAGCGCGGCGCCGCTTCGATGTCGAGATTGAGCTTGTCGACCGCGCGGCCCACCACCATGCGCGAGCCGATCACCTGGGCCTCGCCGGACGTCGCGGTCTTTACGTCGAACATCGCGGACACGTCGCCGATCACGCTCTTGGACGAGGTTCCCGCGTTCTCCTCGACCTGCACCAGGATGTCCGCGCGATAGACGGGTTGGGAGAACACCGAATAACCGATGCCGAGCGCGACCGCGATGGCCGTCGTGATGGCAATCAGCTTGCGGTTGTCATACAGCGCATCCAGATAGTTCGCGAAGCCTGCCGGCGGATGTTCGCTGTTGTTGTTCCGGCTATCGAATGGTGCACTGCTTTGGTTCATGCGAGTTCTCCCAAAGTCCCGACGGTTTCCCACTACTTCGCGGCGCCCGGACCGGCACGTCGCCGCATCCAGTCACGCCCGTGTCCGTCGAGCCGACCGCCTCGATCGGACGGGGTAGCTGATTTACGCCACATCGGCTACCTTGTGTGTAACAGCACCTATGCGAGCTCGGCTCTTTTCCCTAACATCGCACCACTCGCTTTTTTACGGAGACCGAAATGAAAAAACTTCTTGCCGCCGTATTACCGGTATTACTGACTGCCCAGGTGGGACACGCCCAGAGCATCGTGTCCGCCTCCTCTTCCGCTTATGCGCCGCGTTATGTCGCCAAGCACTCGCAACTCGACGCGATGACGCCTCATGCGGCCAGTTCCACGACGCTTTACGGCTCCCCGTCGGATTTCGCGTACGCAAAAAAGAACCGCTATGTCGCGCCCAACGTGTACACCCAAACTAAAAACAGCCTTCCGAAGCAGAAACGTACAAGCGTTGCGCAGCCTGTCCGCGGCAAGAACTCAGCGGACCCCTACGGCAGCGATTTGTGGAATTCAGACCAGACCTACGCCTCTCCCGAGACCTCTGATCCGTACGGCGTGCGCTGAGCTTTAGCGCACCACCGTTTGGATCCCCCGTATCGCTGATGTGGCCGCATGCGGCCACATTCTGTTTGGGTTGAGCTGACTGCCGGGCCCGGTAGCGAATATTTCCCCGATTAGCCGCGTCTCGTCCGCCGTTTTTCCACGCAAACGCTCACGACCTGCACATGCTCTTGTTCTGATGAGTCTGCGGTTTGGTCGGCCATCGAGCCGATCATCGCCAGCTACGCGCCCTCGCTTACCCTGTCGAGCCGCGCGCTTCAATGCTCGAAAAAAAGCCTTTCCTTGGCGATCATAATATTCAGAGAGCCCGTCCTTACAACGTTCGGCAGCGCACACAAAAGCTGATTGCTACAGGATTGCTTCAGACAAATCACGCAATAAAAAACGCATGTTTAAAGCGACGATAACCGTGCGGATATACACGCCGTTTGCCACAATCAGCACCGACTATTTTCAGGGCGCCGGACGCGGATTATCTGCATAGCGCGCGCGCCGGCGCGACGGTGCGATGGGCGCCGAGCTTTCGCCGATGTGCATGATTTCTGCCAGACGCCGCGCGTAATGCTCGGGCAGATATTCGCCGACGTCGTACTTTCTGTGCTCATCGGCCAGATGAACGGCCAATTCGCCGAGCGCCTGTTTCAGACTGCCCGGATCGAACTTGAACTTGATCTTGTTGCCGACCGATTCCGCTGTCACCGCCATGCTGCCGCCATCGCGAATCAGCACCGGCAGGCCGAGCATCGCCGCCTCGACGACGACGAGGGGCGCGTTCTCCGCGCCCACCGACGGCACGACCACCGCATCGGCGAACTCGCGCATCGCGGGAAACAGCTGCTGCTGCGGCATCGTGCCGAACAGGATCAGCTTGCGCTCGGCGATCAGCGACGCGTAGCGCTGTTCGATCGCCGAGCGATCCGGCCCGTCGCCATACACGCCGATGCTATTGATGCGTTCGAAGCCCGCCGCCTCACAAAGCGTCAGAAATTGCAGCAGGCCTTTCTCCGGCGAGATCCGTCCGACGAACGCGATGTTGAAGCGCTCCTTGTCGCGCACCGTGACGATCGGCATCGCACTCGGCACCGCCGACGGATTGTGCACGATCACCGTGTTCTCGATGCCCACGCGATGCAGCGCCTGCTGCATGAACAGGCTCGGGCACAGGATCTTGTCGAACACGCGCGCGGGCTGATAAGCCGCGCGGACCGCGTGCCACCACGCCTTGGTCATCAGATCGTGCACGAGGCCCTTCGGCGTCGGCCGCAACGTGAAGACCGCGCGTGTGCGCAACACGTCGAGCGGCAGAATGATCGGCCGCTTGTCCTTGTCGAAGTACTGCAGCGACGGGTTGTAGTAGACGAGGTGATAGTCGTGGCAGGTGTGATACGCGCGGTAGCCGAACTGACGCTGGTTGCGCGCGATCACGCTGAGAATCGAAGGCGATAGCACGTTGTGGTAGTTGTGCACCATCAGCCGATGCGGCCGGAAACGGTGCAGCGCCTTTTCGAGCGCGCGCGCGGCGGTCGTGTTCCAGGAGCGCGTCAGCATCGTCGAGCGGCCGGAGAACTGGCTATCGTCGAAACGCTCGACCTCGACGCCGCGCAGCGTGCCCAACAGCTCGGCCGATTGTTGATAGACCACTTCCGCGCCGCCCATGTGCGCGTAATCGTTGATCACCAGTACCCTGCAGCGCTGCATGTTCCCCTCCTGTTGTCTGCCTCTCGAGCCGTCTCGCGAAGAACCCGGACGGCTTTGCCCGGTCCATTCGCGTGGTCCGGGCGCTCCCTCTGTTCAAAACTGCGGAAACTTGCCGCGCCAGCCGCCGCCCTCGCGCAGATAGCGCAGGAACAGTGCAATGCCGCTCAATTGCGCCGCGAAGCGCAGCGTCGACGCCGCATCGTCGATGATGATCGTGCGCAGCCGGTACGGATCGGTGTGCTGATCGTTCCAGCCGATGTCGCAGGTACGCGCGGTTTTGAAGCCCGCCGCGCGCACGAACTCCACTTCGCGCTCGCCGTAATTGCCGTTCGGATACGCGAAGTGCTCGCACGGCTGTTGCAGCAGCGCCGCGATTTCATGGCGGCTGTCGCTGATTTCGGCCTGGCTTTCAGCGTCGCTGCAATGCGTGAGGATCGGATGGAAGCGCGTATGCGCCTGGAAGTCGATGTGCTCGCGCATCGCCTGCATCTGTTCGATCGACAGGCCGGTCGGCCGGTCGTCGCCGTCCTGCTGGTAGCCTTCAGCCGCCAGCGCGGCGAGGCGCTCTTCGTTCGTCATGCGCTTCAGACGTTCATGGCCGACGCGCAGCGAACCCGGATGCAGCCACCAGTGACTGCGCGGCCGTCCGACGATGCGGCTGCACAGGAAGATCGTCGGGCGCACCTTGTGCTTGATGAACACCGGCAACAGCTTCGCGTTGCCCGCGTGGCCGTCGTCGAGCGTGATCGCCACGCGCGGGCGGCCGCGGCCGGGCGCGCTGACGTCGGTCAACGGCACGAACTCGCACAGCTTGCTCAGATAAGTCAGATGACGGTCGAGCGTGTCCGGATCAGGATCGTGATAAAGCAGCACGGCCACGCGATCGCGCCACAGTAGCTTGCGCGTGCACCACGCAAGACCCGACCACAACACGAAGCCCGCGAGCATCTCTTTCACGAGCGCCTTGTAGCGCTTCATGCGGGGTCCGCGGTAGCTATCGGAGAGGCGCGAGCGGAAAGACGCGCCCGTTGTTTGGGTCTTATTCACCTGAGCGCTCCGGCATGGGTGCATGGACGACGGGCCACGCGCGTTGCCGCGAGCCCGCTTTCAACGAGCCGATCAGGTGCCGCGCCACGGTCGGCGACGCGTGCTTGGTTCCATAGACGAAGCGCATCACGGGCCCGAAGCTGTGGGCGGACGCCGGACCGATCACATAGAGGCCGCGCACGCGCGTTTCGTAGTGCGAGTTCAGGTCGGGCATGCCGCCCTGATTCGAAATCGCGTCGGCCAGATCTTTCGACAGGAACGCGTGCTGCCGCATGTCGGTTTTGAAACCGGTCGCGGCGATCACGTGATCGGCGCTCACGCGCGCTTCCTTGCCGTCGGTCAGCACGTTCAGGACGACGCGGTCGTTTTCGATCGCGGCGGAGCGCACCACGGTGCGATGCGAGATCTGTACCTTGCCGACCACGCGATCGTGCAGCCACCATGCGCCGGACGCGCCATAAGTGTGCTCCATGATCAGCTTGCGGCGTCGCGGGTCGAGCATGTGGAACACGCCGGGAAACTCGGACAGGAACAGGGAGCGCCAGCCGCGCCCGAGCCCCGCGTCGGGTCTCTTGATGCGCGACAGGATGTTGCGCCCGCCGTGCGGCCGCTCATGCCACACCACGCTGCTCTCGCGCATCAGCACGTGCGCGCGTGCGCCGAGCTCGTTGAGCAACGCGGACAGCCCGAGCGCCGACTGCCCGCCGCCGACGATCGCAATGTCCTTGCCGCGCGCCCATTCGAGGTTCCCGTACAGCTCCGAATGCGACGCATACTGCGGCGGCAAGTCCTGCAGCGCCGGCGGAGTTTGCGCGAAGCCCTTCAGGCCGAGCGCGATCACGACCCGGCGCGCGGCGAGCGAGCGGCCGTCGCTCAGCGATAGCTGGAACTGATCGCCGACGCGGCGCAATGCGAGTACATCGACTGGCTGGATTTCGCCGACCAGATTCGACTGGAACCACAGCCCGTACTCGACGAAGGTCTCGAGCGGCAGCGCCATGCCGAGCGGCCGGTAAGGCAGCCCTTTGAGGCGGCAGTAGTCTTCGACGGTAAAGCCGCTGCGCGGCGCGTGCATGCTCGACGCAAAAGCTTCGGAGCGCAGCAGCATGCCGGGCGGCATGTAGTTTCGCCACGCTCCCATCGGTTCGCCGAGGATCTGGTGATCCACGCCGGCGGCCTTCAGATGCGCGGCAAGAGATGACCCGTACGGCCCCGCGCCAATGATGATGGTATCGGTCAAAGACATTGCTGGTCTCCAGGGGGAACGGCTTTTTTGTCGTTAGCGTCAGGCTTTGGCCTGACGCGACTCGGGCGCCCTGATCGCTTTTTTCCAGCTGCGCTTCATGCGTCGCAGCGGATTCATCACGACATAGTGCTGCAACGCTGGCAACGGATCATTCCAGCGAAAATAGCCATCGAAAATTTTGGTGCGCTCGCTCAGCAGTTCGGGCGGCGGCCGGTCGGAAAACGTCGCGCGCCACGCGACCGGTACCCGGCTCAGGCGCTCGACAGGTAACGGCAGGCCGAGTTCATGGCGGTACGCGGCAAGCGGAATGTTGACGCCGCACAGCGTCGCGATCTCCTCCTGCCAGTCCGTGCGGCCGACCGTCGGCTCGACCATCACGAACTCGTTGTAGTTGTCGTCCCATTTGTACTCGATGCTGCCCATGCCGTCGAAACCGGCCGCCTCGGCGAAGCGCCGCGTCAGCGGTTCGAGCGTCCCGCGCGCTTCGGGCGCGGCCACGCAGATGGCGGTGTTGCCGACGCCCGGGGGCGAGCTCAACACCTTGCGGCCGGTGAACATGCTGACCATCTTGCCGTCGGCGCCGCGATAGAACAGCGTGAAGTGGATGTTGCTGTCGGGCCCCTCGATCCACTCCTGCGCGATGATGCCGCCTGGCGTCGCCAGCATCGCGATCGCGCGATCGCGTGCATGCTGCAGCGTGTCGACGCGCACCGCGCGTTCTTTCTCGCCGCGCAGCACGTTGCGCTTGTCATCTGGTTTCAGCACGCACGGGTAGCGCAGTTCGGCCAGCCGTTCGATGTCGGCAAGCTTTTCGAGCACGACCGAGCGCGGCACCCGAAAGCCATGGCTCTGTGCGAATTCGTGAAAGCGCGCCTTGCTCGACAACATCTTGACGGTGTCGTCGGCGGGCAAACGGAATCGATACCAGTGCGACAAAGCCAGCCGATTTTCCGATACCGCATGCACCGCGTCTTCGTCCGTCAGAATCAGAACCGGCAGACGATCGAACCGCTTGCCGAGTTCGATCATTTCGTCGACGAATATTTTTCCAACGAAACTTTTTACCTGATGCGCGTGAACGTGTCGGCACCACGTCGCCGCGCGGCTCCTCGTATCAACTGCGACAACCGGAACGCGGGCCTGCGCGAGCGATCGCGCTACCCCCAGTCCGTTCAACTCTGCTCCAACAATAACCGCTGCCGATTGACCTGAGTCGTATGCGCTCGCCATAGTGTCGATTTCCTTGCTTCGTACGTGCATGGGCCCTCGAAGACATGCTTCGAGACTCCACGCGATCGAACTATCGAATTGGATAGAAATCCTTTTTATCGCCTCGCGGGGGCGCTTGGGCGTTAAAGCTATGTTTCGGCGGAAAGCATGCATGAGCGCGGCAGGCGCGTCCTGGCACGCGCCGTGTGTCGAATCATGGTCTTGCGATTTACCGCAGCGAGCGCATTGCGCTGCTCTCGCCGTGACCTACTTTACGTTTCCGCCTGATCTGGATACGTGCGCCGCCGCACAGAGGACAATAGAAAGTAAGAAGAGAAAAAAACCCTTTAGAAAGGCGCAGAGCCTTATTCCGTAAGGGTTTCAGCGATGCCGCAATTGTTATGTAAAAACCTTGCGAAGCATTAATTTATTGCGACGCGATAATGGCGGAAAAAAACTTTCTAATGGGACTATAAAGTGCTGGATCGCACAAAAAATATGCGCTACGAATGCTATTCGTAGCGCGTCGTCAAATGCCTTATTTACCTTCGCTCAATCCGCGCTCGAGCGCCGCGACACCCGCCGGCAAATCGACCTTGACGCCGAGATCGACCATCGTGCGGCCGAGCGCGTGCACGGTGCGAAACAGGTTGTGCTCGCGGCACTGCTCGCCCATCTGGCCGATCCGCACGATCGGCAAACCGAACGAGCCGGCGATTTCCACCTGATGCTGTCGCGAGATATGCGCGCAGACGTCGGCGGGACTCAGGCCGTCCGGCACCTCGATGCCGATCACCGAGTTGAGCCGGCAATTCTCCGGCGCATACAGTTGCAGGCCCATCGCGGTGACGCCCTGCTGCAACGCGAGCGAGCATTTCAGATGGCGCGCGAAACGCTTCTCCAGTGTTTCCGCGCAGACGAGCCGCAGCGCCTCGTGCAAAGCGAGTACGCCCGACACCGGCGCCGTGTAGTGATAACCAGCGTTGTGCCAGAAGTTTTCCGCCAGCGACGCATCGAGGCACCAGTGCGTGTTGGGCACCGTGCGGCCTTTGACGCGCGCCCACGCCGCGTCTGAGAACGCGATCAGCGACACACCCGGAATCGACGACAAGCCCTTCTGCCCGCCGGTAATCACCGCGTCGATGCCCCAGTTGTCCATTTCGAGCGGCATCGTGCTCAGCGTGCAGACGGCGTCGACGATCACGAGCGCGCCGGCTTCCTTCGCGAGCGCGACGATGTCTTTCAGATGATGGTTCCACACGGTGTTCGAGGTCTCGCCCTGCACGACCGTGACGACCTCGGGACGCTCGCGGCGCAGCGCTTCGGCGACCTGATCGAGACTCGCGACCGTGCGGTCCGCGACTTCGAGCGTGGTCACCCTCGCGCCGACGCGCCGGCCCATTTCGCCCATGCGGTCGCTGAAGAAGCCGTTCTTGATGCACAGCATGCGCGTGCCTTCCCACGCGAGATTGCAGATCGCCATCTCCATCGCGCCCGATCCCGGTCCCGCTACGCCGAGCACCCACTTCGACTGCGTCTGGAACACGTAGCGCGCCATCGTCTTCACCTGGTTCACCACCTTCGCCATCGTGCCGCCCAGATGGTTGATCACGATCGCATTGGCCTTCGCGACCGCGGCGGGAATCGGCACGGGGCCGGCGCCCATCATCAGCAGCGGTTCTTCGGGAAGGATGGCGTCGAGCGATTCGACAACCGGACAGGGGACGGACGCAGCAACGGTAGTAGGAGTGGAAGTCGGCATGATCGGTGTGTGAATGTGAAGCGCAAAGGAGCGAACGGCCTCGCCGCAGATACGCCGCTCGAGGCCGTTCGTCCGATCATTCACCGAACCGCGCGATTGCGCAAGTTTTTTGGCCAGGGTAGCCGGCGCGCTAAGCGCGCGTCCGAATGCCCGACAGTTACTCTTTCCTCGCGAAGTCGCCTAACATCGTGAGAAAGATAATCTGCTGTTTGACCCGTTTCTTGCCGCATGTTTGTGCATTCGATATTGCAGTTCGGCACCTCTGTCACTGTTATTCATTTACGAAAAACCGACTTCGCAAATCACGTCTAAAGCACGCTTCTTCGGAGCCTCATATGCGCACGATCCTGTTCAGCAGCCGTCAATACGACGTCGATACATTCACCGAAGCCAATGCCGCGCATGGCTATGAACTGCATTTCCATGAATCCCCTCTCGACAGCGAGACCGCGATCCTCGCGCATGGCTACGACGTGGTCTGCCCGTTCGTCAACGACAAGGTCGACGCCGCCACGCTCGAACGGCTTCATGCGGGCGGCACGCGCATGATCGCGCTGCGCTCGGCGGGCTTCAATCACGTCGACCTCGCGGCGGCCGAGCGGCTCGGCCTGCCGGTCGCGCGCGTGCCGGCCTATTCGCCGTATGCGGTCGCCGAACATGCGGTCGGGCTGATTCTCGCGTTGAACCGGCGCCTGCCGCGCGCGGTCGCGCGCACGCGCGAAGGCGACTTCTCGCTGCATGGGCTGCTCGGCTTCGACCTGCACGGCAAGACGGTCGGCGTAATCGGCACCGGCATCATCGGCCGGGTATTCGGGCGCATCATGGCGGGCTTCGGCATGCAGGTGCTCGCCTACGACCCGGGGCCGCACGCCGACGAACTGATCGCGCTCGGCGCGCGCTACGTGCCGCTCGATACCTTGCTCGCCGAATCGGACATCGTCAGTCTGCATTGCCCGCTGCTGCCCGACACCTATCATCTGATCAACCGCGCCGCGCTCGCGAAGATGAAGCGCGGCGCGATGCTGATCAACACCGGGCGCGGCGGGCTCGTCGAGGCGAACGCGCTGATCGGCGCGTTGAAGGACGGCCAGCTAGGCCATCTCGGGCTCGATGTGTACGAGGAAGAAGGCGGCATCTTCTTCGAGGATCATTCGAATCTGCCGCTGCAGGACGACGTGCTCGCGCGTCTGTTGATGTTCCCGAACGTGATCGTCACCGCGCACCAGGCGTTCTTCACGCGCGAGGCGATGACCGAGATCGCGCAAACCACGCTCGCGAACATCGCGGCGTGGCAGGCGGGCACGCCGCGCAACGTCGTGCAGGCGGGGTAGCGGTGATAACCGAGGTCTATGCGAGTTGCCGCGGACCGCGAAACTCAGACGTCGCTGTCGCTCAGTGGGGTCGCGCGAATCTCGGTGCGGGCATCATCGGCCGCGCCGCACAGCTCACGCAGCAATGCTGCCTCGCGCTCGTGCACTTCGACCGGACACCAGCGCGCGCCCGCGTCGGCCAGGTAGCGCGCGCGATGCTGGCCGTTGCGAAACGCCACCACCCCCTCGCGCTCGATGCCGATCCAGCCGAGCAATCCCGGCGCGCGACGCGTGGAGATCGTCACGTAGGGCATCTGCGGAATGCGCGCGCTGTCGGGATCGAGAAACTCGCGAATGCCGCGGATCTTGCCCGCGTGCCATTCGGCGACCGGCTTCAGCACGTAATCGGTGTTGTCGCGATTCGCGCACACGAGCAGCTTGCGCAGATCGACGAGCACCACCTGGTGACGGGTGCCGTCGGTAACGAATACGCGCTTCAGACGCACGTGGTCGTACCATGAATGCTCGCGCAACGGCACGATCCAGACCGTTTCGGCGCTGGTCGGTGCGGAGGCCGGCGATGAATTGGGCAAAGGCAGGGACAAAGGCACACTCGGCAAGCTGGCGGCGGGACACCAGCGCATTAATAGAGCGCTAACGCTACGAGCCGGATGTGACGAAAACATGACGGCCTACCGGATTAATCGCGCTGCATGAGCGGTTGGCAACACTTCCTGATCATCACGCGAACTCGGCGTTTCAGATACCCGTTCAAGTATACCTAACGATGATAGCCACCGAACATTTCAATCATCATGTGCGAATCGAGTCGCATGACGTCAACGGCGTCGCGACGATCGTGCTGGACAGGCCCGCGCGGCGCAACGCGGTCGACCGGCAGGTGGCCGACGCGTTGAGCGCCGCGTTCAGCCGTTTCGAGACCGAGCCCGCATGGCGCGCGGCCGTGCTGTTCGGAGCGGGCGGCACGTTTTGCGCGGGCGCAGACCTGAGCGCGCTCGCCGACGACACGCGTCGCAACGAACTGCACGCCGACGGCAGCGGCCCGGGTCCGATGGGACCGACCCGCACACGCTTGAGCAAGCCGGTGATCGCCGCGATCGCCGGCTACGCGGTCGCGGGTGGACTCGAGCTTGCCGCGATGTGCGATCTGCGCGTCGTCGAGGAAGACGCGGTGCTCGGTGTGTTCTGCCGGCGCGTCGGCATTCCGCTGATCGACGGTGGCACGATCCGGCTGCCGCGGCTGATCGGTTTGTCGCGCGCGCTCGATCTGATCCTGACCGGCCGCGCGGTCGATGCGCACGAGGCCCTAGGGTTCGGGCTCGCCAATCGCGTAGTGCCGAAGGGCGAAGCGCGCGCGGCCGCCGAGCAACTGGCCGCGGAGCTCGCCGCGTTTCCGCAGGCGGCGCTGCTCGCCGATCGCCGTTCCGTGCTCGAGAACAGCACGCTTGACGATCTCGCCGAGGCGTTGCGGCGCGAAGGCGCGGGCGGCTACGCGGCGGTCTTCGCCGAGGGCGCGGCGGGCGCGGCGCGCTTTGCATCGGGCGCGGGCCGTCATGGCGACAGGTTCGACGCAGATCAGCCGGCGCCGCCGAATCGTTGAGACATGCTTACCTGACACGTATAAGAGGAACTGCGATGGCTACGATCTACCGGGAAATTGCCGTGGAAACCGCCGCGGCCGATGCATGGGCGGCGCTGCGCGACCCCGCCGACGTCGCCCGCGCGTTCGCGGGCGTGCTGACCGAGGCGCGCATGGAAGGAGAACTGCGCTGGGTCACGTTCGCCGACGGCACCGTGGTCGAGGAACGGGTGATCGCCGTCGACGATGCGCACCTGCGGCTCGCCTACTCGGTGGGCGGCGGACGCTTCGAGCATCATCACTCGACGTTGCAGGTCGTCGCCGACACGCCCACGCGTTGCCGCGTGATCTGGATCAGCGACTTCAAGCCCGACGAGCGCGCCAACGTGGTCGAAATGCTGGTGGATGCGGGCTGCGCGGCGCTGCAACGCAACCTCGCGCGACGCTGAGCGCCGCTTTCCACAAAAACAACAGCTTTCCTGACGGCCTGCAAGGCAGAATTGACTTAGGTAGAATCCCCTACTGTTTTCCCCTATCCGGCGACAGCGTTTCCGCCTTCGGAACGCCCGCCCGGCGCCCGTTTTTCGCGCCGCTTCACGCGTCACACCCCATCATCGCCATGCCTTTGCCTCTGCTTGCCCTTGCCGTTGCCGCGTTTGGAATCGGTACCACAGAGTTCGTCATCATGGGGCTGTTGCCCGACGTCGCGCGCGATCTGTCCGTGTCGATTCCGGCGGCTGGCATGCTGGTGTCCGCTTATGCGCTCGGTGTGACGATCGGCGCGCCGATCGTCGCGATCGCGGTCGCCAACATGCCGCGCAAGAAGGCGCTGATGAGCCTGATCGGCGTGTTCATCGTCGGCAATCTGCTGTGCGCGATCGCGCCGGGTTACGCGGTGCTGATGGCCGCGCGCATTGTCACCGCGTTCTGCCACGGCGCGTTTTTCGGCATCGGCTCGGTGGTCGCGGCAGGCCTCGTCGCGCCCAATCGCCGCGCGCAGGCAATCGCGCTGATGTTCACCGGCCTCACGCTCGCCAACGTGTTGGGCGTGCCGCTCGGCACCGCGCTCGGCCAGGCGGTCGGCTGGCGCGCCACCTTTTGGGCCGTGACCGGCATCGGCGTGCTGGCGGCGGCCGCGCTCGCGGTGTGCCTGCCCGCGAAGATCGAGATGCAAAAGGCGAGCCTCGTGCGCGAATTCAGCGTGCTGAAGAACCCGCAGGTGCTGATGGTGCTCGGCATCAGCGTGCTCGCGTCGGCGAGCCTGTTCTCGACCTTCACCTACATCACGCCGATTCTCGAAGACGTGACCGGCTTCACGCCGCACGCGGTCACGCTGGTGCTGCTGTTGTTCGGCCTCGGGCTGACGGTCGGCAGCACGCTCGGCGGCAAGCTCGCGGACTGGCGGCTGATGCCGTCGCTAGTCGCGTTCCTGATGGCGATCGTCGTGATTCTGTGCGTGTTCGCGGGCACCATGCACGCGCGCATTCCGGCGATGCTGACCGTGTTCGTGTGGGGTGTGCTTGCATTCGCAATCGTGCCGCCGCTGCAGATGCTGATCGTCGATCGCGCAAGCCACGCGCCGAATCTTGCGTCGACGCTCAATCAGGGCGCTTTCAACCTCGGCAACGCAACCGGCGCATGGCTCGGCGGCATGGCGATCGGCGCGGGCGCGCCGCTGACGACGCTGCCGTGGGTCGGCGTCGCGACCGCGCTGGGTGCGCTGCTGCTGACGTTGTGGTCGGTGTCGATCGAGCGGCGGGTGGTGGTGGCGGGGTGAGCTTGCCGACCGAAGTCGTGGTTCGCGAGAGCGATCACACCGTTCTGCACTTTGCCTATAAACCTCTTGGATGAAGCATCCCACCGTCTACACGACTACCCCTGCCACCGGCGTTTCCGCCGTCGTGCGGTGGGATGAACAAAGCTCTACGCTGACCTGTGAGGTCACATATCCGCCTTGGGCTTCGCCGCAGGCACAGCAAAACAATCTCAGCGACTTGCTGGATGCACGCTTCGGCATTGGCGCCCCGCTATGTCCTCACGGCGGGCACCTTATCGATGCTTGTCGACCGGCATCACCGGTTAACCGGATTGGACTTTTACACGAATCCTGAGCGATGGGCCGTCCGCACGTCCGAACTGGCGGACCCAAGCGACGAAACTCCGCACATCGAGTGAGAATTCGACGCGCACGGACATGCAGAAGACATGGGCGCGCCGGAGGTCTTTTACGAGCCTCGCGACGGCACCCTTTATCTGTCGTGGGGTAACGTCTCTCACCGGTACGGTATTGCGCCAACGCTCGCGATCGGCGTCGATGACGACGAGCGGCCGTCAGGTGATCGTCGGCGCGGTGCTGGTGGTGGCCTGCGCGACTGCGTTGATGCAAATGAAATCGGTCGGCCACGATGCGGTGGTCGGCGTGCTGTTGTGCGCGGCGCTCGCGTTTCTGGTGGCGGTGTGGTGGGAGCGTCGGCGGATCACGCTGCGGACGGCGAGTTGACGATTAGACGCTAGTTGCTGGCTTTTACGATCTATACGCCGGGTGATAATCTTCAACCCACGTTGCGCGGGCACTCGACACGGCCCATATTTTGTGGTGCCACCGCAAGCAACGGGGAGTCCGCCATGGTCGCGATGCGCTTGTTGCTCCGTGCCAGCCTGTTGGGCACGGCGATCGCGGTAGCCGCGATCGTCGCCGCAAACTGTGGTGGCGGCGGAGGCGGAAACAGCAGTGCCCCGACGGGCACGAGCGCCGGCGGCAGCGCCTCATCGGGCGCATCGACCCCAGCCGCGGCAAGCGGCGGCGGCACCACCACTGGTGGCACCACGAGCGGCGGCACCGGTAGCACCGGCACCGCGGGCAGCGGCTCGGCCACGTCGATGGGTGGCACGTCGACGGCAGCCGTGCAGGACGTGCTCACCTATCACAACGACATCGCGCGCACCGGCCAGAACCTCGGCGAAACCACGCTGACGCCCGCCAACGTGACGGCCGCGACATTCGGCAAGGTCGGCTTCTTTAGCGTCGACGGCAAGGTCGACGCGCAGCCGCTATTCGTCGCTTCGCTGGCGATCGCGGGTGGCACGCACAACGTGCTGTACGTCGCGACCGAGAACGACACCGTGTACGCATTCGATGCCGACACCGGCGCGACCCTGTGGCAGGTGCGCACACTCGGCAGCGGCGAAACCCCGAGCGACGACCGCGGCTGCAGCCAGATCGTGAACACGATCGGCATCACCTCGACACCGGTGATCGACCGTTCGCGCGGCACGCACGGCACGATCTATGTCGTCGCGATGTCGAAGGACCCGGCCGGCGGCTACCATCATCGCGTTCACGCGCTCGACCTCGCGACCGGCGCCGAACTGCTGAACGGTCCCACCGAAGTCGCCGTCGCCTCTTACCCGGGCACCGGCGCGGGCAATACGAACGGCGTCCTGCCGTTCACCCCGTCGTTGTACGCGGAGCGCGCGGGGCTGCTATTGCTCGGCAACACGGTCTACACGACATGGACCTCGCACTGCGACGACGGCGGCTATACGGGATGGATCATGGGCTACGCCGCCGACACGTTGCAGCAGACCACGGTGCTCAACGTGACGCCTAACGGCATCGGCGGCGCGATCTGGATGAGCGGCGCGGGGCCGGCGTCGGACGGCTCGTCGATCTATCTGCTCGATGCCAACGGCACTTTCGAAACGACGATGAGCCCGAGCGGCTTTCCGGCCAACAGCGATTTCGGCAATTCGTTCCTGAAGCTCGGCACGTCGGGCGGCCTGTCGGTCACGGACTACTTCGCGATGACGAACGTCGTGCAGGAGGCCAACGACGACATCGACCTCGGCTCCGGCGGCGCACTGGTGCTGCCGGACCTGACCGACGCGAACGGCGTCGTGCAGCATCTGACGCTCGGCGCGGGCAAGGACAGCACCATCTACGTGCTGAATCGCGATTCGATGGGCAAGTTCAACCCGACGACCGACAACATCTATCAGGAGATTACCGCGCAGCTGGCGGGCGGCGAGTTCGGCATGCCCGCCTATTTCAACGGGCGCGTGTATTTCGGCTCGGTCGGCGATCATCTGAAGGCATTCACCGTGACCAATGCGAAGCTGTCCATCACACCCACCGCGCAAAGCGCGATGACGTTCGCCTATCCCGGCACGACGCCGAGCGTCTCGGCGAATGGCACGTCGAATGGCATCGTATGGGCCGCCGAAAACGGCAACGTCGCGGCACTCCATGCGTTCGACCCGGTCACGCTCAACGAGCTGTACAACAGCAACCAGATGGGCACGCGCGATCAGTTCGGCACCGGCAACAAGTTCATTACACCGATGATCGCGAACGGCAAGGTGTATGTCGGCACGACGAATGGCGTGGCGGTGTTCGGGTTGCTCGGTAGATGAAGCGGACGACGCGCCGAGTCATTGCGACACGGCACGGCCAAGGTCTCGCACAAACGACGAGGGCCGGCATTCGCTGCCGGCCCTCGTTCATCGTGACTGCCGCGCGCTCACTCTCGCGCCGGCAGAATCTCTCCGGCACACGCGCCGAACCCGACGCGATACCCGTCGCCCTGGCACCAGCCCACCAGCGTCAGCACATCGCCGTCCTCGATGAACGTGCGCGTACCGCCCTCGTGCAGCTCCAGCGGCTTCTTGCCGTTCCACGTCAGTTCGAGCAGGCTGCCGTACGAATCCTCGGTCGGCCCGCTGATCGTCCCCGAGCCCATCAGGTCGCCCACCCGCGTATTGCAACCCGACACCGTGTGATGCGCGAGCTGCTGCGCCATCGTCCAGTACATGTATTTGAAGTTGGTCCGCGCGATCGTGCTCGCTTGCCGCGCGTGTGGCGCGCGCAAGCTCACTTCGAGATGAATGTCGAACGCATGCTTTCCTCGATGCCGCAGATACGCGAGCGGCTCCGGCTCCTGCACCGGCTGCGCGACGCGGAATGGTTCGAGCGCATCGAGCGTGACGACCCACGGCGAGATCGTCGTCGCGAAGGTCTTCGCGTTGAACGGACCGAGCGGCACGTATTCCCATTGCTGGATGTCGCGCGCGCTCCAGTCATTCAGCAGCACCATGCCGAAGATGTGCGCCTCCGCGTCCTCGCATGCGATCGGCTCGCCCAGCGCATTGCCGCCGCCGATAATGAAACCCGTCTCCAGTTCGATATCGAGCTTGCGGCACGCGCCGAACACCGGGCGCTCCTGATCGGGCAACTTGAGTTGACCATTGGGGCGACGCACCGGCGTGCCGCTCACGACCACCGACGACGCCCGTCCGTTGTAGCCGATCGGCATCTCCGACCAGTTCGGCAGCAGCGCATTCTTCGGATCGCGGAACATCGAGCCGACATTGGTCGCGTGCTCCTTCGACGAATAGAAATCCGTGTAGCCCGGAATCTGCACCGGCAGATGCAGACGCGCATCGGCCTGATTCACCAGCACCTTCGCGCGCAACACGGCATCGTCGCGTAGCGTCGCGGTGTCGCGCGCGAACAGTTGGCTCAGCTGGATTCGAACGCTGCGCCATGCGTCGCGGCCAAGCGCGATGAAATCGTTCAGCGCATCGCGCGCGAACACGTTCTGCGCCGGCACGTTCAGCAGACCCGCTGCCTGCAACGCGCCGAGATCGACGATCTGATCGCCGATCGCGACGCCGACGCGCCGCGCGTCGTTGCCACGATCGCTGAAAATGCCGAACGGCAGGTTCTGGATCGGGAAGTCGCTCGCCGGCTCGTTGGCCGACTCGATCCAGCTCTTGCGCGACGCATCGAGCGTCGCCTGGAGATCGTTCACCGCGTTCATCGTTGCTCCGGATTGAAGTGTTTCTTGAGGCCTTGCCAGCACTCGTAGTAATGCGCCTGCAGTTGCGCGGTTTCGAGCGCGAAGCGCGTCGGCTTGATCAGCGTGCGCGTCTCGAACATGAAGGCCATGGTGTCGTCGACCTTCTTCGGCATCGAGGTATCGACATGCGACGCTTTCTCGAACGTGTCCGCGTCCGGACCGTGGCCCGTCATGCAGTTGTGCAGGCTCGCGCCGCCGGGCACGAAGCCCTCGGCCTTCGCGTCGTAGACGCCATGCACGAGACCCATGAACTCGCTCGCGACGTTGCGATGGAACCATGGCGGGCGGAATGTATCTTCAGCCGCGAGCCAGCGCGGCGGGAAGATCACGAAGTCGATCGTATCGACGCCCGGCGTGTCGCTTTGCGATTGCAGCACGAGGAAGATCGACGGGTCCGGATGGTCGAAGCTGATCGAGCCGATCGTGTTGAAGCGGCGCAGGTCGTACTTGTACGGCGCGTAGTTGCCGTGCCATGCCACGACGTCGAGCGGCGAATGGCCGATGTCCGCGCGCCACAGATTGCCGTTCATCTTCGCGACGAGTTCGAACGCGCCCTCGCGGTCTTCGTACGCGGCGTGCGGCGTCAGGAAATCGCGCGGATTCGCGAGACCGTTGGAGCCGATAGGCCCCAGTTCCGGCAGACGCAGCAACGCACCGAAGTTCTCGCAGATATAGCCGCGCGCGCTGCCGTCCGGCAGGCTCACCGCGAAGCGCACGCCGCGCGGAATCACCGCGATCTCGAACGGCTCGATATCGATGCGGCCCATTTCGGTCGCGATATACAGGCGGCCCTGTTGCGGCACGATCAGCAGTTCGCCGTCGGCGTTGTAGAAGAAGCGGTCCTGCATCGAACGGTTCGCTGCGTACAGATGGATCGCGCAACCGTTCATCGCTTCGGCCGAGCCGTTGCCTGCCATGGTCACCCAGCCGTCGATGAAATCGGTCGGTTCGGACGGCATTGGCAGCGGGTCCCAGCGCAGCTGGTTCGGCGGCGTCGGCGGCACCTCGGCGAAGTTCGCGACGAGCCGCTCCGACGGCATCATCGTGAACGGCTTGTGCATCGCCGCGGGACGAATCCGGTACAGCCACGAGCGACGGTTGTGACCGCGTGGCGCCGTAAACGCGGTACCCGAAATCTGCTCGGCATACAAACCATAGGCCGCGCGCTGCGGCGAGTTGCGGCCGGTCGGCAGCGCGCCAGGCAACGCCTCGGTTGCGAATTCGTTCGCGAAACCCGACTGATAGCCGGGCTCGATTTCAGGTCGCAGGCGTTGGTCGGCCGGCGTACGTGTTGAGGTATCCATACAAGGTTCTCCGCGAGTTGCTCGATTCTTTCCCGATTACGTGATCTTTGCAGTCACGCTCAGGCCGGCTCGGCTTCGGACGCGCGAACTGGTGAAATCACGTTTTACGCATAGTAAAACTAATTACGAATAGTGAAACTAACGTATACCCTTGGAAGCGGGCATGCCAACCTCGTGATTGCACGCTGAGCCCCGGCCCATAAGCGTCAGGCCAATAACGTTATGAGCATTTTGTTAATCCGCGCAGGGCGCGTACTGCTACCATCAATGGATGCGGCCATCGCGTCGCGCAGCCACGCGCCCGGTGCGCGTTCATCGTCGCCTTTCACTCGCCTTCATGATTTCGCCGACCATCCCCGATCTGATCGCCCGCGCCGCTCATCACCCGTTTCTCGGCGAGCATCTGGCCATGGGACAAGGCGCGCACGCAGGCATCGCGCTCGCGCATTTCGACGGCATCGAGCTCACGAGCGCCTACGAGCCGATCTTCGACATCAGCGTGCATGGGCTCGCGCAGTCGCTATCATGCGGCGCGGAAGGAGTCGACCGTTTCGGCGATGAGCTCGGCTTTCAGGCGGTCACGCACCGGCTCGGCGCACCGCCGTTCGACGTGTTCGATCCGTTCGACAACATCGCCGACGATCAGCAGCTGGTCGCGCTTGATCGCATGTCGCGCGCGCTGCACGCAATCAACTTCTTTGGCCCGCAGCGGCATGGGCTGCTGTTTCTACGCGTGCACGAGAGGCTGCTGAAGAGTGTGAAGTACGATCACGGCCGGCATTTTTCGAGCGTGCTGACGTCGTTCAATCTGAATCCGACGCGCATCGTCATCGAACTGCCGGCGGCGGCGGTCGCGCACAAGACGTTTCTGGGTTATCTGACGCGCAGCTATCAGCACTACGGCTTCAAGGTGGCGGGCAATCTGTCGAACGCGGGGCAGATCCTGTCGGTATCGGAAACCGCGCGGCTCGATTTCATCAAGATGGATGCGACGGCCGCATTGCGCGACGCGACCGTGAAGCCGCTCGTCGGCTACGCGGGCCGGCTGCGGGTGCCGCTGATTTTCAATCGCGTGATGGACGAGACGCAGTTCTCCGCGCTACAGCAGTACGACGTGCGGTTCGTGCAAGGTCCATTGTTCAACGCGCATTATCACGACCGGGCGGCGTGACACGGCGTGGGCCCGGTTGGCCCGGGCGCCCCGGCCTTCGCTCAGCCCGGCTCCCCCAGCCGCGCCGCGAGCGCCTTCAGACGCGGCGCGACGTTCTCGCGAAACACCTCCTCCCCCATCGACGACGCCGGCCCGCTACAGCTGAGCACGAGCCAGCGGTTTTCGCGCGGCTCGCGAAACGGCACCGCGACCGCGTTCACGTCGTCATGCCACGCACGAAACGAGTAGCAGCAGCGTTCGGTCGCGAACGCGGCGATCTCCTGTTCGGCTTCGGCGACCAGCATCGCGCCCGCCCTGCCTGCCGCTTTTTTCAGTTCCGCGAGTAACGCAGTACGCGCGTCGAGCGGCTGCACGGCGAGATATGCGCGGCCCATCGAGCTCGTCAGCATCGACAGTTTCGAGCCGGATGCGAGGCCGAGCGTCAACGCGGTTTCGCTGCGGATCGTCTCCAGATACACCATGTCGAGCCCATCCCGGCAGCCGAGCGAAACCGCCGCGCCGACCTCGCGCGCGAGGCTGCGAAGGTGCGGGCGCGCGAGTTCGAGTATGTCGCTGCCCGATAGCAGCGCGAAGCCGAGCGACAGCACGCCCGCATCGAGCGCATATTTGCCGTGTCTTTCGTCGAGCCGCAGATAGCCGAGCACGGTCAGCGTGTAGGCGAGCCGGTTCACGGTTGCCTTCGGCAAACCCGTGCGTTCGACGAAATCGCGATTGCCGAGCATCGTGTCGCCCGGCTGGAACGCGCGCAACAGGTCCAGCCCGCGGGCAAGGGCGACGACGAATTTGCGTTCGTCGAGCGGAGCGGAGAAAGTGGATGGCAGCGTCATAGGGTGCTACACTCGGGCGTCGTTTGCAAAACATTGTTTCGCAAGGCGGAACTCAAGTCAAGCTTGTTCTGAGCGTGAAATCAGGAGATACGTCATGGCCGTAGCCGCGCAGTTTCACTGGGAAGACCCGTTGCTGCTGGATCAGCAGTTGACCGAAGACGAACGCATGGTGCGCGATGCCGCCGCGGCTTACTCGCAGGACAAGCTGCTGCCGCGCGTGCTAGAAGCGTTCCGCCATGAAAAGACCGATGTCGGGATTTTTCGCGAAATGGGCGAACTCGGCCTGCTCGGCCCGACGATTCCCGAACAGTACGGCGGCCCCGGTCTTAACTATGTCGCGTACGGGCTGATCGCGCGTGAAGTCGAACGTGTCGACTCCGGCTATCGCTCGATGATGTCGGTGCAGTCGTCACTGGTAATGGTGCCGATCTACGAATTCGGCTCGGACGCGCAGAAGGAAAAATATCTGCCGAAGCTCGCGCGCGGCGAGTGGATCGGCTGCTTCGGTCTGACTGAGCCGAACCACGGCTCCGATCCGGGCAGCATGGTCACGCGCGCGAAGAAGGTCGATGGCGGCTATTCGCTGTCGGGCTCGAAGATGTGGATCACCAATTCGCCGATCGCCGACGTGTTCGTCGTGTGGGCGAAGCTCGAGGAAAACGGCAAGGACAACATCCGCGGCTTCATTCTCGAGAAGGGCTGGAAGGGTCTGTCCGCGCCGGCGATCCACGGCAAGATCGGGCTGCGCGCGTCGATCACCGGTGAAATCGTGCTCGACGATGTGTTCGTGCCGGAAGAGAACATCATGCCTGGCGTCAGCGGCCTGCGCGGTCCGTTCACTTGCCTGAACTCGGCGCGCTACGGCATCGCCTGGGGCGCGCTCGGCGCGGCGGAAGCATGCTGGCACATCGCGCGTCAGTACGTGCTCGATCGCAAGCAGTTCGGCCGGCCGCTCGCCGCGAACCAGCTGATCCAGAAGAAGCTCGCCGACATGCAAACTGAAATCACGCTCGGGCTGCAAGGCGTACTGCGCCTCGGCCGCATGAAGGACGAAGGCACGGCCGCCACCGAAATCACGTCGATCATGAAGCGCAATTCGTGCGGCAAAGCGCTCGACATCGCCCGCCTCGCGCGGGACATGCTCGGCGGCAACGGCATTTCGGACGAGTTCGGAGTTGCCCGCCATCTGGTGAACCTCGAGGTCGTCAACACCTACGAAGGCACCCACGATGTTCATGCGCTGATCCTCGGCCGTGCGCAGACCGGTATTCAGGCGTTCTTCTGATGCCGCTGGCGTTCCGCTAAGTGCAAAAAAAGCCGGTTCATTCGAACCGGCTTTTCTGTTTGATGCCGCGCAGCTTACTGGTTCGGCTGCGGCGTCATGCGCAGGTACGGGCGCAGCGCCTTGTAGCCTTTCGGGAATTTCTGCCTGATCACTTCCTCGTCCTTCAGCGACGGCACGATCACCACGTCATCGCCCTGCTTCCAGTTGCCCGGCGTCGCGACCGAGTGACTGTCGGTCAGCTGCAGCGAATCGATCACGCGCAGCACTTCGTCGAAGTTGCGGCCGGTGCTCGCCGGATAGGTGATGATCAGACGCACCTTCTTGTTTGGATCGATGATGAACAGCGAACGCACGGTGAACGTTTCGTTCGCGTTCGGATGAATCATGTCGTAAAGCTGGGAAACCTTGCGATCGCCGTCCGCGAGAATCGGAAAACCGACGCTGGCGGCCTGCGTCTCGTTGATGTCCTTGATCCACTCCTTGTGCGACTCCGCGCTGTCGACCGACAACGCGATCGTCTTCACGTTGCGCTTTTCGAACTCGCTTGCAAGCTTCGCGGTCAGGCCCAGCTCGGTCGTGCAGACCGGCGTGAAGTCGGCGGGATGCGAGAACAGCACGCCCCAGCTATTGCCGAGCCAGTCGTGAAAACTGATGCGGCCAATGCTCGACTCCTGTTCGAAATCCGGCGCAATGTCGCCAAGACGTAGACTCATAGTGCATCTCCTGTAGGTATTCGGAACGTATCCAGATAAGGTCGCGGGCGTGTGCCCGCGACGGCCAGACGATAAAGCATAAGGCCGTGGTGGTACATGGCGAACCAACATCGCGTCAGTACTTTATGCGTTTTTGTAATTTTCTCCCGTTTGATGGAAACTTTGCGGGACAGATCAACTCAATCCGATACCGGTCTGGAGCAAAGTGCCCTCAAACGGGTGTTGCCACGCGCTGCCGGGAACGGATCGTGCGTCGGCGCCATGCAACCGGCACTAGGCTCGCCAGCGACCGTTTCTTTGGTTACGATTTACGCGTAGCGTGAGACAAAGGGAGCTGTCAATGTCGGAAGTCAACAAGGAGAGATTGATGTCGGATATCAAAACCGTCCTCGCGGACGCTGAAGACCTGCTGAAACAGGCCGCGAGCGCTACCGGCGAACGCGCGTCCGAACTGCGTGAGACCGCGCTGACGCGCCTGAAGCAGGCGAAAGAAAAAGCAGCCGACGTTCAGGTCGTGGTCGTCGAAAAAGGCAAGAAGGCTGCCCGCGCTACCGACGACTACGTGCACGAACATCCGTGGGCGTCCATCGGCATCGCCGCCGGCATCGGCATGGTGGTCGGTCTGCTGATCAATCGCAAGTAAAGGTCGGTGAGTCCGCCGGAGCAGGCATGTCCGGCGCACCGGCGATACAGGCGGACCGGCGCGAGCCACGCCGGTCCCCTTCTGCTGGCGCGCGTGCGCGCTGGCCAGGCCCTCACGCGCAACGCCCACAGCCATGACGACCGAAACACACTCGCAGCGCGCAGAACACAGCCCGTTGCGCCGTATTCTCAGTTCCGTGTTTGCGATTCTGCAGACGCGGCTCGAACTGGTGGGCATCGAACTCGCCGAGGAAAAAGACCGCCTGCTCGGCGTGCTGTTTCTCGGTCTTGCCGCAATGATGCTCGCCACGATGGCCTTGATCGCGTTGACCGCACTCGTCGCCATTGCCTTCTGGGACACCTACCGATGGCAGGCGCTTGCCGGCATCACCGCGGTCTACGCGATTGCCGGGCTCGCCTGTGCGCTGAAGGCGCGCAGCGGTCTGCGCAACGCGCCGCTGGTGTTCGAAGCGACCATCGCCGAGTTCGAAAAAGATCGCGAAGCGTTTCGCAGCCGCGACTGATGGGCAAGTTTGTCTGCATCCGATCCATCGCCTCATCTCCACTCCCGCCGACACGCCATGAGCCCATCCCGTCCCGATACAGCCTTTCGTAACAAGCGCCATCCGTCGAAGGATCTGAGCGCCCCGCATCTGCGGGCGCTACGCAAGGAATTGCTGCTCGTGCGCGCGGACGTGGAGCGCGTCGAGCTCGCGCAGGCCGTCTTCGAACTGCGCCAGGCCGTCACACATTTCAGCTGGCTCAAGTTCGTGATCCCCGGCTTCGGCGGCGTGCGCGTCGGCAAAGGGGCCAAGGCAAGCGTGCTCAACGCGGGCACGATCGGCGCATTGCTCAAGCAGTACCCGTTCATCAGTTCGGTCGTTTCGCTGTTGCTCGCCAAACCGCTGCGCGCGACTGTCGTCAGGAGCGCAAGACCCGCGCTCAAGTGGGGCAGCCTTGCGCTCGGCGCGTGGGAAGCGTTCCGGATCTGGCAACAGATGAAGAACGAGTCGGCGGCGGCGCGGGCGGCGGCGGCGGTTTCCGCTACCGCGCAGGCGGCGGCTGAGCAGGTCGATTCGACGAGAAGCGGCTATTGAGGTCGTGGCCGCTACGAGGGGCTGCGATCTGCGCTATATCGGATGTCCGCTCGCACGGCCGCGCGCGTCGGCTTTCAATCACCTGCTAACCCGTATTCCAGCATTCGCTGCTCGTGGGCGTCGCGCCGCTCGTGTCGTTTCTATTGCCTCGCTGACCTGTCGCATCTAGCGTGAACGTGCCACACGGGTCATCGCGCATCGGGCCCGCTTCCGCTGGCACCGCTTCGATCGAATAGCCGCCGTTCGTGTCGTCCGCGGGCAGCACGCGCACGCGATACACCGGCGCGCCGAACTGCGGCGCCTGATCGATGCCCGGTGGCAAGGCCGGCGCGCCATCGCTCGCCGCGGCCTCGACGAATTGCGCGGCCCGATATAACGCCGACGCCGCGTCGATATGATGGGTGCGCGCGATGTGGCTGCGATACGAAGGGATCGCAAAGGCGGCGAGCGTGGCGGCAATCGCGAGCGCGATCACGAGTTCGAGCAGCGTGAATGCGGATGTGTTCGGGCTTTTCATACGTGTCCAGTCGGTGCGTTCTTCAGAATGGTCTCGCGGCAACGCGCCGCCAATGACGCTCGATCGCGCCATCCTCGGTCACCAGTTCCATCTGCAACCAGACCTGTGACTCGCTGCTCTGCCCGAAGCCGCGCGCGGTCAGCAGATAAGCGCTGGCGTTGGGTCGACTCGCGAGACGCCAAGGCTCGATCAGGCATTGCGGCGCACGCGATGATCCCGGCCATTGCGACACAGGCGTGATGGCGCCTGCGTCGAACGCGGTTTCAAGCCTCCATTGAACCGGCTCGCCGGATGTGAGCGGCGCATTGGGCGCGTCGCCAGGTGCCGATCGCACGTTGCGCTCGCACAAGCTCAGCGCCGAATCCGCCGCGTGGAAAGCCTGCAGAAAGTCGCGCGTATTGGTCGCCGCGCGTGCGGCCGCGAGCGATGTTTCGAACCAGATCGCGGACGTGGCGAGCATCATGGCCGAGATCAACAGCACGATAGCAAGCACGACCCCGCGTTGATGTGCGCGTCGGGCACCGTCCCGACAACTTCGCCTGCCTAAGTGTTTCGCTTTTCCACCTGCCCCGCCGCATATGTCGTACGCGCGGCAGCGTTGCGTTGCTGCGTCACGGTCCATCACGACGATACCTCCGCGCGATTGCGCAGCGCCACCCTGCGCGAAAACGCCTGCCGAGGCCGCAAGTCGGTGCCGAGCGTACTCACGCCATCGCAATCGATGTACTTCGAGCGCCGTCCTTGCGGCGCGCCGCGCACCAGCACGCAGACATCTACCGCGACGATGTTCGTCCATTGATCCGCCGCGACGGCCGACGCGTTCACAGCATTGGCCGCACCGCTCAGCCAGTAGCGCAACCGCACGCGCTCGACGCCTTCGACCAGCGGCTGCGCGGACCCCGCATTGCCGCTGCCGACGCAGTAAAGCTCCGGCTCGCCGGTCGAGCTGCTGAGGTTGGCGAAGTACCGATTGACCACCGGCGCGCCGTGATCGCCAAGAACTGCGTCGCTGCTCTTGACGGCCTGGCCGACACAGTCGGTGACCTGCCCGCTCGACGATGGCCACGTCGATACGACGTCTGCGACGTAGCGGATCGCGACGCCATCGGAGCCGGTACTCAACGCGGTGCAAGTGAGGTTGTCGTCGGCGCCGGTCGGGCGACCGCCCGAGCAGCCGAACAGCGCAGGCGCCGCGTTATAACCAACGACATCGGCAGGAACGAAGCCGGCCATCTGCAATTGCTGGCCGATCAGCATCAGCGCGGTCAAGCCGGCTTCGCGAATCCGGGCCGCGTTGCTCGCCTGCACGAACGCGTTGCGCTGCGTCGTGTAAAGGGACACGGCCCCCGCGGTCACGATCAGCCCGAGCGCCATCGCGATCAGGAATTCGACCAGCGTGTGACCGCGTGGGCAATGCAGCCGCTTCATTGCGCGAACGCCAACGCGACACACGACGATCCGGCCGGTGCATCGACGCCGCCGCAAGGCTCCGCCGACGGGCCGATCCCATCGCCCGCAGTGGGCCGGTCCCGCACGGAAGCCCACGTCACGCGCGCCGCAGCGACTGCGCCGCTCTCGCCGACCGATGCGTCGCCGTGCGGCAGCAGAACACTCGCCCAAGCGCTCCATTGATTGAGTGCGGCATTGCCCACGGAAGGCGTGCGCGTCGCTTCGGCGATCGACTCGGCTATCCACGTGGCGCTCTCGCGCAGCGACATCGCGCGCGCTTCACGTGCGGTCCACACCTGAGCCGCGATCAACCCCAGCGCGCTCACCGCGACCAACGCGACCGCCAGCATCACCTCGATCAACGAACTGCCGCCACATGCCGACGCATGCGCACGCAACCGGGTGTGGAATGCGGGCCGTCTCATGACGTCGCTCCACACGCGCCTTCCGAGATCCGCGCGCGACCTCCTGCCGCGACACTGATGCAGCGCCGCCACGGGTTGCCCTGCATCGACTTCGATGGGCTCCGCGGCGCGATATCGAAACTTCGAAACGCGCCGATCAGTTGGCCGGCGGGCGGCGTGAACGTCATATCCGTCTGCACGCCGGCGATGCTCACCGCCGCAAGCGCCGGCTGCGCGCGCAACAACGACGGCTTGCCGCCGCGTTCGGCGAATACGGCCCATCCGCAGGCCCAGTCGGCGACGCCATCGGCGCAAGGTTGGCCCGACGCGAGACAGACGCGCGCCGCATCGACGCGACACACCGTGATACGCGCGCCGCGCCGCAGCGCCTCGCTGCGCGCGTAGGCGAAGGTGGACAGCAGCGCCTTCGAGCGCGCGTCGACCTGATCTCGCATCTGCCATGCGGCGAACGACGGCATCGCCATCACCGCCATCAGCATCACGAGCGCTATCACCGCCAGCGTCTCGACGAGCGTGAAACCGGCGCGGGACGGCCGGCGAGTTCCATTGATTTTCATCTGCATCCCTGAGCGTTTCGAACAGATGCAGCCAATCTAGCGATTTGCGAGTGCGCCGACCATCGTCCGAATGGCCAGGTGGCATTCAGACGTTAGCGCACGCAACAATGCACGTGACGATCGATCACGGAGGCGGGAGAAGCGATGCGTGAAGAAAAGCGCGAAATGCGCGAGGCAATGGATGCGAATGACCGCGGCTCAGCTGCGGCACGCGTGCGCTCAGCGCTTGCGGGAAGGCTTGGGCGGGGAAGAGGCGCGGCGAAATTCCTCGATCACGTCCTCGAATTCGGAAACGTCTTCGAAGCGCCTGTACACGGAAGCGAAACGGACATAGGCGATCGTGTCGAGCGCGCGCAACTCGTTCATCACGAGTTCGCCGAGGCGCTCGCTGCGCACCTCGCGCTCGCCGCTGCCGAGCAGCTGATACTCGATGCGGGCGACCGCCGCTTCGATCGCGTCCACCGCAACCGGGCGCTTGCGCAGCGCCAGTTGCATGCTCGCGACGATCTTGCGGCGATCGAATTCCGTGCGCGTGCCGTCCTTCTTGACGACCGACGGCAACGCCAGCTCGACCCGCTCATACGTCGTGAAACGTTTGTCGCAGGCCGGGCAGCGGCGGCGCCGGCGAATCGTCGCGCCGTCTTCGGATACGCGCGAGTCGACGACCTGCGTATCGGCGTGGCGGCAGAAGGGGCAATGCATGACGGCTTAGCCGTAAACCGGGAAGCGCTGGGTCAGCTCGGCGACTTGCGCGCGCACGCGCTCGATCGTCGCGGCGTCTTCCGGGTTGTCCAGCACGTCGGCGATCAGGTTGCCGACCTGCTCGGCTTCCTTCACGCCGAAGCCGCGCGTGGTCATGGCCGGCGAACCCAGGCGGATGCCCGAGGTCACGAACGGCTTTTCCGGATCGTTCGGGATCGCGTTCTTGTTGACCGTGATGTGCGCCGCGCCGAGTGCCGCCTCCGCAGCCTTGCCGGTGATCTTCTTCGCACGCAGGTCGACCAGCATCACGTGGCTCTCCGTGCGGCCCGACACGATGCGCAGCCCGCGCTTGACCAGCGTTTCAGCGAGCACCCGCGCGTTCTCGACGACCTGCTGCTGATACGCCTTGAATTCCGGCGACAGCGCTTCCTTGAACGCGACGGCCTTAGCGGCGATCACGTGCATCAGCGGACCGCCCTGGATGCCCGGGAAAATCGCCGAATTGATCGGCTTCTCATACTCGGCCTTCATCAGGATCACGCCGCCGCGCGGGCCGCGCAGGCTCTTGTGCGTGGTGGTGGTGACGAAGTCGGCGTGCGGCACCGGGTTCGGATAAACGCCCGCTGCGACGAGACCGGCGTAGTGCGCCATGTCGACCATGAAGTAGGCTCCCACCGACTTCGCGATTTTCGACATGCGTTCGAAATCGATGCGCAGCGCAAACGCGGATGCGCCCGCCACGATCATCTTCGGCTTGTGTTCCTGCGCGAGCTTTTCAGCAGCGTCGTAGTCGATGTCTTCGGCTTCGTTCAGACCGTAGCTGACCACGTTGAACCACTTGCCCGACATATTGACCGGCGAGCCGTGCGTGAGGTGGCCGCCGTGCGCGAGGCTCATGCCCATGATCGTGTCGCCCGGCTTGAGCATTGCGAAGAACACGCCCTGGTTGGCCTGCGAGCCCGAGTTCGGCTGCACGTTCGCGGCTTCCGCGCCAAACAGCTGCTTCACGCGGTCGATCGCCAGCTGCTCAGCGACGTCGACATACTCGCAGCCGCCGTAGTAGCGCTTGCCGGGATAGCCTTCGGCGTACTTATTCGTGAGTTGCGAGCCTTGCGCGGCCATCACGGCCGGGCTCGTGTAGTTTTCCGACGCGATCAGTTCGATGTGCTCTTCCTGACGGCGGTTTTCCTGCTCGATGACCTTCCAGAGTTCAGGATCGACGTTGGCGATGGTGCTTTGGGCTCTGTCAAACATACGGGTTCCGTTGAGTGTTTTCAGGTTGACCGGATCGTGCGCCGAATCCTGCGTAGAGGGTACACAGCGGGGTACGCAGCGCTGTGGGCGGCGAGGCTTGCCCTGACGTGGCGAGTGGAGAGTCGCCGCACACGCGAGGCAGGCCAGCCACCGTCAGCGCAGATTAATGCGCGCGGTTCACGGCTGCCCAGGCGAACGGCAAAACGGCACCCTGCGCTTCACGGTGGGTTGTTCCACCTTGAACCCGATTGGTTGAATCGGCTGAGTCAGACGACTCGGTTCTATCGCCAGTCACGCAGGGTCGAGCGCGTTAGTGTATTGGAAGAGGCCCGAATAGGCAACCGACTTGCGGGTGCTCCGGCGGCTGCTGGCGGGGCCTGCGGACTTTCTGGCGGCCCCGCTGGGCAACCATCTGACGAAAGCACGCCGACCGCGCCGCGCACCCGTTGCGCGCCGCCGCGGCAGCCGCCGATCCGGCTCGTCCATCCTTGCCGCAGCGCGGCATTGGAAGTAGGCTTGGGGCCTTTGTCTCTTACCGACCAGGGAACTGCAATGATCGTGTTTGTCACAGGAGCGTCGGCCGGCTTCGGCGCCGCCATCGCCCGCTCGTTCGTCAAGGGCGGCCATCGTGTCGTCGCCACTGCTCGCCGCAAGGACCGCCTCCAGGCACTCGCCGACGAACTCGGCGACGCGCTGCTGCCGTACGAACTCGACGTGCGCGACCGCGCCGCCGTCGAAGCCGTGCCCGCCTCGTTGCCCGCCGACTTCGCCGCGATCGACGTGCTCGTCAACAACGCCGGCCTCGCGCTCGGCACCGAGCCGGCACACAAGGCGAGCCTCGACGAATGGAACACCATGATCGAGACCAATTGCACGGGCCTCGTGCAGGTCACGCATGCGCTGCTGCCCGGCATGATCGAGCGCAATCGCGGACATATCTTCAATCTGGGTTCAGTGGCGGGCCGCTGGCCGTACGCGGGCGGCAACGTGTATGGTGCGACCAAGGCGTTCGTGCGCCAGTTCAGCCTGAACCTGCGCGCCGACCTCGCCGGCAGCGCGCTGCGCGTGACGGATATCGAGCCGGGCCTGTGCGGCGGCACCGAATTCTCGAACGTGCGCTATCGCGGCGACGACGACAAGGCCGCCAAGGTCTACGAAAACGTGCAGCCGCTGACGGCCGAAGACATCGCCGATTCCATCTACTGGATCGCCACGCGCCCGGCCCACGTCAACATCAACACGATCGAGCTGATGCCGGTCGCACAGTCGTTCGCGGGTCTGTCCGTACATCGCGGCTGAGTTTGAAGGCGGGCTGAGGCGGCGGCCGCTACCATTGGTCGCGCCGCCGCCTATCACCCGTGCTGACTTTTTTCGCCCGGCGCGCCGATATCGCGCTTCCAGTCCCGGCGCGGCCGGCAGAGCCGGCAACCATCGCCGCAGGCACCCACCGAGCGCAACACACACTTCGAAACAGACCCCCGAGTTTGCGTTCCGGTAGAATGCGCCGCATGAATATGTCGACCAGCCAGCCAGGCACGGAAATCGGCTATACGTGGTCCATCCGCGTGTACTACGAAGATACCGACGCCGGCGGCATCGTGTTTTACGCCAATTACCTGAAGTTTTTCGAACGGGCTCGCACCGAATGGCTGCGCGCGTGTGGCGTCGACCAGCATCGGCTTGCGGAAGAAAACGACGCGATTTTCATCGTGCGCAGTACCGCGGTCGATTACCGGGCTCCGGCCCGCCTCGACGATCTCGTGAAAATTATCAGCCGGATCGAGCGTCTTGGCCGAGCTTCGGTAGATTTCGCGCAGGAAGCCTGGCGTGAAGGCACGTTGCTTGCTAGCGGGTCGGTCCGGGTTGGCTGTGTGGACCGCGCGACCCTACGGCCAGTTGCGATCCCGCCTTCGGTTCTCGCCGCGCTGCGGCATGGACCGGGCGTCGGCGAGAGAGCGGACTGAACCACGGCGGCATGTCAACGGACGATACCTGAGCCTCGTTGTTACGGGGCCAGTGAACTCATACCGGTCAGGTAGCACAAAGCATGGTTCGGCTTCGATATCGCCGAAGCTTCCGTTTTGCCCACGGCAAGCTTGAAGCGGCTTTGCAGCCGGACGCCCCCTTCCCGGGACGTTAAAACGAACCTTTATGAACACTACACAAGATCTGTCGATCGTTTCACTCGTACTCAACGCGAGCCTGCTGGCCCAGGCCGTCATGGCTCTGCTGCTGTTGCTGTCGCTACTCTCATGGACTTTCATCTTCCGCAAGTGGTTTGCGATTCGCTGGGCGCGCGCGCAAACTGAACGCTTCGAGCGCGATTTCTGGTCGGGCGGCGACCTGCAGGCGCTGTATCAGAGCGCCGCGAACAACCGCCACACGATCGGCGCGCTCGAGCGGATTTTCGAGTCCGGCATGCGTGAATTCCTGAAAGGCAAAGAGAAACGCCTGAACGATCCCGGCGCGATTCTCGACGGCGCCCGGCGCGCGATGCGCGCGGCATTCCAGCGTGAAATGGACGTGCTCGAGGCGAACCTCGCGTTTCTCGCATCGGTCGGTTCGGTCAGCCCGTATATCGGTCTGTTCGGCACGGTGTGGGGGATCATGAACGCGTTCCGCGGCCTCGCAAACGTGCAGCAGGCCACGCTCGCGAACGTCGCGCCGGGCATCGCCGAGGCGCTGACCGCCACCGCGATCGGCCTGTTCGCCGCGATTCCGGCCGTGGTCGCCTACAACCGCTACGCGCACGACATCGACCGTCTGGCGATCCGTTTCGAAACCTTCATCGAAGAGTTCTCGAACATCCTGCAGCGCCAGGCACACTAAGGAGGCCCCGATGGCAGGCTCCCGCTCCTCCAGCATGCGCGGCTCGCGCTCGCGTCGCGCGATGGCCGACATCAACGTCGTGCCGTACATCGACGTGATGCTCGTGCTGCTCGTGATCTTCATGGTCACGGCGCCGCTCGTCGCACCGTCGATCGTCAATCTGCCGACCGTCGGCGGCGCCGCGCCGCAGCAGCAGACGCCGCCCGTGATCGTCAACATCCGCGCGGACGGCAACATGAGCGTCAAGTACAAGGACGACTCCGGCACGCAGCAGCAGGAAGACGTGACGAAAGCTGGCCTCAAAGGTTTCATCGCCGATCGGGCACAATCGCACCCGGATCAGCCCGTCGTGATCGCCGCCGACAAAACCGTGAAGTACGAAGTCGTGATGAATGTGATGTCCGAGTTGAAGGCTCAGGGCGTCAAGCGCGTTGGATTGCTGGTCAAATCGCAATGATCCGCAAGAACACCGAATATCCGCTTCAGCCACCGCGTGAACGCGGCACCGGGCGAGCTTTTCTGTTCGCGCTGGTGATGCATGCGCTGCTCGGATTCTTTCTTTATCACGGCATCCAGTGGCAAAACAGCACGCCCGAGGGCGAGCAGGCGGAACTGTGGACCGAGGTACCGGATTCCGCGATCCCGCATCCCGTCGTCACGCCGCCGCCCGCGCCGGTCGCCCCTGCCCCGCCCGTGCGCGACGAGCAGGCCGACATCGCGCTGCAGGAAAAGAAGCGCCACCAGCAGGAAGCGGCTCGCGCGGCGCAACTGGCCGAAGAGCAGCGACAGCAGAAACTGAAACAGCAGCAGGAAGCGGAAGCGAAGCGTCAGCAGCAGCTGGCGGCCGATCAGGCGGCGCAGAGAGCCGCGAAGCTCAAGCAGCAACAGGAACAGCAGCAACAGCAGCAGGCCGAGAGGCTCAAGCAACAGCAGCTCGCCGAGCAACAGAAGCAGCAGCAACTGAAAGAGCAGCAGGAGCAAAAGCAGGCTCAGGCGGAAGCACAGAAGAAGGCTGATGCCGAGAAAGCGGCGAAGGCGAAGGCGCAAGCCGATGCGGCCGCACAGGCGAAGAAGAAGCTCGACGCCGAGCGCAATGCACGCCTCGCGCAGATGCAGGGCATGGTCGGCGGCGTGGGCGGCGGCAACTCCACGAGCAACGGGCTTGGGAAGACCGGAACTGGTAATGGCTCGGGCGGCACTGCAGCGACGCCGGCGTTCAATGACCGGGTGCAGCGGCGCGTTCGTCCGAACATCGTCTGGTCAGAGTCACCCGAGGGTCTCGAAACCGTGATCGCCGTCCGTTGCTCGCCTAGCGGCACAGTGTTGAATGCGTCCGTCTATCGCAGCAGCGGTAATCCCGCCTGGGATGCCGCAGCATTGCGGGCCGTGCAGCGTTCCGATCCGATGCCGCAGGACATCAATGGAAAGACGCCGGAAAGCTTCACTATCACGCTGCGTCCGGCAGGTTGAGGTGCTGACTGACAAGCGGCTGACGGCCCACGCAACGCCCGATCCGGCGCGGCGTTGCGCGGGAACGAAATAACCGTTTACCGGTCTGTCTGCTGTCTTCGAGTATTAAGTAAAACCGTTTTGAGGAACCCATACAGCATGAGTTTGATGACCAAGCTAGGCCTGCGAACACTCGTGGCAACGTGCCTGATCGCCGTCGGCGGCGCCGCCAACGCACAACTCAACGTCCTCGTGACGGGCGTCGGATCCACCCAGTTTCCGATCGCAACGGCGAATTTCGCCAATGAAGCGAACTCCCCGCAGCAGGTCAGCACGATCGTGCGTCAGGATCTGCAACGCAGCGGCAAATTCACGAATATCGACGCAGGCTCGGCGCCAGTGTCCGAGACCGATTCCGTCGACCTCGGCGCATGGAAGGCGAAGGGCGCCAATGCGTTCGTCGCGGGCAGCGTGAACCGCCTGCCGAACGGCCAATACGAAGTGCGCTTCAAGCTGTACGACACGGTCAAGGGCGAAAGCCTCGGCGGCCTCGTGCTAGTGAGCCCGGAAAGCGGTCTGCGCATGAGCGCGCACAAGGTCGCGGACTACATTTACGCCAAGCTGATGGGCAATCGCGGCGTGTTCGCGACGCGCCTGTCGTATGTGATCAAGTCGGGCAACCGCTACCAGCTGCAGATCTCGGATTCGGACGGCCAGGACGCGCATATCGCGCTGTCGAGCCCCGAGCCGATCATCTCGCCGGCCTGGTCGCCGGACGGCACCAAGGTCGCGTACGTGTCGTTCGAGAAGAAGAAGCCGATCGTCTATATCCACGACCTGCCTACGGGCCGGCGCATCGTCGTATCGGACCAGAAGGGCAACAACAGCGCGCCGGCGTGGTCGCCGGATGGCCGCACGCTCGCCGTCGCGCTGTCGCGTACCGGCAATACGCAGATTTTCGCGGTCAACGCGGACGGCAGCGGTCTGCGTCGTCTCACGCAGGGCAGCTCGATCGACACCGAGCCGACCTACTCTCCTGACGGTCAGTGGATCTATTTCACGAGCGACCGCGGCGGCGCTCCGCAGATCTACAAGATGCCGGCGCAAGGCGAAAGCGCGGGCAACGCGCAACGCGTCACGTTTACGGGCAGCTACAACACCAGCCCGCGTGTGAGTCCTGACGGCAAGGAGCTTGCCTACATCTCGCGCGTCGGCGGTGCATTCAAGCTGTACATCCAGGACCTGCAAGGCGGAACCGCTACGGGCCTGACGGACACTTCACATGACGAATCGCCGAGCTTCGCGGCGAACGGTCAGTACATTCTTTACGCCACTCAGGTGAACGGCCGTGGCGTGTTGGCCGCAGTATCGACCGATGGTCGCACTCGGCAGGTCCTGTCCGTTCAGGGGGGCAGCGTACGCGAGCCATCCTGGGGCCCGTTTATGCAATAACGTTGATGCAATAACACAAGGAGAGTAATCAAATGATGTCCAAACTTCGTTTCGCATTCGCCGTCGTGATGGTCGGTGCATTGGCCGCATGTCACTCTGGCGTCAAGCTCGACGAAAACGCCGGCAAGGGCGCAGGCTCGGGTCAACCGAATCCGAACGACGTCGCGACGGTCAACGTCGACCCGCTGAACGATCCGAACAGCCCGCTCGCAAAGCGCAGCATCTACTTCGACTTCGACAGCTACTCGGTGAAGGACGACTATCAAGCGCTGCTGCAACAACACGCGCAATATCTGAAGGGTCACCCGCAGCGTCACGTGCTGATCCAGGGCAACACCGACGAGCGCGGCACCAGCGAATACAACCTGGCACTCGGCCAGAAGCGTGCTGAAGCCGTGCGTCGTTCGCTGTCGCTGATGGGCGTGTCGGATTCGCAAATGGAAGCCGTGAGCCTCGGCAAGGAAAAGCCGCTGGCAACGGGTCATGACGAAGCGTCGTGGGCACAGAACCGCCGCGCCGACCTCGTGTATCAACAGTAAGTCAACGGGTGATAAGCCGAATGACGCATCGTTTCTCCTGGCTGCGGGTTGCCGCAGCGGCCTGCGTAGCAGGCTCGGCCCTCGTGGCCGTGCCCGCCCACGCGGGCATGTTCGACGACGATCAGGCCCGCCAGGCCATTCTCGATCTGCGCTCGAAGACCGATAGTCTGTCGAGCCAGCTGTCGGCGGCGCAGCGCACGATCCTCGATCAGTCCAACCGTCTCGACCAGCTGAACCAGCAGGTCGCGACGCTGCGCGGACAGAACGAGGACATGGCGAACCAGCTCACGACGCTGCAAAAGCAGCAGAAGGACTACTACACCGATCTCGACACGCGCCTGAAGAAATTCGAGCCGCAGCAGCAGACGGTGGATGGCGTCCAGGGCGAGGTGCAGCCGGGTGAAACCGATGCGTTCAACGCGGCTTCACAGCAGTTCCGCAGCGGGGACTTCAAGAGCGCGGCGGCATCGTTCCGCAGCTTCATCTCCAAATATCCGAGCAGCCCCTATCAGCCGACCGCGCAATACTGGCTCGGCAACGCGCTGTATGCACTGCGCGACTACAAGGGTTCGACGGCGGTCTGGCAAGGTATCGTGGCCAAGTACCCGCAGCATCCGCGTGCGCCGGAAGCGCTGCTCGCGATCGCGAACAATCAGCTCGAACAAGGCCAGAAGGCCGCGGCGAAAAAGACGCTCGAGCAGATCGTCGCGCAATACGCCGGCTCGGACGTCGCGCAGTCGGCGCAGAGCAAGCTGTCGCAGATCAAGTAGTTCGCGGTGGCGGATTGATCACGTTTTGATGTAGTTGTCGGCAGTGACGCGCAGTGTCCGAAGTGATAGCCACGCGCGCCTCTCGCTGGGAAGCCCGGGTAGTGATGCCCGGGCTTTTCATTGGCCTGACGGCCTTGTACTGTTGACAGGCCATCGGTTCGCCGATATAATTTCGCTTCTCTTTTGGGTCGTTAGCTCAGCTGGTAGAGCAGCGGACTTTTAATCCGTTGGTCACAGGTTCGAATCCCGTACGGCCTACCAAAAGATTCGAGGGCCGACATGCGAATGCATGTCGGCCCTTTTCTTTTTCCGTTGCCCGCACCCGCAAACGTCGAAAACGATGGCGCGCGACGCGCGGCTGCATCGGGTCTGGCAGCATCGGGTCTATCCGGTGACATCGAGTTCGGCGCGGACGAAAGCAGTCACCGCCGCCAATTCTCGCCTAGACGAGGCCGTGCGCGATGCCGCTCGGCCTCGCCCAGCGCTCGCTGTCGTTCGACACGCCGAAATCGGCGGCCTGTAATGAAACGGTGGTCGAGCTGGCCGTCGCGCGCTTTGCGCTGGCGCGCGCGAGAATGCGCTGCTCGTGCACGTAGAAGAATTCGAGTTGGCGTGCGTCGGACGCTTTCCGTTCGAGCTCGAACACATCCTCGAGCACGCGCCGCGACACGTGAAAACGCTGAAGCCCGCGGCCAAGTTGGATCTGAAAGACAACACCGTCGCTGTTATGCGGCACCGCTGCCCAGATAAGCGGAATGCTACTCATGGAGCCCCCGTAACTGGATCTTCATGTCAGGAACATCGACATTTGATCCTCGCACGGATAGACGCTCGGAGCGACTTGTCAAAATTTAAACAATGTCGATTTGGTGTTTTCACCACAGTGCAATCTGTTGCACAACTTCGAAGTCGGCGGCAATCGCTACGAAGATGACATACGGCTACGACAGGGCGGTGTCAACGGCGATTTCTTCCCTTGGGCCGACAGCGGTTCTCGCGTGACCGGAGGCCTGCGACTCTTCACATTCCAATTGCACATAAAAGCGCTCGAAAGAAAGAGTGACACGGTTATCGCTTCTTCTGGTTATTTATCGAGATGAAAAGATATGCAATGATCGCCGCCGAATCAGCGGAGCATGTCTGAACCTTGCGTGAGCATACGTTCCGGCAAACCCACGGCGCATTGCTTTTTCATTGAACCGATAATGACCAACTTTCTGTTCGATCTGCTATCGAACCTCGCCTTGCTCGCCATCGTGTCGATGGCCTGTCGACTGTATAACCGGTTTGGGTTGGGTGCTACCTTGAGTGGCCCGGTGATTTTCATCGTGCTCGCGCTGGTCGCGTGCGTGCTCGACGGCTTGTTGACCTTTGTCGTGTTCGCCGACGCGCAGAGCCGCTACGGACAATTCGTCCGGCCGACTTTATTTCTTCAGCGTGCTGGCGCATATGCGCTCGCAATCGTGATCGCTTTCTCGTGGCATCGCATGTCGACGCGCAGGCGAGCCGTGAAAAGCGACCAGGACAACCCAGTTGTCATCCACACGTCACCGTATTCCGAATCGCGGCTGCGCATGTAGGCGCGGCGCGCTCGACCGGCTTCTCACATACTCCCGCCATTTTTCGTCTCTCAATTGCCGCCCGCGAGCAGCGCAGGAACGGTCCTTGCGCAGGCGGGCGCCGTCGGCTATAACTCCCGAAGACCGCGCGTTGTGGGTCATGGCACCACCGTCGTTCAATCCGTTGACGACAACTTATAACGAGGAACATCTTGGATATCGAAACCGCACGTGCATTCATCATGACCCGGGGCATCGACATCGGCACCAAGGTTATCGGCGCCATCGTGCTGTGGATCGTCGGCCGCTGGGTCATCGGGCTGATCTCCAACCTGTTGCGCAAGGTGCTCGCGCGCAATGGCAAGGTCGATCCGACGCTCGCTCACTACCTCGCGTCGATTCTCGGCGCGTTGCTGAACCTGCTGCTCGTCCTCGCAATCCTGCAAATCTTCGGTGTGCAGACGACGTCGTTCGCCGCATTGCTCGCCGGTCTCGGCCTCGCGATCGGTACTGCATGGGGCGGCCTGCTCGCGCACTTCGCGGCCGGCGTGTTCATGCAGGTGCTGCGACCGTTCAAGGTCGGCGATTTCGTCACGGCCGCGGGGGTCACCGGCACCGTCACCGAGTTGGGCCTGTTCGGCACGACGATCGTCACGCCGGACAACGTAATGACCATCGTCGGCAACAACAAGATCTTTTCCGACACCATCTCGAACTACAGCGTGCTGCCGTTCCGGCGCGTCGAGCTGACCGCGAAGATCGCAAACGGCGTCGATCCGACCGACGCGATCGCGCGTCTGAAAGCCGCCGTCGCGAAGATTCCGAACGTGTCCGAAAACCCCGCGCCGGACATCGAAGTCTTGAGCTTCACGCCAGAAGGACCGCTGCTGTGCGTGCGTCCTTATTCGTCCAACCAGAACTACTGGCAGGTCTACTTCGACACCAATCGCGCGATCGTGCAGACCTTCAAGGAAGCCGGCTATCCGACGCCGGAAACGCCGCTCGCGCCGCGCGCGATCACGCGCGATTGATGTGATCTAACATGCGCGCGAAGCCGGCACGCGTCGCCGGCACCGCGGCATGAAAAAAGGCGTCGCGAGATTCGCGACGCCTTCCGGTTTTCAAGGCCTGAAATAAACCTGGCAACAGCTCGTCAACGCGTACTCGCGTTCGCGCCATTCTTGCGCAGCATCTTCCACAACGCGGCGAGCACGACCGGCACGATTGCCGCGCCGATACCGACCAGCACGATCACGTTCAGATACTGACGGATGAACGGAATGTTGCCGAAGAAATAGCCGAGCAGCACGAGCAGCAGCACCCACGACAGCGCGCCGACGACATTGAACATCTGGAAGCGGCTCCACGTCATCGACGACGCACCCGCGACGAACGGCGCAAAGGTCCGCACGACCGGGATGAAACGCGCGAGCACGATCGTCTTGCCGCCGTGTTTCTCATAGAAATCGTGAGTCTTTTGCAGCGCGGCACGATCGAGAAAACGCTCGAGCACCGGAATATGCGAATTGAACACGCGCGGTCCGATCGCACGGCCGATCAGATAGTTGGTCGTATTGCCGCCGATTGCCGCCACCAGCAGCAGCAGGATCAGCAGCCCGAGATGCATCTGCCCGGCCGCGCAGAACGCGCCGCCGATGAACAGTAGCGAGTCGCCTGGCAGAAATGGCAGAACCACGAGTCCGGTTTCTGCGAACACGATTGCGAATAGCACCGCGTAGACCCAAGTGCCATACACCTGGATGAAGTCCCCGAGGAACTTGTCGATGTGTAGGACAAGGTTGGCGAAATGGAGCAACGTATCCAAGGAATGTCCTTATAAACCAGTGTTTGCGTAGAGGAGAAACGGCCGTCGCGCGACCCAATAACAGGGGCAGCAAGCGGCGGGCCGACCGCTGCGAATTGACCGCGACATGATACAGAAAGTGCCTCGGTTCGATTAAAAAACTGCGGGTCGGGCGCCGGCACGGGCGGCGTGCGCCGAGTCGCTATAATTTCGCCATGTCCGAATTCTCCGAAACGCCTGCGGGCACCGCGGCCGCGGCCGCACCCTCCGACGGCTCCCGCGCGGCGCCCGCGCCGCGTCCGCTGCGCGCGATCCAGCCGCTCCCCGATCAGCTGATCAGCCAGATCGCCGCCGGCGAAGTGGTCGAGCGGCCGGCGTCGGTGGTCAAGGAGTTGCTCGAGAATGCGCTCGACGCGGGCGCGCAGACGCTGCGCATCCTGCTGGACGAAGGCGGCGTCAAACGCATCTCGATCACCGACGACGGCTGCGGCATCCCCGAGAACGAACTCGTACTCGCACTGACGCGCCATGCGACCAGCAAGATCCGCTCGCTTGCCGAGCTCGAAGCGGTCGCGACGCTCGGGTTTCGCGGTGAAGCGCTGGCGTCGATTGCGTCGGTCGCGCAGATGAGCATCACGAGCCGCACGGCCGACGTGCCGCACGCGGTACGCATCGATGCGGAGACCGGCGTGCTGAGCCCCGCTGCCGGCACGCAAGGCACGACGATCGAAGTCCGCGAGCTGTACTTCAACACGCCCGCGCGCCGCAAATTCCTGAAGAGCGAACAGACCGAACTCGGCCACTGTCTCGAACAGATCCGCCGCGCCGCTCTCGCGCGGCCGGACGTCGCGATCTCCGTGCTGCACAACGGCAAGGCCGTCGAACACTGGAACGCGAGCGAGCCGCCCGCGCGCGTCGCGAAGATTCTCGGCGACACGTTCGCGACCGCCCATTTACCGCTCGACGAATCCGCCGGCCCGCTCGCAATCTACGGCTGCGCCGGTCTGCCGACCGCAAGCCGCGGCCGCGCCGATCAACAGTATTTCTTCGTCAACGGCCGCTTCGTGCGGGATAAGCTGCTTACGCACGCGGTACGCGCCGCGTATGAAGACGTGCTGCACGGTGAGCGTTATCCGTCGTACGTGCTGTTCCTCGATTTGCCGCCAGAGGGCGTCGACGTGAACGTGCATCCGTCGAAAATCGAGGTGCGTTTCCGCGATTCGCGCTCGATCCACCAGTTCGTGTTCCATGCGGTGCAGCGCGCGCTCGCGCGGCACGCGGGCGCGTCGCCGGAAACGACGGCTGGCGGGCATGCGGCGCACCTGGAGCCGTCGGCCGGTGGACCGGCTTCGTTTGGCTCGACGCCGCTGGGTGGCAGCAGCGGCGCAGGCGACGGCATTGGCGCGGGCGCCGGTGTTTCGAGCGGCGCGGGCTTCGACGCCGGAAGCCGTGGCAGCTTTGGCGGCGGCAACGGGTTCAGCAGCTTCGGCGCCTCGCGGCCCGGCAACACGTGGATGCGCCAGGCGCGCATGACGCAGGGCACACTGCCGGTCGCGCAACCGCTCGCCGGTTACGACGCGCTGTTCGGCCGCAAGGATCCGCTCGCGGGCCGGGTCGAGGGCGCGTCGCTGCTCGAAGCACGTGACTCGGCGAGCGAAACGACGTCGCCGTACGACGCACCACCGTTCGCGTCGCGCTCGGCTTCCCCCGCATTCGATGCCACCGACGATCAGCCGCTCGGCTTCGCGCTCGGCCAGATCCACGGCATCTACGTGCTCGCGCAGAACCGCCACGGGCTCGTGATCGTCGACATGCATGCCGCGCACGAGCGCATCCTGTACGAGCAGTTCAAGAACGCGCTTGCCGACCGCGCGATCGCCGTGCAGCCGCTGTTGATTCCGCAGACGATGCAGGCCGATCCGGTCGAAATCGGCACGGTCGAGGAAGAGCGCGATACGCTCGATGCGCTCGGCTTCGACCTCGCGGTGCTGTCGCCGACCACGCTCGCGATCCGCGCAGTCCCCGCGTTGCTGAAGGACGCGGATCTGCAAGCGCTCGCGCGCGCGGTGCTGTCCGACCTGCACGCGTTCGGCGGCTCGCGGGTGCTGACCGAGCGTCAGCACGAACTGCTCGGCACGCTCGCGTGCCATCACGCGGTGCGCGCGAACCGGCGTCTGACGCTCGACGAAATGAATGCGCTGTTGCGCCAGATGGAAGCGACCGAGCGCGCCGACCAGTGCAACCACGGGCGTCCGACCTGGTATCAGCTGACGCTGGCCGATCTCGATCGGCTGTTCATGCGCGGCCAGTAACGCGCCGCGTTCGATCACACCGCCCGCGCTGCGCGCCCGCTTGCCCATGACGTCACGCCCTACCCTGATCCCGTGCCTGCTCGGCCCGACCGCGTCCGGCAAGACCGCCGCCGCGCTCGCGCTCGCCGCGCGGCGGCCAGTCGAAATCATCAGCGTCGACTCTGCGCTCGTCTATCGCGAGATGGACATCGGCACCGCGAAGCCGACCGCGGAAGAACGCGCGGTCGCGCCGCATCATCTGATCGATATCGTCGATCCGGCCGACTCGTACTCGGCCGCACAGTTTCGCGCCGATACGCTGCGGCTCGTCGATGAAATTCATGCGCGCGGGCGGCTGCCGCTGCTGGTCGGCGGGACGATGCTGTACTACAAGGCGCTCACGCAGGGACTCAACGATCTGCCCGGCGCCGATGCCGAACTACGCGCGACGCTCGACGCCGATGCCGCCCGCGACGGCTGGCCGGCGCTTCACGCACGACTCGCCGCGCTCGATCCGGTCACGGCCGCGCGTCTCGCGCCGAACGATTCGCAGCGCATCCAGCGCGCGCTGGAAGTGTTCATGCTGACCGGCCAGCCGATGTCGGCGCTGCTCGCCGCGCCCGCGCGCACCGACGACGCCGCGTCGGCATGGCGCTTCGTGCCGGTCGCGCTGGAGCCGTCCGAGCGTGGCGTGCTGCACTCGCGCATCGAGCAGCGCTTCGATGCGATGCTCGCACATGGGTTCATCGATGAAGTGGTGAAGCTGCGCGCGCGCGGCGACCTGCTGCCAGAGATGTCGTCGATGCGCTGCGTCGGCTATCGGCAGGTGTGGGAATACCTCGATGGCGCGGTCGATTATCGGACCATGCGCGACAAGGGCATCTTCGCGACGCGGCAACTCTGCAAGCGGCAGCTCACGTGGCTGCGCAGCATGCCGGAGAGACAGGTGGTGGATTGCTGCGATCCGCACGCGACGGCGCGGGTGGTGGAGCTGATCGAGACGCTGGTTCGAGACGACGATCGAAGTGAGGGAATCGGAGGGATCTGAAGCGGGGATTTGAAGCGGGGATTTGAAGCGGGAAATGTAAAGCACAGGATTCGAAGCCCTCGTGGCGCGCCGTTGCTGCACGCCACGCGAACCCTCGTCAATCGTTAGACCACGACCGTCTGCGCTTCACCCGCCGCGCTCTCACGGACCGTGCCGATCTTCCAGACCTGCTCGCCCGCCGCGGACAGCTGACCGATTGCCGCCTGGGCATCCGCGGCCGACACGATCACCGCCATACCGATACCGCAGTTGAACACGCGGTGCATTTCCGCATCGGCGACGCCGCCGTGCTTCTGCAGCCACGAGAACAGCGGCGGCAGCGGCCACGCGCGATGATCGAGCTCGGCCGTCAGACCCTCGCGCAGCACGCGCGGAATGTTCTCGACCAGGCCGCCGCCGGTGATGTGCGCCATACCCTTCACCTCGAGCTGCTGCATCAGCGCGAGCAACGGCTTCACGTAGATGCGCGTCGGCGCCATCAGCGCGTCGGCGAGCGGGCGGCCGTCGAAGTCCGCGTTCAGATCGGGATTGGCGCGCTCGATGATCTTGCGCACCAGCGAAAAGCCGTTCGAATGGATGCCGCTCGACGCGAGCCCGAGCACCACGTCGCCGGGAGCGATCTTGCTGCCGTCGATGATCTTGCTCTTTTCCACCGCGCCGACCGCGAAACCGGCCAGATCGTATTCGCCGTCCGGATACATGCCCGGCATTTCCGCGGTTTCGCCGCCGATCAGCGCGCAGCCCGACAGCTCGCAGCCTTGCGCAATGCCCTTCACGACGGTCGCCGCCGTGCCGACATCGAGCTTGCCGCAGGCGAAATAGTCGAGGAAGAACAGCGGCTCGGCGCCCTGCACGAGGATGTCGTTGACGCTCATCGCGACGAGATCCTGGCCGACCGTGTCGTGCTTGTTCAGCTGGAACGCGAGACGCAGCTTGGTGCCGACGCCGTCGGTGCCGGACACGAGCACCGGCTCCTTGTACTTCTTCGGCACTTCGAACAGCGCGCCGAATCCGCCGATGCCGCCCAGCACGCCGTCGCGCAGGGTCTTCTTGGCAAAGGGCTTGATGGCATCGACGAGGGCGTCGCCCGCATCGATGTCCACGCCGGCGTCGCGATACGACAAACCTTGGGCGTCAGGAGCGGATTTCGGTTGATTCATGGGGAAAAGCTCGAAGGTCGGTAAAATGCGATTTTACCCGATGCTGGCCGCCTGGCTGGAATTCGCGCGTTCCGACGAAATCCTGGAAACGACTTTGCTACACGACACTCCGATTCCGGCGCCGCCGACCCGCGCAATTCCGTCCGCCGCCCATCGCGACGCTCGGCCTCACGACCCAGCGAGCACGCTTCACGACAACTAAGCGCCTGGCAACGTTCCAGGCCCCGAGGTCCGGGCCACTCGCGGCGCGAGCCTCATTTTCGGCATTAACCCTACTGTGCTTCGTCAACTGACGCTCGATCTCGGCACCCCGCCGCCATCGACATTCGACAATTTCTTCGCCGGCGCGAACGCCGAGCTGGTCACGCGCCTGCGTGAGCTCGACGACGCGCTCGCCTCCGGACCGGTCGCCGATCGCACCTTCTACATCTGGGGCGAAGCCGGCAGCGGCCGCACGCATCTGCTGCAGGCGCTCGTGCACGAAGCGCCGCCGGGACATGCGCGTTTCGCCGGTCCGCAAAGCAGCCTCGCCGCCTTCGGCTTCGATCCGCGCGTCGCGCTCTATGCGATCGACGACTGCGACGCGCTGTCGGCCGCGCAGCAGATCGCCGTGTTCAACCTGTTCAACGAGGTGCGCGCGCATCCGACCAGCGCGCTCGTCGCCGCAGGCAACGCGGCGCCGATCGCCATGACGGTGCGCGAGGATTTGCGCACCCGCCTCGGCTGGGGTCTGGTGTTTCATCTCGCGCCGCTGCCCGACGACGCGAAGGCCGCGGTGCTGAAACGCGCGGCGCGCGAGCGCGGCATCATGCTCGCCGACGACGTGCCGGCCTACCTGCTCACGCATTTTCGCCGCGACATGCCGAGCCTGATGGCGCTGCTCGACGCGCTCGACCGCTTCTCGCTCGAACAGAAACGCGCGGTCACGCTGCCGCTGTTGCGCACGATGCTCGCCTCGCCCGATCCCGCCACCACGCCGGGTTCACACGCCGCTCTTCCGGCTTCAAGTAAAATAGGCCCCCATGGCTAATCTTGCACTCTTCGATCTCGACCACACGCTCATTCCCACGGACAGCGACCACGAATGGGGCCGCTTCATGGTGAAAAAAGGTATGGTCGACGCCGAAAATTTCGCCCGTGAAAACGACCGCTTCTACGCCGACTACAAGGCCGGCAAGCTCGACATTCACGCTTATCTGATCGCCATGCTGACGCCGCTCGCGAAGTACACGCGCGCGCAGCTCGCGGACTTTCACGCGCAGTACATGCACGAGGTCATTACGCCCGCCATCCAGCCGGTGGCGATCGAGCTCGTCAAACAGCATCGCGAAGCGGGCGACCTGTGCTGCGTCGTCACGGCGACCAACGAATTCATCACGCGGCCGATCGCCCAGGCATTCGGCGTCGACACGCTGATCGCGTGCGAGGCGGAGACCGTCGGCGGCGATCTGCACGGCGCTTATACCGGCCGCCCGACCGGCACGCCGAGCTACAAGGAAGGCAAGATCGTGCGCACCGAAATGTGGCTCGCGTCGCTCGGAAAGACGTGGAGCGACTTCGAGCACAGCTATTTCTATAGCGATTCGCACAACGACATCCCGCTGCTCGAAAAAGTCACCGATCCCATCGCGACCAATCCGGACGACACGTTGCGCGCCCATGCGCAGGCCAAAGGCTGGCGCATCCTCGAACTCTTCCAACCCTCGTGATCAAGAAACTCATCCGCAAGCTATTCGGCCAGGACACGGCGAGCGCTGACGACACGCTCTCCGCCGCCAGCGTCGACGACAACGCCAACGACAAGCCGCCGGCGCGCGGCAAGTCCGCTTCCGGCGCGACCGTATCCGGCACGGCCGCGCGGCCGCGTCGCAAATCGACCGCCGCTGCCGCCGCACAGGCGCCGCGCGAACCGGACGTCCCCGTCATCATTCCGCACGACGTGCACGGCATCGACCCCACGCTGATCTCGCGCAATGCGATCCGCGTGACCGAGGGCCTGCAACAGGCGGGCTTCCGCGCGTTCATCGTCGGCGGCGCGGTGCGCGACCTGCTGCTCGGCGTGAAGCCGAAAGACTTCGACGTCGCGACCGACGCGACGCCCGAACAGGTGCAGAAGCTGTTCCGCAGAGCACGCATCATCGGCCGGCGCTTCCAGATCGTGCACGTGCAGTTCGGCCAGGAAATCATCGAGACCTCGACGTTCCGCGCGCTGGTCGATCCGCCCGCGGCCGACGCGCCGCCGCCGAAGCGTCTGAAGCGCGACGAGCTCGACCGCCGCACTCACGCGGTCGACGCGAGCGGCCGCGTGCTGCGCGACAACGTGTGGGGTGAACAGCACGAGGACGCCACGCGCCGCGACTTCACGATCAACGCGATGTACTACGATCCGGCAACGCAGACCGTGCTGGACTACCACAACGGCATGGCCGACATGCGCACGCGCCTGCTGCGCATGATCGGCGACCCGGCCACGCGTTATCGTGAGGACCCGGTGCGCATGCTGCGCGTCGTGCGCTTCGCCGCCAAGCTCGACTTCGAGATCGACGACGCCACGCGCGCGCCGATCGAGAAGATGGCCGATCTGATCAACAACGTGCCCGCCGCGCGTCTGTTCGACGAAATGCTGAAGCTGATGCTGTCGGGTCACGCGCTCGCGTGCCTGAAGCGGCTGCGCCAAGAAGGCCTGCATCACGGGCTGCTGCCGCTGCTCGACGTGGTGCTCGAGCAGCCGACCGGCGAGAAATTCATTTCTCTGGCACTCTCTAATACAGATACACGCGTGCTGGCCGGCAAGCCGGTGTCGCCGGGCTTCCTGTTCGCGACGCTGTTGTGGCACGACGTGCAGCAGCGCTGGCAGAAGTTCGAGGCGGAAGGCGAGTATCCGGTGCCGGCGCTGCATCGCGCGATGGACGAAGTGCTCGACATGCAGACCGAAAAGCTCGCGATCCACAAGCGCTTCTCGGCCGACATGCGCGAGATCTGGGGTCTGCAGTTGCGCCTCGAAAAGCGCTCGGGCCGCAGCGCGCTGAAGCTGCTGGAACACCAAAGATTTAGAGCGGGGTATGATTTCCTCCTGTTGCGCTGCGCATCGGGCGAACTCGACGAGTCGGTCGGTGCGTGGTGGACGGAGTTCATCGAAGGAGACGCTGCCGCGCGCGAGGCATTGCTCACGCAAGGCGGGAAAGACCGGAGCCCCAGAAAACGACGGCGGCGCGGTGGCGCCAGAAACCGCAAATCAGGTGACGGGGTGGAGGGCGGCTCGTCCGCCGAACGCACGGACAACGACGCGGGCCGCGAAGGCTCGCACGCAGACTGACGCGGCGTTCGCGGAAGAGCCGTCGAAACGATAGTTGCAGGAAGTTATGCCATGACGGTTGCTTATCTTGGCCTCGGCGCGAATCTCGGGGACGCGCGCCAGACCCTGAAAGACGCGGTGGTGTGCCTCGCACAACAGCACACCATCACCGTGCTCGCCAAATCGAGCCTATATCGCACCGCCCCGATCGACGCGGGCGGCGACGACTATTTCAATTGCGTCGTGAAGCTGGAAACGACGCTCCCCGTGCGGCATCTGCTCGCGCTGTGTCACAAGATCGAGCATCATTTTGGCCGTGAGCGGCCGTTCCGCAATGCGCCGCGCACGCTCGATCTCGACATCCTGCTGTATGGCGATCAATCGATCGACGAAGCCGATCTGATCGTGCCGCATCCACGCCTCGTCGAGCGCGCGTTTGCGCTGGTGCCGCTGGTCGAGATCGACGCGGCGATCGTGATTCCGCAACATGGCAGGGCCGCCGCGCTGCTCGATAGCGTCAGCGATCAGCGCATCGAGAAGGTGAAGGGGCCCTGCCAGTGTCCGATGCTCAATGCACTCGCCGGTAATTCCGCCGAGAAAGGCCGCTGCGAATGAGTTCGCCGCCGCTCACGGTCACCGCGCCGCAGCTGCGCCCGCCGTTCGGCTATATCGCGATCGAGGGGCCGATCGGCGTCGGCAAGACCTCACTCGCGCGGCGCCTCGCGCAACGCTGGTCGATGCACGAACTGTTCGAGCGCTCGCAGGACAATCCGTTTCTTGAACGCTTCTACCGCGACACCGCGCGCTATGCGCTGCCGGTGCAGTTGCACTTCGCGCTGCAACGCGCGCAGCAGGCGCAGGAAGTGAGCGCCGCGCAGGCGAGTGGCACGCCGCTGATCGCCGACTTCATCACGCAGCGAAACGACATCTTCGCGCGTCTGACCTTGCAGGAAGACGAGTGGCAACTGTACCGCGCGCTTGCCGCGCGGCTCGACGTCAAGGCGCCGGAGCCGGACTTCGTCGTTTATCTGCAGGCGAGTCCCGAGGTGCTGTTCGCGCGCATCCAGAAGCGCGCGGTGCCGATGGAGCTGCAGATTTCCGATGCGTATCTGCGCGCACTCTGCGACGCATACAACGAATTCTTCTACCACTACGACCGCACTCCCGTGCTGACGGTCAACGCCGAACACCTGAATCCGCTCGACTCCGACGCGGACCTTGCGCTGCTCGCCGAACGCATCGAGACGATGCGCGGCCGCAAGGAATTCTTTGTCAAAGCCACGTCGCTGTAAGCGGCGCGGCTAGTTCATTTTTCTCACTGGATTGACCATGACTTATTTGCAGGAAGCGAGCCGGAGCGCGATCACCGTGCCGAAACTGCAGGCAATGCGCGACGCCGGCGAAAAGATCGCGATGCTCACCTGCTACGACGCAAGCTTCGCCGCGCTGCTCGATCGCGCCGGCGTCGACGTACTTCTGATCGGCGACTCGCTCGGCAACGTGCTGCAAGGTCAGGCGACTACGCTGCCCGTGACGCTGGCGGACATCGCGTATCACACGGCGAGCGTGTCGCGCGCGCGGCCGTCGGCGCTGATCATGGCGGACCTGCCGTTCGGCACGTACGGCACGCGCGAAGACGCGTTCAGGAGTTCGGTCGAACTGATGCGCGCGGGCGCGCAGATGGTCAAGCTCGAAGGCGGCGAATGGCTCGCGGATACGGTGCGGTTCCTGGTCGAGCGCTCGGTTCCGGTGTGCGCGCACGTAGGTCTGACGCCGCAGTCGGTGCATGCGTTCGGCGGCTTCAAGGTGCAGGGCAAGACTGAAGCGGGTGCGAGCCAGCTGCTGCGCGATTCGCTCGCGATGCAGGCCGCCGGCGCGCAAACATTGTTGATGGAAGCAATCCCCGCTCAACTCGCGGGCGAGGTCACGAGGCAATTGCGCATTCCGACGATCGGGATCGGCGCGGGCCTCGACTGCTCGGGTCAGGTGCTCGTGCTGCACGACATGCTCGGGATTTTCCCCGGCAAGCGTCCGCGCTTCGTCAAAGATTTCATGCAGGGACAGCCGAACATTCAGGCGGCCGTCGAGGCCTATGTGCGGGCAGTGAAGGACGGCTCGTTCCCGGGCGCCGAGCACACGTTCTGATGTATGTTTGCCGCGCGGGCGCGCGGCATTCCCGTTTGTCTCAGCGCTCTAAGCAACAACCCGTGCGGGGATCGCGCCGCGCAACGCGTTGCACACCAGCAGTGCTTCGGCGTTCAGCACATCCTCCTGCGTCAGCACTTTTTCACCCGCCTGCAAGTCCGACGCCCCGTCGAGCAATACGCTTCGCATCACGCCAGGCAGCACGCCCGACGCGAGCGGCGGGGTCCACCATCGTCCCGCGAGCTTCACGAACACGTTCGACCTGCCGCCCTCGGTCAGTTCGCCCCGTTCGTTGAAGAACAGCATATCGAAGGCGCCCTTCGCCTCGGCTTCGCGCCAGCCGCGGTCGTAGTCGGCGCGGCGGGTGGTCTTGTGGCGCAGCAGCGGATCGGCGGCCTGGGTCGGCGCGAACTGCGCTTCTGGGCCCAGCAGAACCCCAACGATTGCGTCCGCCAACGGCGTAAGTATCGCGGCGGTGATCTGCGTCGCGCCGGTCTTGCTCAACGCAAGCCGCATACGATGCGGCGTCTGCGCCGGCAGCGCGGCGCATCGCGCGGAAATCTCCTCGCGAATGCGCGCTTCGTCGAACCCGAAGCCAAGTGTCGCGGCGCTCGACGACAAGCGCCGCACATGCCGCTCCAGATGCCGCACGCCGTCTTCCCGCGTCGCGTACATCGTTTCAAACAGTTCGAAGCCGGGCTCGGCGCCGGTCAGAAAACGTGCTTTCAATCGACACTCCTCATGCTCGTCGGCGGCCACGCTGTCGAGCACGATGCCCGCGCCGATGCCCATGCTGCCGCGCAGACCGTCGGTGCCGCCCGCTTGCGCCGCCGACCCAGTCAATGTCAGCGTGCGGATCGCGACCGACATGCAGAAGTCGCCGCAATCGTGATCATCGCCCGGCGCATCGAGCCAGCCGATCGCGCCGGTATAAAGTCCGCGCGGCGTGCTTTCCAGTTCGTCGATCAGCTGCATCGTGCGATGCTTCGGCGCACCGGTAATCGAACCGCAGGGAAAGAGCGCGCGCAGGATCGTCGCGAACGAGGTGCCGTCGAGCAACGTCGCCTCCACGGTCGACGTCATCTGCCACACCGACGCATACGGTTCGACCGTAAAAAGCGCCGGCACGTTGACCGAGCCGATCCGCGCGACCCGCGACAGATCGTTGCGCAACAGATCGACGATCATCACGTTCTCGGCGCGGTTCTTCAGATCGGTGGCGAGGAACTCGGCGTTGCCCCGGTCGATGGCGGGATCTTGCGAGCGCGGCGCCGTGCCCTTCATCGGCCGCGCGCGCAACGTCGGGCCGTGCTTCTCGACGAACAGTTCGGGCGAACACGACAGCACCCACGCATCGTCGGGCAATGCGATCAGCGCGCCGAACGACACCGGCTGGCGCGCGCGTAAACGCCGATAGAACGCGAGCGGCGAGCCGAACACGTCGAAACCGAGGCGGTACGTGTAGTTGACCTGATAGGAATCGCCCGCGCGCAGCGCAGCGTGAATCGCGTCGATCGACGCATCGAACTCGGCGCGATCGACGCTTTCGCGCACGTTCGCCGTGCCCGCGACCGACGGCTCCGGCGCACCGTTGTCCCGCGTCATCAGCCACGTGTCGACCTCGTCGCGCGAAAGCTTCGCACAGCGTTCGAACAATAAAAAACGCAGCGTGGCATTGCCACGCTGCGTTTCAGTGGACCGAAGCTTGTCGATGCCGACGAGCGCACGGCCAAATTCATAGTCGGCCAGCACGACGGCGTGCAGGCCGTTGCGGGTATCGGCCGCGACGCTGTCGCACACCGCTTCGAGCTGCGCCGCCTCCGTGCAGAGCCGCTCGCGCACGAAACCCGTGTACAAGCGGCTCGACGGACGCGCCGCCGTTGCACCGCAATCGTCAAGCAGCGCGAACACCGCGCCGCGACTGTCCACCGTCATACTGACCGCCAAATCAGATCAATCGAAAAAGCTCTTCACCCGATCGAACCAGCTCTTGCTCTGCGGACTATGCCGCGCCCCGCCTTCCACGAGCGCCTTTTCGAACTGCTTGAGCAGATCGCGCTGCGCCTCGGTGAGCTTGACCGGCGTTTCGACCTGCACATGCACGTACAGATCGCCGGCGATGCTCGAACGCAGGCCCTTGATGCCCTTGCCGCGCAAACGGAACGTCTTGCCCGACTGCGTGCCTTCCGGCACCGTGAAGGTCGCGCGGCCGGCGAGCGTCGGCACTTCGATATCGCCGCCAAGCGCCGCAGTGGTGAACGGGATCGGCATCTGGCAATGCAGATCGTCGCCGTCACGCTCGAACACCGAGTGCTGCTTGATGTGAATCTCGACGTACAGATCGCCCGACGGTCCGCCGTTGATGCCCGGCTCGCCGTTGCCGGCCGAGCGGATGCGCATGCCGTCGTCGATACCGGCCGGAATCTTCACTTCGAGCGTCTTGGTTTCCTTCACCTTGCCCGCGCCGTGGCAGTGGTTGCACGGATCGGGGATGTAGGTGCCGCTGCCGTGGCACTTCGGGCAAGTCTGCTGGATGCTGAAGAAGCCCTGCGACATGCGCACCGAACCCGAACCGCTACAGGTCGGGCAGGTTTCCGGCTTGGTGCCCGGCTTCGCGCCCGAGCCATGACAGACTTCGCACGAAACCCAGCTCGGCACGCGGATCTGCGTGTCGTAGCCGTGCGCGGCCTGCTCGAGCGTGATTTCCATGCTGTAGCGCAGATCGGCGCCGCGATAGACCTGCGGGCCCGCGCGGCCGCCTCCGCGTGCGCCGGCGCCGGCCGCCTGGCCGAAGATGTCGCCGAAGATGTCGCCGAATGCGTCGGCAAAGCCGCCGAAACCTTGCGCACCGGCCCCACCCATGTTCGGATCGACGCCCGCGTGACCGTACTGATCGTACGCGGCGCGCTTTTGCGAATCCGACAGCATTTCATAGGCTTCCTTCACCTCCTTGAAATGCTCTTCCGCATCCTTGTTGCCCGGATTGCGGTCGGGGTGGTGCTTCATCGCAAGCTTGCGATAAGCCTTCTTGATTTCGTCGTCGCTCGCGTTCTTTGCGACGCCCAGAACCTCGTAGTAATCCCGTTTCGCCATATCGGTTCAACGCCGCCGCGCAAAGCGACGCGGTAGCTCCTTGTGAATGCTGTGGAGTCTTGCGACTCGTCCGGCCGCTGTCTGCGCCGCGTCTCGACACGGTTCAAAACAACGCCCTCCATAAAACGAACGTGCCCGGAGAGCCCAAAAGGCTCGCCAGGCGCGAAAAACCGCTCTTGCACTCAAGGCGCCCCAAGGGCGCCGATCTCGTGCAGCCGGGCCGTGCACATTGCTGTGCACGGCTTTACGGTCGGATGCCGACCTGGCTTTAGTCCTTCTTCACTTCCTTGAACTCAGCGTCGACCACGTCGTCGGCCTGCTGGCTCGCGCCCGCCGATGCACCGGCACCCGCACCGCCCGCCGCGCCCGCTGCCGCTTCGGCACCTTGCGCAGCCTGCATGTCGGCGTACATCTTCTCGCCCATCTTCTGCGAGGCCGTGGCCACCGCTTCGATCTTCGCTTCGATCGCGGCCTTGTCGCTCGAGCTGCTCTTCAGCGTGTCTTCGAGTTCCTTCAACGCGGCCTCGATCTTCTCCTTCTCACCCGCTTCGAGCTTGTCGCCGTACTCGGTCAGCGCCTTCTTCGTGCTGTGGACGAGTGCGTCACCCTGGTTGCGGGCGTCGGCCAGCTCACGCAGCTTGTGATCTTCTTCCGCGTTCGCTTCCGCATCCTTCACCATCTTCTCGATTTCGGCTTCGGACAGACCCGAGTTCGCCTTGATCGTGATGCGGTTTTCCTTGCCGGTCGCCTTATCTTTCGCGCCGACGTGCAGAATGCCGTTCGCGTCGATGTCGAAGCTCACTTCGATCTGCGGCACGCCGCGCGGTGCCGGCGGAATGCCTTCGAGGTTGAACTCGCCGAGCAGCTTGTTGCCCGCTGCCATTTCGCGTTCGCCCTGGAACACCTTGATCGTCACGGCGCTCTGGTTGTCGTCAGCCGTCGAGTAGACCTGTGCGTGCTTGGTCGGGATCGTGGTGTTCTTGTTGATCATCTTCGTCATCACGCCGCCGAGCGTTTCGATGCCGAGCGACAACGGGGTCACGTCGAGCAGCAACACGTCCTTGCGGTCGCCCGACAGAACCTGGCCCTGGATCGCGGCACCAACGGCCACGGCTTCGTCCGGGTTCACGTCACGGCGCGGGTCCTTGCCGAAGAACTCCTTCACCTTTTCCTGCACCTTCGGCATACGGGTCATACCGCCGACCAGGATCACGTCGTCGATTTCGCCGACCTTCACGCCTGCGTCCTTGATGGCCACGCGGCACGGCTCGATCGTGCGTTCGATCAGTTCTTCAACCAGCGCTTCCAGCTTCGCACGCGTGATCTTCAGGTTCAGGTGCTTCGGACCCGACGCGTCGGCCGTGATGTACGGCAGGTTGATTTCAGTCTGCTGGCTCGACGACAGCTCGATCTTCGCCTTTTCAGCCGATTCCTTCAGGCGCTGCAGCGCGAGCACGTCTTTCGACAGATCGACGCCCTGTTCCTTCTTGAACTCGCCGATGATGTAGTCGATGATGCGCTGATCGAAGTCTTCACCGCCGAGGAACGTGTCGCCGTTCGTGGACAGCACTTCGAACTGCATTTCACCGTCGACGTCCGCGATTTCGATGATCGAGATGTCGAACGTGCCGCCGCCGAGGTCGAACACCGCGATCTTGCGGTCGCCCTTTTCAGCCTTGTCCAGGCCGAATGCCAATGCGGCTGCGGTCGGTTCGTTGATGATCCGCTTCACTTCCAGACCGGCGATGCGGCCTGCATCTTTGGTCGCCTGACGCTGGCTGTCGTTGAAGTACGCCGGCACCGTGATCACGGCTTCCGTGACGGTCTCGCCGAGGTAGTCCTCAGCGGTCTTCTTCATCTTGCGCAGCACTTCGGCGGAAATTTGCGGCGGCGCGAGCTTCTGGTCGCGCACTTCGATCCATGCGTCGCCGTTGTCGGCCTTGATGATCTTGTAGGGCATCAGGCCGATGTCCTTCTGCACTTCCTTCTCTTCGAAGCGGCGGCCGATCAGACGCTTGACCGCGAACAGCGTGTTCTTCGGGTTCGTGACCGACTGACGCTTGGCCGGCGCGCCGACCAGGATCTCGCTGTCTTCCATGTAAGCGATGATCGACGGCGTGGTGCGCGCGCCTTCCGAGTTCTCGATGACCTTGACCGAGTTGCCTTCCATGATCGCCACGCACGAGTTGGTCGTGCCGAGGTCGATGCCGATGATTTTGCCCATTTTTACAAATCTCCTGACTTTGATCGCTGCGGAAAGCGCCCGGTTGGCCCATCTGGCGGCGGGACGATCCGCTCTCAATTCCTACCTGCACTCAAAATAAGTGCGGCCACATCGTTTTCAAGACCTCTATTGCGATGCGGTCTTTAATTTTTTTCAATCACGGGGCGGGCTCGTGAATCCTTGCTGCGAGCCCGCTCCGTCAGCTTGCACGGCGCCCCGGCGCGGTCGGCCGGAAGTGCCTGAATCGACTGGATGTTTCGCGGCGCGCGCCGATGCGAAGCGACGAGGCAGACGCCGCCGGCGCTGACGCCGAGATGCCCGTCGACGTGCTTACTTCGGCGCCGCGACGGTCACGAGCGCGGGACGCAGCACCCGATCCGCGATCACGAAGCCCTTTTGCAGCACCGCGACGACGGTGTTCGGCTCCTGGTCGGCCGGCACCATCGAAATGGCCTGATGGCGATGCGGGTCGAACTTCTCGCCGACCGGATTGATGGCCACGACGCGGCCCTTCTCCAGCGCGCCGCTCAACTGGCGCAGCGTGAGTTCGACGCCTTCGCGGACCTTCTGCAGGTCGTCGGACGAATGGGCGACGGCCGCCTCAAGACTGTCGACCACCGGCAGCAGATGCTCGGCGAAGTTCTCGATCGCAAACTTGTGCGCCTTGGCGACGTCTTCCTGAGCGCGACGGCGCACGTTTTCGGTTTCGGCCTTCGCGCGCAGGAAGTCTTCCTGCAACTCGGCGATCTTCGCCTGAGCGTCGGCCAGCGCCTGCTCGGCGGCTGCCTGGGCGGATTCAGTGGTGGCGCCGGTGTTCTGCTGTTGAGTAGCGGCCTCAGCCGTCTCGGCGGCCTGGCGCGCGGCTTCGTCGGCGGGCGTGGGATTCTGGCTCGTCGGGTTCTCTTGCGTGTTTTCCATGTCGCTGAAAGTCGTTAAAAGTAAAAGCAAAGGCGGAAAAAGCCGTTCCGACACCGTACGATTCGTGCTTTGCAAAATCGCGGCACGTGTCTTCGCGCCGATCCGCCAGACCGGACCCCAGATGGGGTCTGAAATAGCCGTTTCAAGCGGCTCGGAGGTTTTTTCGCACCACCGTCGTGCAGGCGAAATGCGCCGTAACAAGCATTCACGTGGCGCAATCAGATAGGGATTGAGTGCAGCCCGCAACTGACCTATTCTCCAGTCATGGAGCGGCAACGCACGTTAACCCTAATTTGACGTAAGCCTTACCGACACCTGACAGTCGTTCCGATAGCCCGTTTCAGCCCATCGAGGGGAGTACCGTGAAACTGACCGTTGCAATCGGGGTGGTCGCACTGGTACTGATCGCGGGCACCACGACAATCTGCATGTCCGGCGCGGTTAACGACCACACCACCGAGTACGGTGGCGCACATGCGACGGTCGAGCAGTTTTTTAGTTCCCACCCGAAAATCTGTCGATAGTGCGCCGGTCGCGCTTGGTCGGTCGCCCGTGCAGCGCGGCGGCCGGCTCGTGATACACCTTGCGCCGTTCCTGCTCGACCTGCCGCTTCTCCTTGCTCTGCGAGGTTTCCGCGTAAAGCGTCTGCGCCACGCTCGCCGGGCCGCGTACGTCGCATACGCCCAGCACCTCGACCTGCCACACGTAGCGCTCGATCTCGATTTCGACCAGATCGCCGACACGCACGTCCTTGGCCGGCTTCACGGCCGCGCCGCCGATGCGCACCCGCCCCTTGTCGACCGCATCCGCGGCCAACGAACGCGTCTTGAAGAAGCGCGCGGCCCACAGCCATTTGTCGATGCGCAGTTTCGCGCCCGGTTCGGTTGAAATACGGTAGTTCATCTGCGTATTCAAGCTCCTGTCGTGTGCGGCACCGGCACCGCTTGCACCGGCCAGCCCTGCAGGTGTTGCGCGACAATTTCGCCGAGCGCGGCAACCCACGGCTGAGACGCGTTCAGACAGGCGATCCGGTGAAACTCCTTGCCACCCGCCTGTAGAAATTCGTCGCGCACTTCCATGCCGATTTCCTCGATCGTTTCGAGGCAGTCGGCGGTGAAACCCGGACAAAACACATCAGCACGCCGCACGCCTGCCGCGCCGAGTTCCTTCAACGTCGGCGCCGTATAGGGCTGCAGCCATTCGGCCTTGCCAAAGCGCGACTGGAACGTGATGCGGCATTCGACCGGCGTCAACTCGAGCGCCTGCATCAGCAGTGCGCCGGTCTGCTGGCATTGCTCGTGATACGGGTCGCCGAGGTCGAGCGTGCGCTTGGGTACGCCGTGGAAACTCAGCACGAGCTTGTCGCCCGCCGCGAAATCGGGGCGGCCGTGCAGATGCCAGTGGTGACGCACCTGCGCGGCAAGCGCCGCGATATACGCCGGGTGATCGGCGTACTGGCGAACCGTGCGGACTTCCGGCTGGTTACGCATCCGCTTGAGCGCGGAAAAGGCTTCGTCGAACGCGGTCGCGGTGGTCGACGCCGAATACTGCGGATACATCGGCATCAGCAGCACGCGCTCGGCGCCAGCGAGCTTCAGCTGGTTCAGCATTGCGGGAATGCCGGGCGTGCCGTAGCGCATCGCGTAGTCGACCAGCACCGTGTAGTCGTTGACTTGCAGCAGATGGCGCAAGCCCTCGACCTGCTTTTCGGTGTGCACGCGCAGCGGCGAGCCCTCGGGCATCCACACCGCCGCGTACTTCCTGGCGGAGCTGCGGCCGCGAAACGGCAGGATCAGCAGACGCAGAATCAGCTGCCACAGCAGCGCGGGAATTTCGACCACGCGAGGATCGGACAGGAACTGCGCGAGATAGCGGCGCACCGCGCGCGGCGTCGGCGCATCGGGCGTGCCGAGGTTGATCAGCAACACGGCGACGCGATGCGATGTGGCGTTCTGTGATGGCCGCTCGAGGTCGAAGCGCATAGGCAGCAGAAATCGCCGCGTCACGCGGCGAGTCGATTCAATGGAGATTCATTATAGCGGCGCGGGTTCGGCCGGGCGCCGCCGGACCCTGGCCATTCGGACGATTGGCAGACGCCGCCCGTTCGCGCATCATGGCCGGCACGGGCTGCGATGACGGCAGCGCCGCAAAGCGCGAGGACTACTGCTGGCTGAGCGTCATGGACAACAGCCGCGCGGTGATGTCCACGATCGGAATCACGCGGTTGTAGGCCATGCGGGTCGGTCCGATCACACCGAGCGTGCCGACGATCTTGCCGTTCACCTCGTACGGCGCGGTGACGACGCTCATTTCCTCGATCGGCACCAGCGTCGATTCGCCGCCAATGAATATTTGCACGCCCGCCGCATGACTCGACACATCGAGCAACTGAAGGAGGCTGGTCTTCTGGTCGAACACATCGAACAGCTTGCGCAGGCGCGCCATGTCCGACGAAAGATCCGCGACTTCGAGCAGATTGCGCTCGCCCGAGATGAGCACGGTCTCGCCGGTATCGGATTCGTCGGTGCTCGCGGTGACGGCCGCGTGCATCAGCGAAGTCATGTCGCCACGCAGCTCGTCGATTTCCTCGCGCAGGCGGCGGCGCACTTCGTCGAACGAGAGGCCCGCGAAGTGCGCGTTGATGTAATTGGAGGCTTCCACCAGCTGCGAAGGCGAAAAGTCGCGCTGGGTGGCGAGAATGCGGTTTTGCACGTCGCCTTCGGGCGTCACGATGATCAGCAGGATGCGCTTGTCGGACAGGCGCATGAATTCGATCTGCTTGAATACGTGGCTGCGGCGCGGTGTGAGCACCACGCCGGCGAACTGCGACAGGTTGGACAGCACGCTCGCCGCCGCGGCGACGATCTTCTGCGGCTCGCCCACCTGCAGCGTGGTTTTGACCGCGCGCATCACCGCTTCTTCGTCGGCGGCGGACTCGACCGTCAGCATCGTGTCCACGAACAGACGGTAGCCGCGTGGCGTCGGAATGCGCCCCGCCGACGTATGCGGACTGATCACGAGCCCCAGATCCTCGAGGTCCGACATCACGTTGCGGATCGTGGCCGGGCTCAGCTCGAGGCCCGAGTAACGTGACAGCGTGCGCGAGCCGACCGGCTGACCTTCGGCGATGTAGCGCTCGATCAGCGTTTTGAGGAGGGTTTGTGCGCGAGGATCTAGCATGACGAAAAATTTTAGCTCAATGGCATCGCAGCCGCGAGCGCCCGCGGCGCCCGCTCCCGGCAAATGCGCCGCCGTCGGCGAGCGCGCATGTCATCGGGTCTTCACCATTCTAACGATAATCGCGACATGCGCAGACGCCCCGCGTGCGCCGACCCGCTACCGGGTTGGCCTGCGGTTCTTTTCAGGCCCTACCTATGGTGTAATGCCGGCATGCAAGTGACCAGCCAGTTCAAGACCGTCGCGCTCGTCGGGCGCAGCAATACGCCAGGCATCGGCGAGCCGCTGACCGCGCTCGCCGCGTGCCTCGCCAGGCTCGGCCTCGAAGTCGTGTTCGAAGCCGACACCGCCGCCGAAATCGGCGTAACCGACTACCCGGCGCTGCGTCCCGCTGAGATCGGCGCGCGCGCCGACGTTGCCGTGGTGCTCGGCGGCGACGGCACGATGCTCGGCATCGGCCGCCAGCTCGCGCCATATCGCACACCCTTGATCGGGATCAACCACGGGCGGCTCGGCTTCATCACCGACATCCCGATCTCCGACATGCTCGAGACCGTGCCGCAAATGCTGTCCGGCAATTTCGAGCGCGAGGAGCGCGTGCTGCTCGAAGCGCGCATCGTGCGCGACGGCACGCCGATCTACCACGCGCTCGCGTTCAACGACGTGGTGGTCAACCGTAGCGGTTTTTCGGGCATGGCGGAGCTGCGCGTGTCGGTCGACGGCCGCTTCATGTACAACCAGCGCTCGGACGGCCTGATCGTTGCAACGCCGACCGGCTCGACCGCGTACGCGCTGTCGTCGCAGGGGCCGATCCTGCACCCCCAATTGCAGGGCTTCGTGCTCGTGCCGATCGCGCCGCACGCGCTGTCGAACCGGCCGATCGTGCTGCCAGACGACTCGAAGGTCAGCATCCAGATCGTTTCCGGGCGCGAAGTGAACGTGAATTTCGACATGCAGTCGTTCACGTCGCTGGAGCTCGGCGACACGATCGAGGTGCGCCGTTCGCGTCATACGGTGCCGATGCTGCATCCGGTCGGCTACAGCTATTACGCGACGCTGCGCAAGAAGCTGCACTGGCACGAGTACCCGTCGCACGAAGAAGACCAGAGGCCGCAAGCGGCGCCTTGAAGCGCAAACGCCGCAGCGGCCGCCACCCGAATCCCACGCTCACCCGACGACCTCCATGCTTCGCCACCTCTCGATACGCGACTTCGTCATCGTCGCCGCGCTCGACCTCGAATTCGACAGCGGCTTTACCGTTTTCTCGGGCGAAACCGGCGCCGGCAAATCGATTCTGATCGACGCGCTCGCGCTCGCGCTAGGTGCGCGCGCCGATGCGAGCGTCGTGCGCACCGGCGAGAGCCGCGCCGACATCACCGCGGAGTTCGAAACGCACGCACAGGTCGATCAATGGCTCGATGCGCAGGCGCTCGGCGCGGCCGACGACGGCCAACACGGCGGCACCGTGATGCTACGGCGGGTGGTCGACGCGAACGGCCGCTCGCGCGCGTTCATCAACGGCACGGCGGCCACGCTCGCGCAGCTGCGCGAGGTCGGCGAAATGCTCGTCGATATTCACGGCCAGCACGCGCACCAGTTGCTGATGCGCCCGGACGCGCAACGCGAGCTGTTCGACACGCACGCGGGCCTGTCCGACCTGGCCGCCGCCGTGACACGCGCGTGGCGCACGTGGCGCGACAAGGCGCAGGCGGTCGAGCACGCGCAAACGCGCGATCGCGAGCTGCAACTCGAACGCGAGCGACTCGCGTGGCAACTCACCGAACTCGATAAGCTCGCGCCGCAGCCGGGCGAATGGGAAGAGGTCAACACCGAGCATCGGCGGCTGTCGCATTCCGCGAATCTGATCGACGGCGTGCAGGGTGCGCTCGGCGCGCTGTCCGAATCGGACGACGCGATGATCACGCATCTCGGCTCGATCGTGTCGAAGGTGCGCGACCTCGCGGAAATCGACCCGGCGCTGAACGACGTGCTCGCCGCGCTCGAACCCGCCGAAATCCAGTTGCAGGAAGCCGCGTATTCGCTGAGCCACTACGCGCAGAAGCTCGAGCTCGATCCCGAGCGGCTCGCGCAGGTTGAAAATCGCCTCGACGCGCTGCACTCGGCCGCGCGCAAATTCCGCCTGCAGCCCGAGACGCTGCCGGAAGAACACGAAGCGCGCCGCAAGCAATTGGCCGCGCTCGACGCCGCCGCGAACCTCGACGGCCTGCGCGCCGCCGAGGCGCAAGCGAAGGAAGTGTTCATCGGCGAGGCGAAGAAGCTGTCGAAGGCACGCGCGAAAGCAGGCAAGGCGCTCGGCGAGGCGGTCACGACCGGCATGCAGGAATTGTCGATGAAAGGCGGCAGCTTCGAAGTCGCGCTGGTGCCGTTGCCCGAAGGCGGCGCGCATGGGCTCGAGCAGATCGAGTTCCGCGTTGCCGGTCACGCCGGCGTGCCGCTGCGGCCGCTCGCGAAGGTCGCGTCGGGCGGCGAACTCGCGCGTATCAGTCTCGCGCTCGCAGTGATCGCGAGCGCGGCCAGCCCGACACCGACGCTGATCTTCGACGAAGTGGATACCGGCATCGGCGGCGGCGTGGCCGAAGTGGTCGGGCGGCTATTGCATCAGCTCGGCGAGGCGCGTCAGGTGTTGTGCGTGACCCATCTGCCGCAGGTCGCCGCGCGCGGCGATCATCACTTCCAGGTCGCAAAGATGAGCAACGGCAGCGGCGGCACGCTCAGCAGCGTGACCTCGCTCGACAAGGCGAGCCGCATCGAGGAAGTCGCGCGCATGCTCGGCGGCCTCGAAATCACCGCGACCACGCGCAAGCACGCGAAGGAAATGCTGGCCGCCTGAGATTGCGCCGTGCGCAGCTCACCGCACACGGCGTGAGTCGGATTGGCCGGGACGTCACACCGATCCCGGCCGCGCATGATGCGCCAGCGCTACGCGAAATGCGTAAGCGCCATTACCCAAACACCCTTTTCCACAACGCCAGCACCGCCTCGCGCTCGGCTGCGACCAGCGCCGGATCGACCCGCGCCTTCTCCATACCATCGAGCCGCAGCGTGTGCTGCAGCTTGCGATAGCGCCGATAGGCGGCGCCGACCGTCTCCGCTTCCGCTTCGCTCATCAGCCCGAAACGCGACACTTCACGCAGCAGCGCGATGTTGCCGGTATTGCGGATCAGCTCGGGATCGCGCGCCGCATGCAGCAGTACCCAGTACTGCACGGTGAACTCGATATCGACCATGCCGCCGCGGTCGTGCTTCAGGTCGAACAGAGTCGGCGTCTGATTCGGGTGACCCGCTTCGACACGCGCGCGCATCTCGGCGATCTCCTTCGCGAGCGGCGCCGCTTCGCGCGGCGTCGTCAGCACCTGTTCGCGGATCGCCTCGAATTTCGCGCCGATCTCCGGATCGCCCGCGCAGTAGCGTGCCCGCGTCAGCGCCTGATGCTCCCACACCCACGCGGTGTTCGCCGCGTCGCCCTCGCGCAGCTGGTAGCGGCGGAACGCGTCGAGATCGGTGACGAGCAGGCCCGATTCGCCGTTGGGCCGCAGCCGCAGATCGATGTCGAACAAGGTGCCGGCGCCGGTCGCGGTGGTCAGCCACGTGATCAGGCGCCGCGTGAAGGTGGCGTAGACGTCGGCCGCGGCATCGTCGGGATCGTCATACAGGAAGATCAGGTCGAGGTCCGACGCGTAGCCGAGCTCCTTGCCGCCGAGCTTGCCGTAGGCGATCACCGCGAAGCGCGGCGTGTCGCGGTGGCGTTTGGCCAACTGATTCCACACGGCGTCGATCGTCACGTCCAGCACCGCGTCGGCGAGCTCGGACAGCCGGTCGCTGACGTGCTCGACGGACAGCTTGCCGGCAAGATCGATCAGCAGAATGCGGAACACCTCGGCCTGATGCGCGTGCCGCAGCAGATCCATCTGCTGCTCGACGCCATCGGCGGCGGCGAGCCGCAAACGCAACGTACGCTTGAATTCGGGCCAGTCGAACGGGCTGTTGATCGCCTCGCCGTCGAGCAGTTCGTCGAGCAGCTGCGGATGGCGGATCAGATAGCCGGCCGCCCAGCGTGAGCCGCCCAGCACCGACAGCACCTGGTGCAGCGCCTGCGGATACTCGGTCAAGAGCGCCAGATAAGCGCCGCGCCGGCTCACCGCTTCGAGCAGATCGAACAGGCGCGCGACCGTGTCGCCGCGCCGCTCGGCCGGCTCCAGCGTGCGCGCGGCTTCGAGCGCGCGCTGCGCGACGATGTCGAAACGCTGCCGGCTGCGCTCGTTCAGCCCAGTGTAGCGCGACGAGCGCCACACCGCCTGCAGCCGTGCCAGCAACTCGCCGGGTTCGGCCACTCCCAGTTCGATCAGGCGGGCGCGCAGCGCCTCGTCCGCGCTATCGTCGGCGAGCGCACTGCTCCACACCCACGCGGCGGCACCGTCTTCCGGCGCGCCGCAGCCGTCGCGACCGCCCACCTTGTCGGCGAAAATCTGATCGAATTGCTGTTCGACGAACTCGCGATGCGCGTCGAGCTTCGTCATCAACTCCTGGTAGTCGTCGCAGCCCATCGCGCGCGCGAGCGCCGCGCGGTCTTCGGGATCGACGGGCATCGCGTGAGTCTGCGCGTCGTTGCGGTATTGCAAACGATGCTCGAGCTCGCGCAAAAAACGATACGCCTGCGACAGCTTCACGCACACCGACGGGTCCATCAACCCATGCGTAGCCGCGTGGCGCAGCACGGCGAGCGTCGGCCGCACGCGAAAGCCGGCGTCCTGCCCGCCGCGGATCAGCTGGAACACCTGCGCGCTGAATTCGATTTCGCGGATGCCGCCACGGCCGAGCTTGATGTCGTCGGCCTTGTCGGGGCGCATCGACGCGCGGCGCTGCGCCTCCTGGCGGATCTGCAGATGCAGCGCGCGGATCGCGCTGATCACGCCGAAATCCAGATAGCGTCGATAGACGAACGGCGTGACGATCGCGTCGAGCTGCTTCTGCAGCCGCCGTGCCGAGGCGCTCGCGCCCTCGGATACGAGTCGGCCCTTGATCCACGCGTAGCGCTCCCACTCGCGGCCCTGCACGTAGAAATACTCTTCGAGCATGCCGAGGCTGCACACGAGCGGCCCCGAATCGCCGTTCGGCCGCAGACGCATATCGACGCGAAATACGTAGCCGTCGGCGGTGACTTCGGCGAGCGCGCCGATCAGCCGCTTGCCGAGCCGGGTGAAGAACTCCTGGGTCGCGAGCGGCGAGCGCTGGCCGCCGGTAGTCTCACCGTCGTCCTCGTAGACGAAGATCAGATCGATATCAGACGACACGTTCAGCTCACGCCCGCCGAGCTTGCCCATGCCGACCACACCCAGCGTGAGCCGTTCGCCCTGCTGGTCGCGCGGCTCGCCATACAGCGCTTCGAGCTCGGCGCTCAGCACCGTCAGCGCACGCTGGATCGTCGTTTCCGCGAGATCGGTCATCGCGCCGGTGACTTCGGCGATATCGGCCTCGCCGGCCAGGTCGCGCTCCATCACCGCGCAGAACACTTCGGTACGCAACTGGCGCAGCGCGCGCTTCAGCGCATCTTCGTTGAGCGGCGCACCGGCGGGGCCCGCCGCCTCGGCGCACAGCGCGTCGAGACGCGCGTCGATGCGCTCGCGCGTCAACGGTTCGTCGGCCAGCGCGCTGACATGCGCGGCCAGTTGCGGGCGGGCCGCGGCGGCGCGCGCGGCATAGTGCGAATAGCTGGAACTCAGGAGGGTTGCGTCAGTCATCAAAAATCTGGCTCGCTCGTTGCTTGATCGAATTTGTCCGGCGGTGTTCTGACGATGTCGGGGTGTCGTTTCGGGGTCGCTGTCATATCGTTCTATTGTGCGATCGGCACGCGGCGGCAAGCATGCCGAACCCCGTGCCGGACGGCCTCGCAAATCCCCGTCACGGGCTTTCGGACAGGGGTTGCAGGAACTCCGCCCGACGCTTTCCCGTGTGTTACATTTCGTCGTTAACACGCAAAACTACCATACGCCCAGCCGCCGCAGCATGTCCGAGCGAAACGAATCCGCCGACCCGCAAGCCCCATCGCAGGTCCGGCATGTGAGCGGAAGCGACCACATCGTGCTGCGTCGGACTTTGCGGGTGCTCGCCACGCTCGCACTCGTCCTCTATTTCATCGCGGGCGGAGTGTTTCTGGGCTTGCGCTATGTGGTGCTGCCGCGTATCGACACGTTCCGGCCGCGCATCGAAGCCGCGGTCTCCGACAAGCTGCGCACCCAATTCACGATCGGCCGGCTCGCACCGCACTGGAGCGGCTTCCAGCCTGGGCTCGACGTCACCAACCTCGTCATCCGCGATCACGACGGCCAACCCGCGCTAACGATACCGCATGCCACCGCGACGGTGTCCTGGCGCTCGCTGTGGGAATTTCATCCGGCGCTGTCGAGCCTGATCGTCGATCAGCCGGACGTGCTGGTGTCGCGCAGCGACGACGGCGTGCTGTCGGTCGCAGGCGTGCCGGTGCCGACGCGCCACAGCGGCAACGACGCGCTGTCCACCTGGTTGTTGCGTCAGCAGGCGATCGTCGTGCGCGGCGGCGTGCTGCGCTGGCGCGACGCGACGCGCCACGAACCCGAACTGGCGCTGCGCGATATCCGCATCGCGATCCTCAATGACGGCCACGACCACCGCATGGCGCTGCAGGCGCCGCCCGACGGCCGCGTGCTGAAAGGACCGCTCGACTTCCGCACGCACTTCCGCCACGCGCCGCTCTCTGCGATAGGCAAGCCGATCAACTGGACCGGCCAGGTGTATATGTCGACGGGCCCGGTCGATCTGCCGACGCTCGCGCGCTACATTGAATTCCCGATCGAGACGTTCGCCGGCCGCATCGACAATGCGATCTGGATCGACTTCAGCGAAGGCCGCATGAACCAGGCGACCGGCCAGTTGAGCGGCAACGACGTCGCGATGCGCGTGCGTCCGACCCAGCCAAAGCTGCTGGTGCCGATCGCCCACTTCCTGTGGCGCGTCGAGTCAGACGACGGCGAATACCGGCTGCAGTTGTCGGATCTGCGCGCCGAGCTCGGCCAGCCGCCGCTCGAAGACGGCACGCCGCTCACGCGCATCCTGCGCTTCCGGACCCTCGACAGCCGCTACCGGACAGCGTCCCAGCAGCACGGGCAGCTTTTGAGCATCAGCGGCGATCGCGTCGATCTCGGCATCCTCGCCGAATTCAGCCGCGCGCTGCCGCTGCCGCGGCACTTTCTGAACGAACTCGTGCGCATCGATCCGCGCGGGCTGGTCGCGAACTACGTGATCGAGGTCGAGCGCGGCAAACCGGAATCCGGAGAAGTGGGCAGCGACCATCGGCCGACGGGTGCGGAGCCGATCGAGCGTTATCGCTTCAAGGGCGATCTGCAGGGCATCAGCTTCGCCGCCCAGGAGCCAGGGCCTGGCCTGACCCCGCGCGGCCACCCGCGCGCCGGCATTCCCGGCATCGAGAACCTGTGGGGCACCGTCGACGCCGACGAAAAAGGCGGCCGCGCGAACCTCGATACGTCCAGCTTGGCGATCACGCTGCCGGGCGTGTTCGACGATCCGCGTCTCACGCTCGCGCGTCTGCGCGGCCGCGCCGAGTGGACGATGGGCAAGAAGGCTCCGGGCGACACGCGTCCCGCGTTCGCGGTCAAGCTCAACGATTTCAGCGTATCGAACCCGGACGTCGAGGCGAGCGCGACCGCGAGCTACAGCAATCCCGGCCACGGCCGCGGCTCGCTCGACCTGAAAGCCGACTTCCAGCGGGCTCAGGTGACCCGCATCGCCCGCTATCTGCCGACCGCAGTCAGCGAAAAGCTGCGCATTTACCTGGGCCACGGCTTGCAGGCTGGCGTGTCGCGCGGTGGCACGATCGAAGTGCACGGCGACCTGACCAAGTTCCCCTACGCGCGCGACCCCGACGCCGGCCTCTTCCACATCGTCGCGCCGTTCACCGGCGGCAAGTTCGATCCGACGCCGTTCCCGCCGCGCAACATGCGCAACGGCACGCCGAACGTTTGGCCGCCGCTCGACGGCATCGACGGCGTGTTCGAGCTCAAGCAGAACGTGCTGCGCTTCGACATCGACCGCGGCCGTTACAAGCGCGTCGCGCTGACCGGCGTGAACGGCCGCATCGACGACCTCGGCACCAAAGGCTCGAACCTCACCATCCAGGGCAATGGCCGCGGCCCGCTCGCCGACATGCTCGACTACGTGAACCGCAGCTCGCTCGGCATCATGGCGCGGCATCAGACCGAAAAGATTCGCGCCGAAGGGCCCGCGTCGCTCGCGCTGAAGCTGACGATCCCGCGCACGCCGAAGCCGCATGTGGGCGTCGAAGGCGCGCTCGGCTTCCTGAACAATCGCCTGAGCGTGAGCAATGCGCCGCCGCTGTCGCGGCTGAACGGCCGGGTGCGCTTCACCGAACGCACCGCCGAGGTCGAGCGGCTCTCCGGACAGTTCCTCGGCGGCGACGTGCATGCGAACGGCGGCTTGCGGCAAGACGGCACATACGCGCTCGCGCTCGACGGCCACATCGCCGTCGATGCCGCGCGCGAGCTGCATCCGCCTGGCGCGGCCGCGCAGGTGCTCACGCATATGAGCGGCAGCGCGCCTTATGCGTTGCGCGTCGCCGGCGCGAGGGGCCGCCTGCCGCAGGTCAGCGCCAACTCGGACCTGAGCGGCCTCGCGCTCGATTTTCCAGCGCCGTTCAAGAAGCAGGCCGGCACGCCGATGCCGCTGCACTTCTCGGTCAATCCGTCGACGGTGCCGGGCGAAGCCGGCCTCGAACGCGCCGACCTGACGTTGGGGCCGGTCGCCGCTGCGTATCTGCTGCGTTATCGGCCGAACGCGCAGCCGCGAACGCCACCGACCGTCGTGCGCGGCGCGATCGGCGTGAACCGGCCGGTCGAGCTGCCATCCGAGGGCGTGGTGGCCGCGGTGGACATCAAGGAGTTCAATGCGGACGCCTGGCGCGCGCTCGCCGCGCAGTTGCGCGCGGGCGCGGCTGGCGCGAATGGCGCGAACGGCGGTGCGAACGGCGGCAATAGCGCCACCAACGCCAGCAGCGCGGCCACCCCCGCCGCCGCGCCGAATCCGATGCTCACGCAATTCCTGCCGAACCGCTTCGCGCTGCACATCGACACGCTGACGCTGCTCAAGCGTCACTGGGACAACGTGATCGTCGGCGCGTCGCACATGGATCGCACGTGGCAGGCGAACATCGCGTCGAACCAGGTGTCCGGCCACGTGTCGTGGCTGCCGGGCGTGACTCGCGAATCGCCGGGCGAACTGCAGGCGCGCTTCGCGCGCGTCGTGATTCCATCGGTCGCGGACAAGGACCTGCTCGGCCCGGCGATGTCGGCGCCCGCGCTGAACATGCCGTCGATCGATCTGGTCGTCAACGAGCTGATCGTGCACGACCGCAACGTCGGCCGGCTCGAGGTCGACGCGCACAACTACGACGAGAACGGCGTGCCGGTGTGGCAGCTCGACAAGCTCGACGTGACGAACCCCACCGCGACGCTCACCGCGACCGCGAACTGGCGCACCTCGACCGAATTGCCCATCTCGGCCGACGAAGCCACGCCGCGCCGCACCGTGTTCGATTTCAAGCTCGACATCAAGGACGCTGGCGCGATGCTCGAGCGCTTCGGTCTGCCGAGGACGCTCAAGGGCGGCGTCGGATCGATCCAGGGCAAGGCCGTGTGGCAGGGCGGCCCGACCACGATCGACTATTCGACGCTGAACGGCAACCTCGCGCTCGATCTGCGCCACGGCCAGATCCTGAAGGTCGACCCAGGCGTCGCGACGCTGCTCGGCGTGCTGAGCCTGCAAAGCCTCGCGCGCATCGCCACGCTCAATTTCCGCGACGTGATCGGCGAGGGCCTGCCGTTCTCGAGCGTGACGGGTACCGCGCAGATTCATGACGGCATTGCCCGCACCGAAAACTTCAGGATGGTGACCGCGCCGGCCCGCGCCGAGATGGTGGGCTCGGTCGACATCGCGCAGAGAACCCAGGACCTGCACCTGCACGTGATACCGACCGTCAGCGCCGGCTCCGCGGTGATCGCCGCGACAATCATCAATCCGCTGATCGGCCTCGGCGCGCTGATCGCCGATGTCGCGTTCTCGCAGGGGATACAGCACGTGTTCGCGCGCGACTACGCGATCACCGGTTCGTGGTCGAAACCGCAGGTTCAGCGGGTGACGGGCGAACGGGGTAAGATTGACGCTCCGGCTTCGACCGTGGAAGCGCAATGAGCTTCGGTTTTCCCTGGCGCCGCTGTCTCGTTCCACGCGGCCGCTCGTGCCGCTCCGCCGACTCGATGCGCCAACGGGGCCGAGCCAGCCCAGAACCATGCGGTGCCCGCGCCTCATACCGCCGCCCGCCGGGAGTCTTTCGACACGCTCATGAGCGAAACACACGTCACATCGTCCGCATCCGCCGCAACGTCCAGCGGCCCTGTCGCCAGCCCCTTCCGGGTCGCCGCGCTGCAGATGGTCAGCACGCCGGATCGCGATCGCAATCTCGCCGACGCAGAGCGCCTGATCGCCGAAGCCGCCGCCGACGGCGCGCAGCTCGTGCTGCTCCCCGAGTATTTCTGTTTCATGGGCTTCAAGGACACCGACAAGCTCGCCGTGCGCGAGCCGCATCGGGATGGCCCGATCCAGCGCTTTCTCGCCGACGCCGCGCGCCGCCACCAGCTTTGGGTGATCGGCGGCACCCTGCCGCTGAACGCGCCGGAGGCGTCGCGCGTGCTGAACACGACGCTGGTGTTCGACCCGCTCGGCAATGAGGCCGCGCGCTACGACAAGATCCATCTGTTCAACTTCGAAAAAGGCGATGAATCGTTCGACGAAGCTCGCACCATCCGCCCCGGCAGCTCGGTGCAAAGCTTCGAGGCGCCCTTCGGCCGGGTCGGCCTGTCGGTCTGCTACGATCTGCGCTTTCCCGAGCTGTACCGGCGCATGGGAGACTGCGCGCTGATCGTGGTGCCGTCCGCGTTCACCTACACGACCGGCCGCGCGCATTGGGAGCTGCTGCTGCGCACCCGCGCGATCGAAAACCAGTGCTACGTGCTCGCCGCGGCGCAAGGCGGCAAACATGAAAACGGCCGCCGCACCTGGGGCCACAGCATGCTGATCGACCCGTGGGGCGAGATCGTCGCGGTGCGCGACGAGGGCGCCGGCGTGGTCGCGGGCAACCTCGAACGCGCGCGCATCGACGAAGTGCGGCAGAGCCTGCCGGCATGGCGTCATCGCGTGCTGACCTGAAACCGACATTGAAACTGCCGCGCCTGCCACGCATATACCGACGCAGGCGCTCCCCGACCCCTTCGTATCGAGCAGAACATACTTCGCATGAACATCATCGAACCCGGTATCCGTAATCTCGCCGCCGCCAAGGACATCCTCCTCACGCCCTATGGTCTCGACGAGTCGCTGCTCACGCGCACGCTCGCCGAAATCTTCACGCACCGCGTCGACTACGCGGACCTGTACTTCCAGACCACCCGCAGCGAAGCGTGGAGCCTCGAAGAAGGCATCGTGAAATCGGGCAGCTTCAGCATCGACCAGGGCGTCGGCGTGCGCGCCGTGTCGGGCGACCGTACCGCGTTCGCCTATTCGGACGACCTGTCACCCGAAGCGATCCGCCAGGCGGCCATCGCCACGCGCGCAATCGCCAAGGCGGGCGGCGGCAAGCAGAAGATCAAGGTGGCGTCGTCGCTGACCGGCATCGCCGGACGCGATCTGTACCTGCCGTCCGACCCGCTGCATTCGCTCGACGCCACCGCGAAGGTCAAGCTGCTCGAGCGCATCGAGCAAATGGCGCGCGGCCGCGATCCGCGCATCCAGCAGGTGATGGCGGGCTTGGCCGGCGAGTACGACGTGGTGCTGGTCGCGCGCAGCGACGGCGGCTTCGCGGCCGACATCCGGCCGCTCGTGCGCGTGTCGGTCACCGTAATCGCCGAGCAGAACGGCCGCCGCGAAATCGGCAGCGGCGGCGGCGGCGGGCGTTTCGACTACGGCTATTTCACCGATGAAGTGCTGTCGCGCTATGTCGACGATGCGGTGCACGCGGCCCTCGTCAATCTGGATGCGCGTCCGGCGCCGGCCGGCGCAATGACCGTCGTGCTCGGCCCGGGCTGGCCCGGCGTGCTGCTGCACGAAGCGATCGGTCACGGGCTCGAGGGCGACTTCAACCGCAAAGGCTCGTCGGCATTCGCGGGACGCATCGGCGAGCAGGTCGCCGCGAAGGGCGTCACCGTGGTCGACGACGGCACGCTGCCGAACCGCCGCGGCTCGCTCAATATCGACGACGAAGGCAATCCGACCCAGTGCACGACGCTGATCGAGGACGGCATCCTGAAGGGCTACATCCAGGACACGCTGAACGCGCGTCTGATGAAGATGCCGGTCACCGGCAACGCGCGGCGCGAATCGTACGCGGCGCTGCCGATGCCGCGCATGACCAACACGTACATGCTTAACGGCGACAAGGACCCGCAGGAAATCCTCGCGTCCGTGAAAAACGGCCTGTATGCGGTGAACTTCGGCGGCGGTCAGGTCGACATCACGAACGGCAAGTTCGTGTTCTCGGCCTCCGAGGCGTACATGATCGAGAACGGCAAGATCACGTATCCGGTCAAGGGGGCGACGCTGATCGGCAGCGGCCCGGAATCGCTGAAGTACATCACGATGATCGGCAACGACATGAAGCTCGATTCGGGCGTCGGCGTTTGCGGCAAGGAAGGCCAGAGCGTGCCAGTGGGCGTTGGTCAGCCGACGCTGCGCATCGAGAAGATGACGGTCGGCGGCACGGCCTGATTGCTGCGCGGATGCACGCTTCGCGCACACAAAGCGCGAAGCGTGCGGTGTTTCCGCATTTTTCGACGTCCCGGCTTGTCAGCCGAGCCTGTACCGGGTTATAAAGTCACTCACCCTTTTTTGACCAGCGACGCATTCACTTCGCCATGTCCGCCAAGTTTTATTTTTACTTTTTTTGGTATCTCAGACCGCTGGCGGATCGAGAGGGGTGTTAGTGCACGCAGGACACCGAGAATTCCCGAAAAACCGCCAGCTAGCCTGGCGGTTTTTTTTCGCCTCACGCTTTTCGATACCTATTTGACTCACGCGAACACGCTACGAACCGATTCAGGAGAACCACATGCCCCCGCACAACACCGATGATGTCCGCATCCGCGAATTGAAGGAACTCACGCCGCCCGCTCACCTGATCCGCGAGTTTGCTTGCGACGAGACGGTGTCCAACGTGATCTACGAATCGCGCACCGCGATGCATCGCATTCTGCACGGCATGGACGACCGTCTGATCGTCGTGATCGGCCCGTGCTCGATTCACGATCCGAAGGCCGCGATCGAATATGCGGGGCGTCTGATCGAGCAGCGCAAGCGCTTTGCCGGCGAGCTCGAAGTCGTGATGCGCGTGTACTTCGAAAAGCCGCGCACGACGGTGGGCTGGAAGGGTCTTATCAACGACCCGCATATGGACAACAGCTTCAAGATCAACGAAGGCCTGCGCACCGCGCGCGAGCTGCTGCTGCGTATCAACGAACTGGGCCTGCCGGCCGGCACCGAGTACCTCGACATGATCAGCCCGCAGTACATCGCGGATCTGATCTCGTGGGGGGCGATCGGCGCGCGCACGACCGAATCGCAGGTGCACCGCGAGCTGGCTTCGGGACTGTCGTGCCCGGTCGGCTTCAAGAACGGCACGGACGGCAACGTGAAAATCGCCGTCGACGCAATCAAGGCCGCCTCGCAGCCGCACCACTTCCTGTCGGTCACCAAGGGCGGGCACTCGGCGATCGTATCGACCGCGGGTAATGAGGACTGCCACGTCATTCTGCGCGGCGGCAAAACGCCGAACTACGACGCCGACAGCGTCAACGCAGCCTGTGCGGACATCGGCAAGGCCGGTCTCGCCGCGCGTCTGATGATCGACGCGAGCCATGCGAACAGCTCGAAGAAGCACGAAAACCAGATTCCGGTGTGCGCGGACGTGGGCCGTCAGATCGCCGCGGGCGACGAGCGGATCGTTGGCGTGATGGTGGAGTCGCACCTCGTCGCGGGTCGCCAGGATCTGCAGGAAGGCTGCCAGCTCACGTACGGCCAGAGCATTACCGATGCATGCATCGGCTGGGACGAAAGCGTCGCTGTGCTCGAAGGCCTTGCCGAAGCGGTCAAGCAACGCCGCGTCGCGCGCGGCAGCGGCAACTGAACGCCTGCCCCGCCGCCACCGCGGGGGCTTGTCGGTAGTCCGTACAAATCCCGGTTCGATTTCGAACCGGGTTTTTTATTGGCCATTCGGACGAATGGTGCGAAGCCGGACGCCTCGCTATCGTCATAGCTCGTTGCCTTGTCGCTTGCACGACTTGACCGGGTTGAAGAAGGCGTATAAGATTTTATACATGAGGTGGCGATGGAGCAGGAAAAAAAAATTCGCTGACATGAGGTGGCGATGGAGCAGGAAAAAGAAATTCGCTGGTTAGGCTCCAGCTACCGTGATTTGCTTGCTTTTCCCAATGAAGCGCGTCGTCTCGCCGGGTTTCAGCTTCACAAGATTCAGTCAGGACTCGACCCTGACGACTGGAAACCGTTCGAGTCTATCGGCGCGGGAACGCGCGAAATTCGTATCAGGACGAGGACGGCATTTTTCGCGTGATGTCGTGACCAAATACGCCGAAGCGCTGTACGTGCTGCATTGCTTTCAGAAGAAAACGCAGAAGCTCGGGCCGCGCGACAGAAAAATTGCCGAAACGCGCTATCGCGCCATCACTCATTACAGGACCACCCAGCCATGACGATCGACACCAACATTCGTCACGTAACGCGAGCCGGCGCGAACGTGTTCCTCGAACTCGGTTTTTCCGCCGAGGAAGCGAAGCGCCTTCACGCGGCGTCGCAAAAGCAGATCAACGACACGCGGCTGCTCAAGGAACAATTGATGACCGAGCTGTCCACGTGGATCGAACAGCATCATCTGAAGCAGGCCGAAGCGGCCGAAATTCTGATGGTGTCGCGCCCGCGCGTGTCAGACGTGGTCAACAAGAAAACCACCAAGTTCACGATCGACACGCTCGTTGAAATGCTGAGCCGCATCGGCAAGCCGGTCACGCTCGCGGTCGGTTGAGCGTCGGCTCGTGCAAAGCTCAGTGACTATCTATACGCGCATGCGCGTCGCCGCTCAAGGCGCGCCGCGATCGTGCTGCCACAGCACGTCGGTGCCGCCGTCCGCGCGATTGAGCACGCGCGCCAGCACGAACAGCAGATCGGACAGCCGGTTCACGTACTGACGCGGCGCCGCGTTCAGCGTCTCGTGTTCGCCAAGCGCGACGATCGCACGCTCCGCTCGACGGCAAACGGTACGGCACACATGCGCGAGCGCAGCCGCGCGCGAACCGCCCGGCAGAATGAATTCCTTCAACGGCGGCAGCGTGGCGTTGTAGTCGGCGAGCCAGCCGTCGAGCTGAGCGAGATGCCGCTCGGTGATCATCGTATGACCGGGAATACACAGCTCGCCACCCAGATCGAACAGATCGTGCTGGATTGCGACCAGCGCCGCGCGTACGTTCTCGGGCAGGTTCTCGCACAACAGCACGCCGAGGTTCGAATTGAGTTCGTCGACGTCACCGATCGCGGCAATTCGGGCGCTGTCCTTGCGCACACGGCGGCCGTCGCCGAGACCGGTGGTGCCGTCGTCGCCGGTGCGAGTGGCGATCTTGCTCAGGCGATTGCCCATGATGTCTCCTTGCTTTCAGTGACGATGCGGCCACCACGTTTGTCCATATTGCACGCATCGCGAAGTCGCCGCCATTATATGAGCGCAAGCCGGCCCAGCGCCTCCTGGCGGAGCGAACGGCGTAAAATGAAACAGCTGCTGCAAACAGGCTGTTACCTACAGAAACTTTCATCGGACCGGAGTAAGCGTTGAAGCGCCAACTCCGCTCGATAGGAGACATGCGTGAACCATCCCGTACCGCCGGCACCGCTACGCCGGCCGTTTCCCGCCGAATTGCTGAACCAGCTCAAAGCCGCTTTCGGCGATCGGGTCTCCGTTGCCGAAGCCGTGCGTGCGCACCACGGCCGCGACGAATCGCCGTTCGATCCGCAACTGCCTGACGCCGTCGTCTTCGCGCGTACGACCGAAGACGTGCAAACCGCCGTCAAGCTGTGCGGCGAGTTCGACGTGCCGATCATTCCGTACGGCAATGGCTCGTCGCTCGAAGGACATCTGCTTGCCGTGCAAGGCGGCGTGTCGATCGATCTGTCGGAGATGAACCGGGTGTTGTCGATCAACGCCGAAGACCTGACCGTCACCGTCGAGCCCGGCATCTCGCGCAAGCAACTGAACGAAGCGCTGCGCGACACCGGCCTGTTCTTCCCGATCGACCCGGGCGCGGACGCGAGCATCGGCGGCATGTCGGCGACCCGCGCGTCGGGTACCAACGCCGTGCGCTACGGCACGATGCGCGAGAACGTGCTCGGCTTGACGGTCGTGCTCGCCGATGGCCGCGTGATCAAGACCGGCTCGCGCGCGCGCAAATCGTCGGCAGGGTACGACCTCACGCGACTGTTCGTCGGCTCGGAAGGCACGCTCGGCGTGATCACCGAAATCACGCTGCGCCTCTATCCGCAGCCGGAGGCGGTGTCGGCCGCTGTGTGCACGTTCCCGTCGATGGGCGATGCGGTGCGCGCGGTCATCGAGACGATCCAGATCGGTGTGCCGATCGCGCGCGTCGAGTTCGTCGATTCGCTGGCGATCCGCTCGATCAATCGCCATTCGAATCTGACGCTGCGCGAAGCGCCCACATTGTTCTTTGAATTTCACGGCACCGAGGCCGGCGTCAAGGAACAGGCCGAACTCGTGCAGGAAATCGCCGCGCAGAATGCCGGCGAAGGCTTCGAGTGGGCAACGCGCCCCGAAGACCGCAGCCGCCTGTGGAACGCGCGTCACAACGCCTATTTCGCGATGCTGCAACTGAAGCCCGGCTCGCGCGCGGTGACCACCGACGTCTGCGTGCCGATCTCGCGTCTGGCGGAGTGCGTGGTTGAAACGGAGCAGGATCTGTTGGCGTCGCCGCTGCCGTGCCCGATCGTCGGCCATGTCGGCGACGGCAATTTCCACGTCGCGATCCTGATCGATCCGGACAAGCCCGAAGAGCTCGAAGAAGCCGAACGCCTGAACCATCGCATCGTGCAGCGCGCGCTGCGCATGGACGGCACCTGCACCGGCGAGCATGGCGTCGGCCTGCACAAGATGGGCTTTCTGCTCGAGGAGCACGGCGACGTCGCGGTCGACACGATGCGCTCCATCAAGCACGCGCTCGACCCGCGCAATCTGATGAACCCGGGCAAGATTTTCGCCTGGGCGGCGGCCTGATCGACATCGCGAAGGCCGGCAGCGACAAGCCGCCGGCCCGAACACGCAAGTGACGCGAAGCAGGCCGCACGAAACAGCCGGCTCGAACCTGGAAGCCGGACCGGCGCAAGCCACGAGGAGACAACTCACATGAACGCACCCGCTGAACTGTCCGCCGAAGTCCTCGCGCAGCGTCAGCGCGAAGTCGTGCAGGCGCTGATGGCCGTGTTGCCGAGCCACTGTCTGCTCTATCGCGAGGAAGATACCGTCGCGTACGACTGCGACGGCCTCGCCGCGTACCGGCGTCTGCCGCTCGCAGTCGCGTTGCCGGAAACCGAATCGCAAGTGCAGCGCATCGTGCAGATCTGCCATCGCCTCGATGTGCCCATCGTGCCGCGCGGCGCGGGCACCGGGCTGTCCGGCGGCGCAATGCCGATTCGGCACGGCGTCGTGGTGTCGCTCGCGCGCTTTCGCAAGATCGTCGAGGTCGACCCGTATGCGCGCATTGCGACCGTGCAGCCGGGCGTGCGCAACCTCGCGATCTCCGAGGCCGCGGCGCCGTATGGCCTCTACTACGCGCCGGATCCGTCGTCGCAGATTGCCTGCACGATCGGCGGCAACGTGTCCGAGAATTCGGGCGGCGTGCATTGCCTGAAGTACGGCCTCACCGTGCACAACGTGCTGCGCGTGCGCGCGGTGACGATGGACGGCGAGATCGTCGAATTCGGCTCGCTCGCGCCTGACGCGCCGGGGCTCGATCTGCTCGCGGTGCTGATCGGCAGCGAGGGCATGTTCGCGATCGTCACCGAGGTCACCGTCAAGCTGATCCCGAAGCCGCAAACGGCGCAGGTCATCATGGCCAGCTTCGACGATGTGGTCAAAGGCGGCGACGCCGTTGCCGGCATCATCGCGGCGGGCATCATCCCGGCCGGCCTCGAGATGATGGACAAGCCCGCCACGCGCGCGGTCGAGGAGTTCGTCAACGCGGGCTACGATCTCGACGCGGCGGCGATCCTGCTGTGCGAATCGGACGGCACGCCCGAGGAAGTCGCGGCCGAGATCGTGCGCATGACCGCGGTGCTGCGCGAGCATGGTGCGACGCGTATCCAGATTTCGCGCACGGAAGCCGAGCGCCTGCGCTTCTGGTCCGGGCGCAAGAACGCGTTTCCGGCCGCAGGCCGCATCTCGCCGGACTACTACTGCATGGACGGCACCGTGCCGCGCCGCAGTATCGGTCCGCTGCTCGCGCGCATCGAGGAGATGGAGAAAACCTACCAGCTACGCTGCATCAACGTGTTCCATGCCGGCGACGGCAATATGCATCCGCTGATCCTGTTCAACGGCAACGACCAGGACGAGTGGCATCGCGCCGAGTTGTTCGGTAGCGACATCCTCGAAGCTTGCGTCGAGCTCGGCGGCACCGTGACGGGCGAGCATGGCGTCGGCATCGAGAAGATCAATTCGATGTGCGTGCAGTTCTCGCCCGAGGAGCGCGACACGTTCCACGCGGTCAAGCGAGCATTCGACGCGCCCGGTCTGTTGAATCCCGACAAGGGCATTCCGACCCGGGCGCGCTGTGCCGAATACGGCAAGATGCACGTGCGCGGCGGGCTGCTGCCGCATCCCGAGCTGCCGCGCTTCTAGCGGCTCGCGTTTGCATCGCGCAGCCACTGTTCGCCGCGCCCGCGCCGGTGCGGGCGCGGCGTGCGCGGCGCTTTGCGCCGTCCCCTTCAGACCGATGCCGCACCCCGTCATGCGGGTGTGCTCCGGCTTGCCAGCGAGCCGCCGCCCGGTACAATCAAACGAAACACAACGAGCAGGACACCATGGAAGAGGACGACATCGTCGCCGTATGGTCCGAACGCGTGCGCTCGGCCAGCGCCGAGGGACGCGGGGTGCGCATCCGTGGCGGAGGCACCAAGGACTGGTATGGCCAGACGCTGGAAGGTGAGATCCTCGACACGCGCGCCTATCGCGGCATCATCGCGTACGATCCGGCCGAGCTCGTGATCACCGCGCGCGCGGGAACCCCGCTGCTGGAAATCGAAGCCGCGCTCGCCGAGCACGACCAGATGCTGGCGTTCGAGCCGCCGCACTTCGGACCGCAGGCCACCTTCGGCGGCTGCATCGCCGCGGGCATTTCGGGGCCGCGCCGGCCAGCCGTCGGCGCCGCGCGCGACTTCGTGCTCGGCGCCGTCGTGATGAACGGCCAGGGCCAGGTGCTGCATTTCGGCGGCCAGGTCGTCAAGAACGTCGCCGGTTACGACGTGTCGCGGCTGCTCGCGGGCTCGCTCGGCACGCTCGGGCTGATCCTCGAGCTGTCGGTCAAAGTGCTGCCGCGCGCGCAGGCCGAAGCCACGCTGAAGTTCGACATGAATGGCACCGACGCGGTACGCAAGCTCAACGAATGGGGCGGCCGGCCGCTGCCGATCACCGCGAGCGCATGGCGCAACGGCACGCTCGCGGTGCGCCTGGGCGGCGCGGAGGCCGCGGTCAAGGCCGCGCGCACCGGGCTCGGCGGCGAAGTCGTCGATGCGGTCGAAGCCGAGCGCTTCTGGGGCGGCCTGCGCGAACAGACCGACTCGTTCTTTGCGAGCATTCCGCCGAAGGCCGCGCTGTGGCGTCTCGCGTTGCCGTCGATCACCGAGCCGCTGCAACTGCCCGGCGCGCAACTGATGGAATGGGGCGGCGGCCAGCGCTGGTGGATCACCGACACCGACGCGCAAACCGTGCGCATCAGCGCGAAGCAGGCCGGCGGCCACGCAACCATTTTCCGCAGCGGCCACGGCTACGACCGCAGCGCCGGCGTATTCACACCGCTGCCCGCGCCGTTAATGAAAATCCATCGCGGCCTCAAACATGCATTCGACCCGGCCCGCATCTTCAACCGCGGCCGTCTCTACCCCGACTTCTGAGTGACGCGATGCAAACCAACCTCGCGGACTTCATTCGCAATACCCCCGATGGCAACGAAGCCGACGCCATCCTGCGCAAATGCGTGCATTGCGGTTTCTGCACGGCCACCTGCCCGACCTATCAACTGCTCGGCGACGAGCTCGACGGTCCGCGCGGGCGCATCTATCTGATCAAGCAGATGGTCGAAGGCGCGCCGGTCACGCGCAGCACCCAGGTTCACCTGGACCGCTGCCTCACCTGCCGCAACTGCGAAACGACCTGCCCGTCCGGCGTGCAATACGGGCGGCTCGTCGAGATCGGCCGCAAGCTTACCGAAGAGAAGGTCACGCGTCCGCTCAATCAGCGGCTGATGCGGCGGCTGCTCGCGAGCGTGCTGCCGAACAGCGCGATCTTCACGCCCGCGATGCGGCTGGGCCAGCACGTGCGCGGCCTGCTGCCGAAGAAGCTGCGCGACAAGGTGCCCGCGCGTCAACGCCCGCTCGAATGGCCGAGCGCGACACACGAACGCAAGGTGCTGATGCTCGCGGGCTGCGTGCAACCGTCGACGATGCCGAACGTCAACATCGCGACCGCGCGCGTGTTCGACGCGCTCGGTATCGAAACGCTGATCGCGCCCGAAGCCGGCTGCTGCGGCGCGATCCGCCTGCACCTCGGCTACAACGACGAAGCACTCGACGACGTGCGCGCGAACATCGACGCATGGTGGCCCTACGTCGAACAGGGCGTTGAAGCGATCGTGATGAACGCGTCGGGCTGCGGTGCGACGGTCAAGGAATACGCGCACCTGCTGCGCCTCGATCCAGAGTATGCGGAGAAGGCGCGCCGCATCGTCGAGTTGACGCGCGATGTCTCCGAAATCCTGCCCGAGTTCGAAGAGCAGCTCGTCGCGATCACGCGCCGCCGCTCGGTGCACACGGTCGCGTTCCATCCGCCCTGCACGCTGCAGCATGGCCAGCAGATCCACGGCAAGGTCGAGCAACTGCTCGGCGCGCTCGGCCTCGAAGTGCGCCTGCCCGCCGACAGCCATCTGTGCTGCGGCTCGGCCGGCACCTACTCGCTGCTGCAGCCGCGCCTGTCGTACGCGCTGCGCGACCAGAAGCTCGAGCGTTTGCAGGCGCAGGAACCGCAGGTGATCGTATCGGCGAACGTCGGTTGCATCGCGCATCTGCAAAGCGGCACGTCGACGCCGGTCGCGCACTGGATCGAATTGGTCGAGCACATGCTGTCCGTATAATCGGGGCATCGTCTTCGCTGAACACCGGTTCGCTCCATGTCCGATCTGCCTCACCGTTTCGCCGATCACTTCGCTCACAATCTCGCCGACGTGCACGAGCGCATCGCCTGGGCCGCGCAAGCGGCCGGCCGCGATGCGCAGTCCGTGATGCTGCTCGCGGTCTCGAAGACGTTTCCCGCCGATGCCGTGCGCGCCGCGCATGCGGCCGGTCAGCGCGCATTCGGCGAGAACTACGTGCAGGAAGCGCTCGACAAGATGCAGACGCTCGCCGATCTGCGCGCGTCGCTCGAATGGCATTTCATCGGGCCGCTGCAATCGAACAAGACGCGCCCCGTTGCCGAGCATTTCGACTGGGTGCATTCGGTCGATCGGCTGAAGATCGCGCAGCGTCTGTCGGAGCAGCGCCCCGACAACCTGCCGCCGCTCAACGTCTGCCTGCAGGTCAACGTCAGCGGCGAGGCGTCGAAGAGCGGCGTTGCGCCCGATGAGGCGGCCGCCATCGCGCACCAGATCGCCGCACTGCCGAAGCTGAACCTGCGCGGACTGATGTCGATTCCGGAACCGGCCGGCGATCTCGACGCGCAACGCGCGCCGCATCGCCAATTGCGCGAGTTGTTCGAGCGCTTGCGTAACGACGGGCTCGAGCTCGATACGCTGTCGATGGGCATGTCGGCCGATCTCGAAGCAGCCGTGCTCGAAGGCGCGACGATCGTGCGCGTCGGCACCGCGATCTTCGGCGCGCGCGACTATTCGCGCTGAGCTTTTCCATGGGCCTTGCGCGAACCTGGCTGCGCGAAGTCCTCACCGCATCTCATCTGAACCTATCCGGACCATCATGAAAATTGCGTTTATCGGCGGCGGCAACATGGCCGCGGCGTTGATCGGCGGCCTCATCAAGCGGGGCACCGCGCCCGCGGACCTGTACGCGATCGATCCGAACGAAGACGCGCGCAGGCGCAACGAGCAGCAATTCGGCATCCGCACCGGCGCGGCCGCCGACGGCACGCTCGCCGACTACGACGCGGTCGTGCTCGCGGTGAAGCCGCAGATCCTGAAGAGCGTCGCCGAGACGCTGGCGCCGCATCTGCGCGCGTCGCAACTGATCGTCAGCATCGTCGCGGGCATCCGCATCGGCGACATGTCGCGCTGGCTGAATGGCCACAGCCGCATCGTGCGCGTGATGCCGAATACGCCGGCGCTGATCGGCATGGGCGTGACGGGTCTCGTCGCCAGCGGCAGCGTCGACGAAGCGGGCCGCGCGCTCGCGTCGCAGGTGCTCGGCGCGGTCGGCGAAAACGTCTGGTTCGACGATGAAGCGAAGATCGACGCTGTGACCGCGATCTCGGGCAGCGGGCCGGCCTACGTGTTCTATTTCATCGAAGCGCTGCAGGAAGCCGCGCGCCAGCTCGGTATGGACGAAGCGCAGGGCCGCGCGCTTGCGGTCGCGACCTTCACGGGCGCCGCGCAACTCGCGGCCAATTCCGACGAGCCGCCGAGCGTGCTGCGCGAACGCGTGACCTCGAAAGGCGGCACGACCGCGGCAGCGCTCGCCTCGTTCGACGCGAGCGGCATCAAGGATGCGATCGTGCGCGGCGCGCTGGCCGCGGACGCGCGGGCGCGCGAGATGGGCGACGAGTTCGGCAAGCAGTAATGCGAATCGGCGTCGACAGCAAATAGCGGAAACAAAAACGCCGTAGCGCGTCTGCCCTTTTCCATTCAGGGCAGGCGCCTACGGCGTGCAGATGCAGCAGCGGCGTGAAGCCAGAAACTCGCTGGCGCGAATTAAAACGAAGTCACCGCGTAATGCGCGGCGATCCCCGCGAACAACGCGCCGCCGAGCCAGTTGTTGTGACGGAACGCGGCAAAGCACGGCATCCGCTCGCGATTGCGGATCAGCGTGTAGTGATAGATCGCGCAACCCACCGCGACCGCCCAGCCAAGCCAGTACAGCAGACCAAACCCGAGCGTCAGGCCGATGCCGACGTAAATCCCCAGCGTCACCGCATAACACAGCATGACCGCGGCCACGTCGAAGCGACCGAAGGTCAGCGCCGACGTGCGGATGCCGATCTTGATGTCGTCGTCGCGATCGACCATCGCGTATTCGGTGTCGTATGCAACGGCCCAGAAGATGTTCGCGACCAGCATCACCCATGCGAGCAGCGGCACGTGATCCAGCACCGCGGCGAACGCCATCGGAATGCCGAAGCCGAACGCGATGCCCAGATACGCCTGCGGAATCGCGAAGAAGCGCTTCATGAACGGATACGTGCCGGCGACGAACAGCGCGACCACCGACAACTCCTTGGTCAACGCATTGAGCGGCTGGATCAGCAGAAACGCGATCAGCGACAGCACGGTGGCCAGCACGACCGCTTCCCACGCATTGATCTTGCCCGACGTGATCGGCCGGTTTTCGGTGCGCTTCACGTGGCGATCGAAATCGCGGTCCGCGTAGTCGTTGATCGCGCAGCCGGCTGAGCGCATCAGCACCGTGCCGAGCGTGAAGATCACCAGCAATTGCCACGACGGATGACCGCCGGAAGCGATCCATAGCGCGTTGAGCGTCGGCCACAGCAGCAGCAGGCTGCCGATCGGCTTGTCCATGCGCACGAGGCGCAGATACAGGGGAAGTCGGGCGAACATGGGACGAATTCGGTGAAGTGCGAACACGGTGCGCCTATTTTACGGGAAGCGCACGGCGGCTCTGAATTCATCTGGCCGGGTATCGAAGTGGCTGGCGCTCGCACTCCTGCATCACGCGGCGGCGGCGCAAAAAACAAAGCCTCCCGTACAGGGAGGCTTGTGCGTTTCTATCACGGCGCGGCTGTTGCCCGCACCTGCATTCGAACGTGACTCGGCCGGCTTAGCCGCGCCAAATCACGCGAGCAGCGAGCGCAGCATCCACGCGGTCTTTTCGTGCGTCTGCATGCGTTGCGTGAGCAGGTCGGCGGTCGGCTCGTCGTTGGCGGCTTCCGTCGCCGGGAAGATCGCGCGCGCGGTGCGCACCACCGCTTCCTGGCCTTCGACCAGCTGGCGGATCATGTCTTCCGCGGCCGGCACGCCGTCCGCTTCAGGAATCGACGACAGCTTCGCGAAATCCTTGTAGGTGCCCGGCGCATGCACGCCCAATGCGCGGATACGTTCGGCGATCGAGTCGACTGCGAGCGCGAGTTCGTTGTACTGCGTTTCGAACATCAGATGCAGCGTGTTGAACATCGGACCCGTGACGTTCCAGTGGAAGTTGTGGGTCTTCAGGTACAGCGTGTAGGTATCGGCGAGCAAACGCGACAACCCTTCGGCGATCTTCTTGCGATCCTTGTCGCTGATCCCGATGTTGACGTGCTGTACGGCTGCTGCGGCTTCTTTCTTGGCCATGATGACTCCTTCGAAGAGTGATACGAACCGGTCGGCAGATGACGGTCTGCGGAAACACGAATAAAACCGTTCGACAGTGTAGCGTGAATTGCCGCAAGCTTCGCTCAAGGCGTGCTCGGGAGCCTTGCCGCGCCGCCATCCTGGCGGTACTGCGCTCAGCCGCGCAGCGCGTGTTGCAACGCCTGCGCGGCGATTACCGCAAAGCCGCTCGCGACGATCGCAACGCCCATCGCCTTGCGCAACATCAACACCTGCCGTTGCGCCTGCATGCTCGGCGTGGCGGTCGGACCGCCGATGCTTGCCATCATCATCTGAATCATGATCGTACTCCCGGTTCGTCTCGTGACGGCCGCAGCAACGCGCTGCGCCGTCGATTACTGTGCTACTGCGTTGCCATGGGCCGCGTACTGGACGCCTAGCGGTTTCTGCCTTCCTGCAACGCGGCGAGCGCCGCGATCACACCTTCCGCGTAAGCCGGATCGGCGCGGCGGAAATGCTCGATCTGGCGCGCGATGATCTCCCGCGGCACACCGTTGATATGTCGCGCGATATTGCCGAACAGACGCTGACGCTGCGCGTCGTCGAACAGCGCGAACAGCATGCGCGGCTGCGTGTAGTAGTCGTCGTCCTCGCGATGCTCGTAACGCGCGACCGCGCCCGCCGCGAGCGGTGGCTCCGATGCGTTCGCGTCCTGCGCGAAGTCGCCGAAGCGATTCGGCTCGTAATTCACGTTGCCGCCGAGATTGCCGTCGGTGCGCATCGCGCCGTCGCGATGGAACGAATGCGGGTTCGGCACGCGCGGCGCATTCACCGGAATCTGGTGATGATTGATGCCGAGCCGGTAACGCTGCGTATCGCCGTACGAGAACAGACGCCCCTGCAACAGACGGTCAGGCGAAAAGCCGATGCCCGGCACCACGTTCGCCGGCGTGAACGCCGCCTGCTCGACGTCCGCGAAATAGTTCGCCGCGTTGCGGTTCAACTCGATCGTGCCGACGTCGATCAAAGGATAGTCCTTCTGCGACCACACCTTCGTGATGTCGAACGGGTTGAAGCGGTAGTTCGCCGCATCCGCTTCGGGCATCACCTGAATCGCGAAGCGCCACTTCGGGAAGTTGCCCGCGTCGATGCTGTTCACCAGATCGCGCTGCGCGCTTTCGCGGTCATTGGCGACCACCTGCGCGGCTTCGGCGTCGGTGAAGTTCTCGATGCCCTGCTGCGACTTGAAGTGGAACTTGACCCAGAAACGCTCATTGTTCGCGTTGATGAACGAGTACGTGTGCGAGCCGAAGCCGTGCATCTGCCGGTAGTTCTTCGGAATCCCTCGATCGCTCATCAGAATCGTCACCTGATGCAGCGACTCCGGATGACGCGACCAGAAATCCCACGCGGCGACGTTGCTGCGCAGGTTCGTGTACGGATCACGCTTCTGCGTATGAATGAAGTCCGGAAACTTCAGCGGATCGCGGATGAAGAACACCGGCGTGTTGTTGCCGACCACGTCCCAGTTGCCTTCCTCGGTGTAGAACTTGATCGAGAAGCCGCGCACGTCGCGCTCGGCGTCGGCCGCGCCACGCTCGCCGGCCACCGTCGAAAAGCGCATGAAAAGCTGCGTTTCCTTGCCGACCTGCGCGAATACCTTCGCCTTCGTGTAGCGCGAGATGTCGTGCGTGACCGTCAGTGTGCCGAACGCGCCCGAACCCTTCGCGTGAACGCGACGCTCGGGAATCACTTCGCGATCGAAGTGCGCGAGCTTTTCGAGCAGCCAGACATCTTGAAGCACGACCGGGCCGCGCGGGCCGGCGGTCATCGAGTTCTGGTTATCGGCGACGGGCGCGCCGGCGGCATTGGTGAGCTTACGTTCGGACATTGGCACTCCTGCGTGGTTTTATTGGATCAGAGGAAATCGCGCGGCATCCGTGCGGGACGGACGCCGTCATGGGTAGGCACGTCAGGCGGCCAGCACCCGGTCGACCAGCAACGACATCGCGACCGTGCGGATACTCGGCGCGACGGCCGTGATGATCGGTTGGGCGGGAAAAGCGTGGATGGGCTGAGAAACCGCTTGCATGATGTTTTCCTCCTGAGCCTTATCGAATAAGGGGATCGGGCGATCCATGGAGGAAACTATAGCAATAACTATTGAATATTCGTATTTGATTAATTTAATCTATTCGATAGAGTTCGCGCCCTTTTTCGCGGCAGGCCGCGCCGTTGTGCGGCGCGGCTGCGCGGGATGGCACGTCAGTTGACGGCAGCGGGCAGATCGAGTTTTTTGACGCCCGGCAGTTCGCACGCGGCGATTGCCTCGCAGATCGCATCGATCGCGGGCATCCGCGTGAAGCTCTTGCGCCATGCCAGCACGACGCGGCGATCGGGTACCGGCTCGTCGAACGCGACATAGCTGAGCAGGCCCGCGTCGATACCGCCCGCATGCGGCTTGACCTCGTGCACCGACATGCGCGGCAGCACGGTAATGCCGACGCCGCTCGCGACCATATGACGAATCGTCTCGAGCGACGAGCCCTCGAAGGTCTTCTGGATACCGTCCGCATTCTGCGAAAAGCGCATCAGCTCGGGGCACACGCCTAGCACATGATCGCGGAAGCAGTGGCCGCTGCCGAGCAGCAGCATGGTTTCCTGCTTCAGATCATCGGGGTCGATCTTCGAGCGGCCTTCCCACGCGTGACCGGACGGCAATGCGACGACGAACGGCTCGTCGTACAGCGGACGCAGCATCAAACCGGTTTCGGGAAACGGCAACGCCATGATCGCGACGTCGATTTCGCCCTGCTTGAGCAGTTCGATCAGCTTCAGCGTGTAATTTTCCTGCAGCATCAGCGGCATCTGCGGCACGCGCTGGATCATCTGCTTGACGAGCGTGGGCAGCAGGTAGGGTCCGATCGTGTAGATCACGCCGAGGCGCAGCGGACCGACCAGCGGGTCCTTGCCCTGCTTGGCGATTTCCTTGATCGCGAGCGTCTGCTCCAGCACGCGTTGCGCCTGCGTGACGATCTGTTCGCCGATCGGCGTGACGCTGACCTCGCTGGTGCCGCGCTCGAAAATCTGCACGTTCAGCTCGTCTTCGAGCTTCTTGATGGCGACGGACAGCGTGGGCTGGCTGACGAAACACGCTTCGGCGGCCCGGCCGAAGTGCCGCTCGCGCGCAACCGCCACGATGTATTTCAATTCGGTGAGCGTCATTCGGGGATCAATCAGTGCGATAGATTCGATAGGTTCTAGTTATACACCTATAGGGTCGGTTCGCCAACCTTTTAGCCGTTCCGTTCGTGGCGGAGGGCTCGCACTCAGGCTTTCAGAAATTGCTCGCGCGCGCCGAGCCAGCGCGCCAGATGCTGGATGACCACGTCCGGATACTGGTCCAGCAGTATCGCGGCGGCTTCGCGCGCGGGCTCGATCAGGTGCTGATCGTTTTGCAGGTCGGCGAAACGCAGCATCGCCGCGCCCGACTGCCGCGCGCCGAGGAACTCGCCGGGCCCGCGGATTTCGAGGTCGCGGCGGGCGATCTCGAAGCCGTCGGTGGTTTCGCGCATCGTTTGCAGGCGCGCGCGCGCGGTCATCGACAGCGGTCCGGTGTACAGCAGCACGCAGACCGACGCGGCGCTGCCGCGCCCCACCCGCCCGCGCAACTGGTGCAGCTGCGCGAGACCGAAGCGCTCCGCGTGCTCGATCACCATCAGCGACGCGTTCGGCACGTCGACGCCCACCTCGATCACCGTGGTCGCCACCAGCAGCTGGATCTCGTTGCGCGAGAACGCGTCCATCACCGTGGCCTTTTCGGCGGGCGCGAGGCGCCCGTGCACGAGCCCGACTTTGAGCTCGGGCAGCGCGGCCACGAGCGTCTCGTAGGTCTCGACCGCGGTTTGCAGCTGCAACGTCTCGCTTTCCTCGATCAGGGGACACACCCAATACACCTGGCGCCCCGTCAGCGCCGCCTCGCGCACGCGGCCGATCACCTCTTCGCGGCGCGCGTCGGACACGAGCTTCGTGAGAATCGGCGTGCGGCCCGGCGGCAGTTCGTCGATCGTGGAGACGTCGAGGTCTGCGTAGTAGGTCATCGCGAGCGTGCGCGGAATCGGCGTCGCGGACATCATCAGCTGATGCGGCTGGAAGTCGGACGCGCCGTCGGCGGCGCCCTGAGCCTTCGCGCGCAGCGCGAGCCGTTGCGCGACGCCGAAACGATGCTGTTCGTCGACGATCACGAGCCCGAGGCGCGCGAACTCGACCGCGTCCTGAATGATCGCGTGCGTGCCGATCACCAGCTGCGCGGTGCCGAGCGCGGCCGCTTCGATCGCGGCGCGCTTCTCCTTCGTCTTCAGACTGCCCGCGAGCCACGCGACGTTCACGCCGAGCGGCTCGAGCCAGCCGCGCAACTTGCGCGCGTGCTGCTCGGCGAGGATTTCGGTCGGCGCCATCAGCGCGGCCTGGTAGCCGGCGTCGATCGCCTGCGCGGCCGCGAGCGCCGCGACGATCGTCTTGCCGCTGCCGACGTCGCCCTGCAACAGCCGCTGCATCGGATGCGGCTGTGTCAGATCGAGCGCGATCTCGCCGCCGACGCGCTGCTGCGCGGCCGTCAGCGAAAACGGCAGCGCCTTCAACAGACGCGCGACCAGCGCCGAGTCGTCACCGAGCTTGCGGCGCGGCATCGCCGGCGCGGCGCGGTTGCGCCGCTCGTCGTGCGCGCGCTTCAGCGACATCTGCTGCGCGAGCAGCTCCTCGAACTTGATGCGCACCCAGGCCGGATGCGTGCCGTCGATCAACGCTGTTTCGTCAGACTGCACGCCCGGATGATGGAGCGTGCGCACCGCGTCCATCAGCGCCGGCACGCCGAGCGGTTCGAGAAACGCGCGTGCGACCGGCGCGGGCAGCAGCTCCGGCAGTGACGTGCGCGCGAGCGCGTTGTCGATCGCCTTGCGCAGGTACGCCTGCGACACGCCTGCGGTGCTCGGATAGACCGGTGTCAGCGCCTGCGGCAGCGGCGTGTCTTCATCGACGACGCGCACGGCCGGATGCACCATCTCCATGCCGAAAAAGCCGCCGCGCACGTCGCCGCGCACGCGCAGGCGCGCGCCGACCGCCATCTGCTTGACCTGCGAGCCGTAGAAATTCAGAAAACGGAGCACCAGTTCGTCGCCGTCGGCGTCGCGCAGCTTCACGAGCAGCTGCCGGCGTGGGCGATAGGCGATCTCGTTGTCGAACACCACGCCTTCGGTTTGCGCGATACCGCCGGGCAGCAGATGACCGATCGGCGTCAGCGAGGTTTCGTCTTCGTAGCGCATCGGCAGATGCAGCACGAGGTCGATGTCGCGTGTGAGGCCGAGTTTGGCGAGCTTGTCGGCGGTTTTGACGGGGGCTTTGGCTGCGGGTTTGGCGGCGGCCTTCGCCGCGGCTTTGGTTTTGGCGGCGGGTTTGTCGTCGCTCGCGGGGTCGCCGTCGCGCCCGGCATCCTGGCCCGCGGCGATCATGCCGCCTTGCGCGCCGCCTTCTGCGTCTCGGTCGCCCGCCTCCGCTCGCGCACCACGGCGCCGCGGTTCGGCGCCCGCTTCGAGGGTGGCAACGGACGATCGGCGGTCGGACAAAGGCATGAGCTGCTTCGCAAGTACAATATCGGCTGCTGTCGAAAAAAAACGTGCCGCTCTGCGCGCATCCAGCGTGGGCAAGATGCGGCTCAACGCGCACGCGGGCCGCTTCGGCGTCCCGCCATCATAGCCGCCCGGCTCCGGCTTCGGCTCAATTCAGTCCCAAATCAGTACCAATCCGCTTCCAGTCGTTCGCATGTTTACGCTTTCCGATTTCGATTTCGATCTGCCGCCCGAGCTGATCGCGCAAGTCGCGCTGCCCGAGCGCAGCGCAAGCCGTCTGCTCGACGTGGACGCCGCGGGCGCCGCCGACGGCGCCGCGCGCCTGATCGACCGCCGCTTTACCGACTTGCCGGAGTGCCTCGCGCCGGGCGATCTGCTGGTCTTCAATGACACCAAAGTGCTGAAGGCGCGCTTCTTCGGCCAGAAAGCGAGCGGCGGCAAGGTCGAAGTGCTGGTCGAGCGGCTGACCGGCGAGCGCAGCGTGCTTGCGCAGATCCGCGCGAGCAAGAGCCCGCAGGCGGGCACGACGATCCGTCTCGCGGATGCGTTCGACGTCACCGTCGGCGAGCGCGTCGACCAGTTCTACACGCTGCACTTCCCCGACGACTGCCTGACGCTGATCGAGCAATACGGCCGTCTGCCGCTGCCGCCGTACATCGAGCACGATCCCGACGCGACCGACGAAACCCGCTATCAGACCGTGTACGCGCAGAACCCGGGCGCGGTCGCCGCGCCGACCGCCGGCCTGCACTTCGACGACGCGCTGCTCGCGAGGCTCGACGCCCTCGGCATCGAACGCGCGACGCTGACGCTGCACGTTGGCGCGGGCACGTTCCAGCCGGTGCGGGTCGAGAACATCGCCGAGCACAAGATGCACAGCGAGTGGTATCACCTGCCGCAAGCGCTGGCGGACAAGATTGCTGCGACCAAAGCGCGCGGCAACCGCGTGATCGCGGTCGGCACGACCTCGATGCGCGCGCTCGAAGCCGCCGCGCGCGACGCCGAAGCGGCCGGCCATCCGCTCGCCGCGGCGAGCGCCGAAACCGACATCTTCATCACGCCGGGCTACCGCTTCCGCGTGGTCGACCGGCTGGTCACGAACTTCCATTTGCCGAAGTCGACGCTGCTGATGCTGGTGTCGGCGTTCGCCGGTGTCGAGACGGTTCGCGCCGCGTATCGTCACGCGATCGACGAGCGTTATCGCTTTTTCAGCTACGGTGACGCGATGCTGCTGACGCGGCGAGATGCCTAAGCCGGTTCGAGCACTGCATCAGCGTATTGGCTGTTTTCCCAACCGCCGCGATCCCTCGTGGCGGTTTTCATTGATTGCGCCGGACTGTTTTCCGGTAGCACAGGAGTAATCCCCATGACCCTTGGTCATCTCTCGCAGCATCCTGCCCACGAGCGCCCGGAGAATGGCCTCAAATTCGAACTGCTCGGCACCGACGGCCTCGCGCGCCGCGGCCGCGTCACGCTCAATCACGGCGTGGTGGAGACGCCGATCTTCATGCCGGTCGGCACCTATGGCACCGTGAAGGCGGTCCAGCCGCGCGAGCTCGACGAAATGCACGCGCAGATCATCCTCGGCAATACGTTTCACCTGTGGCTGCGGCCCGGCCTCGAAACGATCGAAGCGCACGGCGGCCTGCACGGCTTCATGGGCTGGAAGAAGCCGATCCTGACCGACTCGGGCGGTTTCCAGGTGTTCTCGCTTGGCGATCTGCGCAAGATCACCGAGGACGGCGTCACGTTCGCGTCGCCGATCAACGGCGACCGGCTGTTCCTGTCGCCGGAAGTGTCGATGCAGATCCAGAAGGTGCTGAACTCCGACATCGTGATGCAGTTCGACGAATGCACGCCGTACGCGACCAACAACATCCCGACCTCGCACAAGGACGCGGCCGAATCGATGCGCATGTCGATGCGCTGGGCCCAGCGCTCGATCGACGAATTCCAGCGCCTCGGCAATCCGAATGCCCTCTTCGGCATCGTGCAGGGCGGCATGTTCGAGGACTTGCGCGACGAGTCGCTCGCCGGCCTCGCCGAGAAGAACTTCCACGGCCTCGCGATCGGCGGTCTGTCGGTCGGCGAGCCGAAGGAAGACATGATGCGGATCCTGAACCACATCGGCCCGAAGCTGCCGGCCAACAAGCCGCACTACCTGATGGGCGTCGGCACGCCGGAAGACCTGGTGGCCGGCGTCGCGGCCGGCGTCGACATGTTCGACTGCGTGATGCCGACGCGCAACGCGCGCAACGGCTGGCTGTTCACGCGCTTCGGCGACATCAAGATCCGCAACGCGACGCACAAGAACTCGCTGCGCCCGCTCGACGAGCAATGCGGCTGCTACACCTGCCGCAACTTCACGCGCGGCTATCTGCACCACCTGCATCGCGTCGGCGAAATCCTCGGCGCGCAGCTGAACACGATCCACAACCTGCACTACTACCTCGAACTGATGCAGGAAATGCGCGATGCGATCGAGGCGAAGCTGTTCGACGCGTTCCGCAAGCGCTTTCACGAAGATCGGTCGCGCGGCGTCGAACCGTCGTCCTGACGGCCCGGTACGCGAATGCCGCTGAAGACTGCCCATGCCGCACGCGGACAACTTACAATTTGCTTTCGCTGGCCGCTGGATTTGCCCCGCATCGGACCTTTAAACGGTTGATCGCAAAGCCGATTCGCCGTGCCGGCGTGCGTGTGGCCGGTGGTAGAATAATCGGCTGATTTTTTGTTCGTTTGTTTGACCAATAACGGAGAGACCAACGTGTCGTTCATTTCCAATGCCTTCGCCCAAGGCGCTGCAGCAGGTGGTGTCGAATCGAACCTGATGAGCTTCCTGCCGCTGATCCTGATGTTCGGCGTGCTGTACTTCATCATGATTCGCCCGCAAATGAAGCGTCAGAAGGAACATCGCAACATGCTCGCAGCGATGGCCAAGGGCGATGAAGTCGTGACGAACGGCGGTATCGTCGGCAAGGTGACGAAGGTGGGCGAAGCCTACGTCGGCATCGAAATCTCGGAAGGCACGGAAATTACCGTGCAGAAGGCGTCGGTCACGACAATTCTCCCGAAGGGCACGATCAAGTCGCTGTAAGGCCTGCACTCCTCGCGTCCGGCGCGGCCTCGCCGGCGGTTCAGGCACTTCGCTGAACGGCCCGCGCTAATCGCCGGACGCATCGCATCCAAGCCAACCTTCCCGTTGGACCACTCATGAATCGCTACCCCCTCTGGAAATACGCCGTGATGCTGGTGGCTCTGGTCATCGGCCTCGTGTACACGCTGCCCAATCTGTACGGCGAAGCGCCGGCGGTGCAGGTGTCGAGCGGCAAGGCCACGGTCAGGCTCGACGCCACCACGCTGGCGTCGGTCGAAGCCGCGCTCGCGGGCAATCAGATCAAGCCGACCGCGGTCACGTTCGACAACTCGCAGAACAACGCGAACATCCGCGTGCGCCTGACGGACACGGACACGCAGCTGCGCGTGAAAGACCTGCTGCAAAAGACGCTCAATAGCGATCCGAACGATCCGCAATACATCGTCGCACTGAACCTGCAAAGCGCGTCGCCCACCTGGATGACCGCGCTGCGCGCACTGCCGATGTACCTCGGTCTGGACCTGCGCGGCGGCGTGCACTTCCTGCTGCAGGTCGACATGGCCGGCGCACTGAACAAGAAGCTCGATTCGGACGCCTCGGACGTGCGCACGCTGCTGCGCGACAACAACGTCCGCGACGGCGGCGTGAATCGCGTGAACCAGTCGGTGGTGGTGAATCTGGCCGATCAGGCCACGGCGGACGCGGCCCTCAAGCTGCTGGGCCGCGGCGTCAGCGAACTCCAATGGACCTCGCAGCCGAACACCGGCGCGGACGGCGGCGTGCAGCTGGTCGGCACTTTCACGCCGGCCGTGCAGCGCGCGGTGCAGGACGCCGCGCTCAAGCAGAACATCACGACGCTGCATAACCGCGTGAACGAACTCGGCGTGGCCGAGCCGGTGATCCAGCAACAGGGCGCGGACCGCATCGTGGTCGAGCTGCCGGGCGTGCAGGACACCGCGAAGGCGAAGGACATCATCGGCCGCACGGCGACGCTCGAAGCGCGCCTCGCCGACCCGGTCAACACGCATCCGAACCCGAACGACCCGGTGCCGCCGGGCGACGAACTCTTCACGCAAGGCAACCAGGCGCCGGTGCTGCTGCGCAAGCAGGTGATCTTCACCGGCGACCGCATCATCGACGCATCGGCGGGCTTCGACGAACATCAGCGTCCGTCGGTCAACATCCGTCTCGACTCGGCCGGCGGCCGCGCGGTGCGCGCGGTGTCGCGCGACAACATCGGCAAGCCGATGGCGATGGTGCTGTTCGAGCGCGGCAAGGGCGAAGTGCTGACGGTCGCGACCATCCAGTCGGAACTGGGCGACCGCTTCCAGATCACCGGCCAGCCGACCCCGCAAGCGGCCGCCGACCTCGCGCTGCTGCTGCGCGCCGGTTCGCTCGCCGCGCCGATGGAAATCATCGAGGAACGCACGATCGGCCCGAGCCTCGGCGCCGACAACATCAAGAAGGGCTTCCACTCGGTCGTATGGGGCTTCGCGGCGATCGCCGTGTTCATGATTGCGTACTACATGCTGTTCGGCGTGATCTCGATGATCGGCCTGTCCGTGAACCTGCTGCTGCTGGTCGCGGTGCTGTCGATGCTGCAGGCCACGCTCACGCTGCCGGGTATCGCCGCTATCGCGCTGGCGCTCGGTATGGCGATCGACGCGAACGTGCTGATCAACGAGCGCGTACGCGAAGAGCTGCGCAACGGCGCGCCGCCGCAACTGGCCATCCAGAACGGCTACGCGCACGCATGGGCGACGATTCTCGACTCGAACGTGACCACGCTGATCGCCGGCCTCGCTCTGCTCGCGTTCGGCTCGGGTCCGGTGCGCGGTTTCGCGATCGTCCACTGTATCGGCATTCTGACGTCGATGTTCTCGGCGGTGTTCTTCTCGCGCGGCCTCGTCAACTTCTGGTACGGCGGCAAGAAGAAGCTGAAGTCGCTGTCGATCGGCCAGGTTTGGCGTCCGCAAGCGGCAGCCGCCGGCTCCGCTGCTTATGCCGGCGGCCTCGGCAGCAGCGACGCCGCGACCGACACCGCGCAGGCCATCGCTACGGCGAAGGCGAGCGCGAAGGCAAGCTCGAAGGCACCGGCTGCAGCCGGCGCGCAGGGTCGCACGAAGCCGACCGTGCGCCGCCGCAATGCGCCGGGCACGCCGACGTCGAATAGCTCGACGCCGCAGAAACCGGGTTCATCCCGCTGAGTCCCGGAGAACAAGACCATGGAATTTTTCCGTTTCCGCAAAGACATTCCGTTCATGCAGCGCGCGTTGATTTTCAACGCGGTCTCGCTGATCACTTTTCTCGCCGCCGTGTTCTTCCTCGTGCATCGCGGGCTGCATCTGTCGGTGGAATTCACCGGCGGTACGGTGATCGAGGTTCAGTATCCGGGCGCGGTGCCGCTCGACCCGGTGCGTGCCACGCTCGGCAAGCTCGGCTATGCCGACGCGCAGGTGCAGAACTTCGGCACCGCGCGCGACGTGCTGATCCGTCTGCCGCTGAAGCCGGGCCTCACGTCCGCACAGCAGAGCGAGCAGGTGATGAGCGCGCTGAAGGCCGATACGCCCGAGGTGCAGTTGCAGCGCGTCGAGTTCGTCGGTCCCCAGGTCGGCAAGGAACTCGCCACCGACGGTCTGCTCGCGCTCGCGTGTGTGGTGATCGGTATCGTCATCTATCTGTCGTTCCGCTTCGAATGGAAGTACGCGGTCGCCGGCGTGATCGCGAACTTGCACGACGTCGTGATCATTCTCGGCTTCTTCGCGTTCTTCCAGTGGGAGTTCTCGCTGTCGGTGCTGGCCGCGGTTCTCGCGGTGCTCGGCTATTCGGTCAACGAGTCGGTGGTCATCTTCGACCGGATTCGCGAAACCTTCCGCCGCGAACGCAAGATGAGCGTGATGGAAGTGATCAACCACGCAATCACCAGCACGATGTCGCGTACCATCATCACGCACGGCTGTACGCAGATGATGGTGCTGTCGATGTTCCTGTTCGGCGGGCCGACGCTGCACTACTTCGCGCTCGCGCTGACGGTCGGTATTCTGTTCGGTATCTACTCGTCGGTGTTCGTCGCCGCGGCGCTCGCGATGTGGTTCGGCGTCAAGCGCGAAGACCTGATCAAGGAAAAGAAAGAAAGCCACAATCCGGAGGATCCGAACGCGGGCGCGCAGGTTTGATGCGTGCGTAGTCGCTGAGGATTGCGCGAATAAAAAAGGCCGGTTCTGTCGAACCGGCCTTTTGCGTTTACGCCGTGCGCGGCCGCTACCGACTCGAACCTAGCGGAACCCCAGCTTGCGTCGCGCGCCAATCAGCGCCGCGATGCTCAGCAGCGCGGCGAACATCATGTAGTAGCTCGGCGCTGCCTTCGATCCGGTCACGCTGATCAACCACGCGATGATGAACGGCCCGAAGCCGCCGAAAATCGTCACCGCGATGTTATACGCGAGCGACATGCCGGTCGTGCGCGTCTGCACCGGGAAGATCTCCGACAGCAGGCCCGGCGTCGCGCCGAAGTAGCCGCTGACGAGAAGGCCGAACACGATCTGCCACACGATCAGCGTGCCGAAGCTCGGATGCGCGATCAGGAACGCGAACGCCGGATAGACGAGCACGAACAGCAGCACGGCCGCGCCCAGCATGATGCGCGTGCGTCCATGCAGATCCGACCAATGCCCGGCCACCGGCGAGAACACCATCTGGATCAGACCCGTCACCGCGATCGCCGCGAACGCGACCGACGGCGCGAGCCCCAGTTGCCGCACGCCATAAGTCGGCATGAACAGCATCAGATAGGAGGACACCGTTCCGAGGATCACCACGCCCATGGCGATCACCAGTCGCAGTTTCTGCGTTGCGAACGTGTCGCGCAGCGGCGTCTGCGTCGTTTCGGCGGCGAGGAATTCGGGCGTCTCGTCGAGCCTCGCGCGGATGTAGAACGCGACCGGTCCGATCAGCAGACCGAAAAAGAACGGCACGCGCCAGCCCCACGACGTCATCTGCTCGGGCGACAACCCGCCGGTCAGCAACGCGCCGAAACCGGCCGCGAGCAGCGTCGTCAGGCCCTGGCTCGCCATCTGCCAACTCGCGTAGAAGCCGCGCCGTCCCGGCACGTGCTCGGCGAGAAACGCGGTTGCGCTGCCGAACTCGCCGCCGGCCGAGAAACCTTGCATCAGCCGCGCGAGCACGAGGATCAGCGGCGCGGCGAGACCGATGCTCTGATAGGTCGGCAGAATCGCGATGATCAGCGTGCCGCTCATCATCAGCAGAATCGAAAGCGTGAGCGCCGCCTTGCGCCCGGCGCGGTCCGAGTACGCGCCGATCACGATTGCGCCGAGCGGCCGCATGAAAAACGACACGCCGAAGGTGCCGAGCGTCAGCAGCAGCGACACGGTGTCGTTGCCGGCCGGAAAAAACAGTTTGGAGATGGTCACGGCGAAAAAGCCGTAGACCACGAGGTCGAACCATTCGAGCGCGTTGCCGATCGAGGCGGCCGCCACCGCGCGCCACGAATTCTGCCGGCTTCCCGCGACGCTTGCTGCTGTCGTTGCATTCATCCAGATCTCCTGTGCTGCGCGAAATATTTATTCGAAACAACGCGTGACGTCCGCGTTGGCCATCCCGGCAACGCGCACCCCCGGCATGACTCGTGCGCTCTATTTAACTGAAAAAATAAAAGTGAAGCGAGCGACAAATGCCCGATGCGGGTCAATGCGCGCCATGCATGGCCGTGTGGTTCGCTACCGGCGATAAAAAACCGCTTCGTCGGAGAACGACCGAAGCGGTTTTCGTGTTGCGATGCAGCGCGAATCGAATCGCGACAGCGGCTCGCGCTTACTGCTGCTTGATGCCTTCCGACTGGATATGCAAGCGCGTCTGCATGCTGAAGCCGTACTTCGCGCCGAAGTCCATGCCGTAATCGGCGCGATTGAATTCGGTGCTCGCCTCGACGCCGCACACTTCGCGTTTGAGCACCGGATGCTGCATGCACTTGAATGAATCGACCTTCAGATTCACCGGCTTCGTGATGCCGCGAATCGTCAGATTGCCGATCACCTCGACCGGCTTGTCGCCGTCGAACTTGATCTCGGTGCCCTTGTAGGTCACGGTCGGATACTTCGCGACGTCGAAGAACTCGCCAGATTTCAGATGATCGTCGAGCTTGGGGTTGCCGGTCTGCACCGAAGCGGGATCGACGCTGACCTCGAGAGTGCCGGTCTTCGCCGCGCGATCGAGCGTGACCGTGCCCGTAGTCTTCGTGAATTTGCCGCGCCAGATCGACAGACCGCCGAAGTGGTCGGCCTCGAAGCTCGGAAACGTATGCATCGGATCAAGCATATAGGTATCGGCGGCGAAGGCGCCGAGCGACAGCGACGAAGCCAGCGCGCCAACAGCGATCAACATGGACGTTTTCAATTCGTGCTCCTGTTTTGCGTTGAAAATCGCGGTGCAACCTGCGGTGGGAAAACGGCCGCGCCCCACGTGGCGCGGCGCACATCGCGAACGCCGCGCGCGTTACTTGTGCGCGGCGACGATATGAAACCTGATCACGACCTCGTCGGCGACGACCGACGTGTCCTTCCATTCGCCGGTGCCGACGTCGAACTGCGAACGCTTGATCGGCAGCGCGCCGTCGAAGGTCTGCGTCGCGCCCTGCTGGCTCACCGTGACCGGCACGACGACCGTCTCAGACTTGCCCTTGATGGTCAGCTTGCCGGTCACCTTGAACTGATTGCCGCCGGCCGGCGCGATCGCGCTCGACACGAACGTCGCGCGCGGAAAAGTCTTCGCGTCGAACCATTCCTTGCCGCGCACCTGCTCGTTGTAGCTCTCGTCGCCGAGATCGTAACTGGCGACGTCGATATCGATCTGCGCGCTGCCGGCCGTCGGCTTGGCCGGATCGAAGCTGACCTGCGCGGTGAACTTGTTGAACTTGCCTTCGACCGGCACGTTCATCTGCTTCGAGGTGGCCGTTACCGAGCTCTTCGCGACGTCGACCTGCGCGAGCGCCGCGCCCGCGGCGCTCAGCGACGCCGCCGCGAATGCGGCGAGCATGTAGCGATAAAACGAAACCTTCATGGTTGTCCTTATTTGAGGAAGGGGATCATGCGCGACAGCAGGCCGTCGCGATCGAGCCATTGATGCTTGAGCGCCGCCGCGACGTGCAGCGCGACCAGCACGAGCAGCGTGTAATTCAACGCGATATGCAGGGTCTTCAGCAGTTCTTTCAGGTGCGGGTCGGGCGCGATGATTCGCGGCAGAGGAATCAGCCCGAGATAGACGACCGGCACGTTCGCGGCCGAGCTATACAGATAGCCGGACACGGGAATCACGATCATCAGCGCGTACAGCAACAGATGCGTCAGATGCGCGGCGGCGCGCTGCCAGGTCGGCATGCGGCGCGGCATCGGCGGTCCGGCATGGGTCGCGCGCCACAGGATGCGCACGATCGCGAGCGCGAACACGGTCACGCCGATCCATTTGTGCCACGAGAAATAGCGCAGCTTGGTGGGCGTGAAACCGGGAATGTCGGTCATCACCCAGCCGAGTGCAAAGCCGCAGACGATCAGCAATGCGATCAGCCAGTGAAACGCGATGGCGGTCCGCGTGTACGACTCCCGGGTACCGAACGATGGATTGAGTGTCATGACAGATCAACGCAGGCTGTTAGAAGTTAACGGCGCGCCGCGGCCGGCTATTCCGCGATCACTGCTGCGGACCAGCACGGCGCGCGCGCCCGCGGCGGCCGATTCGGCCGATGCGGCCGGCATCATCACCAGAAAAGGCGGCCGGGGGGTACCACGGGCGCCATGCTACCCCAAGCGCGCAAAGCTGGCTGCAGCGCGTCGGCGAAACGGGCCCGAATTTTGCAGCGCAGCACGCCGGAGCGCGCCGCGCGCGCTTCGCGTCGGTCGCAAGGCCGCGTTTGGTACTATTGCTGCTCGCTGCCGCCCCTTCCCTCGTAAAGAGCAGGCCTTGCACGCCGCCACTACGCCGTTAGCCCATCTGCCGCATGGAACATGACAACCTGATCGCATGCCATGAATGCGATACGCTGTTCCGCAAGCCACGGCTTGTCGGGCGCGTCGCCGCGCGTTGTCCGCGCTGCCGCGCGACGCTCTTTCGCGGCGTATCGCGCAAGCTCGACGCGATCTGCGCACTGACGCTCGCCGCGCTGATCACGTTCGTGATCGCGCAGGGCTTTCCGATCGTCGAACTGGAAACCAACGGCATCACCTCACAGACCACGCTGTTCGGCGCGCTCGTCGCGCTGTGGGGCGAGGACATGGAGATCGTCGCCGTGATGGTGTTCTGCTCGACGATCCTCTTTCCGCTCACCGAACTCGTCGCCCTGCTGTACGTGCTGGTGCCGCTGCGCTCCGGCTATGTGCCTCCGCATTTCCATCGCGTGCTGCGCGCGATCCAGTTCGTGCGGCCGTGGGGCATGATCGAAGTGTTCATGCTTGGCGTGCTGATCACGATCGTGAAGATGGTGAGTCTCGCGCGCGTGATCCCCGAGGCGGCGCTGTTCGCGTTCGGCGCGCTGACGCTGATGTTCGCGGTCGTCGTGACGTTCGATCCGCGGGTGCTGTGGGATGTCGCCGACGAGATCGACGCGAGCGGCGATCGGCCGTTGCCGCGCACGTCGGCCGACAGCGCGGCGCTCGCGCTCGGCTCGCTCGCCGGTCCGCCGGCGCCGTCCGCGCACGTCGCGGGCTCGACGGGTGGCAGCGCTGACGGTGCCGCCGGCAGCGCTCCTCCGCCCGGCTTGCCGCCCGCGCCGCGCGAAGGATGAGCCCGCGATGAAATACGTCACCGCGAAACGCGCGGGCCTCGTGTCCTGTCACGCGTGCGGGCGCGTCGAACCGCGCATCCGCTCGATCACGCCGCAGCACTGCAGCCGCTGCGGCGCGCATCTGCACTCGCGCAACCCCGACAGCCTGATGCGCACGTGGGCGCTGCTGATCGCCGCGGCGCTGCTGTATATTCCGGCGAATCTGCTGCCGGTGATGCATACGTCATCGCTGCTCGGCTCCGAGGACGACACCATCATGAGCGGCGTCGTCTATTTCTGGACCTCGGGCGACTGGCCGCTCGCGGTGATCGTGTTCATCGCCAGCATCATGGTGCCGATGCTGAAGCTCTCGGTGCTCGTGCTGCTGACCATCACCGCGCAGCGCCGCTCGCGCTGGCGTCCGCAACAGCGCACGACGCTGTACCGGATGGTCGAGCGCATCGGCCGCTGGTCGATGCTCGACGTGTTCGTCGTCACGCTCACCGTGGCGCTCGTGCGTTTCAAATCGCTGGCCGTGATCACGGCCGGGCCCGGCGCGATCGCGTTCGGCTCGGTTGTGATCCTGACGATGCTGGCCTCCATGCAATTCGATCCACGCCTCATCTGGGACCCCGTGGAAAGCAGTACCCCAACACCTCAGGATCTCGACCATGACTAGCCCGCAAGGACCGACGCCCGCTTCAGGTGACGCGCCGCGCAACGATTCGAACGGACCAAAACTGCCGCCCCAACTGCCCGACCCCGACATCGAACCACGCAGCCGCTGGCTGCCGTCGCTCGTCTGGGTGATTCCGCTGATTGCCGCGCTGATCGGCATCGCGCTCGTGGTCAGGTCGGTGACCGAGCGCGGGCCCGTGATCACGATCAGCTTCATCAGCGCGGAAGGGCTCGAGCCGGGCAAGACCCAGGTCAAGTACAAGGACGTCGCCATCGGTTCAGTGAAGACCATCACGCTGTCGCCGGATCTGTCGCACGTGCTCGTGCAGGTGCAGCTCACCAAGGAAGGCGGCAAGTTCGCGGTCAAGGACTCGCGTTTCTGGGTGGTGCGTCCGCGCGTCGGCGCGAGCGGCGTATCGGGCCTGACCACGCTGCTGTCGGGCGCGTACATCGGCGCCGACGCGGGCCGCTCGAGCGACAGCGAGAGCAACTTCGTCGGCCTCGAAACGCCGCCGCCCATCACCGGCGACCAGAAAGGCCGCCAGTACACGCTGCACGGCGAGTCGCTCGGCTCGATCGACATCGGCTCGCCGATCTTCTACCGGCGCGTGCAGGTCGGCCAGGTGGTCGGCTTCTCGCTCGACAAGAGCGGCACCGGCGTGACGATGCAGGTGTTCGTGTCGGCGCCGTTCGACCAGTACGTCGGCACCAACACGCGCTGGTGGCATGCGAGCGGCGTCGATCTGCGGCTCGATTCGAGCGGCTTCAAGCTGAACACGCAGTCGCTCGCGACGGTGATCGTCGGCGGTCTGTCGTTCCAGTCGCCGCCCGGCCAGAACATGGGCCCGCAGGCGCCGAACAACCAGACATTCCGCCTCGCTTCGGACGAAGCGGACGCGATGCGGGAACCGGACGGCGTCCCGTTGCGTGTAGTGATGAACTTCAACCAGTCGCTGCGCGGGCTGTCGATCGGCGCGCCGGTCGACTTCCGCGGCATCGTGCTCGGCCAGGTGACCAATATCGGTATCGACTACGATCCGACGACGCGGAGCTTCACGATGCCGGTCACGCTGAACGTGTACCCCGATCGCCTCGGCAAGCGCTTCCGCGAGAGCGCGCCGCAGCCGGGCTCGCTCGCCGGCGAGAACCTGCTGCAGGAGCTCGTCAAGCATGGTCTGCGCGGCCAGTTGCGCACCGGCAACCTGATCACGAGCCAGCTGTACGTGGCGCTCGATATCTTCCCGAAAGCGGCGCCGGCGAAGGTCGACGTCACGAAGGATCCGCTCGAGCTGCCGACCATTCCGAACACGCTCGACGAATTGCAGCTGCAGGTCGCCGACATCGCGAAGAAGCTCGACAAGGTGCCGTTCGACCAGATCGGCGCGAACCTGAACACCGCGCTGAAGAACGCCGATCAGCTGTTCTCGCGTCTCGACAAGGAAGTCGTGCCGCAGGCGCGCGACACGCTGAGCGCCGCGAAGCAGACCTTCAATTCGGCCCAGGCAACCTTGCAGCAGGATTCGCCGATGCAGTCCGACGTTCATCAGGCGTTGCAGGAACTGACGCGCACGTTGCAGTCGCTGAATGCGCTGTCGGATTACCTCGAGCGTCATCCCGAATCGTTGTTGCGCGGTAAATCAGGAGATAAACCATGATGTTTGCCCGGCTCCCTCGTCCGCGGCGCGCGCTCGTGCGCGGTGCCGTGCGCGGCGTCGTGTATGGCGCCGCACTGGCCGCGGCGCTCGCGATCGCGGCGTGCTCGTCGCCGTCGAGCCGTTTCTATACGCTGGGTGGCGCGGACAGCGCAGCCGCCGCCGCGCGCACGGCCGCCGCGCCCGCGTGGCTGATCGAAGTCGCGCCGGTCAACGTGCCGCCGCAGGTGGCGAGAAACCAGCTGGTCGTGCAGACCGGGCCGACTCAGGTGCAACTGCTCGAACAGGAGCGCTGGGCGTCGCTGCCCGGTGATGAAATCCGCCGCGCGCTGTCGACCAACCTGACGCAGCAGCTCGGCACCATCGATACGTACGGCACCGCGCACCCCGACGACGCGGCCGTCTACCGGATCGCGATGAACGTGCAGCGCTTCGAGTCGTGGCCCGGCTCGCATGCGTTGATCGATGCGGTGTGGAGCGTGCGGGCCGTGCGCAGCAATGCGGTGATGACGTGTCGCAGCGTGGTCAGCGAGACGGTCGGAGGCGGCTACGACTCGCTCGTCGACGGACATCGGCGTGCGCTCGCGGAAGTGTCGACGCAGATCGCGACGGGCGTGCGCGCGATGGCGGCAGCAGCCGTCGCTACCACGAACACGACCGGCCGGAGTTCGGCTTCGTCCAGGCCGGCTGCGGCGCCGGCCGTGCCGCCCTGCCCTTCGGCGGGAACCGCCGCGGGAGCCGGCGCCTGATAGGCCCAGCGGCGCGGCGAGCTTAACGGCGTCCGCATGCCTGCTGGCGTCGCCGGCCCCGGCGGTACACGAGGCGCGATCAAGCAACGACAAACGACGCAAACGACGTCCCGGCGCGCCAATCGCGCCGGCCCGCCGACCCCGACCGCGTACAATAGCGCCTTATCCAACGCCTTGCGGCAACCTCAATGTCCTTCGATTTCTTCCTTCCTTGCCCGCGCGGGCTCGAAGCTCCGCTCGCGGCCGAACTCGCCGAAATTGCCGCCAAACATCTGAACGGCGCCCCGTTCACGGCCGGTGCGCAGGTGCCGGGCGGCGTGCATTTCCGCGGCGGCTGGGCCGCCGGCATGGCGGCCAATCTGCACTCGCGTCTGGCGAGCCGCGTGCTGCTGAAAATCGCCCAGCGGCCCTATCGCAGCGAGCAGGACATCTACGCGCTCGCGCTCGAGCAGCGCTGGGAGCAGTGGTTCTCCGCGCACGAGACGCTGCGCGTCGACGTCACCGCGATCAAGTCGCCGCTGCGCAGTCTCGAGTTCACGACGCTGCGCGTGAAGGACGCGATCTGCGATCGTCTGCGCGAAAAAAGCGGCGCGCGGCCGAGCATCGATACCGCGATGCCCGACGTGCGCGTGTTCGCGTTCCTGACCGCGACCGACTGCACGCTGTACCTCGACACGTCCGGCGATCCGCTGTTCAAGCGCGGCTGGCGTCTCGACAAGGGCGCTGCGCCGCTGCGCGAGAACCTTGCGGCGGGCATTCTGCGTCTGTCCGGTTGGCAGGCGGGCACGCCGCTCTACGATCCGATGTGCGGCAGCGGCACGTTTCTCGCGGAAGCGGCGCAGGTCGCGCTGGACATCGCGCCGGGCGTGCAGCGACGCTTCGGCTTCGAAAAGTTCATCCAGTTCGATACGCGGACCTGGCAAACGCTGCGGGGCGCCGCGCTCGAAGCGAAGAACGCGGCGCGCGGCTCGCGCGGCGCCGATCTGCAGATCTTCGGCAGCGACATCTCCGGCGACATGCTCGAAAAAGCACGCGCGAACTTTGAGCGCGCGGGGCTGCCGGCCATTGCGCTCAAGCAGCTCGACGCGCGCGACATGACGCCGCCTACCTCGGCGCCGGGCATCCTTGTCGCGAATCCGCCGTATGGCGAGCGGATCGAAGTGCGCGGCCGCAATGCGCGCGGCGAGCTTCGCGAAGGCCGCGGCAATCGCGACGACGACGGCTTCCGCCGCATTCAGGAAGAAGCGCCGGACAGCGAGTTTTTCCAGTTGCTCGGCAATGCGTTGAAGCAGCGCTTTGCCGGATGGCACGCGTTCATCCTGACGTCGGATCGCAAGCTGCCGGGGCAGCTGCGGCTGCGCGAATCGACGAAGACGCCGCTCTTCAACGGCGCGCTCGAATGCCGGCTGTTCCGCTTCGATCTGATCGCGGGCAGCGTGCGGCAGCGTCCGCAGGGCGATACGCAGGCCGATTGACGCTACGCCGGTCGGGCAAGTCGACATCAAAACCGCGGATCTCGTGCCGCGGTTTTTTATTGCGCCACGTCGCGCTGTTTCCCTTCCTTCGAAAGCGCGCTCGAAGAGCAGGCTACCCGTTCCCCACCCTACTGCCACCACGCTGTCAGCAGCACCCCCGCACACTCCTTCTCACGCCATCCGGCGCTTGAACGGCCTACTGCCAACCGAAGGAGAGTGTCATGTCCGCATTGCCCAAAGTGGTTGCCTGGTTCGAAATCCCGTCCGTCGATTTCGATCGCGCGGTGCGCTTCTACGAAGCCGCTCTCGACGCCCCGCTGAATCGCCAGGAGATCGGCGGCCAGCCGATCGCCGTGTTCAGCTACGAGGAGCCCGCGACCGGCGGCGCGATCGTCCATAGTCCGTCGATGACGCCCGCCGCCGACGGCGTCACCGTCTACCTGAACGCGCAGCCCACCGTCGACGCCGCGCTCGAGCGCATCGAACGGGCAGGCGGCAAGACCGACGGCCCGGTGATCAAGCTGCCGCAGGACATCGGCTATATCGCGTTCTTCACCGACACCGAAGGCAACCGCGTCGGGCTGCATTCGCGCACCAACGGCTAGGCGCATCCGCAGCCACCGCGCCCCAACCGAAGGCCGCCATGCGGCGCTATCATCGCGGGACCGTCCCCCTCCTCCTCTACCCGACGCCCACGATGACGCGCCGCGCCGACCGCCTGTTCCAGATCGCCGAGCTGCTGCGCGGCCGCCGCTTGACCACCGCGAAGCAACTGGCCGACTGGCTGAACATCTCGCTGCGCACGGTCTATCGCGACGTGCACGATCTGCAGTTGTCGGGGGTGCCGATCGAAGGCGAAGCGGGCATCGGCTATCGGCTGTCGCGCTCGGCGAGTCTGCCGCCGCTGACCTTCACCGCCGACGAACTCGCCGCGCTCGCCGCCGGCGCGCGCATGCTCGAATCGTGGGGCGGCGCGGGCTTCGCGAGCGGCGCGCGCGGCGCGCTAGCCAAAATCGCATCGGCGATGCCCGCCGACAAGCGCGCGGCGCTCGAACGGCTCGCGATCTTCGCGCCGTCGTTTCACATCAAGAGTGATTTTTCCGCGCAGCTCGACACGCTGCATCGCGCGATCGATACGCGCCAGGTGGTGCGCTTCGCGTACACGGACGCGAACGGCGCCGACACCGAGCGCCGCGTCTGGCCGCTTGCGCTCGCGTACTGGGGCGCGCGCTGGACGCTCGGTGCATGGTGCGAGCTGCGCAGCGATTTCCGCAACTTCGGGCTCGAGAAGATGCGCGATCTCACGGTGCTCGAGACGTATCCGGATCAGGACGGCAGGCGGCTCGCGGATTTACTGCGGTATCTGAACGCGAGGCCGAAAAGATAAAAGGGATCGCGGTGATGCACCGCGATCCCAACACCGGTTCACAGCGACCGCATCAGTCGACCGCCTTCACCATGTCCTCGATCACCTTCTTCGCGTCGCCGAACACCATCATCGTCTTGTCCATGTAGAAGAGATCGTTGTCGAGCCCGGCGTAGCCCGCCGCCATCGAGCGCTTGTTGACGATCACGGTGCGCGCCTTGTACGCCTCGATGATCGGCATGCCCGCGATCGGCGACTTCGGATCGTTCTTCGCGGCCGGATTCACCACGTCGTTCGCGCCGAGCACCAGCACCACGTCGACCTGGCCGAACTCGCCGTTGATGTCCTCCATCTCGTAGACCATGTCGTACGGCACTTCGGCCTCGGCGAGCAGCACGTTCATGTGCCCCGGCATGCGGCCGGCCACCGGGTGGATCGCGTACTTCACCTCGATGCCCTTCTCGACCAGCTTGTCGGTCAACTCTTTTAACGCATGCTGCGCGCGCGCCACGGCCAGCCCATAGCCCGGCACGATCACGACGGTTTCGGCGTTGCCCATCATGAACGACGCGTCATCGGCCGAACCCGATTTCACCGGACGCTGCTCCGCCGCGCCGCCCGCGGCCGCGCCCGGCTCGTTGCCGAAGCCGCCGAGGATCACGTTGAAGAACGAGCGGTTCATCGCGCGGCACATGATGTACGACAGGATCGCACCCGACGACCCGACCAGCGAGCCGGCGATGATCAGCATCGGATTGTTCAGCGAGAAGCCGATGCCCGCCGCCGCCCAGCCCGAGTACGAGTTCAGCATCGACACGACCACCGGCATGTCTGCGCCGCCGATCGGAATGATGATCAACACGCCGAGCACAAACGCGATGATCGTCATGATGATGAACGGCAGCCACGACTGCGTGAGGAAGAACAGCACGCCGAAGCCGAGCATCGCGAGCGCCAGCATCAGGTTGATCAGATGCTGGCCGCCGTAGACGACCGGCGCGCCCTGAAACAGCCGGAACTTGTACTTGCCCGACAGCTTGCCGAACGCGATCACCGAGCCGCTAAAAGTGATCGCGCCGACGAAGGTGCCGATGAACAGCTCGATGCGGTTGCCGTACGGCAGGAAGCCCTCGATCGGCACCTCGGGATCGACGAGCCCGAACGCGGCCGGCTCCGACACGACCCCGTACGCAATGCACACGGCCGCGAGACCGATCAGCGAGTGCATCGCCGCGACCAGCTCGGGCATCTTGGTCATCTCGACGCGCGCGGCGACGAACGCGCCGATCGCGCCGCCGATCACGAGCCCGAACAGCAGCAGGCCGAGCCCGAGACCGAGATTGGAGCCGAGTACCTCGGCCTGCCGCGAGATCAGCGCGATGGTGGTCAGAATCGCGATCGCCATGCCGACCATGCCGAAGGTATTGCCAGCCCGCGCGCTCTTCGGATTCGACAGCCCCTTGAGCGCCTGGATGAAGCAGACCGACGCGACCAGATACAGCAACGTGACGACGTTCAGGCTCATTTACGCACCCTCCTTGCCGCCAGCCGGAAGCTTCTTCGGCTCTTTTTTCTTGAACATCTCCAGCATTCGCCGCGTGACGAGAAAGCCGCCGAACACGTTGACGGCCGCGAGCGCCACCGCGATCGTGCCGAAGAACTTGCCCGCACTGCCCACCGTGAGACCCGCCGCGAGCATCGCGCCGACGATCACGATCGCCGAAATTGCATTGGTCACCGCCATCAGCGGCGTATGCAGCGCGGGCGTGACGTTCCAGACCACGTGATAGCCGACGTAGATCGCCAGCACGAAGATGATCAGGTTGATCACCGTGTGATTGAGGACTTCCATCTTCGGTCTCCCTATGCTTTGCGTGTGACCTGGCCATCGCGGGCCAGCAGCGTGGCCGCGACGATGTCGTCCGCGAGATCGATATTCAGCACGCCTTCCTTCGTGACGATCAGCTTCAGGAAGTCGAGCAGGTTGCGCGCGTATAGCGACGATGCGTCGGCGGGCACCATCGCGGCGAGATTCGTATAGCCGACGATCTGCACGCCATAGCGCACCACCACCTGGTCCGTTTCGGTCAGCGGACAATTGCCGCCGCGCCGGCCGTCGACTTCGGGGCCGCGGCCGGCCGCGAGGTCGACGAGCACCGAGCCCGGTTTCATCGCCTGCACGGTTTCGACCGACAGCAGCGTCGGCGCGGGGCGGCCCGGAATCAGCGCGGTGGAGATGATCACGTCCGCCTGCTTCGCGCGCTCGTGCACGAGCGCCGACTGGCGCGCGAGCCACGACGGCGGCATCGGCCGCGCATAGCCGCCGACGCCTTGCGCAGCGTCGCGCTCCTCGTCGGTTTCGTAGGGCACGTCGAGAAATTTTGCGCCGAGCGATTCGATCTGCTCCTTGACGGCCGGGCGCACGTCGGACGCCTCCAGCACCGCGCCGAGGCGCTTCGCGGTGGCGATCGCCTGCAGACCGGCCACGCCCGCGCCGAGAATCAGCACGCGCGCGGCCTTCACGGTGCCGGCCGCGGTCATCAGCATCGGCATGAAGCGCGGATACAGCGTCGCCGCGAGCAGCACCGCCTTGTAGCCGGCGATATTCGCCTGCGATGACAGCACGTCGAGGCTCTGCGCGCGCGTGGTGCGCGGCGCGGCTTCGAGCGCGAATGCGGTGACGCCCGCCGCGGCGAGTTTGCCCGCATTCTCGGCGTTGAACGGGTCGAGCATGCCGACGAGCGTCGCGCCGCGTTTGAGCAGCGGCAGTTCGGAGTCGGTGGGGGATTGGACTTTGAGGACGAGATCTGCGCCGAACGCGGTGGCGGCGTCGACGATCTCCGCGCCCACGGCCGTATAGGCGTCATCGGGAAAGCTCGCGCCGGCGCCGGCGCCGCTTTGAAGCGTGACCCGGTGGCCTTGCGCCACGTATTTCTTGACCGTTTCGGGCGTCGCGGCAACGCGGGTTTCATGCGCGCGCGTTTCGGCTGGCACTCCGATGTGCATCGTTGTTCCTCCTCGACTTCCTGTTTGACGACAGATCTGCCGACGAGGCTCGCCGGCTTGCACATGCAACGGCTAACGCAGGCCCCACTTTAACCGAAACCGTCACGCCGCCAATATCGGGGTCGATGCGAATGCGCGGCAGACCGCCAAACTGTTGCGATTCGGTCGCGAACGTGCTGCGAACCCGCCGCGAACCGGCCGGGAGCTTGCGCCGGCCATTGCCCGGCAGGGGTCGGTGCGGCACCCGGCAGCCGGCGCGCATAACCGGTAAAATGCGCACCCATGAAACCGGAAACTTGGCTGCCGCACGTGACCGTCGCGGCGATCGTCGAGCGTGACGGGCGCTTCCTGCTGGTTGAGGAACACACGGCCGCCGGCCTGCGCCTGAACCAGCCCGCCGGCCATCTCGAGGCGGGCGAATCGCTGCTGGAAGCGGTGGTCCGCGAAACGTTCGAGGAAACCGCCCATCCGTTCGCGCCCGAAGCGCTCGTCGGCATGTACATGACCCACTTCGAGCGGCCGGACCGCGCGGGCACCACGTACCTGCGCTTCACCTATTGCGGCGCGGGCGGCGAGCCGGACCCGGCGAGTTCGCTCGATCCCGACATCGTCCGCACGCTGTGGATGAGCGCCGATGAATTGCGCGAGTGCCCCGAGCGGCATCGCACGCCGCTCGTGATGCAGTGCATCGACGATTACCTGGCCGGCCGGCGTTTCCCGCTCGACTTCGTCCATACCCATTCGGTCGGGCCGAAGCGATAAGGCCGTCACGAGCGGCCCCCACAAGATCCATGCAGTCATGCAGCACCCAGTGAGTACCTTATGAGCAAGCGTAAAGTCGTAGTAGGCATGTCGGGCGGCGTCGATTCGTCGGTTACCGCGTGGCTGCTGAAGGAACAGGGCTACGACGTGGTCGGCCTGTTCATGAAGAACTGGGAAGACGACGACGACAGCGAATACTGTTCGACGCGCCAGGACTGGATCGACGTGGTGTCGGTCGCGGACCTGATCGGCATCGACGTCGAGGCGGTCAACTTCGCGGCCGAATATAAAGACCGCGTGTTCGCCGAGTTCCTGCGCGAATATTCGGCCGGCCGCACGCCGAACCCGGACGTGCTGTGCAACGCCGAAATCAAGTTCAAGGCCTTTCTCGATCACGCGATGTCGCTCGGCGCGCAAACCATCGCGACCGGCCACTATGCGCGCGTGCGCCAGAACCACGAGCGCGACGGCCGCTTCGAGCTGCTGAAGGCGCTCGATCATACGAAAGACCAGTCGTACTTCCTGCATCGGCTGAACCAGGCGCAGTTGTCGAAGACGCTGTTCCCGCTCGGCGAAATTCCCAAGACCAAAGTGCGCGAGATCGCTGCGCAGATCGGCTTGCCGAACGCGAAGAAGAAGGATTCGACCGGCATCTGCTTTATCGGCGAGCGGCCGTTCCGCGACTTCCTGAACCGCTACCTGCCGACCAAGCCAGGTCCGATGAAGACGACCGACGGCAAGATCGTCGGCGAGCACATCGGCCTCGCGTTCTACACGTTCGGCCAGCGCAAGGGCATCGGTCTCGGCGGCAGCAAGGACGGCAGCGGCGAGCCGTGGTTCGCCGCGGGCAAGGATATTCCGACCAATACGCTGTACGTCGCGCAGGGGCACGATCATCCGTGGCTGCTGTGCCATACGCTGTCGGCGGGCAACACGAGCTGGGTCGCGGGCGAGCCGCCGGCCGACGGCTTCGCGTGCGGCGCGAAGACGCGCTACCGGCAGGCCGATGCGGCGTGCACGTTCAACGCCGCGGCGGCAGGCGGTTCGGGCGATGGCCTGTTCGAGCTGACCTTCGACGCCGCGCAATGGGCCGTCACGCCGGGACAATCGGCGGTGCTGTACGACGGCGACGTGTGCCTCGGCGGCGGCATCATCGAACACGCGATGACCGGACAACCGGCCGAGCTGCCGCTGGATCAGGCGCCGAAGCAAACTCGCGCGCAGCGTCGCAAGCAGGCGCATAAGCCGAAGCAGCCGCACCGCGCATCGCAGGACGAGCCGCAAGCCCCGCGGCAAAAAGCGGCGCTGCTCGGCGCGCGTTGAGCGATGCGTAGCGGCGCGCGCGGCGGGTCACGCCACTCCGACACGCGCGCGCCGTTCATCCTGTTTTCCCCACCTGGCGCGGTCACACCCGCTTCACCTTCGCGTACGACGCTCGGCTTCCATTCGCAGGACTCATCTTCGGGCTTCGCCGGTCCACGCCGCGCCGTGACCCGCAGCCGCCAGTTTTCCTTCGCGGCGGATACCGCACGCGCCCCTCGCGCGGACGATCCCGCCGCAATGATCTTCACCGCACTGGAGTCCCCATGTTTTCTCGACGCTATCTGGCCATGTGGTGCGCAATCGCGCTCGCCGCGGTATGTGCCGCGCTCGCCACGACGCATCGCCTGTCGTGGTTCTGGATCATCGTGCCGGCCGCGCTCGTCGCGCTCGGCGTGTTCGACCTGACGCAACAGCGCCACGCGATCCTGCGCAACTACCCGCTGTGGGGCCACCTGCGTTTCATTTTCGAATTCATCCGGCCGGAGATCCGCCAGTATTTCGTCGAAGACGACACCGACGAAAAGCCGTTCTCGCGCGCGCAACGCAGCATCGTCTACCAGCGCGCGAAGAACGATGTGGATAGCCGCCCGTACGGCACCGAGCTCGACGTGAAGGCGGTCGCGCACGAATGGATCAGCCACTCGCTCGCGCCGACCAGGCTCGACGGTCACGACTTTCGCATCGTCGTCGGTCCCGATCGCGCGCAGCCGTATTCGATGTCGATCTTCAACGTATCGGCGATGAGCTTCGGCTCGTTGTCGGCCAACGCGATCATGGCGCTGAACCTCGGCGCGAAGAAAGGCAACTTCGCTCACGACACCGGCGAAGGCTCGATGTCCAAATATCATCGCGAACATGGTGGCGACATCATCTGGGAAATCGCGTCCGGTTATTTTGGATGTCGTAACGACGACGGCACCTTCAACGCCGAGAAGTTCGCGAAGCAGGCCGCCGAGCCGCAGGTGAAGATGATCGAGGTGAAGCTGTCGCAAGGCGCGAAGCCGGGTCACGGCGGCGTGCTGCCGGCCGCGAAGATCACGCCCGAAATCGCCGAGACGCGCGGCGTACCGATGGGCCGCGACTGCATCTCGCCCGCGACGCACTCCGAGTTCTCGACGCCGCGCGAGCTGCTCGAATTCGTCGAACGGCTGCGCACGCTGTCGGGCGGCAAGCCGACCGGCTTCAAGCTGTGCATCGGGCATCCGTGGGAATTCTTCGGGATCGCGAAGGCGATGCTGGAAACCGGCATCCTGCCGGACTTCATCGTCGTGGACGGCGCGGAAGGCGGCACCGGCGCGGCGCCGCTCGAATTCACCGATCACGTCGGCGTGCCGTTGCAGGAAGGTCTGCTGCTCGTGCACAACACGCTGGTCGGCATCGGTTTGCGGCAGCGCATCCGCATCGGCGCGAGCGGCAAGATGATCACCGCGTTCGATATCGCCAAGACGCTCGCAATCGGCGCCGACTGGGTCAACGCGGCGCGCGGCTTCATGTTCGCGGTCGGCTGCATCCAGGCGCAGACCTGCCATACCGGCCGTTGCCCAACCGGCGTCGCGACTCAGGACCCGGTGCGCCAGCGCGCGCTGGTAGTGCCGGACAAGGCCGATCGCGTGTTCAACTTCCACCACAACACGCTTCACGCGTTGCAGGAGATCATCCAGGCCGCCGGGCTTCGGCATCCGGCGGAACTGCGCGCGCATCACATCGTGCGGCGCGTGTCGTCGCATGAGGTGCGGCTGATGTCGGAGCTGCTCAAGTATCTCGAACCGAACGACCTGCTGAACGGCAACTTTCGCTATACGCTGTTCGAGAAGTACTGGCCGATCGCGCAAAGCGATTCGTTCTCGCCGAAGGCGGAGCTGGCGGCGAGCTGAGTGCGCGCGGAGCCTCGCCGCGCCGCCTGTCGCCCAAAAGCCGCATCGCGGTCCGTCCGCCCCCGCAAAACGGGCCGCCCCCCTTCCTTTCCGTTAAAATCTCGGGTTTAGCACTTCGCTCCACGGCCCGCTCGCGCGCTTAGGCGCGCGCCGCACGGCCCCCCATGCCCGAAAGGCACTTCATGCTCACGTTTCAGCAAATCATCCTGACCTTGCAGTCCTACTGGGACAAGCAGGGCTGCGCGTTGCTCCAGCCGATCGACATGGAAGTCGGCGCGGGCACGTCCCACGTCCATACGTTTCTGCGGGCAATCGGCCCCGAGCCGTGGCGCGCCGCCTACGTGCAGCCGTCGCGCCGCCCGAAAGACGGCCGCTACGGCGAGAACCCGAACCGTCTGCAGCACTACTACCAGTACCAGGTGGTGCTCAAGCCCGCGCCGGAAAACATTCTCGACCTGTACCTCGGCTCGCTCGAAGCGCTCGGCTTCGACCTGAAGCAGAACGACGTGCGTTTCGTCGAAGACGACTGGGAAAATCCGACGCTCGGCGCGTGGGGTCTCGGCTGGGAAGTGTGGCTCAACGGCATGGAAGTGACGCAGTTCACGTACTTCCAACAGGTCGGCGGTCTCGACTGCAAGCCGGTGCTCGGCGAAATCACCTACGGGCTCGAGCGCCTCGCGATGTATCTGCAGAAGGTCGAGAACGTCTACGACCTCGTCTGGACCGAGTGGGAAGAGCAAGGCCCGAACGGCCCCGAACTGCGCCGCCTGACCTATGGCGACGTGTATCACCAGAACGAGGTCGAGCAGTCCACCTACAACTTCGAGCACGCGAACGTCGATCTGCTGTTCACGTTCTTCAACAGCTACGAAGCGGAAGCGAAGCGCATGATCGATGCGCAGATCGCGCTGCCCGCCTATGAACTCGTGCTGAAGGCCGGCCACACGTTCAACCTGCTCGACGCGCGCGGCGCGATTTCGGTCACGGAACGCGCGGCGTACATCGGCCGGATTCGCGCGCTGTCGCGTCTGGTCGCGCAGGCCTACTACGACTCGCGCGAAAAGCTGGGCTTCCCGATGCTCGGCAATCCGGTGCATGGCGTGCCCGGCCTCACCACCGACGAGCAGGACGCCGCGATGCCCGCGTGGGCGCCGCCGCTGAAAGTCGAACGCAAGATCGACCAGGACTGACGAGAACTTCAACCAATGACTCAATCTCAACACGCTACCCTGCTCGTCGAGCTGCTGACCGAAGAACTGCCGCCGAAGGCGCTCGCGCGTCTCGGCGACGCCTTCGCCGAAGGCATTGCGCAGCGCCTCGCGGCGCGCGACCTGATCGAAGGCGAACCGTCGTTCGAACGCTTTGCCACGCCGCGCCGTCTCGCGGTGACGATTCACAACGTGCGCGCGGTCGCGCCGGAAAAACACGTGCGCGAAAAAGTGCTGCCGGTTTCCGTCGCGCTCGATAAAGACGGCCAGCCCACCGCGCCGCTCGCGAAGAAACTCGCCGCGCTCGGCTTCCCCGACTTCACGGTAAACGACCTCGAACGCGCGCAGGACGGTAAAGCCGAAGCGTTCTTCCTGCGCTACGCGGCGCCGGGCGCGACGCTCGCCGACGGCCTGCAAGCCGCGCTCGACGAAACGCTCGGGAAACTGCCGATTCCGAAGGTGATGACGTATCAGCGCCCGGACGGCTCGAGCGTGCAGTTCGTGCGCCCGGTGCATCGTCTAACTGCGTTGCACGGCGAACAGATCGTGCCGGTGAGCGCGCTCGGCATCGACGCCGACGACACCACGCTCGGCCACCGTTTCCTGTCCGAAGGCTTCGTGCAGATCCAGCACGCGCAGTCGTATGCCGAAACGCTCGAACACCGCGGCCGCGTGATCGCGAGCTTCGCCAGGCGCAAGGAAGCGATCCGCTCGCAACTGCTCGCGCATGCCGGCGAGGACAAGGTCGTGATGCCCGAAGCGCTGCTCGACGAAGTGACGTCGCTGGTCGAATGGCCGGTCGTCTATGAGTGCCGCTTCGAGGACGAATTCCTGCAGGTGCCGCAGGAATGCCTGATCCTGACGATGCAGACCAACCAGAAGTACTTCGCGCTGACCGATGCGAATGGCAAGCTGCGCTCGCGCTTTCTGATCGTGTCGAACATCGAGACGGCGACGCCGGTCGAAATCGTCGAAGGCAATGAGCGCGTGGTGCGTCCGCGTCTCGCCGACGCGAAGTTCTTCTTCACGCAGGACATGAAGAAGCCGCTCGCGGATCGCGTGCCGCTGCTCGCGAACGTCGTGTATCACAACAAGCTCGGCTCGGCGCTGCAACGCGTGGAGCGGCTCGAAGGACTGGCCGGCGCGATTGCCGCAATGACCGGCGCCGACGTCGCGCGCGCCACGCGCGCCGCGCGTCTCGCGAAGGCCGACCTGATCACCGACATGGTCGGCGAATTCCCCGAGCTGCAAGGCACGATGGGCACGTACTACGCGCGCCACGACGGCGAGCCGGAAGAAGTTGCGCTCGCGTGCTCGGAACACTATCAGCCGCGCTTCTCGGGCGACGCGTTGCCCACCACCGAGACCGGCACCGTCGTCGCGCTCGCCGACAAGCTCGAAACGCTGGTCGGCATCTGGGGCATCGGCCTGCAGCCCACCGGCGAAAAAGACCCGTTCGCGCTGCGCCGTCATGCGCTCGGCGTGCTGCGCATCCTGATCGAGAAGCAGTTGAACGTCGACTTCGTCGATCTGCTGCGCATCGCTTATGCGCAATTCGCCGGCATGCCGAACGTCGCCGATTCCACCGAAGCGATCTACGAGTTCAGCATGGACCGCCTGCGCGGCCTGCTGCGCGAACGCGGCTACGCGGCCGGCGAAATCGACGCGGTGCTCGCGCTGAACCCGACGCGGCTCGACGACATCGTCGCGCGCCTCGACGCGGTGCGCGAATTCGCGTCGCTCGCCGAAGCGGCGTCGCTGGCGGCGGCCAACAAGCGGATCTCGAACATCCTGAAGAAGTCGGAAGGCGTGACGAACGGCGGCGTGCAGCCCGGCTTGCTCACCGAAGCAGCGGAGAAGGCGCTCAACGAGCAGCTCGAACAGGTGACGCCGCGCGTGCAATCGCAACTGGCCGTGCGCGACTACACCGGCGCGCTGACGGCACTGGCCGCGCTGCGCGAGCCGGTCGACACGTTCTTCAACGACGTGATGGTCAACGCGGAAGACCCGGCGTTGCGCGCGAACCGTCTGGCTCTGCTTGGCGCGCTGCATCAGCAGATGAACTGCGTCGCCGATATTTCCCGACTCGCCGCCTGAGCACCGCGCCATGCCGATCAAGAAAGTGGTGATCCTCGACCGCGACGGCGTGATCAACGTCGACTCCGAAGCGTTCATCAAGTCGCCGGACGAATGGGTTGCGCTGCCCGGCTCGCTGGAAGCGATCGCACGCCTGAACCAGGCGGGCTATCGCGTCGCGATCGCGACGAATCAGTCGGGCATTGGCCGCGGCCTGTTCGACATGGATGCGTTGAACGCGATGCATCTGAAGATGCACCGGATGGCGGCAGCGGTCGGCGCGCGCATCGAAGCGGTGTTCTTCTGCCCGCATACGGCGGAAGATCACTGCGAATGCCGCAAGCCGAAGCCCGGCATGCTGAAGATGATCGCCGAGCGTTTCGAGGTCGATCCGGCGCATACGCCGACCGTCGGCGATTCGCTGCGTGATCTGCAAGCGGGCGCGGCGCTCGGTCATCCGACGCACCTCGTGCTGACCGGCAAGGGCCGCAAGACCCTCGCCGCGGGCGGCCTGCCCGAAGGCACGATCGTGCACGACGACCTGCGCGCGTTCGCGCTCGACTTTCTCGCCGACGCGCAGGAATAAACGCGCACCACGCGCTCCCAACCCTCACCGACCACGCCGATGCGCTTTATCCGTTCCCTGCTGCTGCTGATTTATTTCGTTGTGGTCACGGTGCCGTACGCGACCGCGTGCATCATCGCCTTTCCGTTCCTGCGCGCGGAAAACCGCTACTGGATGGCGGCCGGCTGGTGTCGCTTGACGCTGTGGGCGGTGCGCTTCCTGAACGGCATCCGCTACCGCATCGAAGGTTTCGAGAACCTGCCCAACGGCCCGGCCGTGCTGCTGTCGAAGCATCAGTCGGCGTGGGAAACGATCGCGTTTCCGGCGATCATGCCGCGCCCGCTGTGCTACGTGTTCAAGCGCGAGCTGTTGTATGTGCCGTTCTTCGGCTGGGCGCTCGGCATGCTGAAGATGGTCCACATCAACCGCAAGGAAGGCAAGTACGCGTTCGAATCGGTCACGAACCAGGGCAAGGCGCGCATGGCCGAAGGCGCATGGGTCATCATGTTTCCGGAAGGCACGCGCACGCCGACCGGCAAGCAGGGCAAGTACAAGACCGGCGGCGCGCGCTTTGCGATCGCAACCGGCGCTCCGGTCGTACCGATCGCGCACAATGCGGGTCGTGTGTGGCCGCGCAACTCGTTTACGAAATATCCGGGTATAGTCACGGTGTCGATTGGCAAGCCGATCGAAACGACGGGGCTCACGCCCGACGAAGTGAACACGCGCGTCGAACAGTGGATCGAAGCCGAAATGCGCCGCATCGATCCAACTGCCTACAGCGCGGCGGCTAACGACTCCGCCGCCGCTCCCATCTGACGCGCCACGCCCTCGAAGCCCGAGGGCGTCTTGCGCGAAGCGAAGCCGATGCAGAAGTCTCCCACGCCGCAGCCCGCCGCGGCGCTCGAAAACCGGCAGCTCGATCTCCCGCTCTTCGCCGAGCCGGGGTCGACGTCGTCGACTCCTTCACCTTCCACGCCGGGCTCGTCCGGCACCGCGCCGGCCCGGCCGCCCGTCGCGCCGCTCGCGCCGGACGGCAGCAAGCTGCGCAGCCTCACCATCGGTTCACGCACGCTGCATTACGCGCTCAAGCGTTCCGCGCGCCGCTCGATCGGCTTTGCGATCGATAGCACCGGCCTCACCATCACCGCGCCGCGTTGGGTCACGCTCGCCGATATCGAAACCGCGATCACCGAAAAACAGCGCTGGATTTTTACGAAGCTGATCGAATGGCAAACGCGCGTCGAACAGCGAGCGTTGCCGAAGATCGATTGGAAAGATGGCGCCCAAGTGCCTTACCTCGGTCAGCCGGTGCGCGTGACGCTCGGCGCGCCGCAAGGCATGCTCGCGTTCAGCGCCGAGCACGGCGCGCTGCAATTGCCGCTGCCGTTGCAAGCCGATCCGCAGCAGATCAAGGATCGCGTGCAGGGCTGGCTGCAAGGCGAAGCGAAGCGGCTGTTCGGCGAACGTCTCGCGATCTACGCGCAGAAGCTCGGCGTCAACTATCGCTCGTATGCGCTGTCTTCGGCGGCGACACGTTGGGGCAGTTGTTCGAGCGACGGCAAGATCCGCCTGAACTGGCGGCTCATTCACTTTCCGCTATCGATCATCGATTACGTCGTCGCGCACGAGTTGGCGCATCTGCGCGAGATGAATCACAGTCCGCGCTTCTGGCAGACGGTCGAATCGATTTTTCCCGAATTCCGCGAGGCGCGTCAGACACTGAAGTCGCATCCGCCGGAGTTGTTGCCGACGCTTTGAGGCCGGGCGCTATCTCTGCGAGAGCGCTTTCGCGGACTGCAACAGATCGTCGAGCATCACGCCGCGCCTGTCCGGGCTCGTGTCGCGGCCAGTCATGAAACATAGCGCTGCGATCGGCAGTCCCGCACGGTCGCGAATCGGCGCTGCCATACAAAGCCTGAACGCGTTCGAAAGTCCTTCGGTGCAGCAGTAGCCTCGTTCTTTCGCGGCCTGCACGTCCTTCAGGAATTCGTCGAATTCGATGCTCGCCCCGTTGTCGAGGACGAAGTCTTCCGGCGGAATCAGCGCGCGGATCTCGTCGGCGCTCAGGTGACCTAGCAGCAGACGTCCCGTCGCGGTCCAGGGTATCGGCACTCTCACGCCGATGTCCGAACTGATGTTGAATGGCCGTGCACTGTGCTCGGACAACACGACCGTGTACTTGTTGCCTTCCAGCATGCACAGCTGCGTGGTCTCGTCGTACTTTCTCACCAGTCCCAGAATGGATTGATGCGCGCGGCTGATCAAATCGTTGTGCGTTGCGTAGTCGGACCCGTAGTAGTGCATCTCGCGCCCAAAGAACACGCTGCCATCCGTGGCGGTCTCGAGCCAGCCCACTTCCGTGAGAATCGCGACCAGCTCGTAAATACTCGATCGCGGCGCACCGGTTGCCTCGATCAGTTCGCGCATCGTCAGCGGGCGTTGGGCGATATGCAATTGCCGGAACATCGCGATTACGCGGTCCACGCCTCTCGCCCGAGACGATTCAGTAACAGCCATGCGTTCACTCCGTAATGCGTTGATCCGCGTTGATCCGACCGTCAATGGTCGAGAACTCGATGCAGAAACTGCCGGGTGCGTTCGTTCGACGGATTGACGAAGATCTGCTCCGGATCCCCCTGCTCGGCGATGACGCCCTTGTCCATGAAGACGACGCGGTCAGCGGTCTTGCGGGCAAAGCCCATTTCATGCGTGACGACGACCATCGTCATGCCGTCGCGCGCAAGCCCGCGCATCACCTCGGTAACCTCGCCGACCAGTTCCGGGTCGAGCGCGGACGTCGCCTCGTCGAAGAACATGATGCCGGGCTCGACCGCGAGCGCTCGCGCAATCGCCACGCGTTGCTGCTGGCCGCCCGAGAGCTGGCTGGGATAGTGTTCCGCGCGGTCCGCGAGCCCGACGCGATCGAGTGTCTCCATCGCGCGCTTGCGCGCATCGGCCGGACTCATGCGGCGCGCCTTGATCAGCGCAAGCGTGACATTGCCGAGCGCGGTCTTGTGAGGAAACAGATTGAACTGCTGAAAGACCATGCCGACGTGGCCACGAATCTCCCGTGCCCGACGCGGATCATGCAAGGGCACCTCGTTGACCCAGACCTCGCCGGAATCGGTGGTCTCCAATCCCGCCATGATTCGCAGGACTGTGCTCTTGCCCGAGCCGGACGCGCCGATCAGCACCAGCACTTCACCCGAGCGGACCTCGAGATTGATTTCGTTCAACACCCTGGTCGAACCGAATGCTTTGCTGACACCTGTCAGTGAAATGATCGGCCTGGTTTGGCTTTGGTTACTCACGACAATCTCCTGCGGTCATGGTGGCGCACCCATTGCGAAAGCGGGAAGCACACGGCGAAGTAAATGAGTGCGACGAGTCCATAGATTTCCACCGGCTTGCCGATCCGGTCGACGATCGCCTGGCCACCGTGCATCAGCTCGGACATTCCGATCATGCTGACGATCGAGGTGTCCTTGATGAGCGACAGATACTGACCGATGAGAGGCGGCAACACGATCTTTCCAGTCTGGGGCAGCACGACGAACGAGAACGCCTGAGCCCGCGTGAGGCCGAGGATCTGCGATACCTCCCATTGACCTTTGGGTACCGCCTCGATCCCCGAGCGGAAAATTTCGGCGATATAGGCACCCTGATAGACGCTCAAGCCAATCGCGCCGGCAGCGAACACATCGATCGCATAACCGAAGTACGACACGCCGAAATAGATCAACATCAGCGTGATCAGCACCGGCGTGCCGCGAAACAGCTCCGTATAGAGTCTGGCGATGCGGTCCGTGCCCCACGGTCCGAACGATCGCAACACCGCGGCGAACAGGCCAATGAGCGTGCTGCCCACGATGGACGCGATGGAGAGCAACAGCGTCGTCACCAGACCCTGAAACAGGATCGATAGACTGGTTTTCAGCAATTCGACTGACATGATCCAACTCCAATCCGGGAATCAGGCCCGCTTCGTCCGGCGCAGAAAGCCTGTCCCGAAGCCGGTGCGCGCCGGCAGGGCGAGGGGAGGATGAAAGATCCGCGCGCCGAGCTGGCCCGCAAGCCAGGACAGCACGTTACTGAGCACGAGATACGCGACGAGCGTCACGCTGAACGTCTGCAGGTAGAGAAGCGTTCGCGAGTTGATCACGGTCGCGGTGCCAGTCAACTCCGGCAATGCAATGGCGGACAGCAGCGACGTGCCGAGCAGCAACTGGATCAGGTAGTTGACGATGGCCGGATAGACCGCGCGCGTCGCCTGCGGCAGCACGACCTCGACGAAGATCTGCGCGCGTTCGAGGCCGAGAATGCCGGCAGCCTCGAGCTGGCCTCGCGGCACCGACTGTATGCCGGCGCGGAACACTTCCGACAGGTAAGCACCGACATTGAGGCCGAGCGCAATGACGCCCGCCCAGTATGCGTCGAGCGAAATACCCGCGGACGGCAGACCGAAGAACACGATGAAAATCTGCAGGAGGACAGGCGTATTGCGGATGATTTCAACGTAGCCACGGGCGATCCACCGAAGCAGTGCGAGCGGAGAAGCGCCGGCGAGCGCGGTCAACAACCCGAGGACTAGCGCCAGTACGAAGGCCAGCACGGTCACCTGCAACGTCAGCCAGCTCGCGCTCAAAAACTCGGGCACGTAGCCCCACAAAGTCAGCCACTCGTAACTCATCTCATGCTCCCCATCGTGCGGGTTTCACTGCCGCGCTTCAAAACTGCGGATTGAGCGGATAGCGCGGATCGGTGCCGAACCACTTGTTGTAGAGCTGCGCGTTGAGCTTCGACGCATTGACGTTGAAGAGGAACAGATTCAGATAGTTGAGCCATTCCTGATCACCGGCCTTGACGCCGAACGCGTTGTATTCGAGCGGGACCAGCGCTTCGTTCGTGACGGCAAGCTCAGGATCGAGCTTGGCCTGATACGCGAGGAAGTTGTTGTCCTCGATCATCGCGTCGGCCTGCCCCTGCTTGACGGCAAGTATCGCGGCCTGCGAGCTGTCGTATTCCTGGATCTTGACGGGGATATTCAGCGAGCGAACTTCATCGCCATTGGTCGAGCCCTTGACCGTCGCGATCGTGCGACCGCCCATGTCCTTGATCGACTGAATGCCGCTGCTTTTCTTGACCAGCAGTGCTTCGCTGGCAACCACGTAGGGCGTCGTGAATTCGATCACTTTCGCGCGCTCCAGATTACGCGTGAAATTGCAGAACACGACGTCCACCTTGCTGGTCTGCAGATTCGGAATCCGGTTGGCGCTCGTCGTATTCACGACCTCGAGCTTCACGCCCATCTGCTTCGCGAGTTCCTTCGCGAGGTCCACGTCATAGCCGTCCGGCTGGCCGTCCTTGTTATAGAACCCGAACGGCGCGAACGTGAGGCAGTCCCCGACGCGCAGCGTGCCTCGCTGCAACACGCCCTGAAGCGTCGACGGAGATGCCGCCGCGCTCTGCTCCGGCGTGGCGACCTTGGTGCAGCCAGTGATTGCGAGCAATCCAGCAACAGCGAACAGAAGGGCGGTTTTGGCGCCTCGATTGGCAAGCTTCATGGGCGGGGGTCCTAAGCGGAGAAGAGAGTTCCGGGGCGGACATATCGGCTTCAGCGCCTTTCGGCATGCCTGAAAAAATTCGCCGGGTCACGCACCGTTTGTCCGATATATCAGACTGATATCTGACGAACCGGATTGATACTGAGTGTTGGACACTAATATCGAACCCGCAACCGGACACAAACCCTTATTGCCCACACCTTTTTGTTGAAATAAGTCCGAGCGGATTCCATGAGGCGCATCCTGTCCGGGCTGGCCCGCGCCGTCTCGACCTATCAGGCAATCATTTACAATTCACGCAGGTCAATGCATTTATCGACAAACTGTCAAAGGAGTACTCATGCGTATCCTGCATACCATGCTTCGAGTCGGTGATCTGGACGCCTCGATCCGTTTTTACACCGAAGTTCTCGGCATGCGCCTGCTTCGAAAGAACGACTACCCGGACGGGAAGTTCACTCTTGCATTCGTCGGTTACGAGGACGAATCCGAGGGCGCGGCAATCGAACTGACCTACAACTGGGACACGAGCAAGTACGACCTCGGAACCGGGTACGGTCACATCGCCCTCGAAGTCGACGACGCCTATGCGGCGTGCGAACAGGTGAAGAAACGTGGCGGCGTCGTGACGCGCGAAGCGGGACCCATGAAACACGGCACGACGGTCATCGCCTTCGTCGCCGATCCGGACGGGTACAAGATCGAACTGATCCAGAAGAAGGGACGAGTCGACTGACTCGAGTTCAACCGTTCACGCTGGACACTTTCGGAAACGCATGCGCCCGCTATCCAGATTCGAGCGCGGCGCCAGAACGACCATAAAGACCGGCTTCACGTTGTACCCGGGGATTTGCTGCCGGGCGTATTCGCCCGGCAATCCTGTCTCGCGCCGGCACTATCAAAAAAAGCCGACTATTCACGACATGAGCACGACCACCGCCCTACCCGCGCGCCGCGCGCCGGATAGCTTCGCGATCCTGTTGATGATCGGCCTATGCGCAATCTGGGGACTGCAACAGGTCGCGATCAAGACCACCAATGCCGCGGTGCCGCCGGTCTTTCAGGCGGGGCTGCGCTCGACGATCGCGGCGCTGCTCGTGTGGGCATGGGCACGCTCGCGCGGCGCGCCGCTCTTTCGCGACGACGGCACGCTCGGTGCGGGCCTGCTCGCGGGCGTGCTGTTCGCGGCCGAGTTCGTCTGTATCTTTTTCGGCCTGACGCTGACTAGCGCGTCGCGCATGGCGGTGTTTCTCTACACGGCGCCGTGTTTCACGGCACTCGGCCTGCACTGGTTCGTCGATGGCGAACGCATGCGGCGCATCCAATGGCTCGGCATCGTCGTCGCGTTCGCGGGGATAGCACTCGCGTTCGCCGATGGCTTCCTGCACCCGGACGCCGGCGCGGCAGCAAGCGTAGCCCACGGCTCGACGCTAGCGGGCGCGGCCGGCGATGCGCTCGGCGTGCTCGCGGGCATCGCATGGGCCGCGACCACGGTGGTCGTGCGCGGCTCGCGGCTGGCGCAGACGAGCGCGAGCAAGACGCTGTTCTATCAGTTGACGGTGTCGGCGGTGGTGCTGCTCGCACTGGCGCTCACGCTCGGCGAAGTGCGCGTGGAAAGCGTGACGCCGCTCGCGTTCGCGAGCCTCGCGTATCAGGCTGTGATCGTCGCATTCGTCAGCTATCTGTTGTGGTTCTGGCTGTTGACGCGTTACATCGCATCGCGGCTGTCGGTGTTTTCGTTCCTGACGCCGATGTTCGGCGTGACCTTCGGCGTGCTGCTGCTCGGCGAGTCGTTCAGCGCGCGCTTTCTGATCGCCGCGCTGCTGGTGCTGACCGGTATCGCGCTCGTCAACGCGCCGGCAAAACGATAAGCGGCTCGACGGCGGCGCGCCGCCGTCGTCAAACGTTGAGGCTATTCCGGCGCCGCGGCCGAGCGCGCCGCCACCGCCTGCGCCACGCTCACGTATTCGGCAACCGGCACGTCCTCCGCGCGGCGTTGCAGATCGAAGCCGAGTGCATCGAAATCGACGGTATCGCGCAGCGCGGCAAGCGTGTTGCGCAGCATCTTGCGACGCTGCGAGAACGCCGCCGTCACTACGTCGCCGAGCACGTTTTCATCGACTACCGGCATTTCGTGCCGCTCGTACGGGATCATCCGCACGATCGCCGAATCGACCTTCGGCGGCGGCTGGAATGACTCGGGCGGCACGTCGAGCTGCTTGTCGATCACGTAGCGGTATTGCAGCATCACCGACAGGCGACTGAACGCCTTCGTGCCCGGTTCCGCGACCATCCGCTCGACCACCTCGTTCTGCAGCATGAAGTGCTGATCGATCACGCGATCCGCGAAGGTCGCCAGATGAAACAGCAGCGGGCTCGAAATGTTGTACGGCAGATTACCGACGATGCGCAGCGACGCCTTCTCGCCCGGTGCCGCGAGCGATCCAAAGTCGAACTCGAGCGCGTCGCCCGAGTGCAGTTCGAGCAGGTCGCCGAACTTCGTCTTCAGACGGCCGATCAGATCGCGGTCGAGCTCGACGGCGTGCAGCGGCGACTCGGGCGTCGCGAGCCGCTCGATCAGCGGCTCGGTCAGCGCGCCGAGGCCCGGACCGATCTCGACCATGCGCTCGCCGCGCTGCGGCCGGATCACGTCGACAATCGAATCGATCACGCCCATGTCGACCAGAAAGTTCTGACCGAAACGCTTGCGCGCGAGATGGCCCTGGTGCCGGCCTTGCTGTCTGCTGGTGGACATCGAAGAAACGCTAGAAAGAAAACTGCTTGAGAATGAACGAGGTCACGTATGGAAATACGACGCCACGCGGCGCGTCAAGCGCATCGCAAGCGCTCACGTCGCCCGCGCGTCAGCCCGCGCGACGGTGCTGCGCCATCGAAACAGCCGTCTCGATCGCGGCCATCAGGCTGCCCGCGTCGGCGCGGCCGGTGCCGGCCAGATCGAGCGCAGTGCCGTGGTCGACCGAGGTGCGGATGATCGGCAGGCCGAGCGTCACGTTGATCCCTTCGCCGAACGTCGCGAATTTCAGCACCGGCAGGCCCTGGTCGTGGAACATCGCGAGCACGCAGTCGGCTTCGTCGAGATAACGCGGCTGGAACAGCGTGTCGGCCGGATACGGACCGCGCGCATCGATGCCCTCGCCGTTCACCTGCTGCAACGCCGGCGTGATCACGTCGATTTCCTCGCGGCCCAGGTAGCCGTTTTCGCCCGCGTGCGGATTGAGCCCCGTCACGAGAATACGCGGCGCGGGCAAACCGAAGTGATGACGCAGGTCGTGATCGATGATGCGCAGCGTCGCGACGAGGCTTTCGATCGTCAAGGCCGCCGACACGTCCTTCAATGGCAGATGCGTGGTCGCGAGCGCGACGCGCAGCGGCCGCTTGCCGGTGCCCGCGAGCATCATCACGACGCGCGGCGTATGGGTGCGCTCGGCCAGATATTCGGTGTGGCCGGTGAACGGCACGCCGGCGTCGTTGATCGTGCTTTTTTGCAGCGGCGCGGTGACGATCGCGTCGAACCTGCCGGCCACTGCGCCGTCGATCGCCGCATCGAGCAGATCGAGCACATAGCGGCCGTTCGCGGCGTCGAGCTTGCCTGCCTGTGCAGGCGCGCCGAGCGGGTGAGGTTCGAGCCGCACGCGCGGACCCTGCGCGAGCAGCGCGGCCCAATCGACGCCGACCGCGCGCGCCCGCTCAACGAGCAATTGCGCATCGCCGAGCACGGTGAACTGTGCGTGAGGCCAGTGCGCCGCCGCCCCCGCCAGCGCCTGCGCGGTCAGCTCGGGACCGACGCCGGCGGGCTCGCCGGTTGTGATCGCGATCTGCAGCGGGCGGTGGGTGGGCTCAGCAGCGCTCGTCATGGCATGGGCTCCGGTTACTGCACGTTCGCCGTGGTCGGCTTCACTTCGACGTACGCGGTATCGCGCAACTCGCGCAGCCAGTCGGCGTACGCCTGTTCCGCCTTGCGCTGACCGATGGCCTGACGCGCGAGATCCATCTGCTGCGCAATCGAGCCCTCCGCATCGCGGCGGCCGAGCACCTGAATCAGGTGGTAGCCGTATTCGCTGCGCACCGGCTCGCTGATCTGGCCGTCCTGCAGCGCGTTCATCGCGCGCTCGAACTCGGGCACCGTCTCGCCCGGGCTGATCCAGCCGAGGTCGCCGCCTTGCGACGACGAGCCGTCCTGCGAGTAGGTGTGCGCGAACTTCGCGAAGTCGCCGCCCGCGGCGATCTGATTGCGGATGTCGATCAGCTTCTGGCGTGCCTGCGGTTCGGACTGGCCGTCGCCGACGCGCAGCAGAATGTGGCGCACATGCGTCTGCACGAGCTTCGGCGCATCCGCGCTGCTGCCCTGGCCGGCACGGCGCTCGACCAGACGCACGATTTCGAAGCCGTCGTTGGTGCGGATCAGATCCGGACTGATCTCACCCGGACGCAGTGTGGAGGCCGCCTTCACGAACTCGGGCGGCAGCTTCGACGGTGCGAGGAAGCCGAGATCGCCGCTGTTCTTCGACGCGTCCGGCGCCTGCGAATTGGCCTTCGCGAGCTTGGCGAAATCCGCGCCGCCCTTCGCTTCGGCGAGCAGCCCCTGGGCTTTCTTCTGCGCCGCCTCGATGTCGGTTTCCGGCGCGTTCAGCGGCGCACTCACGAAAATGTGCTGCATGTGCAGGTCGCTCGTCTGGCCGGCGCCCGGGCCGCGCTGGCTGGCGATGTAGTTCGCGACCTCGGCGTCCGTCACCGTGATCTTGCTGTCCACTTCCTTCTCGCGCAGACGCGACAGCGTCAGCTCCGTGCGCGCGTCGTTCGAGAACGTGGCCCAGGGCACGCCTTGCGCCTCGATGCGCGCGCGGTACATTGCGAGCGGCATGTTGTTCGCCTGCGCGAGACGCTCGAGCGTGCGCTGCACCGCTGCGTCGTCGATGTTGATGCCGTCTTCCTTGGCCTTTTGCAGCTGGATGCGCTCGAGCACCATCTGCGTGAGCACCTGCTGGCGCAACTGGTCCGTCGGCGGCACCGGAGCGTTCTGCTGGTTCAGCCGGTGCGCGATCAGACCGACCCGCTCGTCGAGCTCGCGCTGCGTGATGACACCGTTGTTGACCACCGCGGCGATGGTGTCGACCGTCTGGCCGCTATTGCCGCCCAATGCCTGCGCCTGTACCGACGCGACTGGAACGAAGGACGCCGCGGCGACGAGACCCGCCGCGAGTATTGCCAAGCGAAGCTGTTTCATGATTGCCACAGATACTCCAATGATGTCGGGCGCTTCGCCCGTCTTTTCGCAAGCCGTGAATGACCGGGCGACCGTCATTCGTAGTTGGTGAACCGCGACTCCGGCGGTGGCGGTGGCGGCAACGGCGTGTAGCCGGCCACACTGCTGCGGAACGCGGTCATCAGCCCGTTGTCGACGCTCGACAAGCCCTTGAACGTCAACTGCGCCAGAAACCGCGTGCTCGACTGATTCTGTCCCGACGAGTTCAGGCCGTTCGCGTAGCGCTGGATGCCGGCGCCGAGCGTCCAGCAATCCGCGTCGTATTGCAGGCCGACCAGGCCGTCGACGATACGGTGGCCACCGAGGTCATAGTTGAACCGGCCGACACCGTACATCCGGTGCGACAGCGGCCATTGACCCGAAATCAGCACCTGATTGATCGGCTGGTTGTCGAGCGTGGTGTTGGCGCGGGTGTAGCGGTACGCCACGTTGAGGACCTTGCCGGTCTCCGGACTGAAGCCGAAGCCGACGCTCGTCTTCGTGAGCTGGTTATTGTCCGCATTATATTGGAACGCCGTTTCCGAAGCGAAACCGGCACCCAGCTTGATCGCCGCACCCGCGATCAGGTCCGAGTGCGTGGCCTGCGCGCTCGTCTGCGAAGGCTGCAACGTGACACGCTGATCGCGGAAATAGTACTGCTGCGCGATCACGAAGCGCGCGCGTTCGTCGCCGGTGGCCGGGTTGATGAAGCGCGTGGTGAGACCAGCGGTCAGGCGGTTCGCGTCGGCGATCCGGTCGTTACCGACGAACGTGTTCGGCGTGAAGATTTCCGCGAGGCCGAAGTCGGACTCGGCGGTATCGAACAGCGGCGCGTTGTTCTGGTTGCGGTACGGCGTATAGACGTAGTACAGCCTCGGCTCCAGCGTCTGGATGAAATCCTGGCCGAACAGGCGCACCGAGCGCTCGAAGGTCAGCCCCGTGTCGAACGTAAAGGTCGGGATCGACTCGGTGAAATTCTTCTGCGGGTTCGGCACCCCGTTCAGATCGGTGCCGATGTTGTTCAGGTTGTACGACGCGAAGTGCCACTGCACCTTCGGCGTGACGAAGTAGCCCGGCCCCACCACCGAATACGACACGTACGGGTTGAACAGCACCCGCTGGCCTTCGGTCAGGTCCGCGGTGGTGATGCGGAAGTTCGTGTAGTCGGCTTCGGCGCCGAAGTCGAAGCCGCCGACGTTGTACTTCGCGTACTTCACGTTCAACTGCGGCTCGCGGCCGTACGGCGCGACCGACTCCTGCAGCGTCTGCCAGTGCTGCTCGCGCGCGAGCACGGACCACGGCCCGTTGTTGTAGGTCACCCCGGCTTCCTGCTGATACAGGAGCTGGAGGCCGTTCATGAACTGGTTGACCGACGACGACAGGTCTTGCGGATAGGTGTTATCCGAGACCTTGTTGTAGTAGATGTAGCCGCCGAAGCCGTTACCGAAATTCTGGTTGTGCTGGATGTACAGCGCGTAGCGGTTGGTCTTCGTCAGGCGATCGTCAGGCAGAAATTCACCGGTGATCGAACCGGAATACGTTGGCGACAGATAGCGGAACGTGCTCTGCAACTGCACACCGCGCTTCGAGATCAGACGCGGCGTGACCGTCAGATCTCGATTCGGCGCGATGTTGAAGTAATACGGCACCGACAGCTCGAAGCCGTTCGACGAGCTGAGCGAGAACGTGGGCGGCAACAGGCCGCTGCGCCGCTCGCCCGACAGCGGGAACGACAACCACGGCGACGCGAACACCGGCACGCCCTGGAAGAACAGCACGCTGTTGTAGGCGACGCCTTCGTCGGCGCCGGTGTCGAAATCGAACTCGCTGCCCTTGATGTACCAGGCCGGATCGTCCGTGCACGCGCACGCGGTGTAGGTGGCCTTCGTGAACACCGAGCGCTCGGCGTCGAGCAGGTCGACGCGCTGCGCGCTGCCCGAGCCGCCCGTCAACGTGAAGCGATACTTCGGCGCGGTCATGAAGCCTTCGGTCGAATCGACGCGCAGATGCGCTTCGGGCCCGATGAAGGTATTGCCGGTATTGATCACGTGGACATTGCCGTACGCATCGGCCATGTCCGTGTCCTGGTCGTAGTGCAGGCCATCGGCCTTGATCACGGACGTGTTGTGGCGCACTTCGGCCGAGCCCTTGGCGGCCAGATCCTGGTCGACCGTGCCGCTCGCATGGTCGCCGAGCACGAAGGTGGCCGGCCGCTGGCCCGTTTGCAACGGATGATCCTCGAGCTGTGGCGCGAGCTGCATGCCCCACGGCGGGTAGACCGCTTGCGGTTGCGCAGCTTCCCCCACCAGCTGGGCGTGCGCAAGCGCGGGCATCAGGCCCGGAACGGCGACAAGCGCCGCGACGAGCCGCCTTTTGCGCGGCACTACTGCACAGGAAGGAGTGGTATCGGAAAGCTGTCTGGGCGGCATGTATCGTTTGGCGAGTCGACCCGTGTGCAAGCTTCCGTCGTCACGATCCACCGCCTGCACACCGCGACCGTGAGAGTCGGCTGCACGTCTGGATCCCAATTTGCCGAGTGATGAGGCGGGCGGTAAAACGGAGCACGCGAAAGCTGGCGTGTGAGTCGCGTCAAAAAAGTCGTGGGGTATTATATGGCAAGACGTTGTCCCCAAGAATTTGCCGCCGCTTTTCATGACGCTGCCTTCCACCCAAGACTTCACCGACACCCGCCTCTCCCTGCTCAAGGCCTGGCTGCAAGGCCACGCCGCACGCCATGCGCTGGAGCTCGACACGATCGTTCCGGCCTCGTCCGACGCCAGTTTCCGCCGCTATTTCCGGCTCGCCGGTAAGGCGCCGCAAGGCAACGGCGTGGCCACGCTGATCGCCGTCGACGCGCCGCCGCCCGAAAAATGCCGCGAATTCGCGCAGATCGCGCAATTGCTCGACGCGGCCGGCGTGCACGTGCCGCGCGTGCTCGAGGTCGACTTCGACGCGGGCTTCATGCTCGTCACCGATCTCGGCACCGCGCCGTACCTCGGCGCGCTGATCGACGCGCAGGCCGCGGGTGATACCCGCGCGGCCCGCACGCTGATACGCGACGCGCTCGACGCTCTGATCCGCTGGCAGCTCAGCTCGCGCGCAGACGTGCTGCCGCCGTTCGACGAAGCGTTCCTGCATCGCGAAATGGAGCTGATGCCCGAGTGGTTCATCGGCCGGCACCTTGGCCGCGAGGTCGATGCCGCAACGCGCGCGCAGCTCGATCGCACGTTCGCGCTGCTGATCGCGAGCGCGCGCGCGCAGCCGCAAAGCTTCATGCTGCGCGATTTCATGCCGCGCAATCTGATGATCACCGAGCCGAACCCCGGCGTGATCGACTTCCAGGACGCGGTGTACGGGCCGATCACGTACGACGTCGTGTCGCTGCTGCGCGATGCGTTCCTCAGCTGGGACGAGGAGTTCGAGCTCGACTGCTTCGTGTACTACTGGGAGCGCGCGAAAAAAGCCGGCCTGCCGGTCGATGCCGATTTTGGCGAGTTCTATCGCCAGCTCGAATGGATGGGGCTGCAGCGGCACATCAAGGTGCTCGGCCTGTTCTGCCGCATCAACTACCGCGACGGCAAGGCGCATTACATGAAAGACCTGCCGCGCTTCATCGGCTATGCGCGCAAGGTGGCCGAGCGTTACGCGCCGCTGCGCGGGTTCGCGAAACTGCTCGACGACCTCGAAGGCCGCGCCCAGGAAATCGGCTACACCTTCTGACCGATGACGACGTCCGTGAATAAAGCGATGATTTTCGCCGCGGGCCGCGGCGAGCGCATGCGTCCGTTGACCGACGCGTGCCCGAAGCCCTTGCTCGAAGTGGGCGGCAAGCCGCTGATCGTGTGGCAGATCGAACGGCTCGCGCGGGCCGGCATCCGTAGCATCGTGATCAATCATGCGTGGCTCGGCGCGCAGCTCGAAGCCGCGCTCGGCGACGGTTCGCGCTGGCAGGTCGAATTGCGCTACTCGCCCGAGCACGAGGCGCTGGAGACCGCGGGCGGCATCGCGCAGGCGCTCCCGCTACTGACCGACGACGGCGCGGATCACGTGTTCGTCGCGGTGGCCGGCGACGTCTACACCGATTACGACTACGCCGCACTGCACGCGCACGCCGGCGCGCTGCAGGCGCTGCCCGAGCCCGGCATGCATCTGGTAATGGTGCCGAATCCGCCGTTTCACCCGAACGGCGACTTCGGCCTCGTCGACGGCGTGCTGTCGCTCGACACGCAGCCGCGCCTCACGTTCGGCAGTTTCGGGCTGTACGACACGCGCATGTTCCGCGATCTGCCGCGGGGCACACGGCGCGCGCTGAGCCCGTATTATCGCGAGACGATCGCGCGTGGGCTCGCGAGCGGCGAGCTGTACGAAGGCGTGTGGGAGAACGTCGGCACGCAGGCGCAGCTGGAAGCGCTCGATCGGCTGTTGCGCTCGCGCTGAGCTTTACTTCGCCGCGCTCTCGCCCGCGCCGACCGCTTCCGCCCTTTCCACCGCGTCCGTGGTCTGCGCGGCGCGCTGCTGCAACGCCCACATCTGCGCGAACAGGCCGTTCGCGCGCAATAGCTCGGCGTGCGTGCCGCGCTCGACGATGCGCCCCTTGTCCATCACGATGATCTGCTGCGCGTGCACGACCGTCGATAACCGGTGCGCGATGATCAGCGTCGTGCGTTCGCGCGCGATCAGGTCGAGTTCGTGCTGGATCGCGCGCTCCGAGCGTGAATCCAGTGCGGACGTCGCTTCGTCGAACAGCAGGATCGGCGGATTCTTCAGGATGGTCCGCGCGATCGCGACGCGCTGCTTTTCGCCGCCGGACAGCTTGAGCCCGCGCTCGCCGACCGGCGTGTCGTAGCCCTTCGGCAGACTCTCGATGAACTCGTGGATGTGCGCGGCGCGCGCCGCCGCGATCACTTCGTCGCGCGTCGCCGACGGCCGCCCGTACGCGATGTTGTAGTAGATCGAGTCGTTAAATAGCACCGTGTCCTGCGGCACGATGCCGATCGACGCGCGCAACGAATCCTGCGTGACGTCGCGAATATCCTGCCCGTCGATCCGGATCGCGCCGCCCGTCGCGCGGTCGAGATCGTAGAAGCGGAACAGGAGCCGCGCGAGCGTCGACTTGCCCGAGCCGCTGTGGCCGACCACCGCGGTCGTCGTGCCGGCCGCGATGGTAAAGCTCACGTCGTGCAGAATCGGTCGCGAAGACTCGTACGCGAAGCTCACGTTGTCGAAACGCACCTGCGCGCCGCTGACCTGCAAGGCCACCGCATTGGGCGCATCGGGCACTTCCTGCGGCGCGCCGAGCAGCGTGAACATGCGGTCCATGTCGGTCAGGCTTTGCTTCAGCTCACGATAGACCACGCCGAGAAAATTCAGCGGGATATACAGCTGCAGCATGAACGTGTTGATCAGCACCAGGTCGCCGAGCGTCAGGCGCCCGGCCATCACGCCCTGGGTCGCGCGCCACAGGATGAACACGAGCCCCGTGCCGATGATCGCCTGCTGTCCGAAGTTCAGCGCCGACAGCGAACGCTGCGACTTGATCGCCGCCGCGCGATAGCGCTTCAGGTTTTCGTCGTAGCGGCTCGCCTCCCACTCCTCGTTGCCGAAGTACTTGACGGTCTCGTAGTTGAGCAGCGAGTCGATCGCGCGCGAATTCGCCTTCGAATCGAGCTCGTTCATCGTGCGGCGAAAGTGAGTGCGCCACTCGGTGACCTTCACCGTGAACGCGATGTAGGCCGCGAGCGCGATGAACGTGACGATCGCGTAATAGGCCTCGTACTTGACGACGAAAAAGCCGAGAACGAGCCCCACTTCGACGAGCGTCGGCAGGATGCTGTACAGCGAATAGGAAATCAGCTGCGTGATGCCGCGCGTGCCGCGTTCGATATCGCGCGACATGCCGCCCGTCTGCCGCTCCAGATGGAAACGCAGCGACAGCCCGTGCAGATGACGAAACACTTTCAGCGCGAGCTGGCGCACCGCGCTTTCCGTCACTTTCGAAAACAGCATTTCGCGCAGCTCGGTGAAGAACGACGTGGACAGCCGCACCACCGCATACGCGACCACCAGCAAACCGACACCGCCGAGCAGCACGATGCCGGGCGCGTCCTGCGCGCGGCCGAGCGCGGTCAGATGCCGGATCGACGCGAGACTGTCGACGATGTGCTTCATCACGATCGGCACGCCGAGGTTCGCGACCTTCGCGCCGATCAGGCAGCCGAGCGCGATGCCGACTCGCCATTTGTAGGTTGCAAGATATGGCAGCAGCGACAGGATCGTTTGCCAGTCGTTGCGGGGTCCGGTGGAAATCGGCGAAGGTTCTGACGAAGGGGCGCGGCGCATAAATCGTGGAGAGAGTGTGGAACTGCCGGAGTTCGCAGCGGCGCGGCTCGCGCGCCTGGCTGGGCGCTTTCCCGTACAATTCGTGATCCCCCGTATTGTCGCAGAAGCCAGCTGGCGGCGCTTTCCGCAGCCTATGGTCGGGCTGGCCCAGCCGTTGCGTCCGTGCGCGTCAATACACTCGAACACGTTTCCCAAGGATGTCCCGATGACCGATCTTCTTCAACTTCCTTCCAAGCCTTGCGCGCTGCGCGTGATGCCGCAGCCGTCGGACGCGAACATTCACGGCGACGTTTTCGGCGGCTGGATCATGGCGCAGGTCGACATCGCCGGCTCGATTCCGGCAAGCCGTCGCGCGAATGGACGGGTCGCGACGATCGCGGTCAATTCGTTCCTGTTCAAGCAGCCGGTGTTCGTCGGCGACCTGCTGAGCTTTTACGCGGATATCGTGAAGACCGGCAATACGTCGGTGACGGTGTCGGTCGAGGTCTACGCGCAGCGGATGAGCCTGTCGCAGGAAGTCGTCAAGGTCACGGAAGCGATCCTCACCTACGTCGCCACCGATAGCGACCGCCGTCCGCGCGCACTGCCCGTGCTGGACTGAGCCAGCAAGGATGCTTAAGCTAGCGGTTCCCCGCGTCACGCGCCGCGCCACCCGCTAGCCGTTGCAGCCGATCAGCGCACGAGGCCCGGGCGCCCCATAGTCGCTCTTCTAATGGATACGTGATGAAACTGATCGGAATGCTCGACTCGCCGTACGTGCGGCGCGTCGCCATCTGCATGAAGCTGCTCGCGCTCGACTTCGAACACGAGTCGATTTCGGTATTCCGCACCTACGACCAGTTCGCAAAGATCAACCCGGTCGTCAAAGCGCCGACGCTCGTCGCCGACAACGGCGCGGTCGTGATGGATTCGACGGTGATCCTGCAGTATCTGGCGACGCTCGCCGGTCCCACTCCGCTGTTCCCGACTCAAGCCGACGCGGCGTTGCGCGCCGCGCGCCTGACGGGTCTCGCGCTCGCCGCGTGCGAAAAGAGCGTGCAGATCGTCTACGAGCGCAATCTGCGGCCGCAGGAGAAGCAGCATGAACCGTGGGTGGAGCGCGTAAGAGCGCAACTGCTCGCCGCCTATGCCGAACTCGAACGCGAGTTGGGCGAAGGGCCGCTGCCCGACACGCAGCAGCAGTTCAGCGCGGCGGACGTGGCCGTCGCCGTCGCATGGCAGTTCACGCACATGCTGCTGCCGGAGGCGGTCAGCAAGGCCGATCATCCGCGGCTCGAGAAATTTTCCGCGTTCGCGGAAAGCCTGCCGGTATTCAAGGACACGCCAGCGGAGTGACCGGCGTTTGACACGGCCCGCGGCGACACGCGGCGACCCTGGGCGCCGCGGGTCACGCCCCCTTCACGCCGGCTCCAGCTCCGGCACCAACCCGCCATGCAGCAGCTCGGAAATCCCCTCGGTCGATAGCGGCTTCGCGAAATAGAAGCCCTGCATCTCGTCGCACGCGCGTTCTTTCAGGAAGTTGAGTTGTGCGGACGTTTCGACGCCCTCGGCGATCACCTGCAGCTTCAGCGAATGCGCGAGCGCGATGATCGCCGACGTGATCGTCTCGTCGTCGCCCGACACGCCGATATCCGATACGAACGAGCGGTCGATCTTGAGGCGGTCCACCGGGAAACGTTTCAGATAGCTGAGGCTCGAATAGCCGGTGCCGAAGTCGTCTATCGCGAGACCGATGCCGAGCGCGTGCAGCTCGTTGAGCATCAACACCGCTTCTTCCGCGTTGCGCATGATCGTGCTCTCGGTCAGCTCGAGTTCGAGATACTTCGGTTCGAGCCCGGTCTCGGCGAGCACCTGCATCACGAGCTTCGCGATGTCGCGCTGCTGGAACACCCGCGCCGACAGATTCACCGACACGCGCGCGGGCGGCAAGCCCTGATCCTGCCACGCCTTGTTCTGCCGACATGCCTCGCGCAGCACCCACTCCGACAGCGGCCCGATCAGCCCGCTTTCCTCGGCGAGCGGAATGAACGACGACGGCGGCACGAGCCCGGCCTCCGGATCGCGCCAGCGCACCAGCGCCTCGATGCCGACGATCTGGCCGCTGACGATATCGACCTGCGGCTGATAGTGCAGCAGGAACTCGTTGTCGCGCAGCGCGCGGCGCAGGCGCCGTTCGAGATTCAGGCGCGCGCCCGCGCTCGCGTTCATCTCCGGCTGGTAGAACTGGAACGTGTTGCGGCCCATGTCCTTCGCGCGGTACATCGCGACGTCGGCCTTCTTCATCAGCGTTTCGGCGTCCTCGCCGTCTTGCGGGAACAGGCTCGCACCCATGCTGCAGCCGACGTACAGCTCCGTGCCGTCGAGCCACACGGGCTCGGCGATCGACGCGCGCACGCGCTCCATCCACGTGATCAGCGATTGCTCGTCGACGGTGTCGGTCATCACGATCACGAACTCGTCGCCGCCGTGGCGCGCGACCGTGTCGCTAGTGCGCGAGCAGCGCGCGAGCCGCTCGGCGACCACGCCGAGCAGCCGGTCGCCGACGCTATGACCGAGGCTGTCGTTGACGTTCTTGAAGCCGTCGAGATCGAGGAACACGACTGCCACGCCCGTGTGATGCCGCTGCGCGACGACGAGCGCATGTTCGAGCCGGTCGCGCAGCAGGTTGCGGTTCGGCAGCCGCGTGAGGCCGTCGTAGTTGGCCTGGTATTCGAGTTGTTCCTGATAGCGGATCAGCTCGGTGACGTCGTTGATCACGCCGATATGATGGGTGATCACGCCTTCCGCGTTCGGCACAGGCGCGATGAACAGCTGATTCCAGAACAGCGCGCCGTCCTTACGATAGTTGCGCACCACCGCGCTGACCTCGCGATTCGCCGCGAGCGCCTCGCGGATCAACGCGACGCCTTCCTGATCACGGTCGTCGCGCTGCAGCACGCGGCAGTCGTGACCGATCACCTCATCGAGATCGTAGCCGGTGATGCGCATGAACGCCGGATTCACGTATTCGATCAGATTGCCCGACGGCGACGGCGCGGTAATCAGGATCGCGTTGACACTCGCGTCGAGCGCACGGCTTTGCAGACGCAGCGCGAGATCGGCGCGCTTTTGCTCGGTGATGTCGGTGTACGAGCCGAGCACGCCGATCACCTGGCCGTCGCCGTCGGTGAACGGCAGCTTGCTCGTGACCCTCGTGCGATGCACGCCGTCGATCACGAAGTCGACCTCGAAGTTCATCTTCGGCACCCCGGTGCTCGCGACTTCTCGATCGTGCTCGTTCAGCAGGTCGGCGAACGCGCGCCACGGCAAATCGGTGTCGCTCTTGCCGATCACCTGCTCGGGATACGCGAGCCCCGCGTCGCGCGCGAACGCCATGTTGCAGCCCAGATAGCGCGAGTTCAGATCCTTCCAGAAGATCCGCTGCGGAATGTTGTCGATCACCGCTTCGAGCATCTGATTCGAGCGCAGCGCTTCGGCTTCGGCGTTGATCTGATCGGTCACGTCGTCCGCCAGCACGAACGACGCGTCGCGGCTCATGAAGCTGAGCGCGTGATACGACATGTTGACGCTGACGATCGTACCGTCCTTGCGCCGATGCCGCCAGATGCCTGCCATCGTGTGGCTCTGGCGCAAGTCCGCGCTGCGCGCCAGGTGCCTCTCGAGGCGCGCAACTTCGGAATTCGGGTGAATCGCGCGGATCGTCATACGCAGAAACTCGCTTTCCGTGTAGCCGTATTGCTCGATCGCGGCAGTGTTGACGGCGAGAAAGCGCAGCGTGTCGCGATCGAAGATGTACATCGGCACCCGGTGATCGTCGAACAGGCTGCGAAAACGCTCGTCGTTGCGCGCCAGCGCGCGGGCGCTGCGCAGCTTTTCACGCGCGCTGTTCTCGCGCACGCCGAACGTAAGCATCAGCAGCACGCTGCCGGAGAGCATCGTCACGAGCAGTACGAACATCGCGCGCTGGCTGTCGCTCGCCGATGCCGCGAGCGCGGCTTGCAACGAGCGGTTTTCCTCGCTGCGCAACGTGGCGAGCGCGGCTTCGACACGCTCTAGCGAGGCGGCAAGCTGCGGGTTGGACGGCGCGGAGTCGACGGATGCGTCGGGGGAGGCCGAGATCGGTGCTTCGGTCGATGCGGCGCCCGACGTCACGCTGGCCGCGCCGGGTAAGTCGCTCGCGTGGTTGCGCAGCGTCTCATCTAGATCGTGCTGCAGCGCGTGCCGCGCCGCGCTCAGGCTGGCGAGCGCCGCCGACATGGGCGGCTCGGTCGCGAGCTCGTCGCGCAATGCATCCTCGCGGCTCGCGAGTGTGCTCGTCATCGAAGCGGCCGCGTCCGGCGGGACCGGATCGCCCGATTCCTTCAGGCGGTGCACCGCGGCGAGCGCTTTACCGAGCGCGGCGTGATACGCATCGAGGTTCTGGCGCACGCTGGTCGAGCGCGCGAGGCGCGCATCGGCGTCTCGCTGCCCGCGAATCTGCGTGTACGCGACGAACGCGTTTGCACCGACCGCGACGACCACGACCGCAATATTGATCAGCAGTCGCTTCGACAAAAAAGGATTCATGGGTTCCGAACGTCAATCGTTCCGAGGGCGGGAGAGCGCGCTCGCTACCGGTGCGTCGGGCCGCATCGATGCAAATCTTTTACGCGCCAACCTTTGGATATCGGCAGCGATCGGAAGCGGGTTGAGGGTCGGCGTGAAAAAAATCTGAGGATTGGGGGGAGGTTGCGGAGCGCCCCGCTCCTGGCCGGCCGCGCCTAGCCGGCCGCACCTAGCCGGCCGCGCCTAGCCGGCCGCTCCAAACTCCTTCATCGCCGGGACGAAATCGTGGTTCGCCTCGGGCTTGCGCGACAGCTTCGCGAGCACGTAGCGCTTGAATGGATCGAGCTCCGCCCAGCGCGCGACGCTCGGCGCGGCGAGCCCCGCCAGCCCCGCCTGATGCGCGACGCCGTCGGGCACACTGTCGGTTTGCCGCCAGGCCGGCGACTCCTCCGGCGTGAACCACTCCGGTTCGATGTTCGCGTGCGTGCGCAGCATCTCGAACAGCGCGTGATCGAAGTTCGGTTCGATCTGCGTGTCCTCTTCGACCGGGAAACGCGCGAGCAGCTTGCGGTCTTCGAGCGGCAGTTGCTGCCACTGCGCGAGCGTGATGCGCAGCCCGAAACGGTCGAGATTGAAGCGCACCGACATCGGGATATAAGTGAAATTCTCCGAAGACGCGACTTCGAAGTCGAACAGAAGCGGTGCTTCGTTGAGTCCCATGTCAGTGCTCCTTGTCGGTGGCGGACAGCGTGCGGGCGTCGCTTGAGGTATTTTAGAACCTTATTCGCGCGACGGCGGCCCGCGCGGCGGCGGCCTTGAAGCATACGGCGAGCCGGGCGGGCACTTGAATGCGCGGCATGCTACAGGAGTGAAGCAGCTTGAACGGACAGGAAAACGGACGCGCAACCGAGGCGGCAAACGGGCAGCCCCACGACCTCGACAGCGACGAACAACCCGGCGCGGTGCAACTCGAGGTGCGCCGCCATCGCGGCACGTCGATCGAAACCGCCACCGATCACGTCGGCCAGGAGTGGCCGGTCGCGCTGGTGTTCAACGGCATCTCGCACGCGGTGATGATGTGCACGCCGCGCGATCTCGAAGCGTTCGCGGTCGGCTTCGCGATTTCCGAGGGGATCGTCGAGCGCGGCAGCGATATTCAGGACATCGAGGTCGAACTGCACGGGCATGGCGAACTGCCGCATGCCGAGGTGCGGTTGCAGGTCGTGCAACAGGCGTTCGCCGGTTTGAAGGAAAAGCGCCGCGCGCTCGCCGGGCGCACCGGCTGCGGCGTGTGCGGCATCGAAAGCATCGATCTGCTCGATCTGAAACCGCAGCGTGTAGCGGACACCGGTTTTCTGCAACGGCTCGCGGCCGATGCGATCGCGCGCGCCGCGCGCGCGCTGCCCGAGCACCAGGCGCTCACGCGTTTGACGGGCGGCCTGCACGCGGCCGCGTGGTGTGATGCGCAAGGCGCGATCCGCTATGCGTTCGAGGACGTCGGCCGCCACAACGCGCTCGACAAGCTGATCGGCCAGCTCGTGCTCGATCGCGCCGATACGCGCGACGGTTTCGTGTTTTTGTCGAGCCGCGCGAGCTACGAACTGGTGCGCAAGGCCGCGCGCGTCGACGTGCCGATGGTCGCGACGATCTCGGCGCCGTCGTCGCTCGCAATTGCGATTGCGCGCGAGGCGGGTGTGCGGCTCGTGAGCTTCTGCCGCGAAGGCAGCTACGTCGATTACGACACGTGGCAGCCGCGGGGTTGAGCGATCGAAGCGGCGCAGCGGCGACTCGCGGCTAACCCGCCACGAAGCAGGACTGCGCCGTACGTCCCTCAGTCGAACTGCCGGAAATCCGGCTTGCGCTTCTCGAAGAACGCCTTGAACGCCTCGCGCGCCTCAGGCGCGAGCAGCATCTTGCCGAAGTGCACGAATTCCTCGCTCATCTGCGTCTGCACTTCCTGTTGGCTCGCGCGTTTCATCAGGCTCTTCGTCACGCGCAATGACGACGCCGGCAGCGCTGCCAGCTTCGCAGCCTGCGACGCCGCGAACGCATCGACTTCGCCCGCCGGCAGCACGCGATTCACCAAGCCCATGCGGAGCGCTTCCGCCGCGTCGAACGCCTCGCCGAGCAGCAGTTTTTCCGCCGCCGCCTGATAGCCGGCTACGCGTTGCAGCAGCAAGCTCGACGCCGCCTCCGGGCACAGCCCGAGCTGCGTGAACGGCAGCGAAAAGCTCGCGGTGTCGGCCGCGTAGACCAGATCGCAATGCAGCAGCAGCGTCGTGCCGACGCCAACCGCCGGCCCCGCGACCGCCGCCACGAGCGGCTTCTCCGCCGCGCTGATCGCGCGCAGGAACTGGATCACCGGCGGGTTGCCGCTGACCTGCGGCGTCTTCATGAAGTCTTCGAGATCGTTGCCGGCGCTGAAAATGCCCGCGCTGCCGCGAATCAGGATCGCGCGCACCGACGTGTCGCCCTGCGCTTCTACGAGCGTGTCGGCCATCGTCTGATACATCGCGGCCGTGATCGCGTTTTTCCTGCCGGGCCGGTTGAAGCTGATGGTCAGCACCGCATCGGCGCGCTCGACCAGAATATCCGTCGTCATCCCGCTCATCTCCTTGTGCTCCTGCTGAATGTAAAAACGGTTCGCAAGCCGGGCGGCCTGCGAACCGTTGCACGGTCCTTAGTGGATCACCGAAGGATCCCCCGTTCGATCAGCGGCTCACAGACGCTCGATGATGCCCGCCGCGCCCATGCCGGTACCGACGCACATCGTCACCATGCCGTACTTGTAGTTGCGGCGGCGCAGGCCGTGCACCACGGTCGCCGCACGAATCGCGCCCGTCGCGCCGAGCGGATGGCCCAGTGCGATCGCGCCGCCGAGCGGGTTGATCTTCGACGCATCGAGGCCGAGGTCCTGAATCACCGCGAGCGACTGCGCGGCAAACGCCTCATTAAGCTCGATCCAGTCGAGGTCGTCCTGCTTCAGGCCGGCGGCCTTCAGCGCGGCCGGAATCGCTTCCTTCGGGCCGATGCCCATGATTTCCGGCGGCACGCCGCGCACCGCGAAGCTGACGAAGCGCGCGAGCGGCGTCAGGTTGAACTGCTTGAGGATCTTTTCCGACACGACGATCAGCGCACCCGCGCCGTCCGACGTCTGCGAGCTGTTGCCGGCCGTGACCGAGCCCTTGTTCGCGAACACCGCGCGCAGCTTCGCCAGGCCTTCCATCGACGTGTCCGCGCGCGGACCTTCGTCGAGCTTCACCTCGCGCGTTTTCACGCTGATCTCGCCGGTCGCGAGATCGGGCACGCGGTCGGTGATCGTGTACGCGGCGATTTCGTCGTTGAATTCGCCGGACCGTTGCGCCTCGATCGCGCGGCGGTGTGATTCGACCGAGAACGCGTCCTGCGCTTCGCGGCTGATCTTCCAGCGCTCGGCGACTTTCTCCGCGGTCAGGCCCATGCCGTATGCGATGCCGACGTCTTCGTTGCGATCGAAGATATGCGGCGACAGCGACGGCTTGTTGCCCATCATCGGCACCATGCTCATCGATTCGCAGCCGCCCGCGATCATCGCGTCCGCTTCGCCGACGCGGATGCGGTCCGCGGCCATCGCGAGCGCGGTCAGACCCGACGCGCAGAAGCGGTTCACCGTGACGCCGCCGACCGTGTTCGGCAGACCGGCGAGCAGCGCGCCGATCCGCGCGACGTTCAGGCCCTGCTCCGCTTCCGGAATCGCGCAGCCGACGATCGCGTCTTCGATCACGCCGGTGTCGAGTCCGGGCACCTGAGCGACGGCCGACTTGATCGCGTGAACCAGCAGTTCATCCGGGCGCGTGTTCCTGAACATGCCGCGCGGCGCCTTGCCGATCGGCGTGCGGCTCGCGGCGACGATATATGCGTCTTGCAATTGCTTTGCCATTTCGAGTTCCTCTGTCGGCGCAAGTCGCCGCTTAGTTGCGCACCGGCTTGCCGGTCTGCAGCATGCCCATGATCCGTTCCTGCGTCTTCTGCGTGCCGAGCAGCTCGACGAACGCACGACGCTCGAGTTGCAGCAGCCATTCTTCGTCGACGAGGCTGCCCGCTTCGACGTCGCCGCCGCACACCGCTTCCGCGATGCGGCTCGCGATCAGGAAGTCGTGATCGCTGATGAAGCGGCCGTCACGCATGTTGACGAGCGACGCCTTGATCGTCGAGATCGCCGAGCGGCCCGCGACCGGCACCTGCGTCGCGCGCAGCGGCGCACGATAGCCCGCAGCGGCAAGCGCGCGCGCTTCCTTCTTCGCGACGTCGAGCAGTTCGAACACGTTGAAGACGATCGTGTCGGACGGCTTCAGATAGCCCATCGCGCGAGCATCGAGCGCCGAGGACGAGACCTTCGCCATTGCCGCGTTCTCGAACGACTTCTGCAGGAACTTCAGCAGATCGTTGGTCGCGCCAACCTGGCTTGCCGCTTCCGCCGCGCGCAGTGCCGCTTCTTTCAGGCCGCCGCCCGCCGGCACCAGACCCACGCCGACTTCGACGAGACCCAGATAGCTCTCGATGTGCGCGACGCGCTTCGCGCTGTGCAGCGCGAGCTCGCAGCCGCCGCCGAGCGCGATACCCGAGATCGCCGCAACCACCGGCACGTTCGCGTACTTCACGCGCAGCATGCCCTGCTGGAAACTCTTCACGAACGGCTCGATGCCCTTCGCACCGCCCATCATGAACGCGGGCATCGCTTCCTCGAGGTTCGCGCCCGCCGAGAACGGACCGCCCGGCGTGCCGAGCTTCAGCGACGTGGGCTGCCACACGACGAGGCCCTTGTAGTCCTTCTCGGCCAGTTCGATCGCCCGCGTCAGACCTTCGATCACCGCCGGTCCGATCGTGTTCATCTTGCTCTTGAACGACACGATCAGCACGTCGTCCTCGCCCGCGCGATCGTCGACCCATGCGCGCACCGCATCGGTCTCGAACAGCGTCTTGCCGAAGGTCTTCGGATCGGCGCCGGTTTCGCCGACGAGCGGCGCACGGAACACCTGCTTCTTGTACACGTCGAGCGACGAGCGCGGCACGAAGCTCTGCGTGGCCGGCGACCACGAACCTTCAGCCGTGTGCACGCCGCCCTTGTCGGCGACCGCGCCTTCGAGCACCCACGAAGGCAGCGGCACGTTGGCGAGCGCCTTGCCTGCCGCGATGTCTTCCTGCACCCACTGGGCGACCTGCTTCCAGCCGGCCGTCTGCCAGCCTTCGAACGGACCTTCGTTCCAGCCGAAGCCCCAGCGGATCGCGAGGTCGACGTCGCGCGCGTTGTCGGCGATCGACTCCAGATGCACGGCGATGTAGTGATAGACGTCGCGGAAGATCGACCACAGGAACTGCGCCTGCGGATGCTGCGTTTCGCGCAACAGCTTCAGGCGCTCGGCAGCCGGACGCTTCAGGATGCGGCCGACGATTTCGTCCGCCTTGCCGCCGCCGTCGACGTAGTTGCCGGTCTTCGGATCGAGCACCTTGATCGCCTTGCCTTCCTTGCGGTAGAAGCCGGCGCCGCTCTTCTGGCCGAGCGCGCCTTTCTTCACCAGTTCAGCGAGCACGGCAGGCGTTTCGTAGACCGGCAAGAAGGGATCGTCCGGCAGCGTGTCCTGCATCGTCTTAATGACGTGCGCCATCGTGTCGAGACCGACCACGTCGGCGGTGCGGAACGTCGCCGACTTCGCGCGGCCGAGGCGCGCGCCGGTCAGGTCATCCACTTCGTCGAAACGCAGACCGAACTTCCCGGCTTCGGCGATAACCGCGAGGATCGAGAAAACGCCGACGCGATTGGCGATGAAGTTCGGCGTGTCCTTCGCGCGCACGACGCCTTTGCCGACCACGCTGGTCAGGAAGGTTTCGAGCTGATCGAGAATTTCCGGACGCGTCGTCGCGGTCGGGATCAGTTCGACCAGATGCATGTAGCGCGGCGGATTGAAGAAGTGCACGCCGCAGAAGCGCGCCTTCAGTTCGTCCGAGAAACCTTCGGACAACGCGGTGATCGACAGCCCCGACGTATTGGTCGCGAAGATCGCGTTCGGACCGATGTGCGGCGCGACCTTCTTGTACAGGTCGTGCTTCCAGTCCATGCGCTCCGCGATCGCTTCGATCACGACGTCGCACTCGGCGAGCTTTTCGATGTCGTCGTCGTAGTTCGCGGGCTGGATGTATTGCGCGTCGTCCTTCACGCCGAATGGCGCCGGCGACAGCTTCTTCAGATTCTCGATCGCCTTCAGCGCGATGCCGTTTTTCGGGCCTTCCTTGGCGGGCAGATCGAACAGCAGCACGGGCACCTTGGCGTTGATCAGGTGCGCGGCGATCTGCGCGCCCATCACGCCGGCGCCGAGTACGGCTACCTTGCGAATGATCAGATTGCTCACGTCGTTTCTCCGGAGAGTTGTGCGGTGGCGCGAAGCGTCAGCCATGCTTCGCGCGAGGTGTGTGGTCTGGAGCGAGGCAGCGCGGGTTCGCTGCGCGCCGGCGCCTCGCTCTCTCTGTGAGCGTTAGAACAACGCTTCTTCGACGTCCATCATCGGCTTCGAACCGGCCCGCGCCTGGCGGATCGTCATTGCCGTTTCGGGCAGCAGCTTCGCGAAGTAGAACCGAGCGGTCGCGAGCTTCGCCTTGTAGAACGGATCGCCGGATGCCTCTTTGTCCAGCGCGATACGCGCCATGCGCGCCCAGAAGTACGAGAACACCAGGTGGCCGACCGTGCGCAGATACGGCACGGCCGCGGCGCCGACTTCGTCCGGGTTCTGCATCGCCTTCATGCCGATTTCCATCGTCAGCTTCTGCACCTTCTCGCCGATGTCGGCGAGCGGGTTCACGAACTCCTGCATTTCCGGCTTGATGCCTTCGGCTTCGACGAACTCGGCGACGAGCTTGCCGAACTTTTTCAGCTTCGCGCCCATGTCGCCGAGCACCTTGCGGCCGAGCAGATCGAGCGACTGGATGCCGTTGGTACCTTCGTAGATCATGTTGATGCGCGCGTCGCGCACGTACTGCTCCATGCCCCATTCGGCGATGAAGCCGTGGCCGCCGTAGATCTGCATCGCGTGATTGGTGCCTTCGAACGCGTTGTCCGACAGGAACGCCTTCAGGATCGGCGTGAGCAGCGCGACGAGGTCGGCGGCTTCCTTGCGCTCGGCTTCGTCGGCGTGCGACAGCTCCTTGTCGATCTGCAGCGCCGACCAGTACGAGAACGCGCGGCCGGCTTCGGCGTAGGCCTTCTGCGTGAGCAGCATGCGACGCACGTCCGGATGCACGATGATCGGATCGGCGGCCTTCTCCGGTGCCTTCGGGCCCGTCAGCGAACGCATCTGCAGACGCTCTTTCGCGTACGTGAGCGAGTTCTGATACGCGACTTCGGTGAGGCCGAGGCTCTGCATGCCGACGCCGAGACGCGCGGCATTCATCATCACGAACATTGCATTCAGGCCTTTGTTCGGCTCGCCGACCATCCAGCCCTTCGCGTTGTCGAGATTGATCACGCAGGTCGCGTTGCCGTGAATGCCCATCTTGTGCTCGATCGAGCCGCACTTCACGCCATTGCGCTCGCCGGGCTCGCCCGCTTCGTTCGGCACGAACTTCGGCACGATGAACAGCGAAATGCCCTTGGTGCCCTTCGGCGCATCCGGCAGACGCGCGAGCACGAGGTGAACGATGTTCTCCGCCAGATCGTGTTCACCGCTCGAGATGAAAATCTTGGTGCCGCTGATCGAGTACGAGCCGTCGCCGTTCGGCTCGGCCTTGGTGCGCAGAATGCCGAGGTCGGTGCCGCAATGCGGCTCGGTCAGACACATCGTGCCGGTCCAGACGCCCGCGACGAGCTTCGGCAGATAGCGCTGCTGCAGTTCCGGCGTGCCATGCGCGTGCAGGCATTCGTACGCGCCGTGCGACAGGCCCGGATACATCGTCCACGCCTGATTCGCCGAGTTCAGCATTTCATAGAGCGCGTTGTTGACGAACGCGGGCAGCCCCTGACCGCCGTATTCCGGGTCGCAGCCAAGCGCCGGCCAGCCGGCTTCGACGTATTGTTGATAGGCTTCCTTGAAGCCCTTTGGCGTGGTCACGACGCCGTCGCCGGCATACGTGCAGCCTTCCTGATCGCCGCTGTGGTTGAGCGGGAACAGCACCTCGGAGCAGAACTTGCCGGCTTCCTCGAGCACCGCGTTGATCGTGTCGGCGTCGAGATCGGCGTGCTTCGGCATGTGCCGAAGTTCGGCTTCGACGTTGAGCAGTTCGTGCAACACGAATTGCATGTCGCGCAGCGGCGCGGCGTACTGTCCCATGACTTCCTCTCCCTAGATTGACAAAAAGCCAGGCCGTTGGCCGGGTCCGTGTACGGACCTTGTGCGCCGCGCGTTTCCGGTAAGTTCCGGCGACGCCGCTAACGGCTTTCGCTCTGATACGAATTAATCAGTTTTTCGAGCGCGGCCCACGTGAGACGCACCGCATCCGGCAAATGCAGGAAGCGCGCGTCATGATGCAGGCCGAGCGTGACGCTATACAGTTCGAACAGCATCAGCTCCGGATCGGTATCGGCACGCAGATGCCCTTCTTCCATCGCTTGCGAAATCGCGCGCGTGAGCGCCGCGCGCCACGTCGTCACGCTCGACACCAGTTGCTCGCGCACCTGGCTGTCCGCGCGATCGTCGTATTCGACGGCGCCGCTGATGTAAATGCATCCGGTCGTGACTTCCTGAATGCGCTTCTCGAACCAGCGGGAAATCATCGCGCGCAAGCGCGGCAGACCACGCGGCTCGCGCAGGCTCGGGAAAAACACCTCGTCTTCGAAACGGCGGTGATATTCGCGCACGACCTCGACCTGCAGATCCTCGCGCGACCCGAAATGCGCGAACACGCCGCTTTTGCTCATCTGCATGCGCTCGGCCAGCAGGCCAATCGTCAGACCTTCCAGTCCGTCTCGGCTTGCCAGATCGAGTGCTGCGTCGAGAATCGCGGCTCGGGTTTGTTCGCCTTTTCGCATAGCTGTTCTACCGTTCCAATGTGACCGAATTGAAAATCGAACGGCCGTACTATTATTGAGTGCTTGCCGTCCGCGAAACAAGGACTTTATTAGAAACCGGTTTCTAACCGGCCTCTAATTTTGCGGCTTTCGACCATCAGATCAATCAGATTTTTAGAGGCGTTTGCCTTGAATCGATGGTTGCCGACGGGCGCGTGCGTGGTTTTATTGGTGTCAATCGTAGCCGCCGACCGTCAGCAGTTTCATCGCGACGCGGTAGCTCGTGTACGCGATCCAGCTCAGCGCGCGCACACGCGCCGGTCGCGATTCGTAGTGCGCTTCATCGATCCGGCGCGCGTCCGTGAATGCATCGAGAATCGCATCGCGAAGTTTCGCGATCGACGGATCGTTCACGAGCACGACGTTCGCTTCGTTATTGAGCATCAGGCTGAGCGCATCGAGATTCGACGAACCGACTGTGCCCCAGTTCGAATCGACCACCGCGACCTTGCCGTGCAGCAGCGTCTTCTCGTATTCGGCGATCTGCACGCCCGCGCGCAGCAGCGCGTGGTACAGGAACGGCACCGCGTAATCGAGCGCCTTGAATTCCTTGCGCCCGATGATCAGCTTCACGACCACGCCGCGCCGCGCCGCGAACACCAGCGCGCGACGCAGCTTGCGCCCCGGCATGAAGTACGGATTCGCCAGCAGAATTTCATGGCGAGCCTGGCCGATCGCGGCCAGATAGGCCTTTTCGATCGCGCGGCGGTTGATCAGGTTATCGCGCGCGACGAACGCGACGCACGGCTCGCCGCCGGCCCACAGTTCCTCGTTGCGGCGCCGCCGGCGCCGGCGCAGACTGCCGAGCGAGTTGGCGTCCTGCGACGACACGTCTGGCCTGATCGAATCGAGCGGCCGATGGCCGAGGCGAATCCGCCGCCACTGCACCTCGATCGCGTCGCGCACGTCGGCGACCACCGGCCCGCGCAGCTCGACCGCGAAGTCCCAGCGGCGGTACGGCAGCTTCTCGCCGTTGTTCTCGTAATCGTCGACGATATTGATGCCGCCGCAATACGCGATCCGATCGTCGATCACCGCGAGCTTGCGGTGCGTGCGCGAAAAGCCGAAGCGGCCGAACAGATGCGGGTTGTAGATGCGATGCTCGATGCCGCCCGCCGGCCATTGATCGAACATTTTCAGGCGCGCGGTGCCGATGCCGTCGGTGATCACGCGCACCCTGACGCCGCGCGCGGCCGCGCGCAGCAACGCCTCGCTGACCGCGTGGCCGGCTTCGTCGTCGCAAAAGATGTAGGTTTCGAGCGCGACGCTGTGCTCGGCGGCGTCGATGCGCTCGATCAGCGCGTCGAAGAAGTCGTCACCGGAGCGCAGAAGCTCGACCTGGTTGTTGCTGGTGAAGCGGTAGCGCTGCCAGTAACGACGGCCGAGCAACGTGTGCCGCAGACGCGCGAAACGGCCCGAACCGCCTGCGCTCACTGGCCACGCTCCCCGGCCAGCGGGCCGGATTGGGGGTCGATCGGGCGTGCGGCGAGGCGGCGCGGCAACTGCAGGATCGCATCGGCATTCGACGACGAAAAGCAGCGCGATGCGGCCTCTTCATACGGCAGCCACATATACGCGGTGTGTTCGCGCGGCGCGAGCGACACCTCGATACGCTCGGGCACCTGCAAGCTGAACCAGTGTTCGGTGTTATAGAGCACGCCTGGTTCGTAGCGGTAGCGATATTCCGGGTAGATCTCGTAGTCGATCGAGTACTGCCAGTCGAACAACGCGCTGCGCGGCACCAGCGCGCCGCCGATCATGATGCCGGTTTCCTCGGCGACTTCACGCACCGCCGTGTCGGCGAGCGGTTCGTCGAGCCGGTCTTTCGAACCGGTGACCGACTGCCAGAACTCGGCATGGTCAGCGCGTTCGAGCAGCAGCACGTCGAGCGCGGGCGTATGAATGATGACGAGGACGGACTGCGGAATTTTCGGCGGTTTCGGCATGGCTCAAAACTGGGCGCGACGCGACGCGCGGTACATGTCGGATGACGGTCGAAAGGGTCGGGAAAGCAGTGGCTTCACTGTAACGCAAAAAATGAAAAAGGCGCTGAGGTGAAGTACACCTCAGCGCCTTTTCGTTTCGCTCGTGTGGCTATTTTGCGGCCGCGCCAAGCGGCCACGGTTTACGCCTTCGGTTCCGGCGAACGCAGACGGATGTGCAGCTCGCGCAGCTGACGCTCGTCGACTTCGCTCGGCGCCTGCGTGAGCAGGTCCTGCGCGCGTTGCGTCTTCGGGAATGCGATCACGTCGCGGATCGAGTCGGCGCCGGCCATCATCGTGACGATGCGGTCCAGACCGAACGCGATACCGCCGTGCGGCGGCGCGCCGTATTGCAGCGCGTCGAGCAGGAAGCCGAACTTGGCCTGCGCTTCTTCCGCGTTGATCTTCAGCGCGCGGAACACCTTGCTCTGCACTTCCTCACGATAGATACGCACCGAGCCGCCGCCGATTTCCCAGCCGTTCAGCACCATGTCGTAGGCCTTCGCGAGGCAGCGCGCCGGGTCCGTTTCGAGGTACTCGAGGTGCTCGTCCTTCGGGCTCGTGAACGGGTGATGCGCGGCGACGTAGCGGTTGTCTTCCTCGTCGTATTCGAACATCGGGAAGTCGACCACCCACAGCGGCTTCCAGCCGGACTCGACGAGACCGTTGGCCTTGCCGAATTCCGAATGACCGATCTTCAGGCGCAGGGCGCCGAGGCTGTCGTTGACGACCTTCGCGCGATCCGCCGCGAAGAAGATGATGTCGCCGTCTTGCGCGCCGGTGCGCTCGATGATCGCCTTCAGCGCTTCATCGTGCAGGTTCTTGACGATCGGGCTTTGCAGACCGTCACGGCCCTTCGCCGCTTCGTTGACCTTGATCCACGCGAGACCCTTCGCGCCGTAGATGCGCACGAATTCCGTATAGCTGTCGATGTCGCCACGCGACAGCTCGCCGCCCTTCGGCACGCGCAGCGCCGCGACGCGGCCGTCCTTCGTGTTGGCCGGCGTGCTGAACACCTTGAAGTCGACGTCGCGCATCGCATCGGTCAGCTCGGTGAATTCGAGCTTCACGCGCAGGTCCGGCTTGTCCGAACCGAAGCGGCGCATCGCTTCCGCATACTCCATGACCGGGAACTTCTCGTCGAGCGCAACGCCGATCGTCGTCCTGAACACGTGACGGATCATCGCCTCGAACAGATCGCGGATTTCCTGTTCCGACAGGAACGAGGTTTCACAGTCGATCTGCGTGAATTCCGGCTGACGGTCGGCGCGCAGGTCTTCGTCGCGGAAGCACTTGGTGATCTGGTAGTAACGGTCGAAGTTCGCGACCATCAGCAGCTGTTTGAACAGCTGCGGCGACTGCGGCAGTGCGAAGAACTGGCCCGGGTTCGTACGCGACGGCACGAGGTAGTCGCGCGCGCCTTCCGGCGTGCTCTTCGTCAGCATCGGCGTTTCGATGTCGATGAAGCCCTGCTCGTCGAGGTACTTGCGCACTTCGATCGCGACGCGATAGCGCAGACGCAGGTTGTGCTGCATCTGCGGACGGCGCAGGTCGAGCACGCGATGCGTGAGACGCGTGGTTTCCGACAGATTATCGTCGTCGAGCTGGAACGGCGGCGTGACCGACGCGTTCAGCACGATCAGCTCGTGGCACAGCACTTCGATCTTGCCGCTCTTCAGCGACGCGTTGGTCGTGCCTTCCGGACGACCGCGCACGACGCCCTTGACCTGCACGCAGAACTCGTTGCGCACGCCTTCGGCGATCTTGAACATGTCCGCGCGATCCGGATCGCAGACGACCTGAACGAGCCCTTCGCGATCGCGCAGGTCGATGAAGATGACGCCGCCATGGTCGCGGCGGCGGCTTACCCAGCCGCACAGCGAGACGGATTGGCCCAGCAGTTCTTCGGTCACCAGACCGCAGTATTCAGATCTCATCGACATGATGTTTGTCTTTCGTTTTGCATTGGTTGAACGGCGCGCCGCAGACGATCCTGCATGAAGCGTTGCGCGCCGGCATTACAGCGGAGGCTCGACGGTGGTGCGGCGCACCGGCGCCGGCGGTGGCGCGGACGGCGCCACGACGCCCATCGAGACGATGTACTTGAGCGCAGCGTCGACGGTCATGTCGAGCTCGATCACTTCGCTTTTCGGCACCATCAGGAAGAAGCCGGACGTCGGATTCGGCGTGGTCGGCACGTACACGCTGACGTAATCTTCCTTCAGGTGGTTGGCCACGTCGCCGCCCGGGATGCCGGTCAGAAACGCAATCGTATAGGAACCGCGGCGCGGGTACTCGATCAGCAGCGCCTTGCGGAATGCATTGCCGCTGCTCGACAGCAGCGTGTCGGACACCTGCTTGACGCTGGTGTAGAGCGGGCCGACCACCGGAATGTGCGCGACCAGCAGTTCCCACCACTTCACGAGCTTCTGCCCAATGAAGTTTTGCGTCAACAGCCCGACGACGAAGATGAACGCGAGCGTGAGCACCGCGCCGAGGCCCGGCAAGCGATAGCCGATCGCGCGTTCCGGCTGCCACGAGGTAGGCAGCAGCAACAGCGTCTGGTCCATCGTGCCGATGATCAGACCGAGCACCCACAGTGTGATAGCCAGAGGCACCAGCACCAGCAGGCCGGTCAGAAACACCGATTTGAGCGTGAATTTCTTCGTCGTCATGTGTACCGCCAGAAAGCTGCGCGGGCCGAAGCCCATGCGCGGTAGATACGCCGCCCGCGCGGGGCGGCGGTCCCACTAGGCGCTGCCGGAACCGCTCGGGCTTGCGGCCGCGCCCGCGGCGGCGGGGGCCTCGGGCGCGGCCGGGGCAGCCTGTTCAGCCGGGGCTGCGGCTGCGGACGGCTCGGACTTCGCTTCCGACGTGGCCGGCGCGCTCGCGCCGCCGCTGCCGCCGCGGAAATCTGTCACGTACCAGCCGGAGCCCTTCAACTGGAAGCCGGCGGCGGTGAGTTGCTTGCTAAATGTGTCTTTCCCGCACTCGGGGCACTGCGTCAACTGGGGGTCGCTCATCTTCTGGAGCACGTCCTTCCCAAAGCCGCATGACCCGCAACGATAAGCGTAGATCGGCATGATCCTTTCCTACTCCAAATCCCTACTGAAATCTTGTAAACGCTTGCAAAGCCTTGAATTATAGCCGCAAACGATGTCCGTTCCCCGGATTTCGGGTGGCGGACGCGTGATGCGCCCGCCACCGCGCAAGATGGGGGCGTCCCGCGGAGCTCTCAAGAGCGGCGCGCGGGGCTAGCTGCGACGCCGCCAGGTGAGCCAGCGCTCGTGTTCGGCGAATACGGCGATCGAGTCGTCGACCGCTTCGTCTTCGATCAGCTCGAAATGTGGCGTGAACAGCGCGTCGAGCTCATCGCGTGCGATGCCGAACGGCGGCCCCTTCGGCGTCGCGCCGATAAAAAAGTACCCCGCGAGCAACCCGCCGGTCGGCAGCAGTTCGGCCATACGTTGCGCGTAGTCGGCGCGGCGCGTCGGCGGCAGCGCGCAGAAGAACGCGCGCTCATAGATCCATCCGGGCTTGAACGGCGGCGCATAGGTGAAAAAGTCCGCCTGCTCGACCAGCGATGCGTGCTGCGCGCCGAGTTGCTCGCGGGCCGCCGCGACGGCGGCGGCCGAGAAATCGATCGCGCGCACCGGGTTGCCCTGACGGGCGAGCCATACCGCTTCGTGGGCACTGCCGCAGCCTGGAATCAGCACGGCGGCGTTGCGGTGCCGTTCGGCAAACGCGCGAAACGCGGACGGCACGCCCGCCTGGTCCCACGGCGTGTAATGGCGCTCGAAACGTTCGTCCCAGAACTCCGGCGAGTTGGGATCGCGATTCGCGAAATCGGGTACGGGGGGTTGGGTCGGATCGCTCATCGGATGCCTCGTTCAGGTTTGCGCCCGGTCGTCACCGCCAGCCGCGGCCGACACCGCCGCTGAAGCACAGTGCGGCCAATGGGCCGCCAGCCGCGCTCAACCGCCGTAAGCGAGCGCCAGGAACGCCCGTGCCAGCATCGCGCCGACGCCGACCGCCACGCCGAACAGCAGCAGGCCTTGCAGCAGACGGTTGGTGCGCTTCTGCTCAAGCAGTATCTGGCGAATCACGTCGTCGTTCGCGCCGCCCACCGGATGATGGCGTTCGGCCAGCATGTTGTGAACGAGGCGCGGCAACTGCGGCAGCGTCTTGCTCCACTGCGGCGCCTCGATCTTCAGGCGTTCATACCAGCCGCGCAAGCCGATCTGCTCGTTCATCCAGCGCTCGAGGTAAGGCTTCGCGGTCTTCCAGAGATCCAGTTCGGGATCGAGCGAACGGCCGAGGCCTTCCACGTTCAGCATCGTCTTTTGCAGCAACACGAGCTGCGGCTGGATCTCGACGTTAAAGCGCCGCGACGTCGAGAACAGGCGCATCAGCACCTGGCCGAGCGAAATGTCCTTCAGCGCGCGGTCGAAGTACGGTTCGCAGACCGCGCGGATCGCGCTTTCGAGTTCCTCGACACGCGTGGTCGGCGGCACCCAGCCCGACTCCAGATGCAGCGTCGCAACGCGATGGTAGTCGCGCTTGAAGAACGCGAGGAAGTTTTGCGCGAGGTAGTTTTTATCGAAGTCCGACAGCGCGCCGATGATGCCGAAGTCGAGCGCGATATAGCGGCCGAAGTGCGCGGGATCGAGGCTCACCTGGATGTTGCCGGGGTGCATGTCGGCGTGGAAAAAGCCGTCGCGGAACACCTGCGTGAAGAAAATCTCGACGCCCTCGCGCGCGAGCTTGGGGATATCGACGCCCGCCGCGCGCAACGTATCGACCTGGCTGATCGGCACGCCGACCATGCGCTCCATCACGAGCACCGTGGGCGTGCAGAATTCCCAGTACATCTCGGGCACGAGCAGCAGGTCGAGCCCCTGGAAGTTGCGCCGCAGCTGGCTACCGTTGGCGGCCTCGCGCATCAGGTCGAGTTCGTCGTGCAGGTACTTGTCGAATTCGGCGACCACTTCGCGCGGCTTCAGGCGTTTGCCATCGGCCCACAGACGCTCGGCCCACACGGCGATGTCGCGCAACAGCGCAAGGTCGGAATCGATCACCGGCAGCATGTTGGGGCGCAGCACTTTCACCGCGACCGCCTTGCCTGCGTGCTGGCCGGCCTTCACCGTCGCGAAGTGGACCTGCGCGATCGACGCGCTCGCGACCGGGACCCGCTCGAAATCGTCGAACAACACGTCGACCGGCGCGCCGAGCGACTTCTCGACGAGTGCGATCGCGACCGCCGAATCGAACGGCGGCACCTGATCCTGCAGCTTCGCGAGTTCGTTGGCGATATCGACCGGCAGCAGATCGCGGCGGGTCGACAGCACCTGCCCGAACTTGACGAAGATCGGCCCGAGGCTTTCGAGCGCGAGCCGCAGACGCACGCCCGGCGGCGCATCGAACTTACGACCGAGCGTCGTGATACGCAACAGCAGACGCACGCGCCGATCGTTGATGCGGCTCAACATCATTTCGTCGAGGCCGAAGCGGATGACCGTGAAAAAAATCTTGAGAAAACGCAGAAAACGCATGGCTGGGCCCGTTGACTAGCGCGTGCCGCGCGACGTGGCGGCGCCGCCCGACGCTTGCGCGCCGCGGGCTTCGACCTTCTGTTCGAGACGCTCGATGCGCTTTTCGACGCGAGCGAGCGAATCACGCGCGCGCGCCAGCTCGACATTGAAGTCCGCGAGCGCGGTGCGGCGCACCAGCTGCGGATTCTCGTCGAGCAGATATTCGGCTGCCGTGTCGAGCAGGTTGCGGCCGGTGCGTTGCACATGCTCGCCGACCGAACGCACGAGCGACGTAATGCGCCACGCGGGCCCATCGCCGATCAGCTTCGCGAGATCTTCCTCCGGCTCCCAGCGCAGATGCTCGGCGAGCTTCGCGATCACGGTCGCGAACTCGGCGTCGCCCTCGATCTTCACGTGCTTCATCACCGCGGCCTGGCCACCTTGCAGGAAGGCCGGCAGTGCGTCCGATGGCACCGAGATCGTCACGTCGAACTGGTGCGCATCGGCTTCGTCGAGCGTGCCGAGATAGCCGTCGGGCTGCACGAGCAGTGCAAGCACCACCGGTGGACATGACAGGCGTGCGGTCTTGCCCGCGTACGGGGCGAGGCGCTCGCGGGCCCACGATTCGCGGGCGAGCAGATGATTGACAGCGGCAGCGAAGGGCTTGGCGGCGAGGGTCATCGAAGGTGGCAAGAAAAAACCCGCGCGAGCGAGGTGCTTGCGCGGGCTCCCATTGTAACGTCCGTTCGCTTCGCGGCCTGCTATACCGAACGGCCTAAGCGATGCGCGAGGCGAGGAATCGCTGTGCCGTGGTCGGCTTTTTGCGAGGCAAACGCGACTCGACGCTTCGGCATGTCAGTGTTGCTCGACCTGCTGGATGCCGGCAAGCAGCCAGCCTTCGCCGGCGCGGTTCGCCTTCGTCAGATTCCAGACTTCGACGAACGGCTCGGCCGCCGCGCCCGGCGCCTCGCGGATCAAACCGGAGAAGCGCACGCTCGCGAAGTATTCGGTCGCGCGCTCCTCGACGCCGAGCAGCTCGGCGTTCAACTGCACGACGTCGGTCTGGTTCGGCTGCGTGCCGCGCGCGGTGAGATCGACGCGCACTTCGGCGAACATTTCCGGTGTCGTGAATTCGCGGATGTCATCGATGTTGCCGACGTCCCACGCGGCCTGCAGGCGCACGAAGTACACCTTCGCGTTACGCAGAAACGCTTCGGAATCGAAGCCGGCCGGCACTGACGGCGTCGCGCCGAGCGATGGCGTGGTCAACGGGTTGCCTTGCGGTTCGAGGTACGAGCCGGTCGGCGGCGCGGTGTAACGCGGCTCCTGAATATAGTCGGTGCCTTTGGTGTTCAGCGACGGCGCCGTGCCCGCGTAAGCCGGTTGCGCCGCATCGCGCTTGCGACCGGTGAAGCGGCGGATCAGCCAGATCACGACCATCGCGATCAACGCAATCACGATCACGTTGGCGAACATGCCGGCGAACGCCTCGCCGAGCCCGAAATGCGACAACAACGCGGCGATGCCGAGACCGGCCGCGAGACCGGCGATCGGGCCGAGCCAGCGATTGCGGTTCGGCGCGGCGGGCGGCGTGGGCTTGGTTGCGGGAGCCGCCGGTTGGGCGCTCTGCTGCGTGGCCTGATTGTTCTGCGCCGGCTGGGACGGCGGCGGCGTCTGGCGCTGCTGCTGCAGACTGTTCGACTGACGGCCGAAGCTGCGGCCTCCGCCAATACGGCGTGCTTCGGCGTCGAGAGAGGCAAGCGTGCCGACCGTCAGCAGACCGACCATCGCGATCAGTCCGATTCTTCTCGCCAGCGACCCCTTAACCTTACGAGCAGATAACAAATTCGAATCGGACATTTCGCACTTTCCTTTAAAAATCGATGGGTTAGAGGACCCTAGTATTTGGTCCCCACATGCAACGCTACCACGCCAGCTGACAAATTGTAATATTTGACGCCGTCGAGACCAGCTTGTTCCATCATAGTTTTCAAAGTTTCCTGGTCAGGATGCATGCGGATCGATTCCGCCAGGTACTGGTAGCTTTCCGCGTCCTTGGCGAAGCGCTCGCCGAGCCACGGCAACACCTTGAACGAATACAGATCGTAGACCTTCTTCAGCGGGTCCCATACCTTCGAGAACTCGAGCACGAGCAGTCGCCCGGCCGGTTTCAGCACACGCCGCATCTCGGCGAGCGCGATGTCTTTATGCGTCATGTTGCGCAAACCGAACGCGACCGTCACGACGTCGAAATAGTTATCCGGAAACGGGATTTTTTCGGCATCGCAAAGCAGCGTCGGCGTAATGATGCCTTTGTCGAGCAGCCGGTCGCGGCCGACGCGCAGCATCGATTCATTGATGTCGGTATGCCAGACCTCGCCCGTCTCACCCGCCTGTTTGGCGAACGCTTTCGACAGATCGCCCGTGCCGCCCGCGATGTCGAGCACCTTGTAGCCCGGCCGCACGTTCGCCTGGGCGATCGTGAACACCTTCCACGCCCGGTGCAATCCGCCCGACATCAGGTCGTTCATCAGGTCGTAGTTGGCGGCCACCGAGTGGAACACCCCCGCCACTTTCTGCGCCTTGTCCTGTTCGTCGACCGATTGAAAGCCGAAGTGGGTTTTGCTCATCGCGCTCGTCCTTTCGCGTGTTCTTGAATGTTGCGCCGCTCGAGCGGCGTTCGGGAGCGAATCGTATCAGTGACAGTGCCCGTGCGCAGCAGCGGCGGGCACCATCGGCGTGTCGCGGTCGATGCCGGCCGCTGCCAGTTTGGCGAGATACGCGCGCCAGAGTTCATCCTGACGCACGGCCATGTCGTACAGCAGGTCCCACGAGTAGATACCAGTGGAGTGTCCATCGGAGAAAGTCGGCTGCAGCGCGTAATTGCCGACGCCTTCGATCATCGTGATCGTCACGTCGCGCTTGCCCGTCTGCAGCGTTTCCTGGCCGGGCCCGTGGCCCTGCACTTCCGCCGACGGCGAATACACGCGCAGCAGTTCGAACGGCAGCCGGTACGCTTCGCCGTTCGCGTACTGCAGTTCGAGCACGCGCGACTTAGAATGCACGACCACGCCGGTCGGCACCGGCGTCTCGGGAGTCAATCCGCTCATGTTGGCCTCATCAGATAACGGCGGGTGATAACGACGCATCGGCCGCCCTGCGCACCGACCGACGCCCGGCGGTGCGCGGCGGCGGATTCAGCGATGCTCAGCCCAGCGCCTGTTCGATTTCCTGCCGCACGGCTTCGCGCAGCAGCGTGGCGTGCGCCCGACGCGACGACAGCATCGCTTCGGACACCGTGCGCTGGCGCGGCGCCCAGATCGGCAGGGGGAAATGCGCGTCGTTCGAGAAACGCGGAATCACGTGCCAGTGCACGTGCGGCACCTGGTTGCCGAGGCTCGCGAGATTGACCTTCGCCGGCTGCATCACGCGCCGCTGCGCACGCTCGACCGCGTAGACGGCCTTCATCACGTGATCGCGCTCGTCGGCGGAAAGATCCGAAAACTCGGCTACGTGAGCATTCCAGATGACCCGGCAAAAGCCCGGGTAGTCGTGTTCGTCGGCGAGGACGACTCGCAACGCGTCGTCCTGCCATAGCACATCGCCGCCGTCTTCACGGCAAAAAACGCAGTCCATCGTCGTCCTCGGCAAATATCGTCGGTCGTGCCATTAAACCAGCACGCGCTCGATTCCGCCATTGTTCGCCCGTTGTACGTAGTCCGCCATCCAGTTTTCGCCGAGCACGTGACGTGCCATCTCGACCACGATGTAATCGGCCTCGGTACCCGCGTCTTCGTTGTAGCGCGACAGCCCTTGCAGGCACGACGGGCAGCTCGTGAGGATCTTGACGTCGGTCGAAGCCGCATTGCCGTTACCCGGCTGCGGACCGTCGCCGGCCTTCAGCACCGAACCGTTCGGCGCACCGGCGGATCCGGCCGATGCATTGGCCGGATTGATCGCGTTCGCGCCCGCTTCGGCAACGAGCGGGATGCCGCGCAGTTTCGCCGCGCCCTTGCGGATTTCCTCTTCCTTGCGGAAGCGCACCTGGGTCGAGATGTCGGGACGCGTGACCGCGAGCGTGCCCGACTCGCCGCAGCAGCGGTCGTTCTTCTCGATCTTGTAGCCGTCCTGCTCCGAACCCATCAGCTGGTTGACGAGCTTGACCGGGTCCATCGTCTTGATCGGCGAGTGGCACGGGTCGTGGTACATGTAGCGCACGCCGTTCACGCCATCGAGCTTGATGCCTTTTTCCAGCAGGTATTCGTGGATGTCGATGATCCGGCAGCCCGGGAAGATCTTTTCGAATTCGTAACCGGCGAGCTGGTCGTAGCACGTGCCGCACGACACCACCACCGTCTTGATGTCGAGGTAGTTCAGCGTATTGGCGACGCGGTGGAACAGCACGCGGTTGTCGGTGACGATCTGCTCGGCCTTGTCGTACTGGCCCGAGCCGCGCTGCGGATAGCCGCAGCACAGGTAGCCCGGCGGCAGCACGGTCTGCACGCCCGCCTCCCACAGCATGGCCTGGGTCGCGAGACCGACCTGCGAGAACAGCCGCTCGGAGCCGCAGCCCGGGAAGTAGAACACCGCTTCGGTATCGACGGTGGTCGTCTTCGGATTGCGGATGATCGGGACGATCTTGTTGTCCTCGATATCGAGCAACGCGCGCGCGGTCTTCTTCGGCAGGTTGCCCGGCATCTTCTTGTTCATGAAGTGGATCACCTGCTGCGTGATCGCCGGCTTGCCGACCGTGGCGGGCGGATGCGCGGTCTGCTTCTTCGTGAACTTCTTCAGCACCTCGTTGCCGAGGCGTTGCGCCTTGTAGCCGACGCCCATCATCGCGGTGCGCGCGAGGTTGATGGTCTGCGGATTCGTCGCGTTCAGGAAGAACATGCCCGCCGCGTTGCCCGGGTTGAACTTCTTCTTGCCCATCTTGCGCAACAGGTTGCGCATGTTCATCGACACGTCGCCGAAGTCGATCTTCACCGGGCACGGCGTCACGCACTTGTGGCAGACAGTGCAGTGATCGGCGACGTCGTTGAACTCGTCCCAGTGCTTGATCGACACGCCGCGGCGCGTCTGCTCTTCGTACAGGAATGCCTCGACCAGCAAAGAGGTGGCGAGAATCTTGTTGCGCGGGCTGTACAGCAGGTTCGCGCGCGGCACGTGCGTCGCGCAGACCGGCTTGCACTTGCCGCAACGCAGGCAGTCCTTGATCGACTCGGAAATCGCGCCGATATCGGACTGCTGCATGATCAGCGACTCGTAGCCCATCAGGCCGAAGCTCGGCGTGTACGCGTTGCGCAGGTCCGCGCCTTCGAGCAGCTTGCCCGCGTTGAAGCGGCCGTGCGGATCGACACGCTGCTTGTACTTGCGGAATTCGCCGATCTCGTCGTCGGTCAGGAATTCGAGCTTGGTAATCCCGATGCCGTGCTCGCCGGAGATCACGCCGTCAAGCGAACGCGCGAGCTTCATGATGCGCGCGACCGCGGTGTGCGCGTCCTGCAGCATCTCGTAGTTGTCGGAGTTGACCGGGATGTTCGTGTGCACGTTGCCGTCGCCCGCGTGCATGTGCAGCGCAACGAACACGCGGCCGCGCAGCACCTGCTTGTGGATCGCCTGGGCTTCGTCGAGGATCGGCTTGAACTCGCCGCCGTTGAAAATCTGCCGCAATTCGGCGCGGATTTCCTGCTTCCACGACACGCGGATCGTGCGGTCCTGCGCGAGGTGGAAGACGGCTGCGTCCGGTTGCGCGTCGACGCGATCGGCGAACTTCTCGGCGAGCGATTCGTAGCCGAGGCCGACCAGATAGTGCTGCGCCTCGCGCAGCGACAAGTCGAGCTTGTCGCGCACGAATTCCCAGCGCGTGCGCACACGCGCGAGCAGATCGAGCGCCTGCTGCACGCGGTCTTCGAGCAGCTCGGCGCTCGGGATTTCGTTCGCGTCGTCGCTCTTGCCGAGCGGCAGCTTGCCGCCCTTGAAGAACGCTTCGAGCGCGTCGACCAGTTGCAGCTTGTTCTTCAGCGACAGCTCGATGTTGATGCGCTCGATGCCGTCCGTGTACTCGCCCATGCGGTCGAGCGGAATCACGACGTCTTCGTTGATCTTGAACGCGTTGGTGTGCTTCGCGATCGCGGCGGTGCGGCTGCGGTCGAGCCAGAAGCGCTTGCGGGCTTCGGCGCTCACCGCGACGAAACCTTCGCCGCTCTTGCCGTTGGCCATGCGCACGACTTCGGACGTAGCCTGCGCGACCGCATCCGCATCGTCACCGACGATATCGCCGATCAGCACCATCTTCGGAAACGCGTTGCGCTTGCTCTTGGTCGCATAGCCGACCGCGCGCAGATAGCGCTCGTCCAGATGCTCGAGGCCCGCGAGAATCGCGCCGCCCTGGCGCGACGTTTCGAACAGGTAGTCCTTGATTTCGACGATGCTCGGAATCGCCTCGCGCGCCTGGCCGAAGAACTCGAGACAGACGGTGCGTGTATGCGCGGGCATCTTGTGCAGCACCCAGCGCGCCGACGTGATGAGACCGTCGCAACCTTCCTTCTGCACGCCCGGCAGCCCGGCGAGGAATTTGTCGGTGACGTCCTTGCCGAGGCCTTCCTTGCGAAATACGCGGCCCTTGATGTCGAGCGATTCGGTGCGCAGCAGCTTCTCGCCCGGCGCGTAGTTGCCGTCGAACCACTTGAGCTCGAAACGCGCGACTTCGATGTCGTGGATCTTGCCCATGTTGTGCTCGAGACGCGTGACTTCGAGCCAGTTCCCTTCCGGGTCGACCATGCGCCACCACGCGAGGTTATCGAGCGCCGTGCCCCACAGCACCGCCTTCTTGCCGCCCGCGTTCATCGCGACGTTGCCGCCGACGCAGGACGCGTCGAGCGAGGTCGGGTCGACCGCGAACACGAAGCCGGCTTGCTCGGCCGCTTCGGTCACGCGCCGCGTGACGACGCCCGCGCCCGAGAAAATCGTCGCGACCTTGCGATCGACGCCCGGCAGCTGGGTCATTTCGACCGGGCCGAGCTGTTCGAGCTTTTCGGTGTTGATGACGGCCGAGAACGGCGTGAGCGGCACCGCGCCGCCCGTGTAGCCGGTGCCGCCGCCGCGCGGAATCACGGTCAGGCCGAGTTCGAAGCAGGCCTTGATCATGCCGGCGATTTCGGCCTCGGAGTCCGGCGTCAGCACGACGAACGGATATTCGACGCGCCAGTCGGTCGCGTCGGTCACGTGCGAGACGCGCGACAGGCCGTCGAACTTGATGTTGTCTCTCTGCGTGACCTTGCCGAGCACGCGCGTGGTGCGGCGGCGCAGGTCGTAGGTCTGCTGGAATTCGCTGGCGAATTGGTCGATCGCGCGGCGCGCGGCCTGCACCAGCTTTTCGACGCGCGCGGCGCGCTCGACGCCGGCTTCGTCGCCGTGCTCGCGCAGATCGGCGCGGCGGCGCTTCTCGATTTCGGCGAGGCGGTGATTGAGCGCCTCGATCAGCAGCGCGCGGCGCTTCGGATTGTCGAGCAGGTCATCCTGCAGATACGGATTGCGGCGCACGACCCAGATATCGCCGAGCACTTCATACAGCATGCGCGCCGAGCGGCCGGTGCGGCGTTCGGCGCGCAGTTCGGCGAGCGCGTCCCAGGCATCGTTGCCGAGCAGGCGGATGACGATTTCGCGGTCGGAGAACGACGTGTAGTTGTAGGGAATTTCGCGCAGACGCGCTTCGGGATCGGCGGCCACCGCAGCGGCGGCGCCGTGCGGATCGAAAACTTGAGGTGCGTTCATGTTTGGACGACTCGGTAGGTCGGCCTGGCGCGCTCGTCACGAGGCGTCGGCCGACAATGCGCGTGGGGCGCAATGCTTGAAATCTTCTAGGGCTTCCAGGGGAAGCGAACACGACCGGCGGCCAACTCACGGCGGTCGCTTCGCGGCACTCAGAGACAGCTACACGATCGCGCGTGGCGGACATGCCGCTCCGCCGCGGGGCACGATTCGCGCGGAACGGGCATTAAATGGGCGATCCGAGGCTGCCAGTGCATCTTCCGATCCTTATTCCAAAATGGAATTCTACCGCATCATCCCGCCACGCGTTGACGGCGGGAACCTGGGCGGTGACGGTGCTTCGGGGGATTTGGCGGCGAATCCCGCGGCGTTTCGCATGCGACCCCATTGACCGGCCGGACGGTTTGGCAAACTTCGCTTTGCAGTGCCGAAACGGCCCCACCAAGGGCGTGCCACCCCTCCCCGCCGCGCGCGGAACGGCCAGAGCGGGCACCGTTGGCGCTATCATTGACGTTTTCCCGTCTCACATAGCGCACCGCGCGACCCGCATGGTTTCCCACGACTACCTGAAAAAGACCCTGACCGCGCGCGTCTACGACGTGGCGCGCGAGACCGAACTCGAACGCGCGCCGAACCTGTCGGCGCGGCTGCGCAATCCGGTCTATCTGAAGCGCGAGGACAACCAGCCGGTGTTCTCGTTCAAACTGCGCGGCGCGTACAACAAGATGGCGCACATTCCGGCCGAAGCGCTCAGTCGCGGCGTGATCACCGCGTCGGCGGGCAATCATGCGCAGGGCGTCGCGTTGTCGGCCGCACGCATGGGCGTGAAGGCGATCATCGTCGTGCCGGTGACGACGCCGCAGGTCAAGGTCGACGCCATCCGCACGCATGGCGGGCCGACCGTCGAGGTCGTGCAGTTCGGCGAATCGTATAGCGATGCCTATGGTCACGCGGTCAAGCTGCAGGAAGATCGCGGCCTGACCTTCGTGCATCCGTTCGATGATCCATACGTGATCGCCGGCCAGGGCACCGTCGCGATGGAAATTTTGAGCCAGCACCAGGGGCCGATTCACGCGATCTTCGTGCCGATCGGCGGCGGCGGTCTCGCGGCCGGTGTCGCGGCATACGTGAAATCGGTGCGTCCGGAGATCAAGGTGATCGGCGTGCAGACCGATGATTCGTGCGCGATGGCCGCGTCGCTGAAGGCGGGCGAGCGCGTGACGCTGAACGAAGTGGGCCTGTTCTCCGACGGCACCGCGGTGAAGCTCGTCGGCGAGGAAACCTTCCGTCTGTGCAGCGAATATCTCGACGAAGTGCTGCTCGTGAACACCGATGCGCTGTGCGCGGCGATCAAGGACGTGTTCCAGGACACGCGCAGCGTGCTCGAACCGGCGGGTTCATTGGCGGTGGCGGGCGCGAAGCAGTACGCCGAACGGGAAGGCATCGAGAACCAGACGCTGATCGCGATCACGTCGGGCGCGAACATGAACTTCGACCGCATGCGCTTCGTCGCCGAACGCGCGGAAGTGGGCGAAGCACGTGAAGCCGTTTTCGCGGTGACGATCCCCGAAGAGCGCGGCAGCTTCAAGCGCTTCTGCGAGCTGGTCGGCACGCGCAGCGTCACCGAATTCAACTACCGGATCGCCGACGCGAACTCGGCGCATATCTTCGTCGGCGTGCAGATCCGCAATCGCAGCGAACCGGCGCAGATCGCCGGCGCATTCGAAGCGCACGGCTTCGCGACGGTCGATCTGACCTTCGACGAACTGTCTAAGCAGCACATCCGCTATATGGTTGGCGGCCGTTCGCCGCTCGCGCGCGACGAACGTCTGTTCCGCTTCGAGTTTCCCGAGCGTCCGGGTGCGCTGATGAAATTCCTGTCGTCGATGGCGCCGAACTGGAACATCAGCCTGTTCCACTATCGCAACCAGGGTGCGGACTACAGCTCGATTCTGGTCGGCATTCAGGTACCCGAGAGCGACCATGCAGCGTTCGAGCGCTTCATCGAAACGCTCGGCTATCCGTGCTGGGAAGAAACGAAAAACCCGGTCTATCGCCTCTTCCTCGCCTGATCTCTTCGGACCGGAACTCACCGATGGCGCTTTCGCTTGTCGACAAACTGGTGGTCGCAATCTCGTCGCGCGCGCTGTTCGACTTCGAGGAAGAGAACCGCGTCTACGAGGCCGGCGACCTGAAGGCCTACGAAGCGTTGCAGCGCGAGCGCCTGAACGTGCCCGCGAAACCGGGCGTCGCCTTTCCTTTGATCCGCAAGCTGCTCGCGCTGAACGCCGCCGGCGGTCATCGCGTCGAAGTGGTGATCCTGTCGCGCAGCGATCCGATCAGCGGCCTGCGCGCGTTTCATTCGTGCCGCGAACACGGGCTCGCGATCGAGCGCGGCGTGTTCACGCGCGGCCGCGCACCGTTCGGTTATCTGAAGCCGCTGAGCGCGTCGCTGTTTCTGTCGGCGAATCAGCAGGACGTGCGCGATGCACTCGCCGCTGGCTTCCCTGCCGCACGCGTGTTGCCGGAATCGGCGAAAATGGCGAGCAAGTACCCGGACGAAATCCGCATTGCGTTCGACGGCGACGCGGTCTTGTTTTCCGACGAAGCGGAGCGCATCTTCCAGAAGGACGGCCTGCGCGCGTTCGTCGGTCACGAGATCGACAACAAGCATCTGCCGCTCGCGGACGGACCGCTCAAGCCGCTGCTCGAAGCACTGCACCGGTTGCAAAAACTCGCGGACGCGGCCGCGCCGATGCGCATTCGCACAGCACTGGTAACAGCACGCTCGGCCCCCGCGCATGAGCGCGCGATCCGTACCCTGATGGCGTGGAACATCGAAATCGACGAAGCGATGTTCCTCGGCGGCCTCGACAAAAGCGCATTTTTGCGCGAGTTCGAGCCCGACTTTTTCTTCGACGACCAGATCGGCCACTGCGAATCGGCCCGCGTCGTAACGGCGACCGGGCACGTGCTGAGTGGCATCGTGAACGCATCATGACACCCGAACAATCTCCGCTCGGCAAGTCCTCGACTTACACCGAACAATACGATCCGACGCTGCTGTTTCCGATTGCGCGCAGCCATGCGCGCGAGGCGATCGGCATTACCGCGCGACTGCCGTTTTTCGGCACCGACATCTGGAACGCCTACGAGCTGTCGTGGCTCAACGCGCGCGGCAAACCGCAAATCGCGGTCGCCACGTTCTTCGTACCGGCCGACTCGCCGAACATCGTCGAATCGAAATCGTTCAAGCTGTACCTGGGCTCGTTCGCGCAGACCGCCTTCGAATCGACCGAGGCCGTGCGCGACACGATCAGGCGCGACGTGTCCGCGTCGTGCGGCGCGACCGTGTCGGTGCATCTGTACACGCCGCACGAATTCGGCAAGCTGAAAATGGAAGAATTCGGCGGCCTGTCGCTCGACCGGCTCGAACTCGAGGCGAGCGTCTATCAGCCGGATGCGTCGCTCCTGAGCGCGGCGCACGGCGAGGCGCCGGTCGAGGAAACGCTGTTCTCGAACCTGCTGAAGTCGAACTGCCCGGTGACCGGCCAGCCGGACTGGGGCAGCGTGCAGATCCACTATGCCGGGCCGCAGATCGATCACGCGGGTCTGTTGCGCTACATCATCTCGTACCGTAATCACACCGGCTTTCACGAGCAATGCGTCGAGCGGATCTTCGTCGACATCATGAAGATGTGCAAACCGCTGAAGCTCGCGGTCTATGCGCGCTACACGCGCCGCGGCGGGCTCGACATCAACCCGTTCCGCACCAACTACAACCTGCCGATGCCGGACAACATGCGGCTTGCGCGGCAGTAACGGTAAGCACCGCGGCAATCGCAACGAGGGCGCCGCAGGCCATCACAGCCTGCGGCGCCCTCATCACATCGAAGCCGTCAAAGCGCTCAGGCCGCCGGCTTCTTGTAAGCGACGCAATCCACCTCGACCTTGCAGTCGATCACCATCGACGACACCACGCACGCGCGCGCCGGCGGATTCTCGCCAAAATACTCGCGAAACACCTTGTTGAACGACGCGAAGTCGCGCGGATCGTCGAGCCACACGCCGCAACGCACGACGTGCTCGGCGCCGTAGCCCGCTTCCTTCAGGATCGCGAACACGTTCTGGATCGCTTTGTGCGATTGCTCGACGATGCCGCCGTTGATCACTTCGCCGTTTTCCATCGGCGTCTGGCCCGACACGAACAGCCAGCCGTCCGCTTCGACCGCGCGCGCGAACGGCATTACCTGACCGCCCGTTCCCTTTCCGCCTTCCACGCCATATCGCTTCATCGTCACACTCCTCAAAAAGTCGGGCACGTACGCGGCGCCCTCGCCGCGCGTGCCACCATCAATCGATAAAAATCAGAACGCGCCCTGAGCATCGCCCTTCGACGGCGCACCGCGCGTGACGAACCGGCCGGCCCGCTCGCCCGTCACCGCGCCGTCGCGATACGACAGCACGCCGTTGACCCACACCGCGTCGATTCCGGCAGCGGGCTGCTGCGGCTTGTCGAAGGTCGCCACGTCGTGCACTTTCGCCGGATCGAACAGCACGAGGTCGGCGTGATAGCCGATATGCACTTCGCCGCGCTGCGCGAGACCGAAGCGGCGCGCGGACAGGCTCGTCATCTTGCGCACCGCTTCCTCGAGCGGCAGCAGCGCGGCATCGCGCGCATAGTGGCCGAGCACGCGCGGAAACGCGCCCCACAGCCGCGGATGCGGCAGCGGATCGTTCGGCAAGCCGTCCGAGCCGACCATCGTCGCCGGATGCGACAGGATGCGCCGCACGTCGTCTTCGGACATGTTGTGATAGACCGCGCCCGCCGGCTGCAGGCGCTTGCCCGCTTCCTGCTGCGACACGCCCCATTCGGCGGCGACGTCCTTGATCAGCTTGCCCGCCATCTCGGGATGCGGCTCGGACCACGTGATCGTGATGTCGATGTCGCCCGTCACCTGCTTCAGATCGAGCGTCGACGAACTGCGGTTGTACGGATAGCAGTCGCAACCGACCGGCTGCCCGCCGCGCGCGCCTTCGAGCGATTTCAGCACCTCGACGCTGCGCCCCCAGTTCGACGGCCCCGCGCACTTCAGATGCGAGATCACGACCGGCACGCGCGCATGACGGCCGACGCGGTAGGCCTCGTCCATCGCGTCGAGAATCGCGTCGAACTCGGTGCGCATGTGGGTCGTGTACAGCGCGCCCGCGGCCGCGAGCGGCTCGGCGAGCGCCATCACTTCCTCGGTCGGCGCGGCGAACGCCGAGCCGTATGCGAGCCCCGAGCTGAGACCCAGCGCGCCGTGCGCGAGCGCTTCCTCGAGCTGCGCGCACATGCGCTCGATTTCCTCGGCGGTCGCCGCGCGATCGAGCCGGTCCATCTGGTTATTGCGCAACGCCGTGTGGCCGATCAGCGCGCCGACGTTCACCGCCGGCCGCGCGGCGTTCACCGCGCTCACGTAGTCGGCGAAGGTCGGATACTGGAACGCATCGCGCTCGCCGAGCAGGTTCATCGGATCGGGCGGATCGCCCTTCAGCGACACCGGCGACGCGCTGATGCCGCAATTGCCGACGATCACCGTCGTCACCCCTTGGGTGATCTTCGGCAGCATTTGCGGCGAGCGGATCACGTGTGTGTCGTCGTGCGTGTGCACGTCGATGAAGCCCGGCGCGAGCGCGCGCCCCTCGGCCTCGATCACCTCTTCGGCAAGCCAGTTCGACAGATTGCCGATCGCGGCGATGCGCCCGTCGCGGATCGCCACATCGCGCTCGACGGGCGGTGCGCCCGTGCCGTCATACAGTTGCGCGCCGACGATCAGCGTGTCGGCGGCTTCGGGATGCGAATGCATGGATCAATCTCCTAACGGTTGTCGATCGCCGCCGCCGCGGTGCGCGTCGAGCGCGTGCTTCATGCGGCGCAGCAATTCGCGGCTCTCGTCGCCCTGGCTGACGGCAAGTTCGGTGACGAGCACATCGAGCGCCATCATCATCGCGTAACGGGATGACGACGGCTTGTAAATGAAGTCGGTTTCGAACGCGACGATCGGGATCAGCCAGTCGGCGAGCTTCGCCAGCGGCGACGCGGGCGCGGTCACCGCGACCACCGTCGCGCCATAGCTGCGCGCGATCTTGCAGTTCTCGACCATCTCCGGCACGCGCCCCGTGGTGGACAGCGCGATCACCACGCAGTCGCGCGACACCGTGCTCGCGACCATGCGCTGCAACAGCGCGTCCTGATAGGTCGCGACCGGGCGGCCGAGGCGCACGAGCCTGAAACGCATTTCGTCGGCGAGCGCGGTCGAACCGCCGCCCATGCCGAACACGTAGGTCATGCGCGCATTGCGCAGCGCGGCCGCCGCTTCGGCGAGCGGCGCTAGGCGCAGCAGTTGGTGATTGTGCGCGAGCGCGGTTTGCAGTTCGTCGAACACGCGCGTGGCGATCGGCTCGGGTGCGTCACTTGCTGCGTCGCGCTCGAGAAAACGCTGACCGACCGCGGCCGCCTGCGCGAGCCGCAGCTTCAGCTCGCGCACGTCGCGGCAGCCGACCGCCTTCGCGAAACGCGTGACGGTCGCGATGCTGACCTCGGCCTGCTGCGCGAGGGCGCCGATGCTCGCGCGCGACGCGCCGGTCAGATCGTCGAGAATCAGCGCGGCGACCTTGCGTTCGGCCGAGCGCAACTCCGGCGCGCATTCGGCGATGCGCGCGACGATGTCGAAAGCGAGCGGTTCGGCGCTACTGTTCATGGCGGGCGATGGGGTTCGCGGCACGGCTTTCGCGCCCCTTTCCGGCGGCCTTCGAAACCCGTGGTACTAAATAACATTTCTCCGGACATCGTACTTTCGTTAACATGGTAAAGTCAAATTTGATTCAATTTAACCGGACGATGGAGCACGGAGACATGAAAGTTACAAACTATCAGGGCGCGACGATTGATCCTTATAGCAAGGGCTTGGGCATGGTTCCGGGCACGAGCGTCCAGCTGAAGGACGCTGCGCGCCTCGAGTGGAACCTGCTTGCCGAGGACGTCAGCCTGCCGGCCGCGGTGCTGTACGAGGACCGCGTCGAGCACAACCTGAAGTGGATGCAGGCGTTCGTCGCCGAATACGGCGTCAAGCTCGCGCCGCACGGTAAGACCACGATGGCGCCGCAACTGTTTCGCCGTCAGCTCGAAACCGGCGCGTGGGGCATCACGCTCGCCACCGCTCATCAGGTGCGCGCGGCGTATCACGGCGGTGTGTCGCGCGTCCTGATGGCGAATCAGCTGGTCGGCCGCCACAACATGATGATGATCGCCGAGTTGCTCAGCGATCCGGATTTCGAATTCTTCTGCCTCGTCGATTCGGCCGAAGGTGTCGAGCAACTCGGCGAATTCTTCACCTCGGTGAAGAAGCCGCTGCAGGTGCTACTCGAACTCGGCGTGCCGGGCGGGCGCACCGGCGTGCGCGATGAAGCGCAGCGCAACGCGGTGCTGGACGCGATCGCGCGCTATCCGGACGTGCTGAAGCTCGCGGGCGTCGAACTGTACGAGGGCGTGCTGAAGGAAGAACCCGAGGTGCGCGCGTTCCTGCAAGGCGCGGTTGCGGTCACGCGCGAGCTCGTCGAGCAGGGGCGTTTCGCGCGCTCGCCGGCGGTGCTATCGGGCGCGGGATCGGCGTGGTACGACGTGGTCGCCGAAGAGTTCGCGCAGGCGACGCAAACCGGCAAGGTCGAGGTCGTGCTGCGGCCCGGCTGCTACCTGACGCATGACGTCGGCGTCTATCGAAAGGCGCAGACCGACATCTTCAAGCGCAATCCGGTCGCGAAGAAAATGGGCGAAGGCTTGCTGCCGGCGCTGCAATTGTGGGCGTACGTGCAGTCGATTCCCGAGCCGGATCGCGCGATCATCGGCCTCGGCAAACGCGACTCCGCGTTCGACGCGGGCATGCCGGAGCCGGCGCGCCACTATCGTCCGGGCCAGCAAGCGCCGCGCGACATCGCCGCGAGCGAGGGCTGGGAAATCTTCGGTCTGATGGATCAGCACGCGTATCTGCGCATTCCCCCGGGCGCCGATCTGAAAGTGGGCGACATGATCGCGTTCGACATCTCGCATCCGTGCCTGACGTTCGACAAGTGGAAGCAGGTGCTGCTGGTCGATCCACAGTATCGCGTGAAGGAAGTGATCGAGACGTTTTTCTGATTGGATTGGAGTGGATTGCGCCGCGCTGAAGCGCGGGCTTTTCGACGATAGAAAAAAGGCTGTGAGCCCAAGGGCGCACAGCCTTTTTTTGTCGTCGCACGCGGAGAAAAAATCACACGCGTTGGGCCGCCTCGTCGCCGGCGGTTTCCTGGGCTGCTCCAGCGGCGCCGGCCGCTGCGCTCGCATTGGCCGCCACTTCGCCGATGCGCGTCTCCAGCATTTTCAGCGCGCTCGACAACGCCGCGAGCGCCTCATCCGGCAACCCGGCCATCGTGTCGTGCAAGAACGCCTGGCGACGCGGCAGGCTCGCTTCGGTCGCGTCGCGACCCGCCTCGGTCAGGCGCACGTTGGTCACGCGGTTATCGCGCGCATCCATGCTGCGCGCGATCCAGCCCAGGCTTTCGAGCGCCTTCAACTGCCGCGTCAGCGCGCCCGGATCGACGCGCAGCCGCTCGACGAGCCGCTTCTGCGACGACTCGCCGGCCTGCTCGTGCAGCGCGAGCAGAATGCGCCAGCGTGGCAGCGGATGACCCACCTGGGTCTCGAATGCCGACATGAAGGCCCGATACGTGCGACCAAATTGCTGCATGACGGCGACGCGGTCCTGTTCTTCCATAATCTGCCTGTCCAACACCAAGTCCAAAAAATCAGTCTGCGTGAATCACCGGCTCGAGCTTGCGCTGGAGCTTGACCGGCGGCACGCGGCGGCTTTGCCACACCGACACGACGGCGATCAGCGCGGCCATCGCGAGACCCAGATGAATCGCGCCGACCAGCGACTCGCGCGCGCTTTCGAGCAGCATCGCGCCGTTGTGGCCCGCGTGCGTCAGCTGATCGACGAGCGTGGTCTGCGCATCGCGGTTGATCAGGATCTGCGGATCGCCCAGATTGCCGAACCAGTGCGAAGCGCCCGCGCCTTCGAGCGCACTGCGCACGCCGCTCTTGTACATGTGGGTCACGAGCGTGCCGGTCAGCGCGGTGCCGATCATGCCGCCGATCATCCGCAGCGACTGCAGCAGCGCGGTCGCGATGCCGAGGTGTTCGCGGCCCGCGGTCTGCTGCGCGAAAATCGTCAGATTCGGCATCACGAAACCGAGCCCGAGGCCGCCGACGACCATGAACGACATCAGCACCCATTGCTGCATCGATCGGGTCGCGACGACGATGCCGAGGCATGACAGCGCGAGCATCGCAAAGCCGATGTACAGCATCAGGTTCGGATTCTTGATCCGCGACACGACGCGCCCGTTCGTGATACTGCCGATCGTGATGAACACGACGAGCGGCGTGATCACGAGGCCCGCTTCTTTCGGCGACATGCCGAAGCCGCCCTGGAACAGCAGCGGTGCGTAGAACAACAGCGAGAACATCGTGAAGCCGCCGAGCACGGCCAGCGTGAACAGCGCGGCGAGGCTACGGTTGCGGAACATGTCGACTGGCAGGATCGCGGTCGGGCAGCGCTTTTCCCATTTCCACAGCGCGATGGCCGACGCGACGCTCAGCCCGAGCAGCGCGAACGCGCTCAGCGTGATGCCGTGCTTCGGCAGCAACTCGACGAACAGTTGCAGCGAGCCGAGCGCGATCGCGATCAACAGCGCGCCGGGCCAATCGAGCCGCATCTTGCCTTCATGCTCGACGTGCCGTAGATGCGGCAGGAAACGCCAGACGAAAAACAGCGACAGCAGCCCAACCGGCAGATTCACATAGAACACCGAACGCCAGCCGCAGTACTGCGTCAGAAAACCGCCAAGCGAAGGCCCGACCGCATTCGCGATGCCGAACGCCGAGCTCATCAGCACCTGCCAGCGCAACCGCACGACGGAATCGGGGAACAGATCGGGAATGCACGCGAACGCGGTGCCGACCAGCATGCCGCCGCCAATGCCCTGCAAGCCGCGGGCGAGCACGAGAAACAGCATGTCGTTGGCGGCGCCGCACAACACCGAGGCGCTGGTAAACACGACGATCGATGCAATCACGAACGGCTTGCGCCCGTAGTAATCGCCGAGCCGGCCGAAGATCGGCACGGTGATTACCGAACTCAGCAGATACGAGGTCGCGACCCATGCGTAAAGCTCGAAGCCCCGCAGTTCGGACACGATGGTGGGCAACGCGGTACCGACCACGGTCTGGTCGAGCGCGACCAGCATCGTGACGAACGAGATGCCGAGCATGGCCAGCAGGGATTCGCGGAACGGTAAGACTTGCCCACTCGAATGGTGGGCGGCGGTATGGACAGCCATTTTTGATGGAGCAAAAGTTGACGTGTCAAAAGATTGAAAATCATACCACGCTGCACCGCTTCGCGCGGGACGGAACACGCCTTGCAACGCGGTAGACTCACTTGCAGTACCCACGCCATGACATGCCAGGGAGGCTCATGCAGCCGAGTTCGCTCGCAGCACCATCCTTATCGGAGCAGGACCTCGCCGCGCTGCGGCGCGCCAAACACCAGCTCGAAAGCCCTGCGCTCGCGATGAAGCTCGCCAGCGTCGTCGGCGCGCCGATCGAAAAGCTGCTGTCGCGCATTCCGGTGTTCGCCAACGAAAAAGTGTCCGATGCGACGCAGGCCGCGTTGCGCAAATGTCTGTCGATCGCGCTGCGCACGCTCGGCCGGCGCGACGACGCCAGGCTGCTCGCGCCGGACAAGCCGAACAACCTGCTGCACAAGTTCGCGGTCGCGACGACCGGCGCGGCTGGCGGCGCGTTTGGATTGCTCGCGCTGCCGGTCGAACTGCCCGTCACGACCACGCTGATGTTTCGATCCATCTGCGACATCGCGCGCAGCGAGGGCGAGGACCTGACCTCGGTCGACACACAACTGCAATGCCTGACCGTGCTCGGCATGGGCGGCACCTCGAGCGAGGACGACGACGCCGACCTCGGCTACTTCTTCATGCGCGGCGCGCTCGCGCAGGCGGTGTCGAAGGCGTCGTCCGAGGTGGCCAGCAAGGGCTTCACGGCCCACGGCTCGGCGGCGCTGCTGCGGCTCATCAACGCGATCGCCGCGCGCTTTTCGGTGCAGGTCAGCGAGCAGATCGCGGCCAAATCGATTCCGGCGATCGGCGCGGTGCTCGGCGCGATGGTCAATACCGTGTTTATCGATCACTTCCAGCAGGTCGCGCACGGGCACTTCACCGTGCGGCGGCTCGAGCGGCAATACGGCCAGCAAACGATCGAAGCCGTCTATCGGACGCTCGACATCACACTCGACGCGTGAGCCCTGTTCGCGGCGCGGCTCGTCGCGCGTCGCACGAAGGCGGCCGCGCGATCGAGCGCGCGGTTCGCCTCCGGCATGAACGGCGCGAACAGCGGCCACACGTGCGGCAGCTTGTTCCACACCTCGCATTCGCAATCGACGCCTGCCGCGTGCGCGTTGTCGGCGACGCGGCGCGTGTCGTCGAGCAGCACTTCGGTGCTGCCCGCCTGCAGGAACAGCGGCGGCAGACCGTGCAGGTCCGCGTAGACCGGCGACGCGTACGGATGGGTGGGCGGCGCATCGCCCAGATAGACCTTGGCCGCGCGCTCGATCGAGGCGCCGCAGAACATCGGATCGACGCTGTCGTTGGTGCGCAGGCTCGCGCCGGTCGTCGCCAGATCGGTCCACGGCGAGAACAGCAGACCGCCCGCGGGCATCGGCGCACCCGCGTCGCGCAGCGCGACCAGCGTGGCGAGCGCGAGACCGCCGCCGGCCGAGTCGCCGGCGATCACGATCGAGCTGGGTGCGATGCCCATCGCGAGCAACTGTCGATAGGCGGCGGTGGCGTCGTCGAGCGCCGCTGGGAAGCGATGCTCGGGGGCGAGGCGATAGTCGAGGGAGAAAAGCCGCGCGTCGGCGCGGGTCGCGAGAGCGAACGTCAGCGACCGATGCGTGCGCGGCGAGCAGAAGTAGTAACCGCCGCCATGGCAATACAGCACCGTAGGCTCCGCGCCGCCGGCCGTGCCGCCGTCCACGCGCTCCAGCCATTCGCCGACGAGCGGCGCGTTGCCTGCGCCGTACGTTTCGCGCAGATGCCAGCCGCGCGGCACGCGTGGCGACCACACGCGCTTCGACGTCAGCGCGCGCGCCCGTTCGACGTTGATAAACGGTTTGAGGGTTTCGGGCCGGAACTGCCTGCGCAAATACCAGCACGCGAGCGCGCTTTGCCAGCTCATCGGGACATGCTCCTTCGTTGAAGTCCCGTCATGGTACGTGGGTTGGCAGGGGCCGTTGGTTTGGCGGGTTCCAATCGCGTGACGGTGATGGTCGCCGCGGCACGCGCGCCGGGCCAACGCGAGGTCCATGCCTAGTTCGCCGGCAACACCTGTCCGCGGATTTCGCCCGTCGGATTCTGCGCGGTATGAACATTGAAGTACCACTGCCCCGCCATTAGATCCATGACCTGCTGCTCGGTAAGCTTCACCGTGCCTTTGATCGGACTCGCGAGCCCATTCTTCTCGATCGGCACCTGGACCTTCGCATTCTGGCCGACCGGCGCGGGACCGTGGAAATGCGCGGCGGTGACCGGACCGCTCAAGCCCTCGTAAGTAACAGTCCACTGCAGCGATTGAGTGGACGTGTCGAAGCTCGCATTCAGCATGCCATGCCCGTGACTCACACGCGGCGGCACTTCGCTCGACGGCTGGAGATTCGCCTTCAGCGCAACCGTATCCGCAAATGCAGCGCTCGATGCAAGCGCGCACAGCAGTACTGCCAGATTCAATTTTCGCTGCGAAATCATGGTCTTCTCCGGACATTGACGCGCCGCGGCGGCATTGTGTCGGCCGTGCGGAGCATCCACATACTAGTGCAAATCATTTGAAGCCGGTGAGGCTGGGATGGTGGTGTGCCCGGGGCAGCATTGAGAAAAAAACGTAGCGCGAAATCGTTTAATCGATTTGATCAAAAAGTTAATTGCGCGATTTGTAATGAATAAATCACGTTATTCCTGGTATGCTTCGACTCGCGAGAAGTGACTCCTTCATCGAAGGACGTCTCCAAATCTTTAACGCGGCTTCGGCCGCGTTTTTTTTCGTCCTGATTTTGGTTGCGGCCGATTGAACCGCCCGTGTATTTGCGCGAGTCTACGGCGCGCCGCTCGCTACGCGAGCAATGCGGCCTGCTGTTCGATGCCATCGAGTATTGCCTCGCATTGTCGAATTAGCGCATGCCCCTCGTTACGCAACTGCTCCGGCGACTTCGCGACAATGACGCGGCGATAGGCTTCGAGCGCCTTTAGGAGCGGCGGATACTGCAGCACGCTCGCCGCCCCCATCACCCGGTGCAGCCACTCGTGCACCCGCCCCATGTCCGCGCGTTCGAGTAACGTCGCCAGCGCGTCGATGTCGTCGCGCATCGACGAGACGAATGAATCTAGCAACGCCTTGACCGTCGACTCGCTTCCCCATAACTGCGTCATGCGCGCGAGGTCGACGGGCACGAACGGTTCGGCACCGGCACGTTGGGTGACCTGCGGCTCGCCGGCCGACGCGGTCGAAACGCGATCGGTTGTTTCCGCCGGGGCGGGGTGCCACTCGACCTCAGTGCCAAACCAGCGGCTCAGGTGGTCGCGCAACGTGGCGAGCCGGGTCGGCTTGATCAGACTGTCGTCCATGCCGGCTTCGCGGCACAGACTCAGGTCGTCGGGCGCGGTATTGGCCGTGATGCCGAGTATCGGCAGACGCCGCGCGCCGCCGTGCAGTGCCTCCGCTTGGCGGATACGACGGGTCAGTTCATAGCCGGACAGGTTCGGCATATGGCAGTCCGTAATCAGGCAGCCATAGCTCGTGCGCTCTAGCGCGGTGAGCGCTTCGGCGCCGTCGTTGGTGACGTCGCACGCGAACCCCAGCAGGGCGAGCTGATGACGGATCAACTCCTGATTGACTGGATGATCTTCCGCGACAAGAATCAGCCGCCCGTTCGCGAGCGCGCGTTCGCGATCGGGCGGCGGCGCGATGCCATCGGTCGTGAACGGCACGCCTACCACGCTCGATGCCATCCGGGCGATCGACGGCAGCTCCGTCATCGCGGCCGCACAAGCGGCGCCGAGGCCGCGCCACGAAATCGGATTGATGCTGACGCGCACCTTGTCGTCGAGGATGCGGTAACCCGTTGGCTTCGGTTTTTCGGTCAGCGTGACGATGCACGCATTTGTGCCGATATGTGCCGGCAACGTGACGTCCTCGCCGACGAACAGCAGATCCGCGCAGCTCAGTACGTCGCTTTTGGCAAGCGTCGCCGCATCGCCCGAGAGGCTGTGCAGTTCGAGCCCCAGCGCCTCGCCGAAGTGTGCGAGAGCCCGGCCGATGCGTCGATCTCGCGTGATTACTACGCCGAGCTTGCCGTGCAGACCATTGATCGAATAACGCTGTTCGACGATCGGCATCGTCAGCCGCACGATCATGCTCGTGCCGCGGCCGGGTTCGCTGTGCAGCGTGAGCGTGCCGTTCATCAGGTCGATCAGCTTGCGACAGATCGTCAGCCCGAGGCCTGTGCCGCCGAAGCGCCGCGTGGTGGACGACTCGGCCTGCACGAACGGCTCGAACAGCCCCGCCTGCAGATCCGGCGCGATGCCGATGCCGGTGTCCCGAACGGTCAGCTCCAGCGTCTGCGAACCCGCGCGGTCTTCGACGACCGCTACGCTGACACCCACCTCGCCCTTCGGCGTGAACTTGATTGCATTGCCGAGCAGGTTGAACAGGATCTGGCGCAGACGCACGCTGTCGCCACGGAGCGTCGCAGCGGCGTCGCTCGCGATGTCGACACGCACTTTCAGCCCCTTTTCGTGGGCGCGCCCGGCGAGCAGGCCGACCGCGTTATCGACGAGCTCACGTAGATCGATCGGCTCGGCTTCGAGCGTGAGCCGACCCGCCTCGATCTTCGAATAGTCGAGCAAATCATCGAGAATCTGCAGCAGCGCGCCCGCCGACTCGTGGATCATGCCGAGCATTTCGCTCTGATCGGTACTGAGCGGCGTGCGCTCGAGCACTTCGACGAGACCGAGCACGCCGTTCATCGGGGTGCGGATTTCGTGGCTCATCATCGCGAAGAAGTTGTCCTTCGCGCGCGAGGCCGCCTCGGCCACATCGCGCGCTCGGGCGAGTTCCTCAGAACGCGCGCGCTCGACGCTCGCGTCGACCCAATAGCCGCTCCAAACGACGCCGCCATCGGCTTCGCGCTGCGGCACCAGTTCGGCCCGCATCCACTTCAGTTGACCGGCGCTTTCGACACGGAACTCAATATGCACCGCAGAGGTACAGATCGCGGAACGCTCGAGCTCGGCAAGAACGATTGGCCGATCCAGCTCCGATATGCGCTGAAAGTCGACTCGCGCCCCGCCCTGCGAATCGCTGTCGCCGAGCAGATGTCGCGCGTCGCCGCCGATGTACGGGAAGGAATACGCGCCTTCCGGCGAGCGCCGCATCTGGAACACGACGGCCGGCAACGAGCGCGTGACGTCGAACAGACGCCGTTCGGTTTCGCGCGCGCGCATCTCGGCGCGCCGGATGTCGGTGATGTCGACCATCGTGCCGAGTACGTATGCCGGCTGCCCATCGCCGCCTTCGCAGACGCTCGTCCAAAAAATGCCATGCCGCGACTCGCCAGCACCGTCCTCGAACTGCAGTTCGACTTTGGCGATGCCGCCGCCGCGCAGGAGCTCGTGTGTCATGTCGTCGAGCACACGGCTATTGGCCTCGCCCCATGTGCCGACCTCGGCCGTTGTGCGCCCGAGCACGTCCTTGCGCTGCAGCCCGCACGCCTTCTCGTATGCCTCGTTGATCGCGATGTACCGTCCGTCCAAGCCTTTCGCGATGAGCGGATACGGCACCGTCTTCATCATCGTTTCCTGGAAGTTCAATTGCAGCGCGAGTTCGCGCTCGGTCTGCTTGCGCAGCCGGACTTCGCGTTGCAGCAGCACGTACGCGCGCAGCGTCACCAGCAGCACCACGCCGATGCCGATCAGCACCGGCAGCAGCCGCACCGCAGTCACGCTCCACATCGCGTTGTCCGGCGCGGCGGGGCTCACCCACTTGCGCCGGATGCGTTGCTTTTCGGCTGCCGGCATCGCCTGCAACGCGCGATCGATCAGCTTGACGAGCGGACTTAAATCCTCGCGCACAGCAAAATACAACGAGTCGGATTCACCGAGCGAGTCGAGCACCCTGAGCGCGCCGGCGTAGCGCTGCCGGAGTTGCACGTTGATCGCGGCAGCGTTGCCGACCAGCACGTCGACCTCGCCACTCGCGACCATGCGCATCGCCTCGCCCAGGCTCGCCGCGACGACGATGTGATCGACCGGCACCGCCTCCAACGCGAGGGGCACCGAACCGGCTACGTGCGGCGACATCACGACGCGGCACGACGCGATGTCGTCGAACCAGCATGGAGGCGGCACGCCGGTGCGTCCGACGATCACCAGCGGATCGCTCTCGTACACGCGGCTACGGTCGGCGCCCACGAGAAGCGCACCGCGACTCGATGTGGAGGACAGCATCGCGATGTCGCCGCGCTGGAATGCGTCGATGGTGGCTGCCCAGTCGGCCGTGCGTGCGCGGTTGAACACGACACCGAGCGTGCTGCTCAGGTATGCGAGGTAATCGGCGGTCAGACCGACGGGGCGACCCGCGGCGTCAACATAGCTGAACGGAGCCCAATCGTCGTCGAAGCCGATCTGCAACGGCGACAGCGAACGCAGCCAGTTCTTCTCTTCCGGCGTTAGCGCGAAGCGTGGGGCACCCGTCGCGGGCGCCGCGTTGAAGTTGCCGGACAGCCAGAGCGCGCGTATCGCAGCGGCTTCGGCGGGATTCATCGACACCAGCGCGCGGTTCAGTTGATCGCGCAAGGCAAGCTGCCGGGGCGATACCGCAAAGCGCAGGTCGAGCGCTTTGCCGCCTTGCTCGAACGCTACGCGCAGATTGCGATACGCGTCGGTCGCCAGTTCGTATTGAACGACCGGTGTGAAGCCGAAATAGACGTCGGCATCGCCATGCAATAGCGCGTTCAGCGCTTCGTGCGTGCTCGCGAACGAGACGATCTTCGCGCGCGGAAAACCGGCGCGCAACAAACGCTCACGCGCAAAACCGCGCTCGATCGCGATACGCGCGCCGGCGAGATCAGTGGGCTTCACATACCGGGCGTCGTCACGACGCACGACAGCCGACGCGAACGAGTGGAAGTAGGGAGCCGTAAAGCCGAGGCAGCGCTCGCGCTCCGGCGTGCGCGCTATGCTCGTCAGCAGGTCGACCTCGCCGGCGCAAGCCGCGGCGACCAGTTTGGCCATGTCGGGAAAGCTCTTCGTCTCGATGACGACGTTCGGCCCCAGGAGCGCGCGCAACAGGTCGCCGCTGACGCCGGCGAGCTGGCCACCCCGCGGGATGTCGAACGGCGGCCAGCCACCTTCGAGTATGCCCACGGTCAGTCTGGAAGGAAATGCATTGGGTGACGACGCGGAGACATCGGCTCGCACTGTGGAGATGACGGGTGACTCTGACGCAGCGCCGGCAGGCGCGGCCATGCAGACCGCATGCGTAGCCGCCAGCAGAGATAACACCAGCCAGCGCATCATTGAGTGCCGCGGCGAGCGCTGCCAAAGACACCGCAACAAACGCCGCAGCCCCAACGTCAGCGGCACCTCGCATTGAGAACTCGTATCGATCGGAAGTGATGAGTAGCGCCCCCCGCTCACGAAACGTCACCCTGTCCGTCCACCAATGACACCGCGGACGAATCAACTCGACCGTGCAGAAACGAAAACAGGACGCCAGCCGCAATTGCGCCGGCCAACGGCGCTGCCCAGAACAGCCACAGCTGGTCCAGCGCCCAGTTGCCGACGAACACTGCCTGCGCTGTCGAGCGGGCCGGATTGACCGCTCCATTGGTGACCGGAATCGACACCAGGTAGACGAGCATCAGACATGCGCCGGTGATGAACGGCGCAACCGTTGCCAACTCTTTTCGAACGACGACCAGCAGGCAGGTCCCGACAAACACGAACGACAGCACGACTTCCACGACGAGCGCCGAATGCAACGGATAGTCGGCGGGCGAATGAGCACCGAAGCCGTTCGCCGCGAATTCGCTCGCGGCGAGTTCGAAACCTGGCCGGCCACTAGCGAGGTAAGCGAGAAGCGCCGCGGCGACTATTGCGCCGCCGATTTGCGCGGAGATATAGGGCAACAGATCACGCACGGGAAAGCGCTGCGCGACGGTCAAGCCGATGGTGACAGCAGGATTGAAATGCGCGCCGGAGATCTTGCCGAACGCATAGCTGCCAGTAGCGAGCGCAAGCCCGAACGCCAACGACATCTGCAACGCGCTACTAGCCTGCAATGTGCCCGTGGTGTCCAACACCGTACTGCCGCAGCCGACGAACACGAGCCATGCCGTACCCACACCCTCGCTCCATAATCGCTTGCCTAGTGCCACCATCTCTGCCCCATCCGTCAAGTACGAGGTACAGACACCGAACGATCGCGCGAAGAGGTCTGCACCGGATTCCCCTGATCCATCTAATCGGATCACGAACTAACCACAGCGGCAGTTGCGGCCCAAGGCGCGCAACGACCGGCGGCGGCCAGGATTATTGGGTGCCCCCCGAGCCATGCCAATCAGATGAGTCTGATAAGGGCTACGTCAAAGCCGTCGAAAGCAAGAAAATATGACCATCGCGTCGCCTCATATCAGCCCAATCTGAGTGGCGTAGTTGATCAGGTCGGCTTCTGTTTCCAGTCCGAGCTTGCGCATCGCGCTGCGTTTTTGCGTGCTGATCGTTTTGTCACTCCGTCGCAGACGTGTGGCGATCTCGTGCACCGCGAGGCCTCGCACATAGAGTTGAAACACCTCCCACTCGCGTGCGCTCATCGCACCGCCGCGCCGGGGCGGCGCAGGCTCCGCGGCAGCGAGTGCGGCACGAACCTGTTCCGATAGATGGGTGCCCCCGGCGGCAACGGCTTCGATCGCGTCGATCAATGCGTCCACGGCGTCGCGCTTGTCGACGATTCCCGTCACACCGATATTGCGCAAGCCGGCCAACACATGCGCGCGCCCAATCATGGTCAGCACCACCACGTGGGGATGCGGCGTGCGCCGAAGCAGCCGACGCAATAGCGGCACCGCGCTGGTGTCCCCGTCGAGTCCCGGCATGCCGATGTCCGATACAACGACGTCGCATGCGCAAGCTTCGAGCAGCTTCGCGAGACCGCGGGTGTCGGCAGCTTCGCCGACAATCTCGATATTCGGCTTGTCGCGCAGCAGCGTTCGGACGCCCGCGCGAATGGAGTCGTGATCGTCCGCCACGACGACGTGAATCTTGTTTGTCATTCTGTTCAGTGACTTTTTTATGGTGTCGATCGGCATACCGCACGAAATATGTCTCCCCGGTTATGCCGATCTAGTCGCCGCGCCTATGCGCAGCAGGTTGCCGCCCGGTTAGCGGACCTGATCAAGTCGTTCTGGAACCACCCCGTGCTCGACTGCGAAGCGAAACAGTTCGGCGTCGCTATTCAGCGAGAGCTTGCGCATGGCCATGCACTTCTGCGCGCTGATTGTCTTCACACTACGTCCCAAGCGCGTGGCGATTTCCGTGACGCCGAGCCCTGACGCGTACTGCGTAAACACCTCGAGCTCGCGGCGAGAAAGGGTGGCGCGCACGAAGTCGAGACGTTGCGTCAACGTTACGTCGGCCAACATGGCGCGCACCGCCGGACCGACATAACATTCGCGCGCCAGCGCCATGACCAGCGCCACGTGGATCAGATCGATACGATCACGTTTGCTCAGCAGCCCGTCCACGCCAAGCGACATCACCTTGCGCAGCGTCGCCGCTTCCGTTTCCATTGTCAGGATGACGAGCGCCATGTTGGGATAGCGTTCCTTTAACTGCCTGACGACGTCGAACCGGTTTTCGTTGCTCCCTCCTGGCATGTAAAGATCCATCAGCACGAGATCGCAAGGACAGCGATCGACTTCAATCAACAGTTCGGCGACATCCGCCGCACGGCCGACCACCTTCAGGTTGGGATAGTTGCCAATCAGATTTTCTATAGCCAGCAGGACCAGCGGATGATCGTCCGCAATGATCGTTCGAACAGGCGTGCCTGATGCAGCCAAGAGGTTCATCTTCTGGCGCTCCTCGATACTTTCATTTCTCGACACCTTGTTATGCGTGACCGGCGCTCACGCAATGGTCGAGCATTTCTTTTGCGACAAACATCAGAGCGCTCTGAAATGGACCGAACGACCGCGTGCCCGATGCTTAGTTTTCCACTTCGAGGAGGAGCGAGCCGCACGCGCGTACACAGGAAAAGAGCGCGGGGTCGTCGCTCACGCCCAGTCGTGCCATCGCTTCACGCTTTTGCCGACTCACCGTGCGGCGATGGCAGCCGAGCGCCGCCGCGATCTGCACGATGGACTCGCCGCTCACGAGCCTGCGCACGATGTCGGTCTGCCGCTTCGACAGCATCAGGGCCGACACGAACCGACCGTTGTCCGGCTGCGAACGCTCGAGCGTTTCGACCACCGAGCGGCCCAGGTAGCGCGCGCCGCGCACACTGTCGCAGACGGCTTGCGGCAGTTCCTCGAGCGAATCGGCTTTGCCGACCACGCTGATTGCGGCATCGGCGGCGACGACGCGCAACATCGCGGCATTCGTCTGCCCGGTCACGACGACGACGCGCAATGACGGCCACTCGCCGCGAATGCGCTGGATCAGGCCGAGTCCGTCGCTAATCTCGCCGGCGGGCTCCGGCATGGACAGATCGACGACGAGCACGTCGCACGGTGTGTGTTGAAGCAACGCGATCAACGCAGTCGGCATCTGCGCCTGACCGACGACAGTCAGACCTTCGTGCGCCTCCAGCGTCGATTTCAGGCCAAGCAGGACGAACGGATGATCGTCCGCCAGAATGATTCGAAGATTTGTCACGATTAGTCTCGCTCGTTGTCGGAATGGTCGGAATGCGTGCGGGGGTGGCTGTGCGGGCGGCGGGCGTCGACCTTCGCCGCGTCAATCACGCGACGTGCCGGAAAAGCCATCTGATCACCCTCGCAAATTCACGACAATCGGAGCGTTCCTAATCCGGTTAAATGATCGGGATAATTTATAGTCCTACCGAGCAAAATGCGCACCGTTATTCGAATCGAATCAAATCCATTCGAAAACGCAAGGCGCGCGCTGTTCAAATCATGTCTCACGCCGCATCACAGGCACGCGTCGCGCGCATCGCACGCGTCGACGCGGCGCGCGGAAACACCGGCAACGCGAGCAACGCGCACGCGCTCGCCACGCTCCACACCAGCGGCCATCCTCCGATGGACAGCAGCGCGGGAATCGCGAGCGGCGTCACGAACAGCGTGAGGAACACGCAGGTGTTGCCCATCGCGAGCGCGGTGCCCGCGCGGCGGGTACCGGCAAGGGACGCGAGTTCGGTGAACGCGACGCCGTGCCACGCCGACGCGCTAACTCCGCCGAACACGATCATCAGCGCGAACAGCGCAACCGCCCCGGCGCGATGCATGCCGACGAGCCCGGTCGCGAGCGCGAGCAGCACGAACAGCACGGCGGTCAATAGACTGCAGGCCCGCATATACGCGCGACGGTTGCCGCGCCGGTCGGTCCACGCACCGCTCCAGACCCGCGCGACCGCGGCGCCGGTCTGCACCGCGGCCATCGTCACGCTGATCGCGAACACGCCGGCACGCCCGAAGTCGTGCAGAAACACCGTGCCGAACGTGATCACGGCAATCTGCGGCACGCACAGCGCGCCCGCGCCGAGCGCGACGCGCCAGATCGCAATGTCGCGCAATGGCGAACGCATCGGCAAAGGCGCGCCGTTCGAAGCGTCTACGCCCCGCCCACTGGCCGCCCCTGCACCGGCCGTCGCAGCCGCCTGCGCGGGCTCGTGCAGCCAGCGCCACGCGAACCACGCGGTGATCGCGCATGCCAATGCCAGCACCGCATAGGCGCTCGCAAAACCGAAGTGCGAGGCGAGCACCGGCAGCACCAATGCGCCAAGTCCACCGCCCGCCGGCACGGCGGTTTGCCGGATGCTCATCGCGAGGCCACGCTCGCCTTCGCGAAACCACGCCATCACCGCTCGGCCGCTCGATCCGTTGACGCTGCCGCCCAGCAATCCGACCAGCAGCAGCCCGAGCGCGAGCGGGACGATGCCGGGCACCTGAGCGTCGCCCGGCGACACGAACAGCGCGAGACCGGCGAGCGCGGCCGCGGTCGACAGCAAGCCGAGCAGCAGCACGCGACGATCGCCCCAGCGGTCGGTCAACAGTCCCCACGGCAACTCGCTGACCGCAATGCCGAGCCCGAGCATGCCCAGCACGAGGCCGAGCCCATGGTTGCCGAGGTGGTAGTCCGAGCGCAGGAACACCGCCGTCGTCGGAATTCCCGAGAATGCCGCCGAAAAGCTCGCGTTCGCGGCGAAGCCCACGCCCAGCACCTTCCAGCGATGCCGCGCGCCGCGCTGGCCGATGCCGCGCGACGCTGTCATAGATCCGTTTTCCATCCCACCCTCCGTGTGTATTCGGGGGTATGCTACGGCTGGGCATTCCATCGGAAAAGCCGGAAATTTAGATCGCCTCCATCGGAAAAACCGAATCATGAGCCAGCGTGGTTTCGACCTTGCACAGTTGCGGACCTTCGTCGCCGTCGCCGAATCGGGCGGGGTGTCGGCGGGCGCCGAGCGCGTGTTCCTGTCGCAGTCGTCGGTAAGCGAGCAGTTGAAGAAGCTCGAGGAGCGCGCCGGCCAGCCGCTCCTCGTGCGCGGCCGCCAGGGCGTGAGCCCGACGCCCGCGGGCGAGCGTCTGCTCGAGCACGCGCGCCGCATCATCGCGATGAGCGAAGCGGCCTTCGACGACCTGCAAGGCCGCTCGCTCGACGGCGAACTGCGCATCGCGATCACCGATTACTACCGTCCGCACGACATCGCGCGCATCCTCAAGACGTTTTCGGAACAGCATCCGCGGCTGAAGCTGCACGTGACGGTGCTGCCAAGCGCGGTGATCGACAGCGGCGCGGACGATCACGCGTCGTTCGACATCGGTTTGTCGGCGCGGCTCGTCCTAGGCCAGCCGCGCGCACGCGGCGCCGGCGCCGGTGCCGGTGCCGGTGGCGCGAGCATCGTCGTGCGGCGCGAAAAGCTGCTATGGGCCAGTTGCGCCGATGCCACCACCCGCCCCGCCGCGCCGTATCAACTAGTGCTGCTGCCGACGACCTGTCAGTTGCAGCGCTTCGTCGTCAAGCTGCTCGACGAACACAAGGTAGCGTACGTGGTGTCGCATTCGGCGTCGGGCGTCGCGGGGCTGCAACTCGCCTTGAAGGCGGGGCTCGGGATTTCCTGTCTGAACGAGTCGTCGCTCGGCGGCGGCGTGGTGGCGTGCGCGGCGAACATCGGCTTGCCGCCCCTGCCCGCCATCGAGTTTCATCTGCTGCCGGGGCGTATGGGCGAAAGCGAACTGGTCAGCAATGCACGTGATGCGCTCGTGCGGCTCTTCGCATGAAGCCCACCGGCATTCGCGCAAAACGTGAAACCACACGAATGAGACGCAGAGCCAGGCACAAATAAAATTCACAGCAAAATTTATGGATCGACATCAGCTAATCACATTCACCTGATGCATTGACATCGATAAACCGCAGCGCAACAAAATCCACCGCGCTGGGGCCGGCATCCGTGCCAGTCCGTGATTATCGAAGCGCCTGTTTACCTTTGTATTCTCTATTGACGGGTCCGATAAATTGTTGCAGGCTGCTAACGGATATCACGCGCTTTTCAGCGCCTCATGCGTCGCTCATTGGAGCCCGAAAGTCGCCGTCCCAGGCGCATCCAGCGCGGATCATTGTCGCAGATCAAAGTTTTTGCCGGACAATTGCATCATCATTGCGCTTCTGTAGTTCGCGTTGCCGAACAAGCCCGTTCCGAATAGCGGTTAATAGCAGTCAATTAAAAGCAGCTAGTCCCGAGATGCGTCGTTTCCGGATTCATGAGTCAATCCGCACACTCGCGCCGGGTATATAAATCGAGCGATAAGAACGTTCCACGACGAGGCCCGGTGTGTATCGCAAAACTATCGGCTCTGCGGTCCTGTCCGTGCTGTGCGCGCTTCATGCGCTATGGAGCGGCGCGGCGTTAGCGGCCACCGACACGTCCGTCGCGATGCCACCATCGATGGACCAGCGCGTACGAGCCTGCACGTCGTGTCACGGCGAGCAGGGCCAGGGACGCAAAAACGACTACTTCCCGCGCATCGCCGGCAAGCCGGCCGAGTACCTGTTCAATCAGCTGATCGCGTTTCGCGACGGCGGCCGCACCTATCCGCCGATGGGCTATCTGCTAGCGTTCCTGCCCGACGACTACCTGCGTCAGATCAGCGAGTACTTCGCGGCCCTGCAGCCGCCCTATCCCGAATCCGAGCGCGCCGCCCTGTCGCCGAAGCTGCTTGCCGCCGGTGAAAAGCTCGTGACGCATGGCGACCCGGCGCGCGGCATACCGGCGTGCATCGCCTGTCACGGCGCGCGCATGACCGGCACGCAGCCGGGCATTCCGGGCCTGCTCGGCTTGCACGCGAGCTATATCGCCGGACAGATGGGCACGTGGCGCTCGGGCACCCGCCACGCGCTCGCGCCGGACTGCATGCGCACGATCGCGCTCAAGCTGAACGACAACGACATCGCCGCGGTATCGAACTGGCTCGCGCGCCAGCCGCGTCCCGCCGATCCCCGGCCCGCACCGGCATCCGCCGAGCGGCTACCCCTCGCTTGCGGGAGCCAACCGCAATGAAGCCGACACTCCGCCCGTCCGGTTGGCTGCGCCCGGCAGGCATGGCTAGCGTCCTTGCGATCGGCAGCTTCGCGCTCGCGTTGCTGGTCCATGGACCGCTCACGACGACGGCGCATGCCGCGACCGCGGCGCCCCAAGTCGCGGAAGCAACTACCACGGCTGGAACCAGTCCCGACACTCGCCCCGAGATCGTCAGACGCGGCGAATATCTTGCGCGCGCGGGCGACTGCATTGCGTGCCACACCGCGCCGCGCGGCCGGCTGTTCGCCGGCGGCCTCGCGATGGAAACGCCGTTCGGCACGCTGTACTCGCCGAACATCACGCCGGACCCGCAGTACGGCATCGGCACGTGGAGCGAGGAAGCGTTCTTCAAGATGATGCGCACCGGCCGCAAGCCGGACGGCGCGCCGATCTATCCGGCAATGCCGGTCGCCCAGTACACGAAAGTCACGCGCGAGGACTCGGACGCGATCTTCGCGTTCCTGAAGACCGTCGAGCCGGTGCGTCAGCCGAATCACCCGCACACGCTGCGCTTCCCGTTCAATCAGCGCGATCTGCTGTACGGCTGGCGTACGCTGTATTTCCACGAGGGCGAATTCAAGCCCGACCCGACCAAATCGGTCGAATGGAATCGCGGCGCGTATCTGGTCGAGGGGCTCGGGCACTGCACGATGTGTCACACGCGCATCAATATGCTGGGCGGTTCGTCGCCGCGCGAGCAGTTCGCGGGCGGGCTGATTCCGGTGCAGAACTGGTATGCGCCGTCGCTCACTTCGGACAAGGACGGCGGCCTCGGCGACTGGAGCATCCAGGACATCGTCGATCTGCTGCAGGCGGGGATCTCCAATCGTGGCGCCGTCTACGGCCCGATGGCCGAGGTCACTTATCACAGCCTGCAGCATCTGAGCGAGGAAGACATCCGCGCAATGGCCGTCTATCTGAAGTCGCTGCCCGACCAGGGCGGCCGCAAGACCGGCCCGAGCGCGAACCCGAACCCGAAGGTGTTCGCGCTCGGCAAGCAGATCTATGCGGACAAGTGCGCGATCTGCCACGGCGACAACGGCGAAGGACAGCTGCCGCACTACCCGCCTCTGGCGGGCAACCAGTCGATCGAAATGGACTCGGCCGTCAATCCGATCCGCATCGTGCTGAACGGCGGCTTCCCGCCGGGCACCAAACGAAATCCGCAGCCGTTCGGCATGCCGCCGTTCGGCCAGGAGCTCAACGACGCCGAAGCGGCCGCCGTCGTCACCTTCATCCGCACCGCGTGGGGCAATCACGGGCTGCCGGTGACGGCCCGCGAGGTCAACGAGCTGCGCAAGGCACCGCTGCATTGAGTTGCCGTCCCGAAAGGGCCACACCGAAGCGCCGCATAGGAGAACCATCGACATGAAAGCGAACGACCCGCCCAGCGCCGCTCCGCCGACCGACGACGAAGTCGAGCACGTCGTCGCGTCCGGTCCGCGCGGCGCGATCGCGCTGGCCGGCGTCGCCGCGGTCATCGTGATGCTGATTTGGTTCGCCTTCTACTTTTTCGCGTTTCTGCCGCGCGGCATCATCCACTGACCATGTCGACCGACTCCTCACATCAACCCGGAAGCGGCCACGCGGTCGCACTGCGCGCCGAGCGGCGCTGGGCGATCTTCGCGGTCGCGCTGATCGTGCTGATGCTCGCCGTGATCGTGTTCGTGGGCGTGCATTGGTCGATGATGCCGCCGTCGCGCGTCGAGACGATCGATCCGTCGCGCCTGCAGCTATCCGGCGAATTCGCCGAAGACAACCTAGGCAGCGCGGTGCAGCCGGACGGCTCGGTGATCGTGCGCTTCGTCGCGCAGCAGTACTCGTTCACGCCGCAATGTCTGCTGGTGCCCGCCGATACGCCGATCACGATCCGCACCACCAGCGCCGACGTCGTGCACGGCCTGCTCGTCACCGACACCAACATCAACACGATGATCGTGCCCGGCTACGTCGCGACGCTGAACACGCAGTTCGACCATCCCGCCGATCACGCGATGCCGTGCCACGAATTCTGCGGTTTCGGCCATCAGGCCATGTGGGCGCACGTGAAGGTGATCGACAAAGCCGCCTTCTTCGAGCAGGCACGACAATCACGGAGACTGAGCTGTGTTCCACGCTAAGCGACTCGTACTCGCGCATTTCTGGCTCGCCTTCATCACGTTCGCGATCGCGCTATGCCTCGGCGCATGGCAGATGCTGGTGCGCAGTCCCCTGTTGCCGTGGATCGGCGATCCTGAGCTGTACTACCGTTCGGTCACCGCGCACGGCACCGTGATGGCCTACGTGATGCCGACGCTGGTCGCGATGGCCTTCGGCTACGCGATCGTCGAACTCTCGCTCGGGCAGCGCCTCGTCGGCCTCAAATGGGCGTGGGCCGCGCTCATCATGCTGCTGGTCGGCGCGGTGATGGCGATGGTGCCGGTCGCGCTCGGCCGCGCCTCGGTGCTCTACACGTTCTATCCGCCGATGATCGGCAGCCCGTTCTACTACCTCGGCGTCGTGCTGGTAGTGGTCGGCTCGTGGATCTGGGTCGCGCTGATGCATGTGAACCTGCGCATCTGGAAGCGTGCGAACCCGGGCAAACCCGTGCCGCTCGCGATGTTCGCGAACGTCGCGGGCGCGTACCTGTGGGCCTGGACCGCGGTCGGCGCGGCGCTCGAAATCCTGTTCCAGATCCTGCCGGTCGCGCTAGGCTTCGCCCATACGATCGACGCCGGCCTCGCCCGCGTGCTGTTCTCGTGGACGCTGCACGCGATCGTCTACTTCTGGCTGTTTCCGGCTTACATCGCGTTCTACACGCTGGTGCCACGCTCGATCGGCGGACGGCTCTACAGCGACTCGATGGCGCGGGTGTCGTTCATCCTGTTCCTCGTGTTCGCAATGCCGATCGGCATCCATCACCTGTTCGTCGATCCGCAAGTCGGCGCTGGCTTCAAGTTCGTGCACGCGGTGTTCACCGGCATGGTGTCGGTGCCGACGCTGCTGACCGTGTTCACGATCTGCGCGTCGGTGGAAATCGCCGGTCGGCTGCGCGGCGGCAAGGGCGCGCTCGGCTGGCTGACCGCGTTGCCGTGGAGCAACCCGATCATGCTGGCAGTCGCGTTCTCGTTCGTGATGCTTGGCTTCGGCGGCGCGGGCGGCCTCATCAACATGAGCTATCAGTTGAACTCGACCGTGCACAACACGCAGTGGGTGACCGGCCACTTCCACCTGATTTTCGGCGGCGCGATCGTCATCATGTACTTCGTGATCGCATACGAACTGTGGCCGCATCTGACCGGCCGCGCGATCGTGTCGGTGAAACTGATGCGTACGCAATTGTGGCTGTGGTTCATCGGCATGATGGTGGTCACGATACCGTGGCATTGGGTCGGCCTGCTCGGCGCGCCGCGCCGCATGGCCTATTACGACTACGCGATGCCCGGCGTGCAGGGACAGGGCGTGTGGGTCGTCATGTCGGCGGTGGGCGGCCTGATCCTGCTGGTGTCCGGCCTGCAGTTCGTTTATATCCTCGCGAAATCGCAGTTCGGCCCCGAGGAAGAACCGCCGGCGTTCCGTTTCGCGGTCGCGGCGCACCCGGTCGAGCGCGTGCCGGTCGCGCTCAACGGCTTCGGCCTGTGGGTCGCGCTGATGATCGGGCTCACGGTCGTCAACTACAGCTTCCCGATCGTCCAGTTGCTCAAACTGCCGCAGACTTCGGTGCCGGCAGTCGTCGTCGGAGCGCCGCGATGAACGAAGAACGCCTGTTCACCCTGCGCAATCCGTGGTTCGTGTGGAGCGTCGGCGGCACGGTTGCGATCGCGATCGTCGCGATTCTGATCGGCTTCGTGTGGCTGCCGTCGGCGAGCACCGCATTCGGCGACCTCAGCCTGTGGGCGCGGATTTGCGGCGCCGCCGGCGTGCCGTCGAGCTGGTACAGCGGCAATGAGAAGAGCCAGGTGCCGAGCGACGTCGTCGTATTGCCGCCTTCGGGCGCGAATCACCCGTTGGCGGATTCGATCGGTCGCGGCGCGACGCTTGCGAATCAGCACTGCTCGATGTGCCACGGCGTGCTCGCTACCGTGCAGGTCACCGCGCCGCCGCTAGCCGGACAGTACGCCGACGCGATCTACAAGGAACTGCGCGATTTTCAGAGCGGCCAGCGGCCAAGCGCGGTCATGCAGGCGATCATCGCCGGACGCAGCGACCAGGATCTGCACGATCTGGCCGCCTACTACGCGTCGCTCCCGCTCGCTCCGGCGGCCGAGAAAACCCGGGCCGGCGAAGGCCCCGATCCGATTGCTGTCAGGCTCGTGATGCAGGGCGATCCGCAGCGCAATATCGCGCCGTGCGCGGCGTGCCATGGCCAGCTCGATCGCAAGGGCGCGGCACCGTGGCTCGGCGGACTGTCGGCGGCTTATCTGACCGCGCAGTTGCAGGCGTTCGCTTCGGGCGCTCGGGCCAACGACATCAACGAGCAGATGCGCAACGTCGCGCGGCAGATGACGCCCGAGGAAATGGACGCCGTGGCGAGGTATTACGCGGCCATGCAGTAGTGGGAAGGTGGGAAGTCGCGCGGTGACGCAGCGCAGTGGCTCGTCACGCCGTGAGCCATTCGCTATCGCAACCGGGCTCGTGATGCAGGGCCATCCGCAACGCAATCTCGGACCGTGCGCCGCGCGTCACGGCCAACTCGATCTCAAGATCCCGGCGCCGTGGCTCGGCGACAATCAACGGCTTATCTGACCGCGCAGATGCAGGCGTTCGCTTCGGGCGCGGCGCAACAACATCAACTAGCAGATGTGCAACCTCGCACCGCCGATGGCGCTTGAGGAAGTCGACGCCGTGGTGAGGTATTACGAAGCCATCCAATAGAGAGAGACTGGATAAGTTGCGCGGTGATCCCGCGCAACGGTTCGCATCACGCCGCGACGAACTCGCTATCCAGGCTGCGCTCGCGGACAACTCCGGCCCGCTTCGCGCCCGGCGCAGCAACACCGCCGCGCGACTCGCTGCCGGTCTGGAACACCGCCACCGCCGCCGACAGGCGCCGTGCCTGATCTTCCAGCGAACTCGCCGCCGCGGCCGCCTGCTCGACGAGCGCCGCGTTCTGCTGCGTGACCTCGTCCATCTGACCGACCGCGCGATTGACCTGATCGATGCCGGTGCTCTGTTCGAGCGCCGCCGCCGCGATCTCGTTCATGATCGAACTGACGCGCGCGATCGCGCCGACGATGTCGTTCATCGTCGTACCCGAGCGTTCGACGAGCTGCGAGCCCTGCTCCACGCGCGCGGTAGACGCATCGATCAAGCCCTTGATCTCCTTGGCCGCCGCCGCGCTGCGCTGGGCGAGCGAGCGCACTTCGCTCGCGACGACCGCGAAGCCGCGTCCCTGCTCGCCGGCGCGCGCCGCCTCGACCGCGGCGTTCAGCGCGAGGATGTTGGTCTGAAACGCGATCCCCTCGATCACACCGACGATATCGGCAATCTGTCGCGAATCGTCGACGATGCCGTGCATCGTGCCGACCACCTTGTCGGTCAACTCGCCACCCTGCGCGGCCAGCGTCGAGGCGCCCTGCGCGAGCGTGCTCGCCTGCTTCGCGTTGTCGGCCGTCTGTTTGACCGTCGAGGTCAGCTCTTCGATGCTCGCGGCCGTTTCCTCGAGCGCCGCGGCCTGCTCCTCGGTACGTTGCGACAGATCGGCGTTGCCCGCTGCGATCTCGCTGACGCCGGTATCGATCGATTCGGTGCCTTGACGAACCGCGTTGACGGTCGCGATCAGCGACTCCTGCATCTTGCGCAGCGCAGCCGCGAGACGACCCATTTCGTTGTCGCCGAGCACTTCGACGCGGCCGCTCAGGTCGCCATTGGCGATGCGCTGGAACTGCGCGATCGTCGCATCGACCGGCGTGACGATCGCGCGCACGAGCACGAAGCGGGCGAGCAAGCCGCCGACCAGCGACAGCGCAATGCCGATCGCCACCGCGGTGCTGATCGCGTAGAACAGGTCCTGAGCATCCTTATAGCGCTGGGCGCCATGATCGAGCTGCAACTGCTCGAGCGCGAGCATTGCCTTCTCGTACGCGCTGTACAGCGATGGCAGCTTATGCGCCTGCAATTGCTGGAAGGCGTTGGTGTCGCTCGACCTCAGCGCGGCGAGCGTCGGATCGACGCCATCGCGCAGAAACGCGTCGCGTTTTTGCTGCATGTCGGCGATCAGACGCTGCTCATCGGCATCCGTGCCCGCATGGCTCAAATAGTGGGCAAGCCGCTCGTCGGAGGCTTTGCGGTACTGATCGAAGCGCTTGAGCACCGCGCTCGCGCCGTCCTGATCGTTCAGCGCGACGAGCGACGCGTAGGTCGCAAGCGCCAGACGCAGCCGCAGCAACTGGCCGGAGCTGCCTTCGAGGTCGGCGACGGCGGGCGTGTCGACCGTGTACATCTGCTGCAGCGACGCGTTCGACGAGCGCAGCGACAACAATCCCGCGGCCGCGCCGAGCAGCAGCACGATGCCGAAGAACACGATCATCAGGGTGAGGCTGGTGCGAATCGACAGCTTTTTCAACATCGGACTGGTCTCCTTGGGCTGCCCGGCCGATGGTTCCGTATCGTTGACGATAGCTGCATGGCCACGCAGGCTGCGCCCACGCCGTTCGGCCCGGTCCGCAACTTGTCTGAAAATTAAGCAAACAGCACATTGAGGACAACGGCGCATCGGTGGAAAACTTTATGGTTGATCGCTCGCCCCGCTTGCGTTACATCAATGGAGTCTCGAAGCCCGTTTGCTGCAGCCCTTCTGTCGAAGCCCCTTCCTGCCCGGAGCGCGCCCATGTCGGAAATCGGTTCGGCCGTACTCGTGTTCGCGCTGCTGCTGATCGCCACCGGCCTCGGCGTCGGGGTGCGGCCGCTGCTGCCGGAGGAGCACAAGGCGCACGAGACCGTACAGCTGGTGCAGCTCGTGATCGGCATGCTGGTGACGTTCGCCGCGCTGGTGCTGGGTTTGATGACGGCATCGGCGAAATCGAGCTTCGACACCGCGTCGAACGATCTGCGCACCTATGCGGCCGAACTGATCGAATTCGACACGACGCTGCGCGAGCTCGGCAGCGCGGCCGACGGGTCGCGACGCCTGTTGCGCCAGTACACAGCGGCGGCGATCGCGTCGACGTGGCCGCGCGAGCCCGCGCCGAGCGGCGACTACCCGCGCGATCTCGGTTCGCCCGACAGTTCGCAGCAACTCGAAAACGTGCGTCTGGGCGACATGCTGACCACGGTGGGGCGGCAATTGCGACAACTGCGCACGCAGGATGCGTTGCAGCAACGCGCGCTCGATGACGCGCTGATTCAGTACCGCCGCGTCATCGACGCGCGCTGGAAGATCATCGAGGAAGCGCACAGCTCGATTTCGCAGCCGTTCTTCAAGACGCTGACGTTCTGGCTAGGCGTGATCTTTCTGAGCTTCGGGTTGATCGCGCCGCGCAATGCGTTGGCGCTGGTGACGATCACGCTGGGAGCGGTGTCGATTGCTTCGGCGGTTTATGTGATCGTCGATCTGGATACGCCGTTCACCGGGCCGATCGTGATTTCGAGTCTGCCGTTGCGGGATGCACTGGAGCATTTGAGCCGGTGATTTTCGGCGGAAAGGCTCCGTGCGCGCGTGTGACGTAAAAAATGCCGCCAAACAGAAAGGCCCGCTTTCCTCACAGAAAGCGGGCCTTTCTCGTTGTATCGATCAGCGGGACGCTGGTCGGGTCGGCATGGAGCCGGAACGGTCAGAACGGAATATCGTCGTCCATCTCGTCGAAGCCGCCACCAGCCGGCGCGCTCGGACGGCTCGCGCCGCCACCGCCGCTGCCGCCGCGCGAGCCGCCGCCCGACGACATGCCGCGGCCACCACCGCCGCCGCTACGCTCCGACGGCTCGCCACGGCTATAACCGCCTTCGTCGCCGCCACCCATCGATGCGCCGCCACGGCCGCCGAGCATCTGCATTTGTTCCGCGACGATTTCGGTCGAGTAACGATCGGTACCGTCCTGGGCTTGCCACTTACGCGTGCGGATGCGCCCTTCGAGGTACACCGACGAGCCCTTCTTCAGATATTCCGCCACGATTTCCGCGAGGCGGCCGAAGAACGCGACGCGGTGCCACTCGGTGGCTTCCTTCATCTCGCCCGACGCCTTGTCCTTGTAGCGGTCCGTCGTCGCAAGGCGGATGTTCGCCACTGCGTCGCCGCTCGGAAGATAGCGAACTTCCGGATCGGCGCCGAGGTTGCCGACCAGAATGACCTTGTTCACGGATGCCATGAATTTCTCCTGTTGATTCCTGTTGCAGGCGGCGCGGCACTACGCGGTTCGCGTCTCATGGCCGGCAGGCCCGAGACCAGAAGAGCGCCTCTGCCCGCCGCCGGGTGAGTTCTGGATGATTCGGGAAGTGCCCCGAGTACGCTGCGTTATGCCTTGCGCGGCGGCTGTTTCATCTTTGCGGCGATTATAAGCCAGCAAAATACCAGCCCGGAGCAGGCGAAGAAAACCGCGCTCTGGCCGTTCATCTTCAGCAGCCAGCCGCCGACCATCCCGCCCAGCGCAAGACCGATCGACTGCGTGGTGTTGTACACGCCGGCCGCGGCTCCCTTGCGGGTACCGGGCGCGAGCTTCGACACCAGCGAAGGCTGCGAGGCTTCGAGAATATTGAAGCCGAGGAAGTACACGAACAGGATCGCCGCCACACTTAGAATCGTATGCGGAGCAACGCCCAATAACAACTGGCCGATCAGGATAAGGGCGATCGCCGACAACAGCACGATCTTCATCTTGCCGCGCTTCTCGGCGGCGATGATCGCCGGCACCATCATCACGAACGACAGCCCCATCACCGGCAGATACACCTTCCAGTGCGACGCGACCGGCAGCCCGCCTGCTTCGAGAATGCGCGGGACGACGAGGAACAGCGCGGTTTGCGTCGCGTGCAGCACGAGCACGCCGAAATTCAAGCGCAGCAGCTCGACGTTGTGGAGCACTTCGGCGAACGGCGCGCGCACGTGCACCGGCTTCGGCGCATCGGGCACGACCCACAGCACCACCCCAATCGCGAGGATCGCGAACACGCCGACCAGCGTGAAGAGTCCGCTCATGCCGAGCCAATGGAACACGATCGGCGCGCCGACGATCGCGACCGCGAACGACACACCGATGCTGCCGCCGACCATCGCCATCGCCTTCGTGCGATGTTCCTCCGCGGTCAGATCGGCGATGAAAGCGATCACCGCCGACGACACCGCGCCCATCCCCTGAATCACCCGGCCGACGATGATCCACGTCATGTCGTGCGCGGCCGCCGCGACGAAGCTGCCGATCGCGAAGATCAGCAGGCCCGTCGCGATCACCGGCTTGCGGCCGATCTTGTCGGAGATCCAGCCGTAGAAGATGTAGAGCATCGACTGCGTGACGCCGTACGCGCCGAGCGCGATGCCGACGAGCAGCACGTTCTCGCCACCCGGGATGGTCTTCGCGTAGATCGAGAACACCGGCATGATCATGAAGAGACCCAGCATGCGCAGCGCGAAGATGGCGGCAAGCGACACGGTCGCGCGCAATTCGGGCGCGCTCATGCGTGTGGAGATGGCGGACGGATTGGACATCGAAGCGTTGTTTGAATGAACCGGGCGGGCGAGCCCGTGGCGACAGCCTTGAGCGCCAGCACAGTGGAGCAGGACGAACAGGCGGGCGGCTAGCTCCGGCATATCGGCAGGTCCGCGCCGAGGAGACGTCGCAAAGCGACGCGCAAAGCCCGTGCCCTACCGTCCCCGCCGATGCTCGCGGCATCTTGTACTCGCGGAAAACGGCCCCAGCTACGCCTCTTTCCCGCTGTCAGCACGCCGTAACGGCGGTCTGGGTCGGGTAGCCCGACCTTCTTGCGAAGATCGGGCCCCCCGAGAACCGTACGTGCGAGTTTCCACGCATACGGCTCAAATCTACAAACTAAGTTCTGTCTACGACAGAACCGGCTTAGCTACTACGATTTTACCAGCGTGCACCTGCTGGTGGCAGTGCGGGTGAAGCAGTACCCGGTTGGACAACGCGTCCGACCCGCCATGCATCCGATACTCCAGATGATGGTCATGCCAGCCGGTGTCCTCCGTCAGGGCACAGCCACAGTGCGCACACAGCCCGCTCTGCGACATATATAGCGTCGCCCATTGCTTCCGGTAACGCACCGATTCCCACATGCGTTCCTGACGCAACTGCTCGCCATACTGCTCCCACGTCGGATCAAAGGGATGGTAGTCCCCTTTCACCTTCTTGTGCCGTTTGATGGCCGTACCGTTGATCTGGTACAACTCAAACAGTCCCTTGCTACCGTCTTTCCAAACCACGGGAGCGGCAAAGACCCACTGTCGTTCACCAACGGAGTGGAAGTACTTCTGTCCCACCCATCTGGCGTTCTTCTGCGGGTGTCGCCTCCTCGACCACCACCAGAGTCTCCGGAAAACCAGATACTCCATGCGGTTGTACGCCTCCTTGGCCACGACGGGACTGTGATACTGCGCCCAGCCCCGTAGCATCGGGTTCAGCAGCCGGATCAGATCCTCCTGCCTCACCGTCTTGTTGCCGCTGATCGTTTCCGACACCTTGCGATAGAACGCTTGCGCGTTTTTCTTGCTCGGCTTGATGAGCAGTTTTCCCGAGTACTTCCGGAAATTCCACCCAAGGAAATCGAAGCCGTCATCAATGTGGGTGATCCGCGTTTTCTCCTCCGACAGTCGCAGTCCCCGGACAGCAAGGAATGCTTCCACCCAAGGCTTGACCTCGCTCTCCAGCATCTCTTTCGAGTCGCCGGTGATAACAAAATCATCCGCGTATCGCACCACATTCACTTTCAGCTTCTTGGCTTTCGCGATCCCGAACTTCGCACCGAGGTGCGCAGCTAGTTCACGTTCCAACCCATTCAGCGTTACATTGGCCAGCGTCGGGGAAATGATGCCCCCCTGCGGCGTACCGGCCTCCGTCGCCTGCAACTGACCTTTATAAATCAGGCCAGCCTTCAACCACTTAAGCAGAATGCCTCTGTCCATTGGGACATTGGCAGCCAGCCAGTCGTGATTGATCCAGTCAAAGCAGCCTTTGATGTCCGCTTCCAGCACCCACCGGGCAGAGCCCTTCTGGGACATGGCGACGAAGATCTGCGACATGGCGTCGGCCGTCGAACGATTAAGTCTGAACCCGTAAGAGTTCGGATCGCTCGTCGATTCCGATACCGGCTCCAGCGCCAGCAGATACAGGGCCTGCATCGCCCTGTCCCGCATGGTCGGAATGCCCAGAGGGCGCTCCTTCCCATTGGCCTTGGGGATAAAGACCCTCCGTAATGGCAGAGGCTTGTATCCGCGCCGCTTCAACCGGCCGATGGCTTCCCATCGGCTCTCAGGCGAATCCCATAGCTCGCGATCGACTCCAGCCGTTCGCGCACCCTGGTTCTGCGTAACACGTCGTACCGCGTACAGCTTTGCGGACAACGTGCGGGTCAGCATCCGTTGCAGGGCTCTCACCCTGCGCCAGTCACCTTCCCGCGTCGCCTTCGCAATTCGAATCTGCATCCCTCTCACGGTCCGTTCGACCCGACGCCAATCTACGGCGTACCAGTTGTCCGGCGCGTGGGAAAGCGCAGATCCATCCTTTCGGACGGATACTCTCATGCTGCTCTCCTACCTTGGGTTGATCATTCCCATAGCAGAAGGCGCATCTTCCCCAGCGGGGCAGATACACCCCGCTGGGGAACAACAGTTGAACAAATGTGGGCGCATGCGCCCACATCTCATCCATCGACTACACACGGGCGCGAACGCCCGTGTCTACCAAAGTCCTAAGGTCTGTCAGCCATCTTGCGACGGTAGACCAGACGGAAGTCTGCCCGCTTTCGCGTGGGATGATGTCTCAATCCCTATCCGGACCATTACAGCCCGGCGTTCGCTTTTTCCGTCCTCCCATACCCGCACAGTCAACAGCGTTCCTTGCGGTCCGCCTGCCTGCAGTGCTCCGCAGGCAACCATACGGGCTTACCACGTTCCCGGCATGTCACACGACTGACTTAGGTTCTGCCTCTTCCCCGGCGGTCTAACGACGACGTGAACCGAACTTCCAACGGTTCAACCGACCGCACACCGTTTGGTTGATGCCTATCAGCAGCTTTGGCACCTCTATAATCACGAGGTTTATCAGCAGTTCACTTACATTAACCGTATCAGCCAGCCTAGCTCCTTGACCCCCTTGCTGCTAGGAGTCTCCGAGTGACTTCCTCGCGGTAGTCACCCGCCCGAAACATCCGGGGGCTACATTGTCAGAGAAGCTTCACACCCCACCGTTAGCCAGTGACGCATGTCCTCCTAGGCTACTGCTGGTCGTACAGCAGGTTCTCTCCCTCGCAGATACATCCCGCGGGGCGAACAATGACACACCGGGCTTGCGCTCGACATACCCTGAAAATTACATACTCCAATCCGCTTTGTTAGCGGAATTGAAGCCGCTAACTGGCGGAGCCTGACGGTAATCAGGCCAATGCAATTACTCACAAGAGTCCGAGGACTCCAGAGCGTCTAAGGCTACGAGTCCAGGCCATACAGCACCCGGTTTCGTTTGCTACACAAGGGGTGGCCCAAGGTGCCACCAATGGGACGGCTTGCGCCGTCCAGTCGATGCGACGCGTGTCGCACAAAAGTCGTTATAGTAGCAGGTTTGGCCTCTTTCCCTTTCCGCAGTTCATGGAATAAATCCGTGGAACAAATCCGTATTCGTGGGGCTCGCACCCACAACCTGAAGAACGTCAATCTCGACCTACCGCGTCACAAGCTCGTCGTTATCACGGGGCTTTCGGGCTCCGGCAAATCGTCGCTGGCGTTCGATACGCTGTACGCGGAAGGGCAGCGGCGCTACGTCGAAAGTCTGTCCGCCTATGCACGGCAGTTCCTGCAACTGATGGAAAAGCCCGACGTCGACCTGATCGAAGGGTTGTCGCCGGCTATCTCGATCGAGCAGAAGGCGACCTCACACAATCCGCGTTCGACGGTCGGCACCGTCACCGAAATCCACGATTATCTGCGTCTGCTGTTCGCGCGCGTCGGCACGCCCTACTGCCCCGATCACGAAATTCCGCTCGAAGCGCAAAGCGTGTCCCAGATGGTCGACGCGGCGCTCGCACTGCCTGAAGAAACGCGCGTGATGATCCTCGCGCCCGTCGTCAGCGATCGCAAGGGCGAGCACACCGATCTGTTCGAGGACATGCAGGCGCAAGGCTTCGTGCGCTTTCGCGTGCGCTCGGGCGGCGGCACCGCCAACGAAGGCAGCGCGAAAATCTACGAAGTCGACTCGCTGCCGAAGCTGAAGAAAAACGACAAGCACACGATCGACGTCGTGATCGACCGTTTGCGCGTGCGTCCCGACATGAAGCAGCGTCTCGCCGAATCGTTCGAAACGGCGCTGCGTCTCGCCGATGGCCGCGCGATCGCGCTCGAAATGGATAGCGACAAGGAGCACCTGTTCAGCTCGAAGTTCGCCTGCCCGATCTGCTCGTATTCGCTGCAGGAACTCGAGCCGCGGCTGTTCTCGTTCAACAACCCGATGGGTGCGTGCCCCGAGTGCGACGGCCTCGGCCAGATCACGTTCTTCGATCCGAAGCGGGTGGTCGCGCATCCGTCGCTGTCGCTCGCGGCGGGGGCCGTCAAAGGTTGGGACCGGCGCAACCAGTTCTACTTCCAGATGCTGCAGAGCCTCGCGGCGTTCTACGACTTCGACATCGACACCGCATTCGAGGACCTGCCGGAAAAAGTCCGAAAGATCTTGTTGTACGGTTCGGGCAAGCAGGAGATTCCGTTCTCGTACATCAACGAGCGCGGCCGCACGTCGGTGCGCGAGCACGTGTTCGAAGGGATCATCCCAAATCTGGAGCGGCGCTACCGCGAAACCGATTCGTCCGCGGTACGCGAAGAACTCGCCAAGTATCAGAACAACCAGCCGTGCCCGGCGTGCGCGGGCACCCGGCTGCGTCGCGAGGCGCGGTTCGTGCGCATCGGCGCCGACAGCGACGCGCGCGGCATCTTCGAGATCAGCGGCTGGCCGTTGCGCGATGCGCTCGGCTACTTCCAGACGCTGCGCCTCGAAGGCTCGAAGCGCGAGATTGCCGACAAGGTCGTGAAGGAAATCGTCGCGCGACTGATGTTCCTGAACAACGTCGGGCTCGATTACCTGTCGCTCGAGCGCAGCGCGGAAACGCTGTCGGGCGGTGAAGCGCAGCGCATTCGCCTCGCCTCGCAGATCGGCTCGGGGCTGACCGGCGTGATGTACGTGCTCGATGAACCGTCGATCGGCCTGCATCAGCGCGACAACGACCGGCTGATCTCGACGCTCAAGCATCTGCGCGACCTCGGCAACTCGGTGATCGTCGTCGAGCACGACGAGGACATGATCCGCATGGCCGACTACGTGGTCGACATGGGCCCGGGCGCCGGCGAACATGGCGGCATGGTGATCGCAGAGGGCACGCCCAAAGAGATACAGAAGAACGCGGCGTCGCTGACGGGCCAGTACATGTCGGGCGCGCGCACGATCGAATACCCGGACGAGCGCAAGGAACCGGACGAGCGGCACCTGCGCATCGTCGAGGCGTACGGCAACAATCTGCACAACGTGACGCTCGATCTGCCGGTCGGTTTGCTGACCTGCGTGACCGGCGTGTCCGGCTCGGGCAAGTCGACGCTGATCAACGACACGCTGTATCAGGCGGTCGCGCATCATCTGTACGGCTCGGCCACGGAGCCGGCGCCGTACGAGTCGATCGAGGGCCTCGAGCACTTCGACAAGGTGATCAACGTCGACCAGTCGCCGATCGGCCGCACGCCGCGCTCGAATCCGGCAACCTACACCGGCCTGTTCACGCCGATCCGCGAGCTGTTCGCGGGCGTGCCGGCCGCCAAGGAGCGCGGCTACGACCCGGGCCGCTTCTCGTTCAACGTCAAGGGCGGGCGCTGCGAATCGTGCCAGGGCGACGGCGTGCTGAAGGTCGAAATGCACTTCCTGCCCGACGTGTACGTGCCGTGCGACGTCTGCCACGGCAAGCGTTACAACCGCGAAACGCTCGACATCCAGTACAAAGGCAGCAACATCAGCGAAGTGCTCGACATGACGGTCGAACACGCGTACGAGTTCTTCAAGGCCGTGCCGGTCGTCGCGCGCAAGCTGAAAACCCTGCTGGACGTCGGTCTCGGCTATATTCGCCTTGGGCAGTCGGCCACCACACTGTCGGGCGGCGAGGCACAGCGGGTGAAACTGTCGCTGGAACTGAGCAAACGCGATACCGGTCGCACGCTATACATCCTTGACGAACCGACCACCGGCCTGCACTTTCACGATATCGCGCTGTTGCTGGAAGTCATACACCGGTTACGTGACCAGGGTAATACCGTCGTGATCATCGAACATAATCTCGATGTAATCAAAACCGCGGACTGGGTCATCGATCTTGGCCCCGAAGGCGGCGCCGGCGGCGGGCAGATCATCGCCCAAGGCACGCCCGAGCAAGTTGCGAAGTCGAAGGCCAGTTTTACCGGAAAATATCTGGCGCCGCTGCTCAAGCGCGCCGCCAGTACAAAATAACGCTGCACTATCGAGGTTGGAGACGGGATAAGCCATGACCAAGCGTAATCAGGCGCGCGAAGAAGATCGGGTGCAGGACCTGCGCCCGCGCCCGGTCAGGCTGACCAGCGACATGAGTTTGCCGAAGCTGTCGGCGGTCGAGATCGGCAGCTACGTCGTGATGCTGTTCGGCATGTGGGCGGTCATCGAACTGAAGCTGCTCGGCGCGCTGCTCGCCGGGCTGCTGGTGTTTCAGCTCGTGCAAATGATCGCGCCGCGCATCGAACGTCACATGTCGAGCAGGCGGGCGCGCTGGCTCGCGGTGGTGCTCCTGTCGACGGTGATCGTCGGCGCGCTGACGGGGCTCACGCTCGGCATCATCTCGCATTTCGAGAACGACGTGCCCAGCGTGCAGGCGCTGCTCGATCAGGCCATGCAACTGATCGACCAGGCGCGCGGCAGGATTCCGCAGTTCGTCGCGAACTATCTGCCGGTCGACACCGAGCAGATGAAGACGAAGGCCGCGGAACTGATGCACACGCACGCGAACATGCTGCAGCAAAGCGGCACGACCGCGGCGCGCGCGTTCACGCACGTGCTGATCGGCATGATCATCGGCGCGATCATCGCAGTCGGCGCCCAGAAGCATATGCAGCGGCTGCCGCTGTCCACCGCGTTCGTCACGCGCGTCACGCGTTTTGCCGACGCGTTTCGCCGCATCGTGTTCGCGCAGGTGAAGATTTCCGCACTCAACGCGGTATTCACGGCGATCTTCCTGCTCGTGATCCTGCCGACCTTCCACGACCGGCTGCCGCTGTCGAAAACGCTGGTGCTCGTCACGTTCATCGTGGGTCTGCTGCCGGTGATCGGCAATCTGATCTCGAACACCATCATCGTCGCGGTCGCGCTGTCGGTGAGTTTTCCGGCGGCGATCATGTCGCTCGTGTTCCTGATCCTGATTCACAAGCTCGAGTACTTTCTGAACGCGCGGATCGTCGGCGGTCAAATCGAGGCGCGCGCGTGGGAACTGCTGATCGCGATGCTGGTGATGGAAGCAGCGTTCGGTATCGCCGGGGTCATCGCCGCGCCGATTTTTTATGCGTACATCAAGCGGGAGCTGATTTATTTGCGGTTGGTGTGAGCGGGACTAGGGTGAGCTTCAAAGTCAGCACTCACTAACGCTCCTCAGCACGCACCGCCCAGCAGTCCAGTCAGGCGACGAAAGCGAAGCGGCATCGTCGCCTGCTGCTGACAGAAAACTTGCAGCCGACGGCACTACCCCCTAAGATGCGAACAATTCCTATTTACAATCAGTCCGCATCGTGACGTTTCACCTGGTTTCCCGCCCGCGATTCCCCCTGGCTCTCGCATGAGACGCCAGCTCGTCCGCCTGCACCGCTGGTTCGGCGTCGCGACCGCACTGTTTCTGTTTGTCGCGGGACTTACGGGCGCGATCATCGCGTGGGACCACGAGCTCGATGCCGCGCTGAACCCGTCGTTCTACCTGGCTCGCACGGCCGGGCCGACGCTGTCCGGGCTCGAACTGGCGAATCGCGTCGAAGCCGCCGATCCGCGTCTTCGGGTGACCTATCTGCCGCTCGAGGTCGAACCGGGTCACGCGCTGCAAATGATGGTGCTGCCGCGCACCGACCCGGCGACGAAGCAGCCCTACCCGCTCGACTTCAACCAGATCGCCGTCGATCCCGTCACCGGCGAGATCCAGGGACGCCGTGAATGGGGCGCCATGTCGCTCGCGCGGCTCAACCTGATTCCGTTCATCTACAAGCTGCACTACACGCTGCAGTTGCCGTTCATCGGCGGCATTGACATCGGCACGTGGCTGATGGGGATCGTCGGCATCGTGTGGCTGTTCGATAGCGTGATTGCGCTGTGCCTGTCGTTTCCGAGCCTGAAGGCCTGGCGCAAGTCGTTCGCGTTCCGCCTGAAACGCGGCGGCTATGCGTTGACGTTCGATCTGCACCGCTCCGGCGGCGTATGGATCTGGGGCCTGCTGGCGATCGTCGCGCTGACGTCGATTTCGATGAATCTGTCGTCGCAGGTGGTGCGGCCGATCGTGTCACGACTGTCGACAGTGACGCCCGATCCGTTCAGCGACCCCGAAATCCTGCGCACGCCGCAACCGGGCGATCAGGTGCTGAGCCGCGAGCGCATCGTCGAGCTCGCCGAGCAAGCCGGCAAGGAGATGCATGTCGCCGCGCCACCGGGCGGGCTCTACTACGCCGAATTCATGCATACGTACGGCGTCGGCTTCTACACGGCCGGCAACGACCACGGCGACACCGGCCTCGGCAACCCATGGATGTATTGGGACGCCGCCACCGGCAAGCGGCTCGCCACGCGGATTCCCGGCCACGGCACGGCCGGCGACATCTTCCTGCAGATGCAGTATCCGCTGCACTCGGGGCGCATTCTCGGACTCGGCGGGCGGATTCTGATCAGCGCGGTGGGGTTAGCGGTGGCCGTGCTGAGCGTCACGGGCCTTCTGATCTGGCTGAAGAAACTGAGCGCGCGCCGCCGTTCCGCGCAAAACGCGAATCCCGGGAAAAGCACGGGCAGCGCGGCAGCGCGTTCGTAATACAAGCGGGGAAAGCGCCACGCCGGCCTCGGCCGGCGCGGTGTTACCGGCGCAATTTTTAGCGGAACACCACCGTCTTGCTGCCGTTCAGCACGACACGGTGCTCGACGTGCCACTTCACCGCGCGCGCGAGCGTCACGCACTCGACGTCGCGGCCGATCGCCGTCAGTTGCTCCGGCGTCATGCTGTGGTCGACGCGCTCGACTTCCTGCTCGATGATCGGACCTTCGTCGAGATCGGTCGTCACATAGTGAGCCGTCGCGCCGATCAGCTTCACGCCGCGGTCGAACGCCTGGTAGTACGGCTTCGCACCCTTGAAGCTTGGCAGGAACGAGTGGTGGATGTTGATCGCGCGGCCGGCGAGCGCCTCGCACAGGTTCGGCGACAGGATCTGCATGTAGCGCGCGAGCACCACGAGGTCGGCCTGATGCTCGTTGATCACTTCGAGCACGCGCGCTTCCTGCGCGGTTTTCGCTTCGGGCGTGCCGCCGAGCAGTGGGAAGTGATGGAACGGGATGTCGTAGCTCGCGGCGAGCTGGTAGAACTCCTTGTGGTTCGAGATGATCGCCGGGATCTCGATGTTGAGTTGACCGGTGCGGTAGCGGAACAGCAGATCGTTCAGGCAGTGGCCGATCTTCGACACCATGATCACGACGCGCGGCTTCACGTTCGCGTCGTGCAACTCCCAGCTCATGCCGAACTGCTCGGCGAGGGCCACGAACGACGCGCGCAGCGCGTCCAGTCCCGGATCGCCGCCCACCTGCTGAAAATGCACGCGCATGAAGAACTCGCCGGTGCGGCTGTCGCCGAACTGCGCGGAGTCGAGAATATTGCTGCCCCGCTCGAACAGAAAGCCCGACACGGCGTGAACGATGCCGGGCCGGTCGGCGCACGACAGTTTGAGGATAAAGCTGTGATCGGTCGACATGACCTCGGTGACTCCCTTCTTCAATGCGTGGTTTGTTTCAGTGGGTACTGGCTGCGCGGGCGGGCCTGACCGATGAGCGTCAGTTAGCCCAGCGACGGCGGCGCGAACAGCGCGTCGATGCCCTCGCACGCGTCCTCGTCGATCCAGCGGCGGCGCAGCAGGCAATCGAGCGTCGCGAGGCTGGCATCGACGGTCAGCGCGCCTTCCTCGATCCAGCGCGCGACTTCGTCAATGCGCGCGAGCCGGTGTTCGCCCACTTCGCCGTCCTGGTTGCGCGGCGCGAAGTCGGCTGGCAGCGCGAGGTCGTAGATGAAAATCTGCTCGGCCTGCGTGCCTTCCGGCAGCGATTGCAGCACATGCGCGGTGCGGCCCGCGACCGCGCTCGCCGCGATCTCCGCTGGAATGCCCGCTTCTTCCCAGCACTCCTTGACGATCGTTTCGGCGATGCCGAAGCCCCAGCCGATCCCGCCCGCGACGACGTTGTCGAGCATGCCGGGATCGGTGGCCTTCGTGTCGCTGCGGCGCGCGATCCACAATTGCGGCGCGCCACGGGGCGCTCCGCCAGAGGGCGCACCGCCAAAGGGCGCTCCGCCAAAGGACGCCCCGCCATCCGCATATTCTACGACGCCGTTCAGATGCACCGCGTACGTCATCGTGCCGAAGAAGCGCGACGCCGCGCGCTCGATATACGCGAGCGGCGGCGCGTCGAACGCGTTGCGGATCGCGTAGGTTTCGTTGCGCCAGCCGGGGATACGGCCATCGGCGGCGAGCGCGCCGATCACGGAAGCGAGCGCCGCGCTGCGCAAATCGACGGTATCGAAGGTCGCGCAGAGCGTCACGCCGTTGTTCGTAATCTCGAACACGTCGGGCCAGCGCGCGAGCAGCGGCACGTCGCGCTCGCGAATCCAGCCGACCTGTTCGGCGCCGATCAGAAACGGCCGATGCGCGTTCGCGTCGAAGCGGCGCGCGGCGATGATGCAAGGCAAAGTCATCGAAAACTCCAAACTGTCCGCCGTCGTGGCGAACCTGGCAAAGCGGAAACAGGGGGTCGCGTGACGCGCGTCAGTCGCGCAGCGCGACGCGAATCCCGATCGCGATGAACGTCGCACCAGCCACGCGATCGAGCCACAGGCCGACACGCGGCCGCCGTCTGAGCCAGCTGCCGATGATCCCCGCGCACACGCCGAACAGCGAAAACACCACGACGGTCTGCAGCATGAACAGCGCGCCGAGCTCCAGCATCTGCACGGTCACGCTCTGCGCCCCGCCGGGTTGCACGAACTGCGGCAGAAACACGACGAAGAACAGCGTGACCTTCGGATTCATCAGATTGCCGAGCACGCTCTGGCGAAACACTGCCGAAAGCGGCTGCGGCGCACGCTCGTGGGCGGTCGCGAGTCCCTGGCTGCGCAACGCCTTGATGCCGATCCACACCAGATACGCGGCGCCGGCGAGCTTGATCGCTTCGAACGCGAGCGGCGACGAACGCAGCAGCGCGGCAACGCCGAGCGCCGCGAGCGTCGTATGAAAGGTGATGCCGGCGGCAAAGCCGAGCGCGGCGACGAGGCCGGCCGCGCGGCCCTGGGAGATGCCGCGCGCGAGCACCTGCAGATTGTCGGGGCCGGGCGCCACGGTGATCGCAATCGAAGTGGCGAGAAACAGCAGGAAATTGGGCATCGTGGTGGCCTTCTGGTTGGGCGGCTGATGAGCCCTGGCGGTGAGCCATGTCGTGGAACCCGGTTGGCCTGGTGCGGCCAACGGAGCTTGTGCGGCTCGTACGGCTTTAACAGCTGGTAGGGCGAAAAACCCGACCGCGCGCTGTAACGGCCTCCCGGCTCAGTGACCGCCGAAACTCGTCACTGTATAGAGGGCAAGACCGCCCTCGCACAGCAGCTTCGAACCGCCCAGGTCCGGCAGGTCGACGATCGCCGCGCCTTCCACGACGACCGCGCCGAGCCGCTCGAGCAGCAGCTTGCCGGCCATCATCGTGCCGCCGGTCGCGATCAGGTCGTCGATGATCACGACGCGGTCGCCCGGCTCGCACGCATCCTCGTGAATCTCCACGGTCGCGGTGCCGTATTCCAGTTCATACGATTGCGAGATCCGCTTGTACGGCAGCTTGCCCGCCTTGCGAATCGGGATGAAGCCAAGGCTCAGTTCGTGCGCGACGATCGGCCCGATGATGAAGCCGCGCGCATCGAGCCCGGCGATGTAATCGAGCTTCGCATCGATATAGCGCTGCACGAACAGGTCGATCAGCACGCGCAGCGACTTCGGCTCGCGCAGCAGCGGCGTGATGTCGCGGAACTGCACGCCCGGCTGCGGCCAGTCGGGCACCGTGCGAATGTGACTTCTGAGGTAGTCGGCCGCATCGAGCGGCGCGCTCGCGAGCGCGTTGGACATGATGTCTCCGGATGGACCTCGGCAGGTCCGGTGAAAAGCTTGAATCAGGGTCGCCCGCCAGAACGGTCCGGGTTCACGGGTTCAGGCCGCGGCGGCGCGGCGATGCTGCGACAGCCGCTCCTCGGCTTGCGCCAGTTGCTCGGGCAGACCGCGCAGCACCACGATGTCGCTCGCGCGCAGTTTCGTCGACGGGTCCGGTTCGACGCCGCGGATGCCGTGCCGGCGGATCGCGGTCACTTCGACACCGAGTTCGTACAGGCCCACCTCGGCGAGCGTACGGCCCACCGCGTCGGAGCTCTCGTCGACCGGCACCGATTGTAGCCGCACCTGCTCGTGACCGTCGTCGTCGTCGATGTCGTCGGCACCGTGGAAATAGCCGCGCAACAGCGAGTAGCGTTCGTCGCGCATCTCCTCGACGCGTCGCACCACGCGGCGCATCGGCACGCCCATCACGACGAGCGTATGCGACGCGAGCATCAGGCTGCCCTCGACGATCTCCGGAATCACCTCGGTCGCGCCGGCGGCGAGCAGTTTCTCCAGATCGGCGTCGTCGACGGTACGCACGATGACCGGCAGCGTCGGCTCCATCTCGTGAATGTTGTGCAGCACGCGCAGTGCCGACGGCGTGTTCGCGTAGGTGATCGCGATCGCGGCCGCGCGATGCAGGCCCGCGGCCAGCAGCGACTCGCGCCGCCCCGCGTCGCCGAACACGACCGATTCACCAGCCGCCGCTGCCGCCGCGACGCGGTCGGGATCGAGGTCGAGCGCGACATACGAGAGCCCTTCATGCTCGAGCATGCGCGCGAGGTTCTGCCCGGCGCGCCCATAGCCGCAGATAATCACGTGGCCGCTCTGCTTCAGGCTCTGGGTCGCGATGCGCGTCATCTGCAACGACTGCATCATCCATTCGGTCGACGACAGCCGCAGCACGACGCGGTCCGCGTTCTGGATCATGAACGGCGCGGCGAGCATCGACAGCAGCATCGCGGCAAGAATCGTCTGCAACAGGGTCGCGTCGACCAGATGCCGGTCGAGGATCAGGTTCAACAGCACGAATCCGAACTCACCCGCCTGCGCGAGACCGATGCCGGTGCGCATCGCCACGCCCGGGGTCGCGCCGAAAAGCCGCGCGAGGCCGGTAATCATGACCATCTTCAGCAACACGGGGCCGACGAAAAACGCCAGCACGACGAGCGGATGCTCCCAGATCACGCGCGGATTGAGCAGCATGCCGGTGGTCACGAAGAAGAGCCCGAGCAGCACGTCGCGAAACGGCTTGATGTCCTCTTCCACCTGATGCCGGTACGGCGTCTCGGCGATCAGCATGCCGGCGATGAACGCGCCGAGCGCGAGCGACAGCCCGAATTTGTCGGTGATGAACGCGGCGCCGAGCGTCACCAGCAGCAGATTGAGGATGAACAGTTCCTGCGAGCGGCGCCGCGCGACCACGTTGAACCAGCGCGTCATGAAGCGCTGGCCGACGATCAGCAGCAGCGCGAGGGCCACGACGATCTTGATCGCCGCGATGCCGAGCGCGCTGGCCAGATTCTCCGAGCGCCCGCCGAGCGCCGAAATGATGATCAACAGCGGCACCACCGCGAGATCCTGGAACAGCAGCACGCCGAAAATATTGCGGCCGTGCTCGGTTTCGATCTCGAGCCGCTCCGCGAGCATCTTGCTGACGATCGCCGTCGACGACATCGCCAGCGCGCCGCCCAGCGCGACGCACGCCTGCCACGTGATATGTACCCAGCGCTCCAGCACGAAGCCGAGCGACACCGCCACCGCGACCGTGCCGATCACCTGCAGCAAGCCGAGTCCGAACACGAGCCGGCGCATCGTGCGCAACTTGGCCAGCGAAAACTCCAGCCCGATCGAGAACATCAGGAACACGACGCCGAATTCCGCGAGGTTCTGCGCGCCCGCCGAATCGGGAATCAACCCGAACGCATGCGGCCCGACGACGATGCCGACCGTCAGATAGCCGAGCATCGGCGGCAGATTCAGGAAGCGAAAGATCACCACGCCCGCCACCGATGCCAGCAACAGAAACAGCGTCATTTCGAGCGGGGAAATCATCGGCAAAAACGCATGGGTGAAGCGTCCTCGTTCGTCAGCGGAACCGCGCACGAGAGACACCGTGCGACATGATGGATAGGGCCGGCAAAAAGCTGCTAACGAACGCCAAAGCAGCTGCAAATGAGACTATCGGCAGGCCGACGAAGACAGCGGCCCGGCACAGTAGGCCCGGCGCGGCGAACAGGCGCCTTTGCTATACTCCGCGCATGATAGCGAAAATCAATGGCGACAGGGCACTCACGCTTGCTCGCGACGTACTCGACATCGAAGCGGACGCCGTGCGCGCGCTTCGCGACCAGCTCGACGGCAGTTTTGTCGGCGCGGTCGATTTCATCCTGGGCTGCCGTGGACGCGTGGTCGTCTCCGGCATCGGCAAATCAGGCCACATAGCCCGCAAGCTGGCGGCCACGCTGGCAAGCACCGGCACACCCGCGTTCTTCGTGCATCCGGCGGAAGCGAGCCACGGCGACCTCGGCATGGTCACCGCCGACGACGTGTTCCTCGCGCTCTCCAATTCTGGCGAAACCGAAGAGCTGATGGCAATCCTGCCGCTCATCAAGCGGATCGGCGCGAAGCTGATCGCGATGACGGGCCGCCCGGGCTCCAGCCTCGCGCAACTCGCGGACGTGCATCTGAATTCCGGCGTCGCGAAGGAAGCCTGTCCGATGAATCTCGCACCCACCGCCAGCACCACCGCCGCGCTCGCGCTCGGCGACGCGCTGGCAGTCGCGGTGCTCGACGCGCGCGGCTTCGGCCGTGACGACTTCGCGCGCTCGCATCCGGGCGGCGCGCTCGGCCGACGCCTGCTTACCTATGTGCGCGACGTCATGCGCACCGGCGACCAGTTGCCGCAGGTCACACCCGAGGCGACCGTCAGCGATGCCCTCTTCCAGCTGACCGCGAAACGCATGGGCATGACCTCGGTTGTTGACCAGGAAGGCCGTGTGACGGGCATCTTCACGGATGGCGACCTGCGCCGCGTGCTCGAACGCGACGGCGATTTTCGCCAGTTGCCGATCGGTTCGGTGATGACCGCGGGCCCGCGCACGATCGGGCCGGATCAACTCGCGGTCGAAGCCGTGGAACTGATGGAGCGCTATCGCATCAATCAGATGCTGGTCGTCGACGAATCGGGCAAGCTAATCGGCGCGCTCAACATGCACGACCTGTTTTCGAAGAAGGTGATCTGATGGCAGTTGCTCCCCCTACCGCTACCGAACGCGCAAGCCGTGTGAAGCTGATGATTTTCGACGTCGACGGCGTACTGACCGACGGCGGCCTGCTGTTCACGGCGGAAGGCGACACGATGAAAGGCTTCAACTCGATGGACGGCCACGGCATGAAGCTGCTGCGCCAGGCCGGCATCGAAACGGCCATCATCACCGGGCGCCAGTCCGGCATCGTGGCGGCGCGGGTGAAAGAATTGAACATCACGCACGTCTACCAGGGGGTGCAGGACAAGCCGCAGGCGTTCGCCGACCTGCTGCGGCAAACCGGCCTCACCGCCGAGGAATGCGGTTACATGGGCGACGACTGGGTCGATCTCGCGGTAATGCTGCGCGTCGGCTTCGCGGCTGCGCCGGCCAATTCGCATCCCGAAGTGATCGCGCGTGCGCATTGGGTCAGCGAGGCGCGCGGCGGCCACGGCGCGGCACGCGAAGTGGTCGACACGCTGCTGCGCGCGCAGCAGAAATATGAAGCACTGCTTGCGGCGGCGTGCAGCGGCGAGCAACGGGGCCTCGTGGGATGAACCAGTTTCGCCTGACTTCGCTGATCCCGCTCATCGCGATGGCGGCGCTCGCCGGCATCACGTGGTGGCTGCTGCAAGCCACGTTGCCGCGCAAGACCGACAACGTGGCGCGCCCGAAAGAGCACACGCCGGACTACTTCGCGGACAACTTCTCGGTGTCCGAGCTCGACCAGTCGGGCGCGACGCAGTACCGGCTGACCGCGCAGTCGCTGATCCATTACGAGGACGACGAAATGAGCGACCTCGTCAAGCCGGCGATGCGCGCGTTCCAGCCCGGCAAGCCGATCGTGACCGCGACCGGCGATACCGGCACGGTCAACGCGGATGCGTCGATCGTCAATCTGTACCAGAACGCCCGCATCCTGCGCGCGCCCGGCGGCGGCGATCCGCAGATGCAGGCCGACTCCGAGCATTTCAGGGTCCTCGTCAACGACGATGTGATCGAGACTGAAAAGCCAGTTAAACTTCAGCGCGGCATGTCGGTGATGACTGCCAGTGGCATGAAATACAACAATGTCACCCGGTTTATGCAATTGTTCGGCAATGTAAGAGGCGCAATCGCCGCGTCCGATTCCGGCCACTAAGCCAACGCATACCGGGTAATCCATTCCAGGCGTGACTGCATGAACGAATCGCTCCCCCGTTTTGATACCGGCCGTTCCCGCGCGCTTTGCGCGTGCCGCGCCGCACTTGCTGCGCTCGTCGTCGCGCTGCCGCTCGTCGGCTTCGCGCCGCTCGCGCACGCGGACCGCGCCGACAAGGACAAGCCGCTGAACATCGAAGCTGACAACATGACTTACGACGACCTGCGGCAGGTCAGCATCTTTACCGGCCACGTGGTGGCGACCAAAGGAACGATCCTGATCAAGGCCGATCGCGTCGAAGTGTCGCAAGACCCGCAGGGCTACCAGTTCGCGACCGGCACCTCGAGCGGCAACAATCTGTCGTATTTCCGCCAGAAGCGCGAAGGGCTCGACGAATACATCGAGGGTACGGCCATCCGCATCGACTACGACGGCAAGCAGGACCTGACCACGCTGACCACCAACGCGACGGTGCGCCGCCTGCAGAGCATGACGACGCTGCTCGACCAGGTGCACGGCAGCGTGATCACCTACGACGGCCAGAACGACTTTTACACCGCCAAGGCGGGCAAGGACGTCGCCGGTCCGGGCAACCCGACCGGCCGCGTGCGCGCGATGCTGTCGCCGCGCAACGCCGGCGCCGCGCCGCTGACCGGCGCGTCGGCCACGCTCACGCCGTCCAATTCGATCCAGGGAGCGCCGAACCAGTGAGCACCGTCAGCAGCACAATCACGCCGCTCCCCCATCGCAAGCCGGCCGGCACCAGCAGTTCGCTGGTCGTGCGCAATCTGAAAAAGCGCTATGGCTCGCGCACGGTCGTCAAGGACGTGTCGCTCGACGTGAAGAGCGGCGAAGTGGTCGGCCTGCTCGGCCCGAACGGTGCCGGCAAGACCACGTCGTTCTACATGATCGTCGGACTCGTGCCGCTCGACGCCGGCGAAATCGATCTGGACGGCAAGTCGATCAGCCTGCTGCCCATTCACAAGCGCGCGTCGCTCGGCCTGTCGTATCTGCCACAGGAAGCGTCGGTGTTCCGCAAGTTGACCGTCGAGCAGAATATCCGCGCGGTGCTGGAATTGCAGCACGACGAAAATGGCAAGCGTCTCGGCAAAGACGCGATCACGTCGCGCACCGAAGCGCTGCTCGACGAGCTTCAGATCGCGCATCTGCGCGAAAATCCGGCGCTGTCGCTGTCCGGCGGCGAGCGTCGTCGGGTTGAAATTGCGCGCGCGCTGGCAACCAATCCGAGCTTCATTCTGCTCGACGAACCGTTCGCCGGCGTCGACCCGATCGCCGTGCTGGAAATCCAGAAAATCGTCAAGTTCTTGAAGCAGCGCAATATCGGCGTCCTGATTACCGACCACAACGTGCGCGAAACGCTCGGCATCTGCGATCACGCGTACATCATCAGCGACGGCAGCGTGCTAGCCGCCGGCGCGCCCAGCGACATCATCGAAAACGAAAGCGTGCGGCGCGTCTATCTGGGCGAGCACTTCCGCATGTAAGCACACACGGCGTTCCCGGTCTCGCGGCTCGCGGGACCGGGAACGCCGTTTTTGCGGCACCCGCACATCCGTTTTCCGGCGGCGCAGGCTGGCGCCGCGCGGCGCGCCATTTCGGCGTACCCAAAAATTGCGTGTGCCGCAAGGTATCGCGGTCGTGGCAAACTCTCTACAATGAATCTCAACTTGCCATGAAAGCCAGCCTCCAACTCCGCCTATCGCAGCATCTTGCGCTGACGCCGCAACTGCAACAGTCCATCCGGCTGCTGCAGTTGTCGACGCTCGAATTGCAGCAGGAAGTCGCCATGGCGATCTCGCAGAATCCGCTCCTCGAAAACGAAGACGAGTGGATCGCGAGCCCGTTGCGGGTTGCGGCCGACGGTTCCGTGATTGCCCAGACGCCTGGCTCCTCGGCGCCAGCCGACCCGATGGCCGGCAACGGTTCGGCCTCCTCCGAGGGCAACGGCGAGCGCGCCGAAAGCGGCGAGCCGCAGGGTGTCGACGAATACAACGGTCTCTCGGGCGACGGCGGCGGCGATTCGTCGCAATGGAACCTCGACGACTACGGCCGCTCCGGCACCGCGTCGGATGACGACGACCTGCCCCCGCTGCAAATCCACGAATCGAGCACTTCGCTGCGCGACCACCTGATGGCGCAACTGCGCGTCACCCAGGCGAGCCCGCGAGACCGCGCGCTCATCACGTTCCTGATCGAATCGCTCGACGACGACGGCTATCTCGCCGCCACGCTCGAAGAAGTGCTGGCCGACCTGCCCGAAGAACTCGAGGTCGATGTCGACGAACTGAACGCCGCGCTTGCGCTGCTGCATAGCTTCGACCCGCCCGGCGTCGGCGCGCGCTCGGCATCCGAATGTCTGAAGCTGCAGTTGCTGCGGCTCGATCCATCGCCCACGCGCGCGCTCGCGCTAGACATTGTCGGCCATTACCTGGAACTGCTCGCCGCGCGCGATTTCACGCGGCTGCGCAAGCACCTAAAGGCCAGCGACGACGAGCTGCGTGACGCGCACATGCTCATCCGCTCGCTTGAACCATTTCCTGGCGCCGCCTACGGCAAGGCCGAAGCGGACTACGTGGTGCCCGACATCATGGTGCGGAAAACGGCACAGGGTTGGCAGGCGGAGCTGAATCCCGAGGTGGTGCCGAAGCTGCGCATCAACCATCTGTACGCGAATATTCTGCGCAACAACCGGGGCGATCCGGGCAGCGGATCGTTGCGCCAGCAACTCCAGGAAGCACGCTGGCTGATCAAAAACATCCAGCAGCGTTTCGAGACGATCCTGCGAGTTGCGCAGGCGATTGTCGAGCGTCAAAAGAGCTTTTTTGTGCACGGCGAAATCGCCATGCGCCCCTTGGTTTTGCGGGAAATAGCTGATACGCTGGGCCTACACGAGTCGACTGTCTCGCGTGTGACAACCGGTAAATACATGCTGACCCCTTTCGGAACGCTGGAATTCAAGTACTTTTTCGGCTCACACGTTTCGACGGACACCGGCGGCGCGGCCTCCTCCACGGCCATTCGCGCGCTGATCAAACAACTGATAGGAGCGGAAAACCCGAAATCGCCACTTTCAGACAGTCGCATAGCCGAACTGCTGGCGGAACAGGGCTTCGTGGTCGCACGTCGTACCGTTGCGAAATACCGTGAGGCGCTCAAAATCCCGGCAGTCAACCTGCGCAAGTCTCTGTAGCCCGCCGCGTTTTGCAGCGGGCATTTACCGGCCGCTCCGCACCTGGCGGACAGGCCGGCCGCTGCGACCTGCCAGATGTCCGTCACCGGGGGGCGACACAGGCAAGCCGTCAGATCGACCGGACCTTTGTCATTGTGCGGACCAAGCGGCCATTAGCTTGGAGAAGCACTATGAATCTCAAGATCAGTGGACACCACCTCGAAGTAACGCCTGCGTTGCGCGAATACGTGATCACCAAACTGGACAGGGTGCTAAGACATTTCGATCAGGTCATCGACGGCAGTGTGGTCCTCTCGGTCGACAACCATAAGGAAAAGGAGAAGCGCCAAAAGGTGGAAATCAACCTCCACCTGAAGGGCAAGGATATTTTCGTCGAGAGTTGTGACAGTGATTTGTACGCTGCAATCGATCTGATGATCGACAAGCTCGACAGACAGGTGATACGCCACAAGGATCGCCTGCAAGGCCATCAGCACGAAGCGATCAAGTATCAGCCGGCGCCGCAACTGGACGTGCCGCCGCAATAGGAGAAACTAGAGGGAATTGCTGATTTCTCTGGGACTCGTCAAGCCGCCCACAACCGGGCGGTTTTTCGTTTCAGCGCCCGGCTTGCGCACTGCGCCGGCGCCCCGTCGCCGCAGCCAGGCTCAACCATTCCCGCAGACGTTTGCGCAGCGCGACATATTCCGCACCGCAAGCGGTGAAAAACCTGATATGCATAGATGGCGCGCCGCACCATCGGCTGTCACCCTGTTCTATAATGTTCCGGTTACCATCGGGGTCAAGCCAGTTCTGATGAAGTACGGCCGGTCGAAATCTCACGCTTTCGCGATCGACTCCACCGTCCGTCTTCGCCAGCATCGAACGAATGGAACGTCACTCAACCGCCCCGTTGGGGAGAACTCAGGCCACGTTTTCGCCTGTCAACATGAATCGTTTAGCCAAATTTCTTCCCCTCGAGAACGTCGTCATCGGACTATCGGTCACCAGCAAGAAACGCGTGTTCGAGCAAGCGGGCCTGATCTTCGAGAACCAGAACGGCATCGCCCGCAGTACCGTCACAGACAATCTTTTTGCGCGAGAACGACTCGGCTCGACAGGGCTCGGCGAAGGCGTCGCGATTCCGCACGGGCGGATCAAGGGCCTCAAGCAACCGCTCGCCGCATTCGTCAGACTCGCGGAACCCATCCCCTTCGAAGCGCCGGACGGCCAGCCGGTCTCGCTGCTGATCTTCCTGCTCGTCCCCGAGCAGGCCACTCAACAGCACCTCGAAATTCTTTCCGAGATCGCGCAATTGCTGTCCGATCGCGACGCCCGCGAGCGGCTGCACACCGAAGAAGACCGCGAATCGTTGCATCGCCTGCTTACTCAGTGGCAACCTTGATGCAACGGCGGCGGTAGTAGATACGCGCGCACACACGCAGGTAAGGCCCGGCAAGCGGCTAACACTGGAGTCACTGACTCATGGATACGTCCAGCATCAACGCCCAGAGCATTTTCGACGACAACGCCGCCATGCTGAAACTCAGCTGGCTCACGGGGCATGAAGGCTGGGAGCGCGGCTTCTCTTCGGAATCGGTCGCCAATGCCACCTCGAGCGCCGACCTCGTCGGCCACCTGAACCTGATCCACCCGAACCGGATCCAGGTGCTCGGCGATGCGGAAATCGACTACTACAAACGTCAGACCGATGAAGACCGCTCGCGCCACATGGCCGAGCTGATTGCGCTCGAGCCACCGTTTCTCGTCGTCGCGGGCGGCGTCGCTGCGCCGCCTGAGCTTGTGCTGCGCTGCACGCGCTCGTCGACGCCGCTGTTCACGACTCCGACCTCGGCGGCCGCGGTGATCGACAGTCTGCGACTTTACATGTCGCGCATTCTCGCGCCGCGCGCGACGCTGCACGGCGTGTTTCTCGACATCCTCGGCATGGGTGTGCTGCTGACCGGCGACTCGGGTCTCGGCAAGAGCGAGCTCGGGCTCGAACTGATCAGCCGCGGCCACGGTCTCGTCGCCGACGACGCAGTCGACTTCGTGCGCCTCGGCCCGGACTTCGTCGAAGGACGCTGCCCGCCGCTGCTGCAGAACCTGCTGGAAGTGCGCGGCCTCGGACTGCTCGACATCAAGACGATCTTCGGCGAAACGGCGGTGCGCCGGAAAATGAAACTGAAGCTGATCGTGCAACTGGTGCGCCGCCCCGATGGCGAATTCCAGCGACTGCCGCTGGAAAGCCAGACCGTCGACGTGCTCGGCCTGCCGATCAGCAAGGTGACGATCCAGGTGGCCGCAGGCCGCAACCTCGCGGTTCTGGTTGAAGCGGCCGTGCGCAATACGATCCTGCAGTTGCGCGGTATCGACACGCTGCGCGATTTCATGGATCGGCAACGACTCGCCATGCAGGATCCCGATAGCCAGTTTCCCGGCAAGCTGATCTGAAGCCGATCACAGCGCCATGAAGCGCCCGGCGGAAGGCAGGACGCGGGCACGCGCATGGAGGCCAGATGCTATGATGAAATCTACGCTTTCGACGACTCCATGCGCATAATCCTGATCACCGGTATCTCCGGCTCCGGCAAATCGGTTGCCCTGAACGCGCTCGAAGACGCGGGTTATTACTGCGTCGACAATCTGCCGCCGCGTTTTCTGCAGCAACTCGCCACCTACCTCGCCGCTGACGGCCAGGACCGTCTCGCGGTCGCGATCGACGCGCGCTCCGGTTCGTCGCTCGACGAAATGCCCGCAATGATCCGCGACCTCAAGCGCTCGCATGACGTGCGCGTGCTGTTTCTGAGCGCGAGCACGCAGTCGCTGATTCAACGCTTTTCCGAAACGCGTCGCCGCCATCCGTTGTCCGGCTCGCCCGCGCACGACGCGGACGTCGGCCTGCTCACGTCGCTCGCCGAAGCGATCGAACGCGAGCGTGAACTGGTCGCGGGACTTGCCGAATTCGGCCATCAGATCGACACGAGCAATCTGCGCGCGAACGTGCTGCGCGCATGGGTCAAGCGCTTCATCGAACAGGAGGACGCAGGGCTCGTACTGATGTTCGAGTCGTTTGGCTTCAAGCGCGGCGTACCGCTCGACGCGGATTTCGTATTCGACGTACGCACGCTGCCGAACCCATACTACGATCATGAATTGAGGCCGCTCACCGGCCTCGACAAACCTGTAATGGACTTTCTCGATGCGCAGCCGGTCGTCCACGAGATGATCGACGACATCGAGAAGTATCTGTCCAAGTGGCTGCCGCATTTCCGCGACGACAATCGCAGTTATCTGACCGTCGCAATCGGTTGCACGGGCGGCCAGCACCGCTCGGTATTCATCGCGGAGACGCTCGCCGCGCGTCTCGCAACATCGGCGAATGTGATCGTGCGGCACCGCGATGCGCCGGTCGACGTCGGCGAATCATCGAAGCTGGTGGCTTAACCGGCCGCATCGCGCGGCCTTAACCCGAAGCGTTGCGCCATGTCCTCTACGCCTACTGTGTACGCCGATTTGCCGCTGTTTCCGCTGCATACGGTGCTATTTCCCGATGGCTTGCTGCCGCTAAAGATCTTCGAAGCGCGCTACCTCGACATGGCGCGTGACTGCCTGCGCGAAAAAACACCGTTCGGCGTGTGTATGCTGAAAAGCGGCGCCGAAGTCGCGCGTGAGGAAGAACCTTCGGTGCCCGAAACGATCGGCTGTCTCGCCGAAATCGACGAATGCGACGTCGAGGCTTTCGGCATGTTGCTAATTCGCGCACGCGGCACGAAGCGCTTTCGCCTGTTGTCGCATCGCGTCGAAGCGAGCGGTCTGCTGGTCGGCATGGCCGAGCCGCTCGCCGACGACCTGCCGCTCGAAGGCAATGAGCTATTGGCCAAATTCGGCGCGTGCGCGGAAGTGCTCGAGCGGATTATCGCGACGATCCGCGAACGCGATCCGGACAGCCTGCCGTTCGCGGAACCGTTCCGGCTGGACGATCCGTCGTGGGTGTCCAACCGTCTCGCGGAGGTTCTGCCAATCGCGTTGCGCGCGCGGCAAAAGCTGATGGAACTGACCGACGCCGGCGCGCGCATCGACGTCGTGCATCACTACATGCAGCAGCATCAATTGCTGTGAAATCCTGAAGTCGTCCTTCCGCTAGATCAACGAACCATGCAGACTGGCGAGCAGCTTGCGCACCGGCGCCGGCACGCCGAACGAATCCAGATCGCTGAGCGCAACCCAGGCGGTGTCCGCATCGTTGAGCGCGGCGAGAGCGCCGACACCGCGATCGAGCTCGGCAAGCCGCGGTTCGATGTCGAGCTTGAAATGCGTGAACACGTGCGAGAACGACGCAAGCGCCGACACTTCGCCATCGCTGCCGAACACGCGCGCCAGCTCGGCGAGCGTCGCTTCGTCGGCGGCTTCGGGCAGACTCCATAGACCGCCCCAGATGCCCGACGGCGGCCGTCGCTCGAGCATCACCGCATTGCCGTCGCGCAGCACCAGCATCCATGTGCGTCGCGTCGGCACCGCTTTTTTCGGGCGCGCGGTCGGCAATTCCCGCTGACGTCCGCTGACGTTGGCGACGCAGTCCGGCGCGAACGGACAGCGCGTACAGTCGGGTTTGCCGCGCGCACACAAGGTCGCGCCGAGATCCATCAAGCCCTGCGTGTAGGCGCTGACCTCCGCGTTCGACGCATTCGACGGCAATAGTGATTCCGCGAGCGTCCACATCGCGTTCTCGACTTTCTTCTCGCCCGGGAAACCTTCGACGCCGAACACCCGCGCGAGCACCCGCTTCACGTTGCCATCGAGAATCGTCGCGCGCGCGCCGAACGCGAACGACGCGATCGCCGCGGCCGTCGAGCGGCCAATGCCGGGCAACTCGGCGAGCTCGTCGACCGACGCGGGAAACGCGCCGCCATGCTGCTCGACGACGACCTGCGCGCAGCGATGCAGATTGCGCGCGCGCGTGTAGTAACCGAGGCCGGCCCACAGTGCCATCACGTCATCGGACGGCGCCGCGGCGAGCGCGGCGACATCCTGGAATCGCGCGAGAAATTTCGCGTAGTACGGTATTACCGTCGAGACCTGGGTCTGCTGCAGCATGATTTCGGACAGCCAGATCCGATACGGGTCACGCGTGTTCTGCCACGGGAGATCGTGGCGGCCATGCTGGCGCTGCCAGGCGATCAGACGCGCGGAAAAATCAGGCATCGGCGTGAAAGCGGACGTGGCGCCGGACGCGCTGGAGCGCGCGGCGGTCGTTGGAGTCAGGCGGGAAGGCATCGAGAATTTAACGCTGGCAAGTGGGACAGAAGTACGTGGAGCGTTGTCCCTGCACGATCTGTTTGATTGGCGTTCCACACACACGGCATGGCAGGCCCGCGCGATCATAGACGAAGTAGTCGAGCTGGAAATAGCCGCTTTCGCCGTTGCTGCCGACGAAATCGCGCAGCGTGCTGCCGCCCTTGTCGATCGCGGCGGCGAGTGTCACGCGCACGGCATCGGCCAGCAGTTCATAACGCACGAGCGACACGCGGCCCGCCGCGGTGGTCGGCCGGATGCCCGCGCGAAAGAGACTTTCCGACGCGTAGATATTGCCCACGCCCACCACGATGTCGCCCGCCAGCAGAGCCTGCTTCACCGACACCTTGCGCCCGCGCGTCAACCGATGCATCAGCGCGCCTGAAAACGCCGGCGAGAAAGGCTCGACGCCAAGGCTCGCGAGCAGCGGATGCTCGAGGATGTCGCCTTCCTCGCGCGGATGCCACAGCACCGCGCCGAAGCGGCGCGGATCACGATAGCGCAAGATGAAGTCGTCGAAGATCCAGTCCACATGATCGTGCTTCGCCGCGGCCGGCGGATGCGGCACATGACGCAGAACGCGCAACGTGCCCGTCATGCCGAGGTGCACGATGAACCACCCTGCGTCGATTTCGAACAGCAGATACTTGCCGCGTCGCTCGACTTTGCGCACCACATGGCCACGCAAGGTTTTCGCAAGGTCGGCCGGAATCGGCCAGCGCAGCGCAGCCGTCCGCACATCCACGCGCTCAACCTTGCGCCCGGACACATACGGTTCGATCCCTCGTCGGGTAACCTCGACTTCTGGCAACTCTGGCATGGCTGATTGGTCTGCTACTTGCGTGAGTGGTTGTGCGCGTATTGTAGCGAGCGCGTTACAATCGACTGAAACATTGAACGGATTTCCATGAACGTGTCCTTCGTGAAGCTGCTTTCAAAGCGCCGCGCGCGTGTGTCCAACGTGCCGCTCGCCGTGTCCGCGCGCCGGATCCTTGGTGCAGGTGCGCTCGCATTGTGGGCGCTGGCCGCCGTGCCCGCGCATGCGCAGGACCAGTCGCCAGATTCCGACGACACGTCGGTCACGATGCCGGACCCGCTGGGTCCGTCAACCCCGGAAGACGAAAAGTCGCTGCCCGGGGTGCCGCTGTCAAGCCAGATCGTCTTCCAGGTGCTGGCCGCCGAGATCGCGCTACAGCGCGATCAGCCGGCGCCGGCCTATCAGACCTACCTCGCGCTCGCGCGCGACACGCACGACCCGCGCATGGCGCAACGCGCCACCGAAATCGCGCTGGCCGCGCAGAGCCCGTCGGACGCGCTCGCCGCCGCGCAACTGTGGCAACAGTACGCGCCCGGTTCGGAACGCGCCGCGCAACTCGACGCGTCGCTGCTCGTGCTGTCCGGCAGGCCCGACGATGCGTCGCCGATCCTGTCGCAGGAACTCGCGAAGGTACCTGAGGAAAATCGCGGCAGCGCGATCCTCGCGCTGCAATTGCTGTTGTCGCGCGGCCCGAACCGCGTCGGTGGCCTGCACGTGTTGCAGGACCTGCTGAAGAACGATATGAAGCGGCCGGAAGCGCAACTGGCCGTCGCGCGCCAGCAGCTGCTGGCCGACGACGCGCCGGGTGCGCGAAAGTCGCTCGAGCAGGCGCTCACGATCAAGCCCGACTATCTGCCCGCAGCGTTGGTGCTGTCGCAAATGGGCCCGGAGGAGCGCAAGGAAGGCATCGCGTCGCTCGAAAAGTACGTGCAGCAGAATCCGAAATCGCATGACGCGCGGCTCGCGCTCGCGCAGATGTATCTCGCGAGCGACCGTCTCGACGACGCGCAGAAGCAGTTCGAGATCATGCGCAAGGCAAACGCCAACGACCTGACGCCGTTGATGGCGCTCGCACTGATCAAGATCCAGCAGAAGAATCTCCCCGACGCGCAGGCCTATTTGATCCAATACGCGCAGCAGGCCGAGAAGACGCCGGGCGCCGATGCGGGCCAGGCCTACATCTATCTCGCGCAGCTAGCGCTCGAACAGAAGAATGAGGCGGCCGCGAGCGACTGGCTGAACAAGATCTCGCCGGCGAGTCAGCAATATCTGGCCGCGCAGATCACGCGCGCCCAACTGCTCGCGAAGCAGGGCAAGACCGAAGAGGCGCGCCAGTTGCTCGCCAACTTGCAGACCTCGGATCCGCGTGACGTGGCGCTGATCGCACGCACCGATGCAGCGATCCTGTTCGACGCGAAGCGCTACCCGGAGGCCGAAGCGCGTCTGCAGCAAGCCACGGCGAACTTTCCCGACGACCCCGACCTCACCTACGACTACGCGATGGCCGCCGAAAAAACCGGCCATTACGACGTCATGGAAGCGCAGTTGCGCAAGCTGATCCAGACGCAGCCGGACAATCCGCAGGCATATAACGCGCTCGGCTATTCGCTCGCCGATCGCAACCAGCGCCTGCCGGAGGCAGACATGCTGGTCGAGAAGGCCTCGGCGCTTGCCCCGAACGATGCGTTCATCATGGACAGCGTCGGCTGGGTCAAGTACCGGATGGGTAACACGGCTGATGCGATCAAGCTGCTGCGCAAGGCATACAGCCTCCAGCCGAACGCAGAGATCGGCGCGCACCTCGGCGAAGTGCTGTGGAAAGCCGGCGAACAGGAACAGGCGCGCGCCGCGTTCCGCGAGGCGCGCAAGCTCGAACCCAACAACGAGACTCTCGTCAAAACGTTGCAACGTCTTCAGGTAAACGATCTTTGATGCGTCTTTCCCGTTTGATTTCTTTTTCCGTGGCGCCGCGCGGCATCGCGCTTGGTTGCGCGGCGGCAGCGGTTGTCGCATTGGCCGGCTGCGCGTCCGTAAAGCCGCAGGGGCCGTCCACATCGAACGCCGCGACCGAAGTCACCGCGCAGACGAGCCGCTCGTATCAGGGCCGCTTCGCGGTTCAGTACAACGATCAGAACGGCCAGCAGCGCAACGCCTACGGCAATTTCTCGTGGCAGGAAACCGGCGACACCGTCACGCTGCAATTGCGCAATCCGCTCGGCCAGACGCTGGCCATCGTGACCTCGTCGCCGGCTTCGGCGACGCTCGAGTTGCCGAACCGCCAGCCGCTCACCGCCGATAACGTGTCGACGCTGATGCAGAACGCGCTCGGCTTCGCGCTGCCGGTCGAAGGATTACGCTACTGGCTGCAGCCGTCGCCGGCGCCGACCTCGCGCGCGCAGACCGAGAAGGATCCGGATCAACCGTCGCGCCTGAAGCAGATCACCCAGGATGGCTGGACGATCGACTATGTCGCCTATGCCGATGCACCAGCCACCGGCGTGAAGCGCGTCAATCTGAGTCGCTCGGAGCCGCCGCTCGACATCAAGCTCGTGCTGGATCAGTGAGTCGTCGTTGCTGGGGCTTTTGTCCCGGCATCCGCTCACGTAACCTTGCTACCCGTTTGGCGCCACCGTGGCGCATGTAGCCTTCACTCATGATCGAAACAACCGATTCGCTGCGCGACTGTCTCGCGCCAGCGAAACTCAATCTCTTCCTGCACATCACCGGCCGTCGGCCGGATGGTTATCACACGCTGCAAACGGTCTTCCAGTTGCTCGACTGGGGTGACACGCTGCACTTCACACGACGCGATGACGGTCTCATCACGCGCCGCACCGAAATCGCCGACGTGCCGCCCGAGCATGACCTGACGGTACGGGCCGCGACGTTGCTGAAGTCGCATACGGGCTCTCACGAAGGTGTCGATATCGAAATCGACAAGCGCCTGCCGATGGGCGCGGGCCTCGGTGGCGGCAGTTCCGACGCGGCGACGACGCTGCTCGCGCTCAATCGTCTGTGGAAGCTCGATCTGCGGCGTCAGGAGTTGCAGGATCTTGCGTTGAAGCTCGGCGCGGACGTGCCCTTCTTTGTATTTGGAAAAAATGCGTTCGCAGAGGGTGTCGGAGAATCATTAGACGTTGTACAATTGCCGCCGCGTCACTTTCTGGTAGTGACGCCGAGGGTGCAGGTTCCAACTGCAGCGATTTTTTCCGAAAAAGCGTTGACAAGAGATACAAAGCCTCTCATAATTACGGACTTTCCTGCAGAACACAGCTGCAACACCGATTGGCCAGAAAGCTTCGGTCGGAATGACATGCAGCAGGTTGTAGTAGGAAAGTACGCGGAAGTAGCGCAAGTGTTGCGGTGGTTTGAGAACATCGCGCCAGCGCGGATGTCCGGGTCGGGTGCCAGTGTTTTTGCAGCGTTCCGTAGCAAAGCTGAAGCAGAAGCGGCGCAAGCCAAGCTGCCCGGCGAATGGAACAGTGCAGTAGCCGCGGGCTTGGATCAGCATCCACTCTTTGCTTTCGCGTCATAAGTTTTGCATCGTCGAACGAAACTCCACGTTCGGCGGAGCTCAAAGTCAGTGTAGGGGAGTCGCCAAGCTGGTTAAGGCACCGGATTTTGATTCCGGCATGCAAAGGTTCGAATCCTTTCTCCCCTGCCAAAAAATTCTCGTAGTTCGCTGTAGTTCGCCGCAGTAATTCACATTCTCCCGCCCCCCAGCCTGAAGTAGGTGCATGATGAGCAGCCATGACGGCCTGATGGTTTTTACTGGCAACGCAAATCCCGCGCTTGCACAGGAAGTCGTCAAAAACCTCGGTATCCCCCTCGGCAAAGCAATGGTTAGCCGTTTCTCGGACGGTGAAATCCAGGTCGAGATTCAGGAAAACGTGCGCGGCAAGGATGTCTTCGTCCTGCAATCCACGTGCGCGCCGACTAACGATAATCTGATGGAACTGATGATCATGGTCGATGCGCTCAAGCGCGCATCCGCTGGCCGGATCACCGCAGCCATCCCCTACTTCGGTTATGCCCGCCAGGATCGTCGTCCGCGTTCGGCGCGTGTCGCCATCTCGGCGAAGGTCGTGGCGAACATGCTGGAAATCGCCGGCGTCGAGCGGATCATCACGATGGATCTGCACGCCGACCAGATTCAAGGCTTCTTCGACATCCCGGTCGACAACATCTACGCAACGCCCGTGCTGCTTGGCGATCTGCGCAAGCAGAACTACGACAACCTGATGGTTGTTTCGCCGGACGTCGGCGGTGTGGTTCGCGCCCGTGCATTGGCGAAGCAACTCAATTGCGATCTCGCGATCATTGACAAGCGTCGTCCGAAGGCGAATGTCGCCGAAGTGATGAACATCATCGGTGAAGTCGAAGGCCGCACCTGCGTGATCATGGACGACATGGTCGACACCGCAGGCACGCTGTGTAAGGCCGCGCAGGTTCTGAAGGAACGCGGCGCGAAGCAGGTATTCGCTTACGCCACCCACCCGGTTCTGTCGGGCGGCGCGGGCGAGCGTATCGCCGCCTCCGCACTCGACGAACTCGTAGTCACGGACACGATCCCGCTCGGCGAAGAAGCCCGTTCGTGCGCGAAGATCCGTTCGCTGACGAGCGCCGGTTTGTTGGCCGAAACGTTCTCCCGCATCCGCCGCGGCGATTCGGTGATGTCGCTGTTCGCTGAAAGTTAAGCATTTGCGAAGACGCCGCGTACCGCTTCATGCGACACGCGGCGTTTTTGCACAATCGGCATGAACGGACGAAGGTTCTTGCCGCTGTCCCGGGCCTCAGCCATTACGGCTTCGAGGCCCTGTTTTTACTGCCTGGTCGCGGGCAGTGCATTGGAGATTCAACATGAAAGTAGTCGCTTTCGAGCGTTCCCAGCAAGGTACGGGTGCGAGCCGCCGCCTGCGTAACTCGGGCAAGACCCCGGGTATCGTTTATGGCGCTGGTGCTGACACGCAACTGATCGAACTCGATCACAACGCCCTGTGGCACGCGCTGAAGAAAGAAGTTTTCCACTCGTCGATCCTCGATCTGGAAGTGGCAGGCAAGTCGCAACAGGTTCTGCTGCGCGACGTGCAATACCACCCGTTCCGTCAGCTCGTGCTGCACGTGGACTTCCAGCGCGTCGACGCGTCGAAGAAGCTGCACACCAAGGTGCCGCTGCACTTCCTGAACCAGGAAACCAACCCGGCAGTGAAGCTGTCGAGCGCGGTGATCTCGCACGTCATCAACGAAATCGAAATCGAGTGCCTGCCGTCGGCACTGCCGGAATTCATCGAAGTCGACCTCGCGAAGATCGAAGCCGGTCAATCGGTTCACGCGAAGGACATCCCGCTGCCGGCAGGTGTGGCGCTCGTCGCCCACGTCGACGCGGAAAACCCGGTGGTCGCTGCTGCAACGATCCCGGCTGGCGCCATCGCTGAAGACGCTGCTGCTGCTGAAGGCGGCGAAACGCCGGCTGCTTAAGAGCCTTTCGGTTCGAAGCAAGCAATCCTCTCGATCCGTTTCCGATGAAACGGTCGATGTGACCCGCCGAGGTTCGCCCTGGCGGGTTTTTTTTCGGCCTTTTTAGTCCGGAGCGTTTCACTTCCGGACCTGGTGGACTCACGCAATCATGATCAAGCTGATCGTCGGGCTCGGCAATCCGGGCGCCGAATACACCGCGACGCGTCACAATGCCGGCTTCTGGCTGGTCGATCAACTCGCGCGCGAGGCTGGCACAACGCTGCACGACGAACGGCGCTTTCACGGCTTTTACGCGAAGGCGCGGTTGCATGGCGAGGAAGTGCATCTGCTCGAGCCGCAGACCTACATGAACCGTTCTGGTCAATCGGTCGTCGCGCTTGCGCAATTCTTCAAGATTCTTCCCGACGAGATACTCGTCGCGCACGACGAGCTCGACATGCCGCCCGGCAGCGTCAAGCTGAAGCTCGGCGGCGGCAGCGGCGGGCATAATGGCCTGAAGGACATCAGCGCGCATCTGTCGTCGCAGCAATACTGGCGGCTGCGGATTGGCATCGGCCATCCGCGCGACCTGATTCCCGACACCGCGCGCGCTGGCGCGAAGCCGGACGTCGCGAACTATGTGCTGAAGCCGCCGCGGCGAGAAGAGCAAGAGGTCATCGACGCGTCGATCGAGCGCGCGCTCGCGGTGATGCCGCAGATCATCAAAGGCGAGCTCGAACGCGCAATGATGCAACTGCATCGCAACAACAGCTGACGCGCGCCACATCCATCGAAACCCGCAACCGCGAGGAGAATCGCTTGAGCCGCTACTGGAGCGACATCGTTCACCGTCTGACGCCGTACGTGCCGGGCGAGCAGCCCGCGCTCGCGCATCCGGTGAAGCTGAACACCAATGAGAATCCGTATCCGCCGTCGCCGCGCGTGCTCGACGCGATCCGCCGCGAGCTTGGCGATACGGCCGACACACTGCGCCGCTATCCCGATCCGAGCGCACGCAAGCTGCGCGAAACGGTCGCCGCGTATCACGGTATCCGCGCCGACCAGGTATTCGCGGGCAACGGCTCGGACGAAGTGCTCGCGCTGACATTTCAGGCCTTGCTGAAGCACGACAAGCCGCTGCTGTTTCCCGATATCACGTACAGCTTCTATCCAACCTACGCGAAGCTGTTCGAAGTCGACTACCGCACCGTCCCGCTCGATGGGAACTTCGCGATCAACGTCGACGACTACGCGGTGCCCAATGGCGCCATCCTGTTTCCGAATCCGAACGCGCCGACCGGCCGGCCGCTGCCGCTGGCGGAAATCGAACGCCTCGTCGCGAGTCATCCTGATTCGGTCGTGGTGATCGACGAAGCCTATGTCGACTTCGGCGCCGAGTCGGCGATTGCGCTGATCGACCGCTATCCGAATCTGCTCGTCGTGCAGACCGTGTCGAAGTCACGTTCGCTCGCCGGCATGCGCGTCGGCTTTGCGTTCGGCGATGCGGCGCTGATCGATGCGCTCAATCGCGTGAAGGACAGCTTCAATTCGTACCCGCTCGATCGCCTCGCGCAAGCCGCCGCCACCGCCGCGTACGAAGACGACGCGTGGTTTCGCGAATGCTGCGCGAAGGTGATCGCGAGCCGTGAACGGCTCGCGGCGGAATTGACCGCGCTCGGCTTCGAGGTGGTGCCGTCGGCCGCGAATCTGCTGTTTGCGCGGCATCAAGGGTACGACGCAGCGACGCTCGCGTCGCGGCTGCGGGAAAAGGAAATTTTCGTGCGGCACTTCAACGCACCGCGGATTGACCAGCATCTGCGGATCTCGGTCGGCACCGATGCCGAATGCGATATCCTGCTCGACGCGTTGCGGGGTATATTCAGCGCTTACATCGGATAACCGAAACGCGGCCGCAAAAAAACGGCGAAGACCCGCAGGCCTTCGCCGTTTTCTTTTGCGCGTCACCCGCGCACGTCAGGTGCCCTTGGCGGCCTGCAACGCGTGATATTTCGCCATCAAACCTTCGGGCGTTTCCAGGTGATTAGGGTCACGCGGGATGCACTCGACCGGGCACACCTGGATGCACTGTGGCTCGTCGAAATGACCGACGCACTCGGTGCACTTCTTCGGATCGATCACATAGATTTCCGGACCCATCGAAATCGCGTCGTTCGGGCACTCGGGCTCGCAGACGTCGCAATTGATGCACTCGTCGGTAATCATCAGGGCCATGCTGCCACCAACTTTGCTAGATAAAACAACACATTATAGCTTTTTCGCCTCCGCACGGTCGTGCAATCCCGCGCCAGCATCATGGGCGACTGTGCTGCCTGGCTAGGTCGATTTGGTTGCCAACTGGTTCGCGTATGCGCTGTACAACGCCAACTGGATGCTGAACATGCCATTCGATATGCGGGAATTGCCGGGCTGTTTCGGCAACAAGGCCAGCAGCCACTTCATCACATAGAGCATGATCAGCGCGCCGGTCAGATCGCCCACGAACATCGTGAAGAAGCTCTCGAACCAGTTCTTCGTCGTACCGGTCAGCGCGAACCACAGGTGATGAAACAGCGGATTTGCCACCGAATAGGCGACAGCCAGAACGAGAAGCCGCTTCGGCGTCAGGTTCGTCAGCGATGCGCGCAGATCGTAATACTCGAGCGCAAATCGGTACACCAGATACGGCGCCAAAGATCCAAGCAACGCGCCTGCTGTTGCACGCACCGGGTCATGCGGAAACCAGTAGAGAAAGTCGGTAATCAGTCCGGCAAGCAGCAGGCCAATCGCACCATCGAATCCAAGCAGCAGTGTGCTGAGAAGCCGAACACCAGACGGCAGGTAAACCCAGTTGACTCCTCGCACGAAAGACGTGTGCGCGAACAGTTCCTGATTGATCCACAGCGACACCAGGAACGCGATCACAGTCCCAACGATCGACCAAAAATGCAAACGTAAGCTAGACATTGCGGTGAGCCATCCTCGGTTGCTTTTGCCGAAGGCATCATAGCGTGCATATATGGCATTTCGCGAGGACAGGCAGCAGGCTTTAGGTCAGCGTCATCGCGACGCTCACGGAAAAATTTCGCGGAGCCCTTAAGTTCGGAGCGATGCGACCGAAAACCCATGTATAGCTTTATGCCGGGCTCGACAAGAGTGTAGAGTCACGTCCATATCGATATGTTTTTTATAGCAATGAACCTGAGAGAGCAGACTGGAACGGAAAGCGCTAGCCGGTCGAACCGGTGGGCATCTGCACGCCGCCCCGTGGGCCGCGCGCCTGCTCCATGGCTCGCGCGCTATTCGGTCTTTCAGGACGCGTTGCTCGGCAGCGAAACAACGTTGGGGGCGCTTCCTCACTTCGTCAGGCGCGCCGCATTGGAAAGACTGGGGGACTCCAATTATTCGCGTGTGCCCACTTCCGTACTCGATGAAATCCGGGCTTCTTACCTGGAGCTTCGCAGCACACGCGTAGCCGAAGAAGTACGTCGATACTTGGCCGGCACCGAGGACAGTCTGCTGGCGTCACGCGAATCGTCGGACGCCCTTGAAATCCTCGCGGCGGGAATGCCGCGGATGCTGGTTCCGCCGGTCGCGCGCCCTCCGTGTCTGCTGAGTTCCGGCGAAGGAATATTCCTCGGGAGCTGGGCGCAGTTTGTCGCGTACTGGTGCCGGAAAGACCCGACGATTCCGCTACTCGCTGTCGATTGGCCGATCCTCTATGAGCACGTAGCACCGTACGGCCTTCGCCCCCTGGTCGACGACCATAGGGCCATACGCACTCCGTAGAGAGGCGATATGAGCGTGTCGCCATCGCGCCCCTGAAGTGCCGTCAGCGCCCGCCCAAGCTAGACATGGAGATAAAATAAAGAGGCCCGGTTGCCGCTGGGCAGTATCAAAGGTTCGCTTTTCGCGCTCGGGTGAGCGGCGTTTTCGTTGGAGCGATGGTCATGACCCGCCCTGCTGATATCTATCTTCGATTTCTTCAATTGACCGAGGCACTGCGAGGTCTTCCCTCACTTCCCGCGCTCGATCCGCTCGAAGAAAAGATCCTGGAGTTCGTAGCTCGCATGAGGCAAAAAAACGAACGCCTGTCGGTTCGAGACATGATGGCCCAAAGCGCGCTCGGGTCTCCGGCCACCTTGCATGCCCGCATCACGTCAATGCGCGAAAAAGGCTGGCTCCTACTCAACGACACCGAAGATGCTCGCCGCAAACAGGTCGAGCTAACGCCCGCCGCCCTCCGACACTTCGACAAACTTGCCGAGGCATTCGCCAAGGCCGCGAAGGGTAGCTGACATTACACTGCGTCGGTTAAATGATCCGTCAAAACCGGCCATTCGCGCGACTCTGGCTCACGCCCCCTGGGCACCGCCCTGCGGATCCAGCGACGCGACTTTCTCCTTCAGCCATTTTTCGACCGACGGAAATACGAACTTGCTGACGTCGCCGCCCAGTTGCGCGATCTCCCGCACGATCGTGCCCGAGATGAACTGATACTGATCGGACGGCGTCATGAACATCGTCTCGACGTCGGGCAGCAGATAGCGGTTCATGCCCGCCATCTGGAACTCGTACTCGAAGTCCGATACCGCGCGCAGACCCCTGACGATCACCCGTGCGTTGTTGCTCCGCACGAAGTCCTTCAGCAGCCCTTTGAAGCTCATCACCTGGACGTTCGGGTAGTGGCCGAGCACCTCGTGCGCGATCGCGAGGCGCTCCTGGAGAGTGAAAAACGGCTTCTTGGCACGGCTGTCGGCCACACCCACCACCAGCGTGTCGAAAATGCTCGACGCGCGCCGAACGAGGTCCTCGTGACCGCGCGTCAGCGGGTCGAACGTGCCCGGGTACACGGCGACTACCATGAGACTTCTCCTCTTTTCAGACAAAAGGGCACGTCCAAGCGACGCATTTGGCACCGGCGCGGATGACGATAAACCGCCCGGCCCTTTTTTGGAACGCGCATTATTCCTTATTTTCGCGCTGCAGCAAATGAAAGTGCACTGCGCCCGCCTTGCCCTGCCGCACGACCTCCCAGCCCGCGAGCGACTGATGAGCGGTCGGTTCGAGCGCTTCGCCGGCCTCGACATAAAGATAGCCGTCGGCGCGCACGAGCGGCACGGCCACCGCGAGCGCCTTGCCGAGCAGGTCGGCATCGAACGGTGGATCGAGGAACACGACGTCGAACGAGCCTGGCGCGAGGCTCGCCGCAAGACGCAGGCCGTCCGCCTCGGCGATTTCGATCACGTGTGCATCGAGCCGCTGCTGGTTCGCGCGCAATTGGCCGGCGGCGCGCGCATGACGCTCCACCATCAGCACGCGCGCCGCGCCGCGTGACGCGGCCTCGAAGCCGAGCGCGCCGCTGCCGGCGAACAGATCGAGACAGTGCTGGCCGTCCAGGCGCTGGCCGAGCCAGTTGAACAGCGTTTCGCGGACGCGGTCGGGCGTCGGGCGCAAGCCGTCCAGATCGAGCACGGGCAGCGGCGTGCGTTTCCAGTCGCCGCCGATGATGCGAATGGCATGCGGCTTGCCGCCTTTGGACGAAGCGCCAGCGGCGCGTGAAGGTGCTAAACGAGGCATGCAGTATCGTGCAGTTTCAGCTAGGTGGTGAATATGCCCGCGACGCCGATGCGCGCGGGCCGGAGCGCCCACGTTACCACAGGGGCGGCGCGCGTCCAGCCTGGCCGACCGGCCAATACGACGCGCCGCGGCACGCCTGATAAAATGTGCGGCTGCCAGCGCCCGCCCTTTCGCATCCCGGCGCTGCCCACCGCTTCGCCGGTCCCGTGCCGGCTGCGCGCATCGTCGCGCTCTCCCATACGTCAGATCATGTTCAGCTTTTTCAAACGATTCAAGGGTTCGAAAGAGTCCGATACCGCCGCAGACGAAACGCTGGCGGCGCAAGACGACGCGACGCACGCGGCCGAGGTTGCGCCCGTCGAACCCGTCACGCCTACCGCGCCCCCCGCTCCGCCTGTGGTCACGACCATCATCGAGCCGGAGCCCGAACCGCAAGACGCCGACCTCGACAGCGTCGAAATCGTCCCGCCGCCCGTGCAGGACGCCGGCGCGAAGCGCTCGTGGCTCACGCGCCTGAAGAGCGGCCTCGCGAAAACCAGTTCGAACCTGACCGGCATCTTCGTCGGCACGAAGATCGACGAGGACTTGTACGAGGAACTCGAAACCGCGCTGCTGATGTCGGACGCCGGCGTCGAGGCGACCGAATTCCTGCTCGAATCGCTGCGCGAGAAAGTGCGCACCGAACGCCTGACGGACCCGCAGCAGGTCAAAACCGCATTGCGCGCGCTGCTCGTCGAGTTGCTGAAGCCGCTCGAAAAATCGCTAATGCTCGGCCGCGCGCAGCCACTCGTGATGATGATCGCCGGCGTCAACGGCGCGGGTAAAACCACCAGCATCGGCAAGCTCGCGAAGCATCTGCAGAGCTTTCACCAGTCGGTGTTGCTCGCCGCCGGCGACACCTTCCGCGCCGCCGCGCGCGAGCAGCTCGCCGTCTGGGGCCAGCGCAACAACGTGACCGTGGTCGCGCAGGAAAGCGGCGATCCGGCCGCTGTGATTTTCGATGCGGTCGGCGCCGCGCGCGCGCGCAAGATCGACGTGATGATGGCCGACACGGCCGGCCGCCTGCCCACGCAGCTGCATCTGATGGAAGAGCTGCGCAAGGTGAAGCGCGTGATCGGCAAGGCGCAGGACGGCGCGCCGCACGAAGTGCTGCTCGTGATCGACGCCAACACCGGACAGAACGCGCTCACGCAGGTCAAGGCGTTCGACGACGCGCTCGGCCTCACCGGCCTGATCGTCACCAAGCTCGACGGCACGGCGAAGGGTGGTATCCTCGCGGCGATCGCGCGGCAGCGGCCGATTCCGGTGTACTTCATCGGCGTCGGCGAAAAGGTCGAGGATCTGCAGCCGTTCAGCGCGGAGGAGTTTTCGGACGCGCTGCTGGGCGGCTGATCGCGCGAACGTGTGAGCGCTGCGGCGCTCGCCGCTTGCGGCGAACAAAAGGAAAAGGGCACTCCACAGAGTGCCCTTTTTTCGTTTCGAGCGGCCGTCGCCGTGTCACGCGATCCCGCGCTCACTCCGCATCCGGCTGCACGCCCGGCGCGGCGCGCGCGAACGCATCGAGTTGCATCGCGTGGTCGTAGATGCGCTGGATCGTCGGAAACTTTGCGGTGTCGACCTTGAAGCGCTGTGCGTTGAAAACCTGCGGAATCAGGCACGCGTCGGCAAGTGTCGGTGTGTCGCCGAAACACAGTTTGCCGGTGCGCGCCTCGCCGGCGAGATGCGCCTCCAGCGTCGCGAAGCCTGCATCGATCCAGTGCCGGTACCACGCGTCCTTCGCGTCGTCGTCGACTCGCAGCGTGTGCTTCAGATAGCGCAGCACGCGCAGATTGTTCAGCGGATGAATCTCGCACGCGACCTGCAGCGCCACCGAGCGCACATAGGCGCGATCGAGCGGCGCCTTCGGCAGCAGCGGCGGCTCCGGATGCGTCTCCTCGAGATACTCGATGATCGCGAGCGACTGCGGCAGCAAATGACTGCCGTCGGCGAGCGTCGGCACGATGCAGTCCGGGTTGATCTTGCGATACTCGGGCTTCAGCTGCTCGCCGCCTTCGCGCACGAGGTGCACGGGCACATAGTCGTACGACAGGTTCTTCACGTTCAGCGCAATGCGCACACGATACGACGCCGAGCTACGGAAATAGCTGTAGAGCTTCATGTTGTCTGCCTCCTCCACCTGCTCGCAAGCCGTCTCAGACGACGCGCACGCTGAACTCGCCGAGTCCGTCCACGCCGCCCTTCATCAGGTCACCCTTCACGACCGCGCCGACGCCTTCCGGCGTGCCCGTGAAAATCAGGTCGCCGGGCCGCAGTTCGAACAGCGTCGACAGATATGCGATCGTCTCGGCCACCGACCAGATCAGTTGCGACACGTCCGCGCGCTGCTTGTCCTCGCCGTTCACCGAAAGCCAGATCGCGCCCTTGCCGATGTGACCAACTGCTGAAGCCGGATGGATCGGGCCCAACGGCGCCGAGTGATCGAAGCCCTTGGCGGTATCCCAGGGACGGCCCAGTTTCTTCGCTTCGCCTTGCAGGTCGCGACGCGTCATGTCGAGACCGAGCGCATAGCCGTAGACGTGGTCGAGCGCGCGCTCGACGGGGATGTCTTTGCCGCCCTCGCCGATCGCCGCGACCATTTCCATTTCGAAATGGACGTTCTTCGTCTGCGACGGATACGGGAATTCGCCGGTCGTGCCCGGCGCGACGTAGACGACCGCATCGGCCGGCTTCGAGAAGAAGAACGGCGGTTCGCGGTCCGGGTCGTGGCCCATTTCACGCGCATGCGCTTCGTAGTTGCGCCCCACGCAATAGATGCGGCGCACCGCGAACTGCTCGCTCGACCCGACGACCGGCACCGCGACCTGCGGTGCGGGTGCAAACACGTAACTCATCCCGTTCTCCGTTTTTCGATGGGCGCCGCCGAGGCGGCGAGAAACATCGAGTGTAACGCGCGGCACGGCGCGGGTGCGTGTCAGACGGGCGGTCGCGCGTCATCGCGTGCCCGCTGCGCCGCTGTTCGCCCGCTCGCCATAGATGCGATACTCACACCGAATAGCTTCCCGAATGCCGTAGCCGACGCCCAAGCGCGGCACGCCACCCGCCCTCTGCGCACGATGACCGACTCGACCACTACGACTTCTCCCTTCCCCTGCGCCCGCTTCATCAAGGAAATCGGCCGCGGCCCGAACGGCGCCCGCGCGCTGACCGCCGACGACACCCGCGCGCTCTACACCGCGATGCTCGACGGCCGCGTCGCCGAGCTCGAGCTCGGCGCGGTGCTGCTCGCGTATCGCGTGAAAGGCGAAACCGCCGACGAACTCGCCGCGATGCTGGCCGCAGCGCATACGTCGTTCGAGCCGGTGCGGCTGCCGCACGGCGCGTTTCGGCCCGTGTCGATTCCGTCGTACAACGGCGCGCGCAAGCAGCCGAACCTCGTGCCGCTGCTTGCGCTGCTGCTCGCGCGCGAAGGCGTGCCGGTGCTCGTCCACGGCGTCACCGAAGATCCGGGTCGCGTGACGAGCGCGGAAATCTTCACGCATCTGCGCATCGCCCATGCGCAGTCGCACGCGCAGATCGAAGCGGGTCTCGCCGAGCGTCGCGTCGCGTTCGCGTCGATCGACGTACTCGCGCCCAAGCTCGCGCGCCTGCTCGCGCTGCGCCGGCGCATGGGCGTGCGCAACTCGACGCATACGCTGGTGAAGCTGCTGCAGCCATTCGCGCCCGCGGGGCTGCGGCTCGTGAATTACACGCATCCGCCGTATCGCGACAGCCTTACGCAGCTGTTCATCACGCATCCCGATGCGGCCGTCGGCGGTGCGCTGCTCGCGCGCGGCACCGAAGGCGAGGCGGTGGCGGATACGCGCCGCCAGGTGCAGGTCGACTGGCTGCATGACGGCATCTGCGAGACGCGGCTGCCGCACGAGCGCTCGTCGCCCGATGCGCCCGAAGTCGAGCTGCCCGAAGCGCGCGACGCCGCGACCACGGCCGCCTGGATCGACGCCGTGCTGCGCGGCGAAGCACCGGCGCCTGGCGCGATCGAACGGCAGGTCGAGCTGATCGTCGATATCGCGAAGACGGCGGCCTGACGGTCGCGGGTTGACAGGCCAGCACACGCCGTCATACATTTGGCCCCATGCGTTCCCTTCCGAACACCCTCCGAATTATCTCCGGCCGCCTAGCGCGGCCCATATCGCTACGCCTGGCGTAAGTCACGCGTAGCGCCGCGCGCTGGCAGCTCCGGTTGCCGTCGGCGGTCCTCCCGGTAGTTCCCGCAGTTTCGCTTCACCCCGTCGTAGTTCTCCACAATCTTGTCGTCGTTTGTATTCGTCCGTTTACCGCGCGGACGAAGCGAGAGGATCAAATGCACGTTGCCTCGGGCATCCGCATCGTGCATGCGTGACAGTCGGCCAACCGCTCGACGTCCCAACCTCCGCCGACGACACCACGAATGAGGCACTTCACCATGTTGCGCAATCCCGCTGAAAAGTACCGCCCTTTTCCCGCCGTGCGCCTGACCGGTCGCAAGTGGCCGAGTCGCACGATCGACGCCGCGCCCGTCTGGATGAGCACCGACCTGCGCGACGGCAACCAGGCGCTGATCGAACCGATGAACGCCGCGCAGAAGCTCGAGTACTTCGAGATGCTGGTCGCGATCGGTTTCAAGGAAATCGAAGTGGGTTTTCCGTCGGCGTCGCAGACCGATTTCGACTTCGTGCGCAAGCTGATCGACGAGCGGCGCATTCCCGACGACGTCACGATCGAGGTCTTCGTGCCGTCGCGCGCGGAGCTGATCGCACGCACGTTCGATGCGCTCGACGGCGCTCCGCGCGCGATCGTGCATCTGTATAACGCGATCTGCCCGTCGTTCCGGCGCATCGTGTTTCAGCAATCGAAGGACGAGATCAAGGCGCTCGCAGTCGAAGGCACGCGCGTCATCAAGGAACATGCGCAGGCGCGGCCGGGCACACACTGGATCTTCCAGTACTCGCCCGAGACCTTCAACACGACCGAGCTGCCGTTCGCACGCGAGGTGTGCGACGCGGTCGCGCAAATGTGGCGGCCGACGCGCCATCACAAGATGATCGTCAACCTGCCGGCGAGCGTCGAAGCGGCCACGCCGAACGTATTCGCCGACCAGATCGAATGGATGCACCGCAACCTCGGCTACCGCGACAGCATTGTGCTGTCGGTGCATCCGCACAACGATCGCGGCACCGCGGTGGCCGCGGCGCAGCTCGCGCTGCTGGCGGGCGCGGATCGCATCGAAGGCTGTCTGTTCGGCAATGGCGAACGCACCGGCAACGTCGATCTCGTCACGCTCGCGATGAATCTCGACACGATGGGTATCGACAGCGGTCTGGATTTCTCGGATCTCGCGACGATCCGGCGTGTGGCGGAGCACTGCACGGGGCTTCCCGTGGCCGCGCGGCATCCATATGCGGGAGAAGTGGCGATGCGCGGCACACGCGAGCCGCGCGACGCAGATGCCGAGCGCGATGAATACGGCGCAAACAGCCGCGATAAAGCTGAGGATTGCGTAATCGCGTAAATCCGACTTGAGCTTGCGGCGGAGGAGTGCGCACCCAGCATTCCGCCGCCAGGATGGGCGCGCTCACGAGGCGCGCCCGCGCGATGAGAATCTCACTCCAGCGCGCAACGCGTCGCCTGCCATGCGATCAGCCGCCACTGGCCGTCTTCGTGCGTGTGGATCGCGGTATAAGCAATCGGGAACAGCAGCGCGCCGTTGTTCGCTTCCATCTCGATCAGCGCGCGTCCCGTGACCACGTAGGTTTCGCGCCCGGCCGGCAAAACTTCCTGCGACTGCACTTCGATTTGCCGATAACGACGGCGCCCCGCGGTGATCCCGTCGATGAACTGTCGCTTCGTCTCGCGTTTGCCGTTCGTATGAACGTAGCTCACGTTGTCCGCGAGCAGCGTGTCGAGCGACTGCCCGTCGCCGTCGACCATCGCGCGAAATCGCTCTCGCTCGAGCCCGCGAATCGCTTCGATCATCTTTGCCGCCATTGCAGAGCCCCTCGAACACCGCGAGCCACAAGGGGCCACGGTCAGAAGTGATATTGCAAATATAGCTGGCTGAAATTTATACCAGGATTCGGCTCTTTGATACCGCCATTGGAAACATGCTGGAAGCGGTAGCCGGCGGCATACTGCTGATGAGCGCCGAACTGCAGCCCAACGCCCGCCATCTCGGTGAACTGGAACGCGGTGCCCAACGTGAAGTCGGAAGAAATGCGCGGACTGGTCAGCAATCCGACACCGGCACCCACCTCGATGAATGGCCGCACTGAACCCGACGACTTGACGAAGCGGATCACCGGCATCACGCCGATCTCGCCGATGTTGTCGTGAACGTTTCCTTCATCGGTGTGCCACCACGCGACGTGCGCCTCGCCGATCAGCGCGAAATGCCAGTCGCCGATCTGCCACCAGGTGAGGTTCGGGTCCCAGACCGCGCCGAGATCGAGCCTCTTGACGAGACGATCACCGACGCCGGCGGCCACTTGCACGCCGAACCGGTCAGCCTGGGAGGCGCCCGCCGCACCCAGCAGCAGAACGGCCAACGCACTTTTTAGAGTAAGTCTACGGACCACAAGATTCTTCTTGTTCATTCGGCCCCCCATACTGATGACTATTAAGCGAGCGCCCCCTTTATTCTAAGCATGGATTCCGGGGCAAGTATGTTCCAGTTAATGCGCCCGAACGGCAATTATTCTCCCTGAAATCGGACGACGTCAGTCGATCATGAGTCTGTAGCCGCCTCGAACGGTAATTTGTACGGGCTCAACACACAGCGCAAATAGAGCGTATGATGGCTATCAGAAGTCAAGATTCAATAGGATTTTCGGGAACTTGGATACCCCTGCGACCTCTAAGTATTAGCACTCGGCAGATCTGAGTGCTAACATCCATCGCTGGAGTCGTTTACTGAGTACGCTATTGTCTGATTCCAAAGGAGCTTCACACGTGAGCCATGCAATGACCCTTCCGAGTACTTTGAGCCCGTCGTCGGCTAAGGCCGCTCCGGCAGGTGCACTGGCGCTCTCGCATTCCTCGCTGCTGTCCGGTCAACTGGGCAACATCGACGCCTACATTCAGGCGGTCAACCGGATTCCAATGCTGACGCCGGCGGAAGAACGCCAGTTCGCCACCGAATTGCGCGAACACGACAATCTGGAGGCCGCACGCCGCCTCGTGCTGTCGCACCTGCGACTCGTCGTGTCGATCGCGCGTAACTACCTGGGCTACGGGTTGCCGCACGCCGACCTGATCCAGGAAGGCAACATCGGCCTGATGAAAGCGGTCAAGCGCTTCGATCCCGAGCAAAACGTACGCCTCGTGTCGTACGCGATGCACTGGATCAAGGCAGAGATCCACGAATACATCCTGCGCAACTGGCGCATGGTGAAGGTCGCCACGACCAAGGCGCAGCGCAAGCTGTTCTTCAACCTGCGCAGCCACAAGCAGGGCCTCGGCGCGTTCACGCCGGACGAGATCGAAGGTCTCGCGAAGGAACTGAACGTGAAGCGCGAAGAGGTCGCGGAGATGGAAACGCGTCTGTCGGGCGGCGATATCGCGCTCGAAGGTCAGGTCGAAGACGGTGAAGAGTCGTACGCGCCGATCGCCTACCTGGCCGACTCGCATAGCGAGCCGACCGCCGTGCTGGCTTCGCGTCAGCGCGACCGGCTGCAAAGCGACGGCATCGCAAGCGCGCTCGACGCGCTCGATCCGCGCAGCCGCCGCATCATCGAAGCGCGCTGGCTGAAGGTGGCCGACGACGGCTCGGGCGGCTCCACGCTGCACGAGCTGGCCGACGAGTTCGGCGTGTCGGCCGAGCGTATCCGGCAGATCGAAGCCAGCGCGATGAAGAAGATGCGCGGCGCGCTGACCGAATACGCGTAAATGCGTCGAAGCCATGCGCGCGTCGAATGTGTCCTGCCCAAGAGATCGGTAAAAGCGACGCACGGTAGCCGGTCGCGTACTATTTAGCGGCCATCGCGCTTGAGCCCCGCCCTCGCAAGACGGCGGGGCTTTTTCATTCCTTTCGCCCATTCGTGCGCCCCCCGGCCGGCGCGCATTCGCGTCGGCCTATCCCCAAGCCGGCCTGTCGAGGCCGGTAAGCCTTTCTTGACGTATCGCAAGTCCGGTAGCAATACTGCACAGACGCGGCAAGTTTCGCGACCTGATGCCGCATGGCTAACTCTGAGCGCGCGAGGTTCCCCCTCCTACAATCGGCATGCATTCGCCAGACTGCCTGACGGCAAGGGCGGTCTGGATCCGGCCGGACTCTCCGGCGTGAAGTCGTCTTTCGACCGATCATGACCCTAGCCCTCAATCGCAGCAGCACTGTCCGGTCGCGCTTGCGCGGCGGGTTCACCAGGTGGGTGCGCGGTCCCACGCCGGCGCGCGATATTGCCATCATCCTCGCCATCAAGTTCGCTCTACTGCTGGCGATCAAGTTCACATTCTTCAGTCATCCGCAGGCGGAGCACATGATGCTGCCGCCTCGGCAGGTCGCGCAGGCGCTGCTGTCGGTGCCCGCCCCGCATCCGTCCGGAGGTGATCAACATGCCCGTTAGCGAAGTCGTAGAACTGTCGCGGCTCCAGTTCGCCATCACGGCGCTTTATCACTTTCTGTTCGTGCCGCTCACGCTCGGCCTCGCCTGGTTGCTCGTCATCATGGAGTCGGTCTACGTGATGACCGGCAAGCAGATCTACAAGGACATGACGCAGTTCTGGGGCAAGCTGTTCGGCATCAACTTTGCAATGGGCGTCGCGACCGGCCTCACGCTCGAGTTTCAGTTCGGCACCAACTGGGCCTATTACTCCCATTACGTCGGCGACATTTTCGGCGTGCCGCTCGCCGTCGAAGGACTGATGGCGTTCTTCCTCGAATCGACGTTCGTCGGTCTGTTCTTCTTCGGCTGGAACAGATTGTCGAAAGTGCAGCATCTGATCGTCACGTTCTGTGTCGCGCTCGGATCGAACCTGTCGGCGCTGTGGATTCTGGTTGCCAACGGCTGGATGAACAATCCGGTCGGCGCGAAGTTCAACTACCAGACGATGCGCATGGAGCTCGACAGCATCGGCGCGGTGATCTTCAACCCGGTCGCACAGGTGAAGTTCGTGCACACGGTGTCGGCCGGTTACGTGACCGCGGCGATGTTCGTCCTCGGGGTGTCGTCGTGGTATCTGTTGAAGCGCCGCGACACCGAATTCGCGCTGCGCTCGTTCGCGATCGCCGCCGGTTTCGGCCTCGCGTCGGCGCTGTGCGTGATCGTGCTCGGCGACGAATCCGGCTATCGCACCGGTGAAGTCCAGCAGGTCAAGCTCGCCGCGATCGAATCCGAATGGGAGACCGCGCCCGCGCCGGCGCCGTTCACGGTATTCGGTATTCCCAACCAAAAGGAGCAGCGCACCGACTACGCGATCCGCGTGCCGTACGCGCTCGGCATCATCGCGACGCGCTCGCTGAGCGAACCCGTGGTCGGCCTGCGCGACCTGATCGCCGAAAACGAGGGGCGCATCAAGAACGGCATGCTCGCCTTCTCGGCGCTGCAGAAGTTGAAAGGCGGCGACTCGAGCGACGAAGCGCACGCCGCGTTCGACAAGTACAAGGACGATCTCGGCTACGGCCTGCTGCTCAAGCGCTTCGCGCCGAACGTCACTGATGCGACGCCAGAGCAGATCGCGGCCGCGGCAAAGAGCACGATTCCGCCAGTGTTGCCGCTGTTCTTCTCGTTCCGCATGATGGTCGGCCTGGGCCTGCTGTTCCTCGCGACCTTCGTGCTCGCGTTCTGGTTCTGCGCGCAGCGCACGCTGCTGCTCGAAAAGCGTCGCTGGTTCCTGCGCTGGGCGGTCATCGCGATTCCGCTGCCGTGGCTTGCCGCCGAACTCGGCTGGATCGTCGCGGAAATGGGCCGCCAGCCGTGGAGCATCGCGGGCATTCTGCCGACCAACCTGGCCGCATCGACGCTGACGCCGCGCGATCTGTATCTGAGCATCGCCGGCTTCGTGCTGTTCTACACGGGGCTGTTCGTCATCGAGATCATGCTGATGTTCAAGTACGCGCGGCTCGGCCCTTCGTCGCTGCATACGGGCCGCTATCACCACGAGATCGAGCAGCAGGTGTCGCAGCCGCTGTCGAACACGGCCGCGTGACGCGCCGCCACACCGCCTCAGAGGAATAAGCCATATGGACTACGCAGCCCTCAAACTGATCTGGTGGGTATTGATCGGTGTACTGCTGATCGGCTTCGCGCTCACCGACGGCTTCGACATGGGCGCGGCGATCCTGCTGCCGTTCATCGCCAAAACGGACTCCGAGCGCCGCATCGTCGTGAACACGGTCGGCGCGACGTGGGAAGGCAACCAGGTCTGGTTCGTGACCGCAGGCGGCGCGATGTTCGCGGCGTGGCCGCTCGCCTATGCGGCATCGTTCTCGGGCTTCTACTTCGCGATGCTGCTGGTGCTGTTCGCGCTGTTCTTCCGCCCGGTCGGCTTCGACTATCGCGGCAAGCGCGAGGATCCGCGCTGGCGCAACGCGTGGGACTGGGGCCTCTTCATCGGCGGCTTCGTGCCGGCGCTGGTGTTCGGCATCGCGTTCGGCAATCTGCTGCAAGGCGTGCCGTTCTCGTTCGACACCGATCTGCGCGTCACCTATCACGGCAGCTTCTTCGGCCTGCTCAATCCGTTCGCGCTGCTGACGGGTCTCGTCAGCGTGTCGATGCTGGCCGCGCACGGCGCGGCGTTCGTCAAGTGGAAGACCGATGGCGAGGTTCACGAGCGCGCGTCGAAGGCGCTGCGGCTCGCGGCGCTGTGCACGCTGGTGCTGTTTCTCGTCGCGGGCGCGCTCGTCGCGACGATGATCGGCGGCTATCAGATCGTCGACATGCCGCCGCTCGACGCGGTCTCCAATCCGTTGATGAAGACCGTGATCGGCGCGCCGGGTTTGTGGCTGAACAACTACGCGCTCTATCCGTGGACGGCGATCGCGCCGCTCGCGGGTCTCGTCGGCGGGGTGCTCGCGGTGCTGCTCGCGCGCTCGCGCTTCGAGGCGACGGCGTTTCTGTCGACGTCGCTGATGGTCGTTGGCGTGATCCTGACCGCGGGCTTCGCGATGTTCCCATTCATCATGCCTTCATCACTCGACGGCCGCAGCAGCCTGACCATGTGGGATTCGACGTCGAGCCAGATGACGCTCGAGATCATGCTGTTCGCGGTGATCCTGTTCCTGCCGATCATCCTGCTCTATACCGGCTGGGTGTATCGCGTGATGCGCGGCAAGGTGACCGCCGCGGCGATCAAGGAAAACCACCATTCGATGTATTGAGCGGCACCATGCTCCAACAGGAAAACAGGAGTTCGTGATGTGGTATTTCAGCTGGATTCTCGGCGTTGGCGTCGCACTGGCGTTCGGTGTCGTCAATGTGATGTGGCTCGAATCGCGCGAGTTGGCGCGCTCGGCAAAACAGGTGACTCGCTAGGCGGCACGCTTTGGTCGTAAACGCGAAAGCGGCACCTTGGGAAAAGGTGCCGCTTTCTTATCTCAACAATCGCCGACAGCCATCAACCGATCAAGCCGGCACCGGCGCCGCGCCCGCCCCACCGCCTTGCGACGACAGGCGCTCGGCCAGCTTCTGCGCATAGCGCTGCGCGGCCTCGCCGACGACGATATGGAACGTGTCGGTCGACACCCATGCCGTATCGAGCGTCGCGAGACGCTGACGATCGACCGCCGACGGATCGCGCACGACCACGCGCAGACGCGTCGCCGCCACCGCATCGAGCGATACCACGTTGCCCGCGCCGCCCAACACGGCGAGCCAGCGCAGCGGATCGGGGTCGAGCGGACCGCCTTGCGCGCCATCGGTGTGCCCAACGTTTCGCGCGACCGGCGCGGCAGCAGCCGGCGCCGCTACAGCAGCAGCCGCCTTCACTGCGTCGCCCTGCCCCTGCGCGATCGCCGTACGCATCTCATCGGCGATGATGTCCGCTTCCGGTCCGATGATCACCTGCACGTTATTCGCGCCGCGCTTGAGCACGCCACGCGCGCCGATCGACTTCAGTTCGCTGTCGGAGACCTTGTCCGCATCGACGACCGACAGACGCAGACGCGTAGTGCATGCATCCACGACCGACAGGTTCGCCGCCCCGCCGAGCGCCGCGATATAACGCTGCGCGCGCGGCACGGCCGCACCGGCCGCCGGCGCGACGAAACCACCCGCCGCGAACGACTCGACCTGCTCTTCAGCAGCGGCGGGCTCACGACCCGGCGTCGCCATGTTGAACTTGCGGATGAAGAAGCGGAACAGACCGTAGTACACGACCGAGTACACGAGGCCGAGCGGAATCGCCCACCAGCCCTTCGTCGACAGACCGAAGTTCAGCACGTAGTCGATGAAGCCCGCCGAGAACGTGAAGCCGAGGTGAATGCCGAGCGCCGAGCAGATCGCGAGCGACAGCCCCGTCAGCAGCGCGTGGATCGCATACAGCACCGGCGCGAGGAACATGAAGCTGAACTCGATCGGCTCGGTCACACCGGTCAGGAACGACGTGAGCGCCATCGAAAACAGAAGGCCGCCGGCCACTGCGCGACGCTCCTTCGGCACCTCGTGGAACATCGCCAGACACGCGGCCGGCAGGCCGAACATCATCACCGGGAAGAAGCCGGTCATGAAGGTGCCCGCGGTCGGGTCGCCGGCGAAGAAGCGGTGCAGGTCGCCCGTGACCGCCGCGCCACCGGCCGGCGTGAAGCTGCCGAACACGAACCACGTCAGCGAGTTCAGGATGTGATGCAGGCCCGTGACGAGCAGCAAGCGGTTCAGCACACCGAACACGAAGGCGCCGAGCGCGCCGGCCGTCGTGAGCCAGTGGCCGGCCAGGTCGATCGCGCTCTGCACCGGTGCCCACACGTGGCCGAATATGATCCCTAGCACCACGCAGACCACCCCTGTCACGATCGGCACGAAGCGTTTGCCGCCGAAGAACGCCAGGTAGTCGGGCAGCTTGATGTCCTTGTAGCGGTTGTACAGCAGCCCCGCGACGATCCCCGCGATGATCCCCGACAGCACGCCCATGTTGAGCTTGTCGTTGATGTCCTTCATCACCGCGATCTGCACCAGATAGCCGATCGCGCCAGCCAGACCCGCGACGCCGTTATTGTCTTTCGCGAAGCCGACCGCCACGCCGATCGCGAACAACAGCGGCAGGTTGTCGAAGATCGCGCCGCCCGCATCGGCGATCATCTTGATGTTGAACACGTCGGGCTGGCCGAGCCGCAGCAGCAGGCCGGCGACCGGTAGCACCGCGATCGGCAGCATCAGCGCGCGTCCCAGGCGCTGTATCTTCAGAAACGGATTTGCATCCATCGGTATCTCCAGTTTTGTCTCGGGGGTACGTTCTTCGGTGAGTAGTGCAGCGATGCGGAGAAGCGCGCCGCGCGTGAAGGCAGCCGTACTGCCGGACGCACGGCGTGCGGGTTCTCCAATTGATTAATCCGTCAATCGAGCGGCCACGTCGCGCGGCTTGCGGCTCGAACCGCCTGCGCCGAGTCGAGCGCGAGCGCATCGCGGGCACGCTGACGGCACAACTGATAGTCGAGCGTACGCACGCGTGCCTTGATGCCGGGCACCGAGACCGGGTCGACCGATAGCTCGGTCACACCCAGGCCCACCAGCAGCGGCATCGCGAGCGGGTCGCCGGCGAGCGCGCCGCACACGCCGACCCATTTGCCGTGCTTCGCTGCACCTTCGACGGTCGCCGCGATCAGCCGCAGCACCGCCGGATGCAGGCCGTCCGCCTGCGCCGCGAGATCGGGCTGGCAGCGGTCCATCGCGAGCGTGTATTGGGTCAGGTCGTTGGTGCCGATCGACAGGAAATCGGCGTGCTGTGCGAGCTGATCGGCGAGCAATGCAGCCGACGGCACTTCGATCATCACACCCACTTCGACCGGCTCGGTGCTGCCCGCTTCGCGTGCGAGTTCGTCGATACGCTTGCGGATGCGGATCAGTTCGCCCGCGTCGGTGATCATCGGCAGCAGGATGCGCACGGCGCCGATCGGACGCACCGCGAGCAGGCCACGCAGCTGGTCGTCGAGCAGATCGGGGCGCACCTGCGCGAGGCGCACGCCGCGCAGGCCGAGCGCGGGGTTCGGCTCGGGCGGCAGCGTCAGATAGTCGACTTCCTTGTCCGCGCCGACATCGAGCGTGCGGATGATCGCGGTGCGGCCGCGCAGCGCATCGACGATCGCCTGATAGCTGTGGCGATGCTCGTCCGCGCTCGGCGCGGCCGGGCGGTGGATGAACAGCAGCTCGGTGCGCAGCAGGCCGACCGAGTCGGCGCCGTTGTCGACCGCGGCGTTCGCGTCGTCGAGTGTGGCGATGTTGGCGGCCACTTCGATCGCGCGGCCGTCGGAGGTCGCCGCTGCCTGTTGCGACGTGCGGCGATTCGCTTCGCGCACGTCGGCGAGGCGGCTGCGTTCGCACCGGGCGCGTTCGACGTCGAGTTCGGTCGGCGCGAATTCGAGCCGGCCGGTGCTCGCGTTCACCACCACCTGCGTGCCATCGGGAATCGCATGCAACGCGTCGCCGACCGCGACCAGCGCCGGGATGCCCGCCTGACGCGCGAGAATCGCCGCGTGCGAGGTCGCGCCGCCGCGCGCCATCACGAGCGCGGTCACACGCGTGCGATCGAGCGACGACAGATCCGACGGCGTGAATTCGTCGGCCGCGAGCACTGCCTCGTCCGGCAGCGTGCGGGCCGCGCTGCTCGTGTAGCCGAGCGCGCGCTGCACGCGCTTTTCAATGTCGCGCAGATCGGCGGCCCGCTCGGCGAGCAGTGCGTCTTCGACATTACTCAGGATGTCTATTTGCGCGCGGATCGCCTCGCGCCACGCAAAACCCGCGCTCTTGCCGAGGCTGATCAGATCGCGCGCGGCGTCGAGCAGCGTCGGATCTTCGAGCAGCACGCGATGCACCGCGAAAATCCCCGCCTCGCCGACCGAGCCGCGTTGCGACGCATCGCGCACGATCGTGTCGAGATCGGCGTCGACGGTCGCGATCGCCTTGTCGAGCAGACGGCTCTCCGCCGCCGACGTGCCGCTCGCCTGCTCCGGCGGATCGACGTCCGCGTCGTCCCAGCGCACCAGCTTGCCGACCGCGACGCCCGGCGCCGCGCATACGCCAGCGAGCGTATTCGGCGCGAGCGGCTCGCCCGCGGCGGGCGTGGCAACCACGCTCGCCGGTGCTGTCGCCGGCCGCGCGGGTTTCTGTTCCACGTCACCGTGCGCTTCGCGCGTCAGTTCATCGGCGATCGCATCGACCGCCGCCTGCGCCTGCGGACCGACGCCGAGCAACTCGACGCTCGCGCCTTCGCCGGCACCGAGTCCGAGCAGACCCACGACGCTTTCGATCGGCGCCTTGCGTCCGTCGTAGCGCACTTCGACGCGCGCGTCGAAGCCGCGCGCCGCTTCCCGCGCTCGCGCCGCGGGCCGCGCATGCAGACCGCCCGCGTGCGTCAGCGTGATCTGCCGGCGCGCTTCGTCCATCACCTGCGCGGCGCACGCCTCGCGCACCGCGTCATGGCTGACGCCTTCGCGCGCGCGCAGCACCAGCAGCGGCGTTTCGCCTGCCTTGACGTGACCGTCCGGCGCCCGCTCGATGATTTCGAACGCTTCCGAATTCGCAACCGCGATCACCGACACGAGGCTCGGCGCATTCAGCGCGACCTGATCCTGATCGAACTCGATCAGCACGTCACCGGCGCGAACCTGCGCGCCCTGCCCCACCATCGGCGCAAAGCCCTTGCCGTTCAACCCGACCGTGTCGATACCGATATGCAGCAGAATCTGCGCGCCTTCGGCGCTCTCGAGCGTCACCGCGTGGCCGGTGCGCGCGAGATGCGTGACGACGCCGTCGCACGGCGCGACGAGCCGCCCCTCGAGCGGATCGACGCCGATGCCGTCGCCGAACATGCCGCCCGCAAACACCGGGTCCGGCACCTTCGCAAGCGGCACGACCGGGCCGGTCAGCGGTGCAAGCAAAACAATGTGATCTTCGGAATGGCTCATCAGGTTGGACTTCTCGACACGTCGCATCGTCGTTCTCGTCAGTGAGTTTCGGTGACTTTGTTCAGATGGCGTGGCGCGTCCGGATTGCGCCCGCGCGCGGCGGCAAGATCCGCGGCCATCACGTAAAAGGACAGGATGGCGGCGATCGGATCGAGCGCCGCGTGTGCGGTAGCGACGAGCGGCAGCGAAGCGTCCGCGACGTCGTCGGGTGCCGCGAGCAGCACGCGCGCGCCGCGCGCGCGCATGTCGTGCGCGAGTTGCAGCAGACCCGCCTGCTCTGGCCCGCGCGGTGCGAACACGAGCAGCGGATAGTCGCGATCGATCAGTTCCATCGGACCATGACGCACTTCCGCGCTCGAAAACGCTTCGGCCTGGATGCCGGAAGTTTCCTTCAGCTTCAGCGCGGCCTCCTGCGCGATCGCGAGGCCAAGGCCGCGGCCGATCACGATCATCCGCTCGATGCCGCGCAACTCGTTGACGGCCATCGACCAGTCGAGCCGGCCCGCGCGTTCCAGCGCGTCGGGCAGCGTATTTAGTCCAGCGAGCAACTCGGCGTCGTTCTGCCAATGTGCGACCAGCTGCGCGGAGATCGACAGCATCGCGATGTAGCTCTTGGTCGCCGCGACGCTCAGTTCGGGACCGGCGACGAGCGGCAGATGCCACTCGCAGGCGTCGGCCAGCGGTGAGCTCGGTGCGTTGACGGCGGCGACCGTCAGCGCGCCGGCTGCACGCAACGCGTTCATCGTGCCGACGAGGTCGGGGCTCTTGCCCGATTGCGAAAACGCGAGCGCAAGCTGATCGCGCACCTGCAGCGGCGCCTGCTGCAGCGTCGCGACCGACATCGGCAGCGACGCGACCGGCACGCCCAGGCGGCTCATCGTCAGCGATGCAAAGTAACTGGCGGCGTGGTCGGAGCTGCCGCGCGCGACGGTCAGCGCGACGTGGCGCGGCTGTTGCGCGAGCTTCGCGGCGAGCGCCGCGACGCGCGAGGTGTCCTTGAGCTGCTCGGCGACCGTTGCGGCGGACGCGAGCGCTTCTTTAAGCATATTCGACAATGGCTTCTCCTTCGACGTAGGTTGCGCTAAGCGCCAGCTCGCGGTCGAAGACGACCACGTCGGCCCACGCACCCCGCGCGATGCGGCCGCGGTCTTCGATACCGAGATAGTCGGCGGCGTAGCGCGACAAACGGTGGGATACATCGGCGATCGGCAGGCCGATCGAGACAAGATTGCGCAGCGCCTGATCCATCGTCAGCGTGCTGCCCGCGAGCGTGCCGTCGGCCAAACGTACGCCGCCGAGACACTTGGTCACGTGCTGGCTGCCGAGGCGATACTCGCCGTCGGGCATGCCGGTGGCCGACGTGCTGTCCGTCACCACATACAGGCGCGGTATTGCACGCAGCGCGGTGCGGATCGCACCCGGATGCACGTGCAGCAGGTCGGGAATGATTTCGGCGTACTCGGCGTGCGCGAGCGCTGCGCCGACGAGGCCAGGGTTGCGGTGATGCAGCGGCGACATCGCGTTGAACAGATGCGTGAAGCCGCACGCGCCGTGCTTGAGCGCGGCGACCGCGTCGTCGTAGGTGCCGAGCGAATGGCCGAGCTGCACGCGCACGCCGCGCGCCGCCATCTCGGAGATGATCTCCATGTGGCCGGCGATCTCGGGCGCCAGCGTGACGACGCGGATCGGCGCGATCGACAGATACTTGAGCACCTCGTCCAACACCGCCGATACCGCCGCGTCGGGCTGCGCGCCGAGCTTGCCGGGGTTGATATACGGTCCTTCCAGATGTACGCCGAGCACGCGCGCGCAGCCCGGCGTGCGCACCCGCGTGACGGTGCCGAGCCCGGCGACGACGTTCATCAGTTCGTCGCGGGGCGCGGTCATCGTCGTGGCGAGCAGGCTCGTGGTGCCGTAGCGCGCATGCGTGCGCGTGATCGTTTCGATCGCGTCGCCGGCTTCCATCACGTCGGCGCCGCCGCCGCCATGCACGTGCAGATCGATGAAGCCGGGCAGGATGTACGGCGCGTCGTTCGTCGACGGATCGACCCGCTCGCCTGACAGCGCCGTGATGCGGCCGTTTTCGTATTCGAGCGTGCCGTGGATCCACCCTTCGGTGGTGAGTATGTTTCCGGTCAGCATAAGTCTCTCTGGTGCGTGATGCGTATGCGGCAAAAATGCGTTCGCCGGACCTGCGGCCTATGCGGCCCTCGCAATTCAGGTGCGCAATTCAGCGACGAAGTCGTAGTAGTCGTCGCGGCAATAGGTGTCGGTCAGCTCGATCGCGCGCTGATCCGCGCTGTAGCCGATACGGGTAATGACCAGCAGTGCGGTGCGCGGTTCGATGTCCATCAGCGCGGCGATTTCGCTCGACGCGTTGACCGCGCGGAAGTGCTGCAGCGCGCGCACCACAGCCGCGCCGCGTTGCTCGAGATAGCTGTACAGCGAGTCGCCGATCACGAGCGGATCGGGCACGATCGCGACCGGCAGCGCCGAATGCTCGACCGCCATCACGATGCCGTCCGCACGCCGCAGCCGCCGCAGGCTCGCGACAGCCGCTCCCGGCGACAGGCCGAGGTGCAGCAGCTCGTCGCGATTGGCAGCGCGCACGTCGCGTTCGAGCCAGACCGAATCCGGGCGAAAACCGCGCTGCTGCATCTTCTTCGTGAAGCCGGTGAGACGCGACAGCGGGTCTTCGACGCGCGGCGTGATGAAGCTGCCGGCGCCGCGCGAGCGCCGGATCAGCCCCTGCTCGACCAGCAGTTCGATCGCCTTGCGCGCGGTGATGCGCGATACGCCGATCGCGTCGGACAGTGTGCGCTCGGAAGGCAGAGCCTCGCCGGCCGACCAGACGCCGCAATGGATCGCCGTCGCCAGGTTGCGCGCGAGCTGCAGGTAGAGCGGCGTGACGTTGCGCACGTCAGGCATCAATGCGGACCAGCGAGTTTCCATGGGGCTCCAAGGACGCCGCGAGCAGCACGGCCTCGAAAAATGAGAGCCCATTATATAACCAACATAATACCAGTCAACGGACTGGTACCATGCCGGTCGATACCACCGGAAAGCCTTATCAGATAAGGCTCAGAGGCAGTTTTGCGGGCTGATGAGAAAGGGATTCGCAGACCAGGACTTTCCCGAATCGGACCAACCGGCGATACCAGCGAGCGGCGAACGGCCTTTAGTGGTATCAAAACACTCTCAATGATCAATACCTGTTTAATACCACTTGGCGCGTGGCTGCGATGGACTGGCTTTGTAAATAAGGGTCGTGCCGATATAGTGCGCTGTACCGACCACAAAAAGTTTCGGGGGAGCCGTCCTTGACTGATTCCGAGGCGCTGCGGCGCGCTCAGGCCGTCCGCCATTTCAATCGCTTCTATACCCAGTGCATCGGCGCCCTGCACGAGCATCTGGCGCGAAGCGAGTTCTCGCTGACGGAAGTGCGCGTGCTGCACGAGCTATCGCGTGCCCGTGCGCAGACCGCATCGGTGCTCGGGCGCGCGCTCGGACTCGATAGTGGCTATCTGAGCCGCTTGCTGACCAGTTTCGAGCGACGCAACCTGATCTCGCGCCGCCCGTCCGACACCGACGCGCGCCAGTCGCTGATCGCGCTCACCGAGCACGGCCACGCAACCTACGCGCCGCTCGACGCTGCCGCCATCCACGAAGCACTCGGCCTGCTCGACAAACTCAGCGCGCTATCGCAGGAGCAGTTGATCGCCGCGATGAAGCTGATTGAGCGGCTGCTCGGCGACCAGCCGAAGCATGAGCTCGTGGTGCTGCGTCAGCCGCGCGCCGGCGAATGCGGCTGGCTCGTGCATCGGCAGGCGCAGTGGTTCGCCGCGCAGTACGGTTGGGATCACACGTTCGAGGGCTTGCTCGCGCGCGTCGTCGCCGAGTACGCGCAGCGCAACGACCCACTGCGCGAGAAGTGCTGGATCGCTGAACAGGAAGGTCTGGTGGTCGGCTCGGTTTGCCTCGTCGGGGTCTCGACGACGGTCGCTGGCATACGCCTGCTGTGGGTCGAACCGGACGTGCGGCGACTCGGCATCGGCACGCAGCTGATCAGCGAATGCGTGCGCTTCGCGCGGCGCGCGGGCTACACGAAGCTGACGCTGACCACCGCGAACGGATTGGCGGAGCCGCGGCGGCTTTGCGAGCGCGCTGGGTTCAAGCTGGCCGACAGCGCGACGCAGCGCCGCTTCGGCCACGATCTGATGATCGAAAGATGGGAGTTGGAGCTATAAAAAAAGCACGCGCCTGTGCGGCGCGTGCTTTTCTCGATGCTATGCGACTGCGCGTGTGATCGCGCCGAACGCGTCGCTTAGAACGACGGCACCATCGAACCCTTGAACTGCGTCTTGATGAACTGGCGCACGTCTTCCGACTGATACGCGGCGACCAGCTTCTTCACCCACGGCTGCTCCTTGTCCTTCGTGCGCACGGCGATCAGGTTCGCGTACGGGCTGTGGATGTCTTCGAGCGCGATCGCGTCCTTGGTCGGCTGCAGGCCGGCGGCCAGCGCGAAGTTCGTGTTGATGACGGCGGCATCGACGTCGGCGAGCGAACGCGGCAGTTGCGCGGCGTCGAGCTCGACGAACTTGATCTTCTTCGGATTGTCGACGACGTCGAGCGGCGTCGCGTTGTTGCCGCCCGTGGCCGCGCCGTCCTTCAGCTTGATCAGGCCTTGCGCCTGCAGCAACAGCAACGCGCGATTTTCGTTCGACGGATCGTTCGGCACCGCGACCTTCGCGCCTTGCGGCAGGTCCTTCAGCGACTTCAGCTTCTTCGAGTACGCGCCGAGCGGCGAGATGTACGTGAGGCCCGCGTTGACGAGCTTGTAGCCGCGTTGCTTGATCTGGCTATCGAGGTACGGCTGGTGCTGGAAACTGTTGGCGTCGAGGTCGCCCGCGTCGAGCGCGGCGTTCGGCTGGATGTAGTCGTTGAACTCGACGACCTTTACGTTCAGGCCTTCGCGCTTCGCAACCTTGGTGACGACTTCCCAGATCTGCGCGTCCGGACCGCCGATCGTGCCGACCTTGATGACCTTGTCGTCGGCGTGCGCGCCGAAGCTGGTGAGGATCGCCGCGCCGGCGACGACTGCGGTGAGGGCTTTGAGGATATTTCTGCGCTGCATGTGTTTCTCGCTGTTGCGGTTCGACTTTTTGAGTCGATGGCTCCGATGGATGCCGGAGTCGGATGAAAATGGGCGGCGCTCCGGTTCGTGCCGGTGCGCCGTCGGCCAAGCCCAAAATTGTTTCATACGAGCGGCAAGTTGGAAAATACCCTTAGCGCATATGGATATGCATAGCGCGAGCGCGCAGGCTAGCGCGACGCAAAACCGCAGCTAACCGATAATCTGGAGCCGTGGCCTCGCACGGCCCACTCAACCGCCACTGAGAACGACCATGTATCTAATCAACCTGATCTACACCGCCCCGCTCGATCGTATCGACGACGCGCTCGACGCACATCGCGCGTTTCTCGCAACGCAGTTCGACGCGGGCATCTTCGTCGCGGCCGGCCCGAAAGTGCCGCGCGACGGCGGCATCATCATCGCGGTGGGTATAGAGCGCGACAGGCTGGATCGCATTCTCGCGAGCGATCCGTTCGCCGAGCAACAGCTCGCGCGCTACGAGGTGACGGAGTTCAAGGCAACGCGTGTCGCGCCGGGGCTGAATTTGCCGACGCCGGTTTGAGCGCGAGTTGCGAAGAGGAGATCGATGCGGGGACACGTGAGCGGCGTCGCGATAAAAAAGCCGCATGCGATGCGCGTCAATCGAGCAGAAGCTTGAAGTCGTGCACCCACGGCGTCGCGCCTTGACCATCGCGCGCGAACAGACGCAGCTTGCCGTCCGTGTCGAACACATAGCTCGCGGCCGTGTGGTCCATCGTGTAGCTGTCGGGCGTCTTGCCCGGCACCTTCGCGTAGTAGACGCGGAAGTCTTTCGCGAGCTTCGCCAGTTGCTCTTCGCTGGCAGGACGCAAGCCCACGAAGCTCGGATTGAACGCCGGCACGTATTGCGCGAGCAACTGCGGCGTGTCGCGCTCGGGGTCGAGCGTGACGAACAGCACCTGCACCCTCTTGGCGGCTTCCGGACCGAGTTGCTGCAACGCCTGTGACAGCTCGGCCATCGTCGTCGGGCAGACGTCCGGGCAATGCGTATAGCCGAAGAACAGCACGACGACCTTGCCTTTGTAGTCGGCAAGCGTGCGAATCTTGCCGGACGTGTCGGGCAATGAGAAATCGCTGGCGAATTGTGTGTTGCCGGTGATGTCCAGATTCGTAAAAGCCGGCGGCTGCTTGCCGCAACCGGTCATCAGCAGTGTGCTGCCCAACGCCGCGCCGAGCGCGCAAGCGATCACAGCGGCGCGCGCGACGCGCGCAAAGCGGTTGTTGAGCATGGTGTTACGCGCCGATTACGACGCGCGCATAGTGGTCGATCAGCAGCGCGGCGAACAGCAGCGACAGATAGACGATCGAATAACGGAAGGTTTTGCGCGCGAGCTCGTCTGAATACTCCCGGTAGATCTTCCACGCATACGCGAGAAACACGGCGCCCAGCAGCACCGCCGCCGCGAGATACACGACGCCGCTCATGCCGGAGATGAACGGCATCAGCGTGACCGCGAACAGAATGACCGTGTAGAGCAGGATATGCAGTCGCGTGTACTTTTCGCCGTGCGTGTTCGGCAGCATCGGCAGGCCGGCGTTTTCGTAGTCTTTGCGGCGATACAGCGCGAGCGCCCAGAAATGCGGCGGCGTCCATACGAAGATGATCAGCACGAGGATCCATGCGTCGCCGGGCACGTGGCCCGTGACCGCTGCCCAGCCGAGCGCCGGCGGCATCGCGCCCGACGCGCCGCCGATCACGATGTTCTGCGGCGTGGCCGGCTTCAGCAGCAGCGTATAGATGACCGCATAGCCGACGAACGTGGCGAGCGTCAGCCACATGGTCAGCGGATTGGCGAACGTGTACAGCGTCCACATGCCGAGGCCGCCGAGCACGGCCGAGAACAGCAGGATTTGCGGGGTAGTGATTTCGCCGCGCGCCGACGGACGCCACGACGTGCGGCGCATTTTCGCGTCGATCTGCTGCTCGACGAGGCAATTGATCGCGAACGCGGCGCCGGCCAGCAGCCAGATGCCGACGGTGCCGCCGATCAGGACGGTCCACGGCACCATAACCGGCGTCGACAGGAACATGCCGATGACCGCGCAGAATACCGCGAGCTGCGTAACACGCGGCTTGGTCAGTGCGAGATATTGGGAGACCCGGCTGCCGGGCGATTGGGAGAGTGTTGTGCTGTCCATGTGAGTCACGCTGGCGCGGCTTCGCGCGCAGGGATCGCAGCGCGGCCGGGACGGCTATAAGCGATCCGAAAGTTTAACATAACGAGCAATAGCAGCAGGATCGCGGCCCCGCCGTTATGGGCGACCGCGATCGGCAACGGCCATTGCAGCACGATGTTCGACAAGCCGGTGATGAACTGGATCAGCACCACCAGCAGCACGCCGTTGGCGGGTCGCCGCAGCGACTCGAAACGGCGCATCTTCACCGCGAACCACACCAGATACGCGATCACGGCGAACGCAAACGTGCGATGCGTCCAGTGAATCGCGACCAGCGCATCCTGGGTGATCACGTCGCCGTCGCCGGTCATGCCGAGCGCGCGCCACAGATGAAAGCCGTGCGCGAAGTCCATCGGCGGAATCCATTGGCCGTTGCAGGTCGGGAAGTCGGTGCACGCGAGCACCGCGTAGTTCGTGCTGACCCAGCCGCCCAGCGCAATCTGCAGTACCAGCAGACCAAGACCCGCGAGCGCCGCCGCGCGCCAGCGCGCGGCCTCCGGCTCGTAGGCGGGCAGCGGCGTCAAGCGCGCCGCGAGCCAGCCGAGCGTGCCGAGCAGCGCGAGGCCGAGCAGCAGATGCGTGGTCACGATGATCGGCTGCAGCTTCATCGTCACGGTCCACGCGCCGAAGGCGCCCTGCACGACGATCAGGAGCAGCAGCGAAGTCGGCCACCACGGTGACACATGCAGCGGACGACGCTTGATGCGCGCCGTCCACGCGATGACCGTTTGCGCGATGATCAGCACGCCGATCGCCATCGCGAAGTAGCGGTGGATCATTTCGATCCACGCCTTCGTCATGCTGACGGGGCCGCTCGGCATCGCCTGGTAGGCGGCGGAAATCGCCGCGTGCGCGATGAACGGCGACGACGTGCCGTAGCAGCCGGGCCAGTCCGGGCAGCCGAGGCCCGAATCCGTGAGGCGCGTGAAGCCGCCGAACATCACGAGGTCGAGCGTCAGGAAGGTGGTGAGCCAGACCAGCTTGCGGAATTTGTTGTCGTCGGCCTTGACCCATACGTAGGACAGCGGCAGCAACGCGATACACAAGCCGATCAGGCCCAGTTGCAATACGAACATCTCATTTACCCAGGTTGCGGCTTCAGCCGATGGTCGACCACTTGAGCAGCTTGGTCAGGTCGCCCTTGATCTTGCTCGGGTTCGCGTCTTTCGGAAAACGCATCATCAGATTGCCGTTCGGATCGACCAGGTAAATGTGGTCGGTGATCTGCGTGCCGGTGTCGGCGGGCAGCCACGCGGCAACCTGCGCCGGATCGGCGATCAGCATGTCGGTGTTGGGGTAGGCGGTTTGTATCACATCGGCGACCTTGTCCGCATCGGTGCGCAGCCACACCTCCACGACGCGCTCGCGTTCCGGGCCCTGCGCTGCGCGGATTTGTCGCATGAAGTACAGCTTTGTCACGCAAGCTTTGTCGCACGCGCTGTTGTCGACCGAGATCATCAGCCAGCGGCCGTGCAGCGACGCGAGCTTCAGCGGCTTACCGTCCTCGCCGGTCACCACGAGCGAGTCGGGGATCGGCCGTTGCGGGTCGATCAGCGTGCCGTAGTTCGTGCTACCGCCGGTCGGCTTGATGACGTAGTACATGAAGTACGAGATCGCGATCGGCGCCGCGCAGATCACCGCGAGGAGCAGCAGCACCCAGCGGCCGCGCCGCCACGAACCCGGGCCGTTCGGTTGGCCGGGCATCGGCCTGGCCGCGGCGGGTTTGCCGGTGGGTTTGTCAGCGGGTTTGCCAACTTCCGGCGAACGGGGAGTATGAGTCGACACTACAGAACCTCTTTCAATGTTTGAACGGCGGCGAGCCGTGCCTTGCGTTCTTCACGCGCCCGGCGCGTGTTCTTTTTTGCCCGCGCGGCGCGCCGCATACAGACCGAACGCGAGCGCAGCGGCGGCCATGCCCCACCACTGCAGCATGTAGCCGTAGTTGCGTTCGACGCCGGTGGTCGGCGCGGGCCAGTCGCGCACCAGGCCGTCGTGAGTGTCGCCGATCTGCTGGATCACGAACGATTGCAGCGGCAATCCGGTTTCCGCGGCGTACGCGGCGACATCGAGATTCTGCCGGATCAGGTGATGCGCGGCCGATCCGCCCTCGCCGAGCTCGAACGCGCGTGACGCGTCGGCTCGCGCAATCCCTTCGATCTCGACCTCGCCCGACGGCGTCGTATACGGCGCGATGGTCTCGCGATTGCTCAGGTTGCGCGGCAGCCAGCCGCGATTGACGAGTACATAGCCGCCGTCGGCGAGTTTAAAAGGCATCACGACGTAAAAGCCCGGCTGATCGTTATACGGACGGTTATCGAGGTACACGACCTTGTCCGCGACGAAACTGCCGCGCGCCTTCACGCGATGAAACTCGACGTCTTTCAGCGCGAGCGGCGTCGCGCTGACGGGCAGCGCGGGCGCGTTCTCGAACTGCGTGATGCGCGCCTCGAGCGCTTCCTTCTGATGCGCGCGATCGCGCTGCCAGAAACCGAGCCGCACCGTCACGACGACGACCAGCAGGATCAGCAGCACGGGAATCAGGCGAAACTTCATTGCAGGTACTCCGTCATCGCGTGCAGGGCCGCCGGGAACCTGCGGCAGACGCCCGCGCGCGGTGCGATAATGAGTGTCTTGCCACTGCGCTTTCCGGTTTCAGTTGGTTCCATGCACATTATCGTTCCCATCGCCTTTGCTCTGATCATCGCCAGCATGGTGTCGGCGCTGTATTTCATGATGCACGACAAAGGCAAGACCAAGCGGATGGTCTGGTCGCTCGCCACGCGGGTGGGCCTGTCGATCTCGCTGTTCCTGTTCATCCTGTTCGCACACTGGATGGGCTGGATTCAGTCGACCGGGATTCCGTACGGGCGCTGACGCTCGCGGATAAGTCGCCGGCGCAATGCGTCGGCGGCAAAAATTTTCCCGCCACCAAACAAAACGCCGCCCTGACAGGTCGAGGGCGGCGCCGCATTCATCCTTGCATACTGCTCGTGCGCGCCGCCTGACAGGTGTTGCGCACGTCCCGCGCCTGCGCCGACGTGCGGCGCGCGCGGGTCTGACTGCATTACAGCCAGTACACGACGACGTACAGACCGAGCCACACGACGTCGACGAAGTGCCAGTACCAAGCCGCGCCTTCGAACGCGAAGTGATGTTCCGGCGTGAAGTGGCCACGAATCAGGCGCACCAGCACGACGGCGAGCATCGTGCCGCCGAGGAACACGTGAAAGCCGTGGAAGCCGGTCAGCAGGAAGAACGTCGAACCGTAAATGCCCGAAGCCAGCGTCAGGTTCAGCTCGTGGTATGCATGGAAGTATTCGAAACCCTGCAGGAACAGGAAGCACACGCCCAGCACGAGGGTCGCCGCGAGCCACGCGATCGCCTTCTTACGATGGTTGTCGCGCAGCGCGTGGTGCGACACCGTCAGCGTCGCACCCGACGACAGCAGCAGCGCCGTGTTGATGGTCGGCACCGGCCACGGCTGCATCGACTTGTAGGTGCCCACGAGTTCGGCCGGGCCGTTGTTCGGCCACACCGCCGTGAAGTCCGGCCAGATCAGCTTGTAGTCGAGGCTGCCCAACTGATGCATCGCGATTTCGCGAGCATAGAACAGCGCGCCGAAGAATGCGCCGAAGAACATCACTTCGGAGAAGATGAACCAGCTCATGCTCCAGCGGTACGAGCGGTCGACGTTCTTGCCGTACATGCCGCCTTCCGACTCGGCGATCGCGTCGCCAAACCAGTGCCACAGCGTAAAGAGCAGCCACAACAGACCGATGAGCACGCCGAGCGGCGCCCACGTGTGGTCATTGATCCACGCCGCAAGCGATCCGAGCATGACCAGCAACCCGGTAGCGGCGCTGATCGGATGCCGCGACGGATGCGGTACGAAATAGTACGGGCTCTCGTTTTGACCGCTCATTCTTGATTCTCCACTTCAGTCCAGTTGTTCCGGAATCTCCGGCTGTATCTTCGGCGGCGCGTCGATACCGCACCGCTTCTCTCTAATTCGTGGGCTCTTCTGTGCTGCTGTGCCCTGCTACTGCCTCAACCGACCACGAGGCGCACGACCAGAATCAGTACCCCGATCAGAACGGCCGCACCGATCAGCGCCGCCACGATCACATGCAGCGGGTTCAGCTGCGTCGCGTCCGCCTCGAGATCGCGGCGCTTGCGCACGCCGAAAAACGACCAGAACACCGCGCGCATCGACTGACCGAAACTGCTCTTGCGCGGACTGCCGCCGTTATCGTTCATCTCGCTTCGTCTTCCTTCGTTCGTCCGCGGCTCGCGCCGTCCAAGCTGCTTCAGGCCGGCTTCGCGGGAGTGGCTGCGGCGTTGTTCACTGCATTCCCCTTCGGCGCCGCGTCATCCGCGCTTGCCGCCGCCGGCGTGTTCAACTCGAAAAACGTGTACGACAGCGTGATCGTCTTCACGTCCTTCGGCAACTTCGGGTCGACCACGAACACCACCGGCATCCGCTTCGTTTCGTTCGCGTTCAACGTCTGCTGCGTGAAACAGAAACACTCGATCTTCCTGAAGTACTCGGTCGCCTGCTTCGGCGCGTAGCTCGGAATCGCCTGCGCACGGATCGTGCGCGACTGCTCGTTGCTGACGTCGTACATGACGGTCGTCACTTCCCCCGGATGCACGTCCAGACTGCGCTGCTCCGGCTTGAAACCCAACAGGCCGCGTGCGTTCGCATCGAATTCGATCGAAATCGTGCGGCTCATGTCGACCTGCGTATTCTTCGCCTCGCGCGCCGAAACGTCGCGCTGCACGAGGTTGTTCACGCCCGTGATCTGGCAGATCGCGCGATACATCGGCACCAGCGCGAAACCGAAACCGAACATCATCAAAGCGACGACGAACAGCTTGATCAGCATCGAACGGTTGAAAGAGCGGTCGGCCTCGGCCGGCGGTTGCGTCGACATCTGAATCCTCAACAAACCTGCATACGGACTGCGACTGCGGTGTTAGCTGAACCAGCACTGCTTCAGAATGATGCTCGCGAAAAACACCGCGGCGATTGCGAACATCACCAACCCTATGCGCCTGTTGCCCGTGAGAATCTGCTCCGGCGTACGTCTTTCCTGTGGATTGCGCGTCATGCTCGACTTTCTGAATACGGTTCTTGACTGGTGAGACCGCCCGACTGCAGCCGCCTCGCGAAGCGCCCAGTCCCGGTAGCGGCATGTGTCGCGCCGCCGGAACCCGGCACTTCGCCGGATGACGCTTATTCGACGGTAGGCGGATGCTCGAACGTGTGGAACGGAGCCGGGCTCGGCACGGTCCACTCGAGGCCCGTTGCGCCGTCCCACGGCTTATCGCCCGCTTCGACGAGCTCACCGCCACCACGGTAAGCCGGCAGCGCCACCGCGAACAGGAAGTAGACCTGCGACAAACCGAAGCCGAATGCGCCGATCGAGATCACCTGGTTCCAGTCGGTGAACTGTGCCGGGTAGTCCGCATAGCGACGCGGCATGCCCGCGAGACCGACGAAGTGCATCGGCAGGAACGCGAGGTTGAAGAAGAACATCGACGCCCAGAAGTGGATCTTGCCGCGCGTTTCGTTGTACATCCAGCCGGTCCACTTCGGTGCCCAGTAGTACCACCCGGAGAACAGCGCGAACAGTGACCCCGCCACCAGCACGTAGTGGAAGTGCGCGACCACGAAATAAGTGCCGTGATACTGGATGTCGAGTGGTGCCATCGCGAGCATCAGACCCGACAGGCCACCGAACGTGAACACGATCAGGAAGCCCACCGCGAACAGCATTGGCGTTTCGAACGACAGCGCACCGCGCCACATCGTCGCGACCCAGTTGAACACCTTCACGCCGGTCGGCACCGCGATCAGCATCGTCGCGTACATGAAGAACAGCTGGCCCGTCACCGGCATGCCGGTCACGAACATGTGGTGCGCCCAGACCATGAACGACAGGATCGCGATCGACGCGGTTGCGTACACCATCGAGCTATAGCCGAACAGCGGCTTGCGCGAGAACGCCGGAATCACCTGCGAGACGATCCCGAACGCCGGCAAGATCATGATGTACACCTCGGGGTGGCCGAAGAACCAGAAGATGTGCTGGTACATGACCGGGTCGCCGCCGCCTGCCGCATTGAAGAACGACGTGCCGAAGTGACGGTCGAACAGCACCATCGTGATCGCGCCCGCGAGAACCGGCATCACCGCGATCAGCAGGTACGCGGTGATCAGCCACGTCCAGACGAACATCGGCATCTTCATCAGCGTGAGGCCGGGTGCGCGCATGTTCAGGATCGTCACGACGATGTTGATACCGCCCATGATCGACGACGCGCCCATCAGGTGGACCGCGAAAATCGCGAAATCCATGCCCGGGCCCATCTGCGTGGACAGCGGTGCGTACAGCGTCCAGCCCGCGGCGGTCGCGCCGCCCGGCGAGAAGAACGAGCCGACCAGCAGGACCGCCGCGACCGGCAGCAGCCAGAAGCTGAAGTTGTTCATCCGCGCGAAAGCCATGTCCGATGCGCCGATCTGCAGCGGCACCATCCAGTTCGCGAAGCCGACGAACGCCGGCATGATCGCGCCGAACACCATGATCAGCCCGTGCATGGTGGTCAACTGGTTGAAGAACTCAGGACGCATGATCTGCAGGCCCGGCTCGAACAGTTCGGCACGGATCATCAGCGCCATCACGCCCCCGGACAGGAACATGGTGAACGAGAAGATCAGGTACAGCGTACCGATGTCCTTGTGGTTGGTGGCGAACAGCCAACGGCGCCAGCCGTGCGGCGTTTCGTGGGCATGGTCGCCGTGCACGTGCTCGTGGCCCGCGACTACATCGTGTCCGATGCTAGACATGAATATCTCCTAAAGCGAATTCTGCGGTGCTGACCATGAACACGTCAGGCTGCCGGGCTGATCTGAACGCGCCGGGCTTCCTTCGCGTCGGTGCCGCCGGTGATCGTCTCCGGCTTCTTCAAAATAATATGGTCTTCGGCAATGCCGGCTGCTTTCAGTGCGTCGCGAACGGCCTCGGCACGACTCTTCGCGAGCTTCGCGTTGACGTCGGCGGAGCCGGTTGCGTCGGTGAAGCCCGACAGCGTGAATTTCGCGTCCGGATGCGCTTTCGCGTAGGCCGCGGCCGCGTCGACCGCCGCTTTCGCGTCGGCCGGCAGCGTGCTCTTGCCGGTCTCAAAGTAGACGCTCGCCGGCAGAGTGGCCTCGGCGCTATTGGCAGCCGTCGCGCCTGCGTCAGTGCCCGACGCTTCAGCCGGCGCCGAAGCCGCTTCCGCACCCGATGCCGCCGCCGCGCCGCTTGCCGCGGCACCCGCCTCGGCCAGATGGTTGCCGCCTTCGGGCAGCTTGCCGTTGCGCGCGTCGGTGACCTGCTTCGGCTGCAGGATGTCGCCCGTGTGGTTGCCCCAGGAGTTACGTTCGTACGTGATCACCGAAGCGATTTCGACGTCGTTCAGCGTCGGCGCCCACGAAGGCATCGCGTTCTTGCCCTTCAGCACGAGGCTCACGTGCTGACCGATCGGACCGTTGGCGATCTTGCTGCCGTCGAGCGCCGGGAATGCGCCCGCGCCCTTGCCGGTCGGCTGGTGGCAGACTGCGCAGTTCGCCGCGTAGACCTTGCCGCCGCGCTCCATCAGCTCGGCCATCGCGTAGGTCTTGTTCGGATCGTCCTGGCCGGCGGCCATTTTCTTCTTCTCAGTGTCGACCCACTTGGCGTAGTCGTCGTCAGACAGAACTTCGACGACGACCGGCATGAACGCGTGTTCCTTGCCGCACAGCTCAGTACAAAAGCCGCGGAACGTGCCGGTGCGGTCAGCCTTGAACCACGTGTCGCGCACGAAGCCGGGGATCGCGTCCTGCTTCACGCCGAAGGCCGGCACGTACCAGGAGTGGACCACGTCGTTGGCGGTGGTGATGATGCGGATTTTCTTGTTGACCGGCACCACGAGCGGGTTGTCGACCTCCTGCAGATACAGCGTGGAGATCGGCTCGCGGCCTTCGGTTTGCGCGCGCGGCGTGGCGAGCGTGGACAGGAAACCGATGCCCTCGCCCGGACCCTTCACGTAGTCGTAGCCCCACTTCCACTGGTAGCCGGTGACTTTGATCGTGAGGTCGGCGTTCGAGGTGTCCTTCATCGCGACGACGGCCTTGGTGGCGGGCAGCGCCATCAACACGACGATGATGAACGGCACGATCGTCCAGATGATTTCGACGGTGGTACTTTCGTGGAAATTGGCTGCCTGGTGGCCCTTCGATTTGCGGTGCGCGAAGATCGAATAGAACATCACACCGAATACACCGACGAAAATCACGGTGCAAAGGAGCAGCATGAACATGTGGAGGTCGAACAGCTCCTGAGCGATTCGCGATGCAGGCGGCTGGAGATTGATCGCGTTGACGGCAGGGCCGCCCGGAGCATCGCCCACTGCCAGGGCGGCACCGGCGAAAAGCAGTCCGCTCGTCGCCAGCACGCTCATGAGCGCTCGCTTGATTGTTTTCATAGCTTCCTTACCCAAATTTTCCATTCAAACCCCTCGACCCCGCTGGCAGCGTGTCGCGCCCCCTTGAACGCCGCGCGTCCGGCACCATCTAACAACGTGCCAGCCACATACGCAGTTCGCCTGCGAACTGCGCGCGCCGATTTTGCGCGAGATGTTGCCCGATCATGATCGTCTGCCCGCGCGAGACCAGCTTGATCAGATCGCGCGGCGTTGCGCCCGGCTCTATCCGCACCCAGCGCGGATTGAATTCGAACTGCGTAATCTGCTCGGCGCTGACCTGCTCGATCACGAGCCGGTTCGGAAACAACCGGATGCGCTCGTAATCGACAGCATGACGCGCATATATTGCAAACGCGATACCTACCGCCAGCAACTCGATTCCGGTGAACGGCAACACCAGCCAGGCACCGACCAGAACCAGCATGAATGCAATTGCCAACGAGAACAACGCAAGCGACACGTACAGACAGACGAACTGCCGCGGCGATATCGAACAGTTGCGCTTCATGGTCCAGTCCCTGAGGACCGGCTCTGAATCCGCCAGCAGATGATCTGATGCGCCCATCGCTGCCTCCTGCGAATCGTCGCGTCCGGCCTGCCTCCTTTTACTTCCGGATGCATTTCGCGGCCGCCGCTCGTGTCACTGTTTACAGCATCACTCGCGACGGCGACAACCCCTACTGCATCACTTCATTTTGCAGCCCTGCGCCTCGGGCTTGCCACCCCAAATGTGGGAACGTCGGGCGACAAACTGACGCATTATAGGCGCGATCCATAGCATCGACAAGCAAGCCCCGATCGGCCCGCAAGCCCGGCGCGACAAGCCTTCGCGCCATTTTGCCCGGCATTTTGCGGCTCTTTCGAAGGGCAAATCCCAGGCATAACGGATGTCCTCTTTACCGCTTTTGCAACACGTCAATCGCACCGTCGGCAAGCAGTTGATGACCGCGCCGCAATCTGCTACCCACGCTTGCCCGGACCTCGTCCGATGTCCTCGAGCCGCACGATGCCATGTCCTTCGGCCGTGGTGCGCGGCACGGCTTTCCATGCGTGTCCGTAGATCACCTCGAAGGTCAGCGCGATCGTGCCGTCGGCGCGCCGGCGCGCTTCGAGCGCGGCGAGCAGGGCTTTGTGCAACCGACGCGCAAGCGCGCCGTCATGCGCATCGCGCTCGAACGGGTATGCGCCCCAGCGGCGCACGTCCGCGAGCAGCGACTCGGGCGACTTGTAGGTGATCGTCAGCGTCTCCTGGTCCATCACCGGGATCTCGAAGCCGGCCTCGACGAGCATGTCGCCGAGATCATGCATGTCGACGAAGTCGATCACATGCTTGCGCGACGCGACGCCGTGCGCGGCCTCGATCTCGGCGTAGGCGCCGCGCAATTCCTTTAGCGTGTCGGGGCCGAGCGTGCTGAACATCAGCAGGCCGTTGACCTTCAACACCCGCTGCCATTCGGGAAAGACCAGATCGGGCCGCGAGTGCCAGTGCAGCGCAAGGTTGGACCAGATGAATTCGAATGCGCCGGCCGCGAACGGCAGCGCGGAGAAATCGGCTTGCGCGAAGCGCGGGCCACGCGCGCCGAGCGCCTTGCCGAGCGAGGCGGGAAGAAAGCGCCGCCAACTCGTGTCGCCGGCATCGTGACGCAGCGCGCGGCGCAGCATGCCGTGCGACAGGTCGGCGCCGAACACCGGCGCCTCGGGAAAGCGCGCGCGCAATGCGGGGATGTCTTCGCCCGCGCCGCAACCGGCATCGAGCACGCTCGAGGGCGCCACCTTGATGTAATCGAGACGCTCGCGCATGCGCTGCGCGATCTCGCGCGGCAGGAATGCAACCTCGTCGAAAGAAGCGGCGCGACGGTCGAAAATACGCCTGAGGCGCCGTGAATCGTAGGCCGGACGGCCAGATTGAGCGGATGTTGGGGACATGTGTGTCGTGCTGGCGTGAGCTCGAAGTATACTCGTTCGTTCCCCACCATTCAGCGTGAACGGCATTCAGCGGCACTCACTCGTGCGATTCCAGTCTTTTTCTTCGTCGTGTCGAAATCAGGTCGCGCGTTTTGCGCGCGGTCTGCATTCGGCATGGCCGCGCGCTTTGAACGTCGCGCTGCCGAACCTGTGCGCGTTATGCGGCAATATGTCGCATAAGACGTTGTGCGACGGGTGCGACGCGGCCTACTGGAACGAGAACCGCCTGCGCTGCACCGTTTGCGCGGTGCCGTTGCCGGCGTCACGCTGGGCCGCTCAGGCGCGGTATCGCTGCGCGGATTGCGCGGCCGAGCCGCCGCCGTTCGACGCCAGCTTCGCGCTCGCCGACTATCGCGCGCCGCTGGATACCCTGGCGGTCGGCCTGAAATTCCGCGCCCGGCTGATGCTTGCGCGCGATTTCGCGCAACGTCTCGAGCGGCTTGCTCAGGACAACTGGCATGACGCGGCCGAGCGGCCCGATGTGATTGCACCAGTCCCGCTCGCCGGTCGCCGGCTGGCCGAGCGCGGCTATAACCAGGCCTGGCAGATCGCGCGGCCGCTCGCCCGGGCGCTCGGCGTGCGCAGCGATGCGACGCTGCTCGAACGAACGCAAAACACCGCGCCGCAATCGCGCCTCGATCTCGATGCGCGTCGGCACAACGTCGGCCGCGCGTTTCGGGTCGCGCGCCCGGTGCGCGGCCTGCACGTCGGCATCGTCGACGACGTGATGACGAGCGGCGCGACGCTCGAAGCGCTCGCGCACACGCTGAAGGACGCCGGCGCGCGGCGGGTCACGAACTTCGTCGCGCTGCGCACTCCGAAAAACTAGCTTTTACGTGGTCCCCTTATGTTCAACGTCGTTCTCGTAGAACCCGAAATTCCGCCCAACACCGGCAACGTGATTCGCCTGTGCGCGAATACCGGCGCCCGGCTGCATCTGATCGAGCCGCTCGGCTTCCCTCTCGACGACACCAAGATGCGGCGCGCCGGCCTCGACTATCACGAGTACGCGGAAATGAACGTGCACGCCGATTGGGACGCGTTCATCGTCAAAGAAACACCCGACCCGTCGCGCATGTTCGCGTTCACCACGCGCGGCTCGGGGCGCTTTCACGACCACGCGTTTCAACCGGGCGACTGGTTCGTGTTCGGCGCCGAAACGCGCGGCCTGCCCGACACGGTGCTCGAGCGCTTTGCGAACGAACAGCGCGTGCGTCTGCCGATGCGTCCTGGCAATCGCAGTCTGAATCTGTCGAATACGGTGGCGGTCGTGGTGTTCGAAGCGTGGCGTCAGGCCGGCTTCGAGGGCGGCGCCTGACGGCGTTCGAGCTCGACCGCGTAGCGCGCGAACATCGCGTCGTCGAAGCACGCGAACGTCACGTGCTTCACGTGGGGTGTGCGCGGCAATGTGTCGAGCACGGTTCCGACCGCGATGCTGACCGCATCGTCGGCGGGGAAACGGTAGATGCCGCAACTGATCGCGGGAAACGCGATGCTCGTGCACTGCTTCTCGCGCGCGACTTCGAGCGAGCGCTGATAGCACGATGCGAGCAGGTCGGCTTCGCCATGCGCGCCGCCGCGCCACACTGGACCGACCGCATGGATCACATGCTTCGCGGGCAGCCGATAGCCGGCGGTGATTTTGGCGTCGCCGGTCGCGCAGCCGCCGAGCGTTTCGCATTCGCGCAGCAACTCCTTGCCGGCCGCGCGATGAATCGCGCCATCCACGCCGCCGCCGCCGAGCAGCGAAGTATTCGCGGCATTGACGATCGCATCGACGGCGAGCGTCGTGATATCGACCACGCGCGCTTCGAGCGTGCACGTGCCGTGACTGAGATTGAAGGTGGGCATGGAAACCTCGCTGACCCGAGTCTCGATAACGAAGTGGACAGCCAGGTGAGGCAGCCGTTCAACGCGAATATGCGCTAAACGGCTGAAAGAAAAGACTTTATTCGGCCTTCGAATCGCGCCGCAGCAGCGCGCTGACCGCATCGCGCGGCGCCACGCCGTCGAACAGCACCGCGCAGACCGCTTGGGTGATCGGCATTTCGATTGCGTGGGCGCGCGCGATCGACAGGACCGCCTTCGCGCAGCGCACGCCTTCGGCCACATGACCGAGGCCGCCGAGGATGTCGTCGAGCGTGCGGCCGGTGGCGAGCTGCAGGCCCACGGTGCGGTTGCGCGATAGATCACCGGTCGCGGTCAGAATCAGATCGCCGAGCCCGGTCAGCCCGGTAAAGGTTTCCGCGCGCCCACCAAGCGTCACGCCAAGACGCGACATTTCGGCGAGTCCGCGGGTGATCAGCGCCGCGCGTGCATTGAGGCCGAGGCCGAGGCCATCGGCGATGCCCGTCGCGATGGCGAGCACGTTTTTCACCGCGCCCCCAACTTCAACGCCGACGACGTCGTCGCCGGTATAGATGCGCATCGCGCCGTGATGGAACGCCGCGACCGTGCGTTCGCGGCACGCCGCCGACGAACTCGCAATCGTCAACGCAACCGGCAGTCCCTGCCCGACTTCGCGCGCGAAGCTCGGCCCGGACAATACGCCGTTGCTCGCATGCTCGGGCAATTCCGCCGCGACCGCCTGATGCGGCAACAACTGCGAATCCGCCTCGAAACCCTTGCACAGCCACACGATATGCGCGGGCACCTTGCCGGCATCGCGCATCGCGCGCAACAGACCGCGCAGGCCAGCCACGGGAGTTGCGACCACGCACAGCGCAGCGTCGGCGAGCGCGTGATCGAGCGCCGCACCGAGATCCGCTTCGTAGCGAAGCGCGGGCGGCAACGCGACGCCCGCCAGATAGCGGGCGTTTTCGTGCGAAGTGGAAAGCTCGGTGATGAGCGCGGACTCGCGCGCCCACAACACCGTGTCGTGCCTTAAGGCCAGATGGCCGGCGAGGGCGGTGCCCCAGGCGCCAGCGCCGAGAACGGCGACCTTCATAGCCGGCACTGCCTGCGGCGCCTTAATGCGTGACGCCGCTTTGCGCCGCGCCGTCGCCCTGCTGGGCCGCGCTCATTTGCGCGAGACGCTGCTCGTACAGCGCCTGGAAGTTGATCTCGGCGAGGTGGATCGGCGGGAAACCGGCGCGGGTGATCGCGTCGGCGATGTTGGAACGCAGGTACGGGAACAGGATGGTCGGGCAGGCGATGCCAACGAGCGGATCGATCTGTTCGGCAGGAATGTTGCGAATGTCAAAAATGCCGGCCTGCTTCGCTTCGATCAGGAACGCGACCTTGTCCGACACCTTGGCCGTAACCGTGCCCGTCACGAGGATTTCGAACACGGATTCTGCGAGGCGCTCGGCCTTCACGTCGACTTCGACTTCGACCGACGGCATTTCCTGCTCGAGGAAGATTGCCGGCGAATTCGGCTGCTCGAGCGACATGTCCTTCAGATAGATGCGCTGGATGTTGAAGAACGGCTGGTTATTCTCGTCGGACATGATGGTGATTCCTGATAGGTATGCGTGGCGGCGGCCGATGCACGCATGGGCCGCCAGATTATTGCGCCGGCTCGCCGGCTCCACGAGGAGCGCGCACGCGCCGGCTTACGAGTGGTCCGCCCGCTCGCGCGGCGCGAAACGCGCGAACTCAGGCTGCTTCGAGCAGCGGCGTCAGACCGCCCGCGCGATCGAGCGCGGAAAGGTCATCATAGCCGCCGACATGCGTCTCGCCGATGAACACCTGCGGCACCGTGCGACGACCGGTCCGGGTCATCATCTCCTCACGACGGGCCGGGTCTTTATCGATCAGTACTTTCTCAACGTGCTCGACGCCGCGCGACTTTAAAAGACGCTCGGCCATCTGGCAATACGGGCACACCTGGGTGCTGTACATGATCACTTTGTTCACTTGGCTGCTCCTTGTTTCACAACCGGCATACCGGCTTTCTGCCAGGCGTCGACGCCGCCCTCGAGAACATGGACTTCCGCGTATCCCGCTTCCTGCACGATACGCGCAGCCTTGTTCGACTGCTGGCCGGTCTGGCATACCAGCAGCACCGGGTTGCTCTTGTTCTTCGCGAGTTGCGCAACTTTCGCCTGCAACTCCGCGAATTCGAAATGCCGTGCCGAGGGCAGGTGCCCCTTGGCGTAATCGGCGGACGACCGCAGATCGATGACCGCCGCGTTGCGCCGGTTGATCAGTTGGGTGGCTTCAGCGGCCGACAGGCCGCCACGTCCACGCCGACTGATGGTCGGCCACAGCAGCAACCCACCGGAGATAAGGACGATTGCGATCAGGACAAGGTTTGTGTATTCGGTGAAAAACTTCACGGAAGATCCGCCGGAAAGAGAGAAATCGAAAAGGTCAACCCGAGCATTATAAAATAACCGTTTGACGCGATGGCGATGCGCCGCCGAAGGCGCCGCACAGCGCGAGACCGCTTCCTCACTACCGACCGGCAACTCACATGTACAAACTCGTTCTCATCCGCCACGGCGAATCGACGTGGAACAAGGAAAACCGCTTTACCGGCTGGGTCGACGTCGACCTCACCGAGCAGGGCAACCTCGAGGCGCAGCAGGCGGGCGTGCTGCTCAAGGAATCGGGGTACACGTTCGACATCGCCTACACGTCGGTGCTCAAGCGCGCGATCCGCACCCTGTGGCACGTGCAGGACAAGATGGACCTGATGTACCTGCCCGTCGTGCATTCGTGGCGCCTGAACGAACGCCACTACGGCGCGCTGTCGGGTCTGAACAAGGCCGAAACGGCCGCCAAGTTCGGCGACGAACAAGTGCTGGTCTGGCGTCGCAGCTACGACACGCCGCCGCCCGCGCTCGAGCCGACCGACGAGCGCGCGCCGTACACCGATCCGCGCTACTCCAAGGTGCCGCGCGAGCAACTGCCGCTGACCGAGTGCCTGAAAGACACGGTCGCGCGCGTGCTGCCGCTGTGGAACGAGTCGATTGCGCCGGCCATCAAGTCGGGCCGCAGCATCCTGATCGCCGCGCACGGCAACTCGATCCGCGCGCTGGTCAAGTATCTCGACAACATCTCGGATAACGACATCGTCGGCCTGAACATCCCGAACGGTGTGCCGCTCGTCTATGAACTCGACGAGGATCTGAAGCCGATCAAGCACTACTATCTCGGCGACCAGGACGCGATCGCGAAGGCGCAAGCCGCGGTCGCAAGCCAGGGCAAGGCGGGCTGATCGAGCGTTTGCCGCCGCGACCCCACGCCACGGGAAGGCGCGGGGCCGCACGGAGACAACCGGCCCGGCAGGAAATACTGTATTGCGCCGCGCGGCGTATCGTACGGCCTGCCATTCGCGGACCGGCTCGCAAGAACCAGGACCTTCCCGTACTGTCGAAGCACGATTGCCTGCACCGCGCCCTGACCAGGCGGGTGTGCAGTTATACTTGTCCGTCCAATCTTAATCGACGCTGCCACGCGCTTCCGACCGCAACAGACTCTATGCGAAAGAACCTGAAAAATATCGGCCTGATTGCCGCGGGCCTTGCTACCGGTGTCCTTGCCACCCTGCAATTCTCCGCCTCGGCCCAGCAACCCGCTAGCGCCGCGGTCGCCCCGCTGCCGCTAGACCAGCTCAGGCTCTTCGCCGAAGTGTTCGGGCAGATCAAGCACGAATACGTCGAACCGGTCGACGACAAGAAGCTCCTCACCGCCGCGATCAAGGGCATGGTGTCGAGCCTCGACCCGCACTCGTCGTACCTCGACAAGACCGATTACGAAGAGCTGCAGGAGCAGACCAAGGGCCGCTTCGCGGGCCTCGGCATCGAAATTTCGTCGGAAGACGGCCTGATCAAGGTGATTTCGCCTATCGAAGACACGCCCGCGTTCCGCGCCGGCATCCGTCCGGGCGACCTGATCACGCGCATCAACGACAAGCCCGTACGCGGCATGACGCTCGACCAGGCGGTCAAGCAGATGCGCGGCGAGCCGGGCACCAAGGTCACGCTGACCATCTTCCGCAAGACCGACGACCGCACGTTCCCGCTGACCGTCACGCGCGCGCTCATCAAGGTGCAGTCGGTGAAGGGCAAGATCGTTGCGCCGGGCTTCGCGTACGTGCGCATCACGAGCTTCCAAGAACGCACCACGCCCGATCTCGCGGCCAAGCTGCAGGATCTGGCGCGCCAGGAGCCGAACCTGAAGGGCCTCATCCTCGACCTGCGCAACAACGGCGGCGGTCTGCTGCAAAGCGCGGTCGGCGTCGCGGGCGCATTCCTGCCGCCGAATTCGGTGGTGGTGTCGACCAACGGCCAGATTCCGGATTCGAAGCAGATCTATCGTGACACCTACGATAACTACCGTCTGCAATCGTTCGACAGCGATCCGCTGAAAGACGTCCCGGCCATCTTCAAGACCGTGCCGATGATCGTGCTGACCAACGCGTACTCGGCGTCGGCATCGGAAATCGTCGCGGGCGCGCTGCAGGATCAGCACCGCGCGCTGATTCTCGGCAAGACCACGTTCGGTAAGGGTTCAGTGCAGACCGTACGCCCGATGACGGCGGACACCGCGCTGCGCCTGACCACCGCGTATTACTACACGCCGAGCGGCCGTTCGATCCAGAACAAGGGCATCCGCCCCGACCTTCCGGTCGATCAATACGCGGACGGTGATCCGGACGACGCGCTCGTCACCCGCGAAGTCGACTACTCGAATCACCTTGCGAACACGCAGGATCCGAACGAGAAGAAGGAAGCCGAGCAACGCGAGTCGGAGCGCATGGAGCAGCTTCGTCAGCTCGAAGAGCAGAACGACAAGAAGACGCCGGAACAGCGTCAGAAGGAACGCGAACGCAAGCCGGTCGAGTTCGGTTCGAACGACGACTTCATGCTGCAACAGGCGGTCGGCAAGCTCGAAGGCAAGCCGGTTCAGGAATCGAAGTCGCTGATGGAACGCCGTCTCGCGCAGAACAAGCCGGGCACGTCGGCCTCCGCGCCGGTCGCGGTGAAGCCGACGCAACCGGTGCCGGGCGCATCGGGACCGGCTCCGGCTTCGACACCGGCTCCTGCTGGCAAGTAAGCCGGCAAATAAGCTGGCCAATAAGCAGCCAGCCCGCGCGTGTCTTCGCAGCACGATAGTCTGCGAAGACACGCCGCAGCAGTTTCAGCACAAGCCGCCGCTCAACCGGCGGCGTCTCACGGCAAGCCGCAGCAGCCACCCTTCCCGCGCGATTAAAATAACAGCCACGAATGCGCGCCGCGGCCCCTCGGCCAGCCTCTCGTTGCGCGACACCGCGACATTGCGACACACCCCACGCGCCCGCCATGAATGACGATCAACTCCTTCGCTACTCCCGCCATATCCTCGTCGACGAAATCGGCATCGAGGCGCAGCAGCGTTTTATCGATGCCCACGCGATCATCGTCGGCGCGGGCGGACTCGGTTCGCCGGCCGCAATGTATCTCGCGGCGGCGGGCGTCGGCCGTCTGACGCTCGTCGATGCCGATACCGTCGACCTGACCAATCTGCAGCGCCAGATCCTGCACGTCAGCGCGTCGGTTGGGCGCAGCAAGGTCGAGTCCGGGCGCGACACGCTCGCGCAGATCAATCCCGAGGTCGTCATCAACGCGGTGGCCGAGCGCGTCGACGATGCATGGCTCGATCGCGAGGTGCCGCACGCGAGCGTCGTGCTCGATTGCACCGACAACTTCGCGACGCGTCACGCGATCAACCGCGCGTGCGTCCAGCATCGCGTGCCGCTCGTGTCGGGCGCGGCGCTGCGCTTCGACGGCCAGATCAGCACTTTCGATTTCCGCGACGAAGCGTCGCCATGCTACGCATGCGTGTTTCCCGAAGACCAGCCGTTCGAGGAAGTCGCCTGCTCGACGATGGGCGTGTTCGCGCCGACGGTCGGCATCATCGGTTCGATGCAGGCGGCCGAAGCGCTGAAGGTGATCGGCGCAATCGGCACGCCGCTCGTGGGCCGCCTGACGATGCTCGATTCTCTGCGGATGGAATGGAACACGATGCGCATCGGACGTCAGCCGGATTGCCCGGTGTGCGGCCACGTGCACGGCTCTTGAGGGGGTTCCCCGCTGCCCGCTCGATTGACGCCGCAATAGAAAAACGCCGCATATGCGGCGTTTTTCGTTCAACGGGCGCGAGCGAGCGCGTCGGATTCACACCAGCGCGACCCGCTTGAGCGCCGCCTGCACCTCTTCCGGCTCGAACGAAGCCAGCACGTCGGCCACGGGCTTTTCGAGCGTCTTCAGATGCGAGCGCAGCACCTCCTGCTTGACCTCGAGCAGTTGGCTCGGATGCATCGAAAACTCGGTCAGACCCATGCCGAGCAACAGACGCGTCAACGCCGGATCGCCCGCCATCTCACCGCACACCGACACCGGTACGCCCGCACGCTTCGCTTCGCGCAGCGTGAACGCGATCAGATGCAGCACGGCCGGATGCAGCGGGTCGTACAGATGCGCGACCGCGTTGTCCGCGCGATCGATCGCGAGCGTGTACTGGATCAGATCGTTGGTGCCGATCGACAGGAAATCGAGCCGCTTCAGAAACAGCGGCAACGCGATCGCGGCGGCCGGAATCTCGATCATCGCGCCGACCTGCACGTTCGGATCGTAAGCAATGCCCGCGTCGTCGAGTTGGCGCTTGGCTTCGCGGATCAGATCGAGCGTCTGGTCGATTTCCTGCGCGTGCGCGAGCATCGGGATCAGGATCTTCACCTTGCCGAACGCCGACGCGCGCAGGATCGCGCGCAGCTGCGTGAGGAACATCTGCGGCTCGGACAGGCTCCAGCGAATTGCGCGCAAACCGAGCGCCGGATTCACGGCGGTCTCGTAGCCGTCGCCGCCGGCCATCGAATCGAGCGGTTTGTCGGCGCCGACGTCGATCGTGCGGATCGTGACCGGCAAGCCGTTCATCAGCTCGACCGCGCGACGATACGCGCTGAACTGCTCCTCCTCTTCGGCCATCCGGTCCTTGTGATTCATGAACAGGAACTCGGTGCGAAACAGACCCACGCCGGTCGCGCCCGATTCGATTGCCGCGCGCGCATCGTCCGGCAGCTCGATGTTCGCGCACAGTTCGATGCGCGTGCCGCACAGCGTTTGCGTCGGCGAGAACTTGAGCCGTTGCAGCTTGCGCTGCTCGAGCTCCTTCTCGCTTTGCCGATACGAGTATTCCTCGAGCACGATCGGCGCGGGGTCGACGATCACTATGCCGTGGTCGCCGTCGACAATGATCAGATCGTCCTGGCGGATCAGCGCGCTCGCATGCTGCACGCCGACCGCGGCCGGAATGCCGAGGCTGCGCGCGACGATCGCGGTATGCGACGTGCGTCCGCCGAGATCGGTGACGAAGCCCTGGAAGGTCTGCGTCTTGAACTGCATCATGTCGGCCGGCGCGATGTCGTGCGCGACGACGATCATTTCATCGCACGCGCCATGCACGTTGTCGACGATGCCCGGTGCACCCGCGAGCGCCTTCAGCACGCGCTCGACGACCTGTTCGATGTCGGCTTTGCGTTCGCGCAGGTATTCGTCTTCGATATCGTCGAAATGGCGCGAGAGTCTTTCGAGCTGTTCGGTCAACGCCCACTCGACGTTGTAGCGGCGCGTGCGGATCAGGTCGATGGTTTCCTGAACGAGCATCACGTCGTTCAGAATCATCGTGTGAACGTCGATGAACGCGCCCACTTCACTGGGGGCATCCGCGGCGAGATCGGCGCGCAGCACGTTGAGTTCTTCATGTACGCGTTGCTGGGCCGCGCGAAAGCGCCCGACCTCCCCTTCGATCTGGGCGGGTTCGATCAGATAGTGGTCTACGTCGAGTGCTGCCGGGGCGATCAGATAGGCCCGCCCGATGGCGATACCGCGTGACACGGGAATTCCATGCAGCGTGAATGACACGCGCACCTCCTCTAGTTGTGTAATGCCGCGGCAAACCGCTGCAATGCTCTCAGACTGTACCTGGCATTATAAATTCCGCGCCTTTTTGAAGTACGTCGGCGGTGTGTGCAGCGCAGCACGAATTATCGCAATCAGGTGCCTCATATCCGACCAAACTTCGCTCTATACGCGTCGCGCAAAAATATATGGTTTAAACATTGAAAACGCGTGTCGCCATGCGCGCATGCCGCCCCATGTCGCCTCACGCATTCTTCCCTGCGGCTTTCGCGCCGCTTCTACAACCCTTAATGTCGATTAACAGCGGGCCTCTTCCGATATTCAAATGTCGGCGGCGAAAAAAAAACCGCGGACTGAGCCGCGGCATTTTTGGGTTTGGCGAACGCAAAGCGCGCGGCGTTATTGACCTTCGCCAAATTTATCGGCGATCAGTTTCAACAGCGCGTCCATCGCTTCCTGTTCGTCGGTACCTTCCGTTTCGATCAGCACGGTACTGCCAATACCCGCGGCTAGCATCATCACGCCCATGATGCTCTTCGCGTTGATACGGCGGCCATTGCGGCTCATCCAGATTTCCGCCTGGTAGTTGCCCGCGAGTTGCGTCAACTTGGCCGACGCGCGCGCGTGCAGCCCCAGCTTGTTCACAATTGTCGTTTCTTGTTGCAGCATGTGATGGTCCGAAGCGCGGGTGAATGAAATGGTGAAAAGTGAAACTGCAAAGCGGCTGCAATGCGCCAGGCGCCGTTGCGATACCGCTTGAATCCGTCGAAGCCTGCCTACGAACCAGCCCGAGTTACAGGCCGGGCGCGTCCGGCTTCTGCGTCAGATCGGCATCCGCCGGCAACGCGGGAACACAGTCAGCGGGCGCCGCGTCGGGCGGCAGCGCCGGCAGGCAATCGACCGGGCAGGCTGCCGCCGCGACCGGTTCCGGCGTCGCCGGTCCGATCGCGTGCACGCCCTTGGTCGCGCCGGCGAGCGCCTTGTCGACGAGCGTGTCGAGCGGCGTCGCGCGATAGCAGACCGCACGCACCAGCATCGGCAGATTGACGCCGCACAGCACGCGCACATTCGGCTCAGTGGCAAGCCGGCCCGCGATGTTGGCCGGTGTCGCGCCGAACATGTCGGTCAGCACGAGCGCGCCATTCTCTTCCTTCAACCGCGCGACTTCCGAATTCGCGAACGCGACGACCTGCGCGGGATCGCAATCCGGCGACACATCGATCACGCCGATACGCGCCGGCAAACCGCCATAAATGTGGGAAATGCAATCGCGCAACGCGGTGGCGAATGGAGCGTGCGCAATGATCAGAATGCCTGCCATGTCAGCCTTACTGCAATAGAACGGCCCCAAAACCGTGGACCGGGACTCGAGCCCGGTTCGCCATCGCCCCGGACCGGCCGTGCGTCGCGGGGGCGGGAATGCATCGTCGGGCGAGCGGGCATTGTAGCAGCCTCATTTTCGCGCTAATCCCGACGGCGCGCCTGGTGCGGATTTACTACCCAGATTGGGGGTGCGGCCGGGCAATCAAGGCCGCTAGAGTCGGCGCGTCAGCCGACCGCGCGCTCCAACGCGTCGACGAACATCGCGGCGACGTCGAAGCCGGTCTGATCCATGATCTCGCGGAAACACGTCGGGCTCGTGACGTTGACTTCGGTGAGCCAGTCGCCGATCGCATCGAGTCCGACCAACAGCAAGCCGCGCGCCGCCAGCACCGGTGCGAGCGTATCGGCAATCTTGCGATCCTGCTCGCTGAGCGGCCGCGCGACACCCAGTCCACCGGCCGCCAGGTTGCCGCGCACCTCATTTCCCTGAGGAATGCGCGCGAGCGAGTACGGCACCGCTTCGCCGCCGATCAGCAGGATGCGCTTATCACCCTCCTTGATCTCGGGGATGAATTTCTGCGCCATCACCGAGCGTGCGCCGTCGTGGCTCAGCATTTCGACGATCGAGCCGAGGTTCATACCGTCCGCCTTCACGCGGAACACGCCCATGCCGCCCATGCCGTCGAGCGGCTTCAGGATCACGTCGCCGTGCTGTTCGTGGAACGCGCGCAGACGCGCCGGGTCGCGCGTGACCAGCGTCGGCGCGACGAACTGCGCGAACTCGCCGATCGCGAGCTTCTCCGAATGATCGCGAATGGCCTGCGGCTTGTTGAAGACGCGCGCGCCGCCACGCTCGGCCAGCTCGAGCAGCCACGTCGACGTCACGTATTCCATGTCGAACGGCGGGTCTTTGCGCATCACGACCGCGCCGAAGCTTGCAAGCGCTCGCGGCGCGGCGGCATCGGCGGCGAACCAGACGTCACGATGCAGATCGGCGGTATCGCCGGTGATCGCAATGCGCTGCACGTTCGCCTCGACATCGCCGCCCGTCCACGCCAGATGCTTCGGCTCGCAGGTGTACACCGTGTGACCGCGGCGCGCCGCTTCGGCCATCATCGCGTAGGTCGAATCTTTGTAAATCTTGAATTGGCTGAGCGGATCGGCGATGAAAAGAATGTCCATGAAAGTCCCGGTGCGCCCTGACGGGCGTGACATTGTTCGTCAATATAGTCTTTGAAGACGGCGATGGCGGCACGCATGCCGCCATCCTGCCGCGCGAGGTGGTTTAGACCTGGATCGCTTCGGGATCGGTCTTTTCGAGTTCGACCGATGCGGCCAGCAACCCGAGCCGCGCCACGACGCCATACATATAGAAGCGGTTCGGCGGCGCTGCGCCGGGCTTCGCGTGCGCATCGGGCAGCGCCGTGTGCTCGAAGCCGAGCGGCACGAAGTGCATGCCCGGCGCGTTCAGGTTCTGGTCGCGCTCGCGGCTGCCGTGCACGCGATAGAAGCCGCCCACCACATAGCGGTCGATCATGTAGACGACCGGCTCGGCGACTTCCTCGCCGATGCGCTCGAACGTATACACGCCTTCCTGCACGATCACGTCGTGCACTTCGAGGCCGTCTTTGGTCGCGGCCATGCGCGTGCGCTCGCGCTTCGTCAGCGCGGCGACTTCCGACGCGTCGTGCACGGTCATCACGCCCATGCCGTAAGTGCCCGCATCGGACTTGATCACGACATACGGTTTTTCGGAGATGCCGTACTCACGATACTTGCGCGCGATCTTCTTCAGCACGCCGTCAATCGCATCGGCCAGCGCTTCCTCGCCGGTGCGCTGCTGGAAGTCGACGCCCTCGACGTGCGCGAAGTATGGATTGATCATCCACGGATCGATCTCGACCATCTTCGCGAACTTCTTCGCGACGTCGTCATAACACGAGAAATGCGTCGACTTGCGGCGTACTGCCCAGCCCGCGTGAAGCGGCGGCAGCAGGTACTGCTCGTGCAGATTTTCGAGCACGGGCGGAATGCCGCCGGACAGGTCGTTGTTCAGCAGAATCGAGCACGGGTCGAAGTTCTTCAGCCCCAGGCGCCGCTGCGAGCGCTCGAGCGGTTCGAGCACGAGCTTCTGGCCGTCGGACAGCGCGATCGTGACCGGGCCGTTGATGGTTTCGTCGAGCGTGCCGAAGCGTACGTTCAGGCCCGCCTGGCGCATGATCGACGCGAGCCGGGCGACGTTTTCGAGGTAGAACGCGTTGCGCGTGTGGCGCTCCGGAATCACGAGCAGATTCTTCGCGTCCGGGCAGATCTTTTCGATCGACGCCATCGCGGCCTGCACCGCGAGCGGCAGCACTTCCTGCGGCAGATTGTTGAAGGCGCCGGGAAACAGGTTGGTGTCGACCGGCGCGAGCTTGAAGCCCGCGTTACGCAGATCGACGGAACAATAGAACGGCGGCGTGTGCTCCTGCCATTCAAGCCGGAACCAGCGTTCGATAGCGGGCGTGGCGTCGAGGATCTTCCGCTCGAGGTCGAGCAGCGGGCCGTTTAACGCCGTAACTAGGTGCGGAACCATTGATCACTCGCAGACTGGAGAAAAAAGATTGTAGAGCAAATGCTTTGTCCATTTGGGGACGGTTTCTCCATTCGCAAGCAGACTCGAATGCATTCTCCCTATCTCGATGATAGGCGCGGAAAATTACCGTTCGCAACCCGATCAGCAAGAAAAAAGCCCGCCATGAAGGCGGGCGAACTCTTTGCTGCGCTTAACTTTTTCCTGACTGAGGAGCCCGGGAGCGCGGGCCCGCGGCGGAACAGGTTCTTCGTTATTCGACTTTCTCGCCGTGCAGGCTCACGTCGAGGCCTTCGCGCTCCTGCTCTTCGGTCACGCGGATGCCGATCACCATGTCGATGATCTTCAGCAGCACGAAGCTCACCACGCCGCTGTAGATCAGGGTCGTCAGCACGCCCTTCGCCTGCAGGATCACGTTGCCGTCGAAGCCGCCGATATCCTTGACCGCGAACACGCCGGTCAGCAGGGCACCGATGATCCCGCCGATGCAGTGCACGCCGAACGCGTCGAGCGAATCGTCGTAACCGAGCTTGTGCTTGAGCCACGTGGCCGACCAGAAGCAGACCACACCGGCGACGATGCCGATCACCAGCGCGCCGACCGTGCCGACGAAGCCCGACGCCGGCGTCACCGCCACCAGACCCGCGACCGCGCCCGACACGATACCGAGCACCGACGGCTTACCCTTGGCCGCCCATTCGGCGAACATCCATGCGAGCGCCGCCGCGGCGGTCGCCACCTGCGTGGCGAACATCGCGAAGCCGGCACGGCCGTCGGCCGCTACCGCCGAACCCGCGTTGAAGCCGAACCAGCCGACCCACAGCATCGCGCCACCGATCAGCGTCAGCGTCAGGTTGTGCGGCGCCATCGCCTCCTTGCCGTAGCCGACGCGCTTGCCGAGCACCAGACAGCAGACCAGCCCCGCGATACCCGCGTTGATGTGCACCACCGTGCCGCCCGCGAAGTCGAGGATGCCCGCGGTAGCCAGCCAGCCGCTCGGTTCCCACACCATGTGCGCGATCGGCGAGTAGACGAGGATCGACCACAGCGTCATGAACACCAGCATCGCCGAGAACTTCATGCGGTCCGCGAACGCACCGGTGATCAGCGCCGGCGTGATGATCGCGAAGGTCATCTGATAGACGAAGTAGACCGTCTCGGGGATCGTCGGCGCGAGGTGGCTGACGGTCAGCGTCGTGGCCTTATCGCCCTTGATGTAGTTCATGCCCGTCATGAACACCCGCGAGAAGCCGCCGATGAACGAGTTGCCCGGCGTGAACGCGAGGCTGTAGCCCACCACGGTCCAGGCGATCGTCACCAGACAGGTGATCGCGAAGCTTTGCATCAGCGTCGCGAGCACGTTCTTCTTGCGGACCATGCCGCCGTAGAACAGCGCGAGGCCCGGAATCGTCATGAACAGCACCAGCGCGGTGGAGGTCAGCATCCACGCGGTGTCGCCGGAGTTGATCTTCGATGAATCGACCGAGAACGGGGCGGTCGGCGCTGCCGGCGCGGCGGCAGCGGCGGCCGACGCGTCGGTGGCGGCCGGCGCGCTTGCGGCTGGCGCGGCGGACGCATCGGCGGCGGGAGCCGAGGCAGCCGGGGCAGCGGCCGCTGCGGAGGCGTCCGGTGCCGGCGCGCTCGCGGTCGTGTCGGGGGCGGAGGCGGCCGCGGGAGCGGACGCGTCGTCCGCCAGGGCAGTGCCGACGCCGGCCGCGAGCAGCGAGCCGGCAATCAGCAGGGACATCATGAGTTTGCGCATCTTGGTTTTCCTCTTGTCGCGATCCGTGTCGCTTTGCTCTGGTCTTTTACAGTGCGTCCGCGCCGGTCTCGCCGGTGCGGATCCGAATCACCTGCTCGATCGGCGTGACGAAGATCTTGCCGTCGCCGATCTTGCCGGTTCGCGCGGCGCGCTCGAGCGCCTCGATCGCCTGGTCCACGATGTCGTCCGATACCGCTGCTTCGATCTTCACCTTCGGCAGAAAATCGACCACGTATTCAGCACCCCGATACAGTTCGGTGTGGCCCTTCTGCCTCCCGAAGCCTTTGACTTCGGTCACCGTGATGCCCGATACGCCGATCGCCGACAGGGCTTCGCGCGCTTCATCCAGCTTGAACGGCTTGATGATTGCGGTAATGAGTTTCATAAAATCCTCGCTAGTTGTTGCTGAACCGTTGCTGCCCCGTTGCGTATCCGTGACCGCGGTCTCCTGCGCTTCCGGTAAAAGTGCCCTGGCAGTGCGCGCGCGGCAGTAACAGCAACTCCTATGCCATGTTGTGTCAGACCGCGCGTCGCGCGGGTGGCGCAGCGCGCCCAGACGGCCTTGTCCGAACGGCCAGCGGCGCGGCCGGCGGTGGCGCGGCGGGGGGATCGTTGCTAGAGTGTCCGAACGTTCTGAACGCGAGGCGCGCACCAAACGCGCTCACGCGGCGGCGGCAGCGAAGGAGCCGCGCGCACCAGGATCGCCCATTCGCCGCAACGGAGGACGGGCGCAATGAAACATGCACAATTTTTGTGCACCAAGGGGAACACGATGAAACAACCGAACGACGTTTTTAACGACTTCCAGGCTCGCGTCAGCGATCTGTTCAAGAATTCGCCGGCCAAGGATGTCGAACGCAACGTCAAGGCAATGCTGTCGCAGGGCTTCTCGAAGCTCGATCTGGTCACGCGCGAGGAATTCGATACGCAGACCCAAGTGCTCGTGCGTACGCGCGCGCGCCTCGAAGAACTCGAGCGCCGCGTCGCCGAGCTCGAACAGAAGCTGCCGCTCACGCAGACGCCGTAAGCGCTGCTAGCAGCCTTCGCGCTGCGCAGTGCCGCACATCACCGGCAAGCGGGCCGTGACGTCATCAGCGTTTTAGGGGATTTGCGCGCGAAGTGAGCGCGCTGTCCGACGGGAGGGAATATGTCGCTTGCCGTGGTGCGCAGCCGCGCGCCGGCCGCTGGCCGTGCGCCCGAAGTGACCGTCGAGGTTCACCTCGCCAATGGACTGCCGTCCTTTTCGATCGTCGGCCTGCCCGACCTGGAAGTGCGCGAGAGCCGTGAGCGCGTTCGAGCGGCGCTGCAGAACTGCGGTTTCGACTTCCCGGTCCGCCGCATCACCGTCAATCTCGCGCCCGCCGACCTGCCGAAAGAATCCGGTCGTTTCGATCTGCCTATCGCACTCGGCATCCTCGCCGCGAGTGGGCAAATTCCAGCCGAATCGCTACTCCACCGCGAGTTTGCCGGCGAGTTGTCGCTGACCGGCGCGCTGCGGCCGATGCGCGGCGCGTTCGCGATGGCATGCGGTACCGCGCGCGGCGCTCTGGCGAGCGCAGACGCCGCCGGCGCAGAAGCCGACGCATCATCTGAAACGCGTTCCGCGTTGCCTGCCTTCCTCGATCAAATAACCGCGCAGCCGTTCCACACCCCACAGCTTTACCTGCCGGCCGCCAGCGCGGCCGAAGCGGCGCTGGTGCCGGGGGTCGACGTGTACGGCGCCGCCGATCTGCCGTCGCTATGCGCGCACCTCGCAGGCGCGCCGGACGCGCGTCTTAGCCCGGTCGCCGCACCCGAGCTCCACGAGCACGCCGCCGCTCCAGCGCCGGACATGGCCGATGTGATCGGCCAGCGCGCTGCTCGGCGCGCACTCGAAGTCGCGGCGGCCGGCGGCCATCACGTGCTGTTGATCGGGCCGCCCGGCGCCGGCAAGTCGATGCTCGCGGCGCGCCTGCCCGGCCTGATGCCGCCCATGACCGACGATGAAGCGCTCGCTTCCGCCGCGCTGCTGTCGGCGAGCCGCATCGGCTTCAAGCCATCGCAGTGGCGGCAGCGGCCGTTTCGCGCGCCGCACCATTCGTCGAGCGCGGCGGCGCTGGTCGGCGGACGCAACCCGCCGCAGCCTGGCGAGATCACGCTCGCACATCTGGGCGTGCTGTTTCTCGACGAGCTTGAAGTTTCGCTTTAGACCAAAAGTTACTCATCACGAATTTTATTCAAAATCAGAAGGTTAGAGAGATTTCAAGCAACTCATGGGTGAGCAACACTGAATTTCCGTGCTGAGTCTGTCCCCTTCTCGTCTCTCGTGGACTGCATGGCCGGCCCCCGTGGCGCGCTGAAATTCGGGTAGCCGAATATTGCGGTTGATGTCGGCATTCTCTGCTGCATCGCAAAAGTGGGGCGCGCCAACCGTCCGTCGCGCGGCGGACGCATTTCGACCGATACTGTTTGAAAAGTCGCTGACCGTCTGTGACGCGCGGTTAGGGCTCGCGAGCGGTTTGTACGCCGATCTGAAAGGTCGGTTTTCCTGCGAGCCAATTGAAAAAGCTGCGCGGTGACTTTTTCAAACAATATCGACCCTCGGCGGCCGGTCAGGCTCGCGCGACGTCGATAGCTGCCTCAGGAGTGTTTTGGACAGTGGGACAGTGAAAGTTCACCGCGCAGCGCGGAACCCCACTGGTTATGGCCGTGATATGGAAACGGCATGGCCGTCAAAGTCCCGGCGGCCGCGGGAGCCATGATGGCCGACCCATCTCAACAACAGCGCGTTCCAGAGGATTAAGCGAGACCGGACTTTACCCCCGGCCCGGGCCCCCCCTGACGCATGCAATCCCTCATTCAAACCGTATCGCGCGGTTCTGTTCCAGCCACTGCAGCCAAAGGGGTGACGCGACGCAATTGCGTCCAGTTCTGCGCGGCCGTCAGCTGGCAGCACGCCGGCAAGCCGCATCGCGGTGAGCAGCAGCCAGACCCGGTGGTCTCTCGCCTGCGGACGCCAGTCGACACCCTCGACCGGGTATTCCTGATAAAGCGAGGGTGATTCACTGAGAATACGCGAGACGATCGCTGCGACCGTCCCTTCTTGGGCTTCGCCTAGCAGTTCTCGCATTGCCAGAGCCAGTTCCCGGTTGATGTACCAGAATGCCCCCCCGGCAGTTCGAGAATCCCGGTAGCCGCTTCATCGGCGCTGAAAAGCGATATAAGCCTGAGCGCGTTGGTCCACTACGCCTTACATGAACAGTAGGCACACCACTCATTACATAACCACGCAATGACATCTCAGGCGCCTAGCGCTCTCAAGCAGCTTTGGCCATCAAGTAGGTTTTAATTTATAAACAAAGGCAAGCCGGCTGCGCCGGCGCGCCAGTCTCAAGTGTGTGCAACTTTGGAACCGCCGTTAGGCGGCTGTCCACACCCTTGTGGTGTGGGCAGCGAAGTTGTGCTCACGGGGATTACCGGGCGCCTATCTGGTCCGTCTTTTCGTCAGTTTTTCGCGCGGTCGCTTTCACTACCGCGAGTCGGGATGCCGGGTTCGAGTTCTTCCACCGACTTCGCGGCGCAAGACCGATCGCCCGCGCAATTCTCGACGCTCAATGATGTCGAGACGACGTTGCTTAAGAACGAAACGGTTGCGGCTAATGTCCCGCCCAAGGAGACTCCCGAAAGCAACGCGTGATAGACCGTCCGCACTGTGCCCGCTGGCACTGCGGATCGACACTACACAAATTTGGGAAAGCCTTATTCCACCGTCCGTGGGTTCGAAGTGGTTGAAATCCCAATGGACCCGCGGCCAACGATGACGTCGCAAGCGCTATTAACAGCGGACACTTCGGAAGCTGACGGAGGTCGAGGCCCGTCGGGTCGTAGTCGAGATGAAGGTCTGCCTCTGCATCATGGTCTACCGCGCCCTATCGCTTAATTGCGGCGTCGGTCTTTGTCGTCCCCTTTCTGGTCCGCCCTTTCTCAGCGACTTCGGCCTGCGTCTGCGTCACGCGACTTACCTCCGCTGGACTCCGCTTTCGCGGCCCTCTCTGTACGGGTTCTGGCATTTCGGTGGGTACCGCAAGCAGTTCCACTTCTTCTACGCCTAGGGCCGCGGCCACAAGGATGAGCGTATCCAATCCCAAGTTCAAAGTCCCGCGCTCAAGCTGGCTTATATGAGTCCGATGTAGGCCAGCACGATCCGCCAGAGCTTCCTGGGACATGCCTAGCTTGCCGCGAAAGACCTTTATGTTCGTTGAGATACGCGCACGAAGTTCGTCGCGACGCTCGTTGATGTTCTCTGCCATATAAGGCAGGAGCATCAGGCAGTGAAGAGTAAATATCTACAGCAAATAATTCTACATAGTTTACTATTCAAAACCTTTCCTCTACACTCAACAGGGTATCGAGTTGTACGACCGTTGAATCGATTTGCTGCTTGTGAGCTCGGCAAGCTCGATGTCAAACCGCAGTTCGTCGCGTTCAGCTTACGAGTGCCCGCGTGAAGAGACGTCAACTTTCTCTTGAGCGTCGAATCCTCGAACCGTAGCGTCGGCGCTCCAGCGTTCGCTACATCTAACAAGGTCAAGCAGTACAAGCAGCGCTTTTGCGTACAACGCCTGAACACATCCGCAGCGCGTTGACTGGCACCCAAGGCGACCGGCGCTGCTGACGCGCGAAGTTGAAGGCCAACATAGGAGCCGTCAATTGAGTCCCGAACTGGATGCCACGCTGCGTGCCGACTACCCGCTAACCTTTGCGGTCGAGCCGATTGTCGATCCCGACGATCTCGATATACCCGCTGTACAGTCGGCATTCGCGCACTGGGGTTTCGAGTGCGGCGATGGTTGGTGTGACCTTATCGGCGCCCCATGCTTGAACTTGCAGGACGCGACGAAGAACGGCGCACCGCAAGCTATCGCGAGGCAGGTGAAGGAGAAATTGGGCCGCCTTCGCTTTTACACGAACGGACAAAATGCGGAGCAAATGGCATGATCGAACTAGCCGAAACGATGAGCGCTCGCCTTTGTGAAGTGTGCGGGAATCGAGATCGACATGTTCTATAAGGCTGGATCATGACGCGTTGTCCCAAGCACGAACAAAACTGAGGCGCTGCGAGAAGCCGATATTCCGAAACTAGGCGACAGAGGTGGGCGCACATGACCCAAGTTGACCTCAAGCAGATCGACGCGTTGGCCGCCGAGGCGTCCAGACTCTACGCGGCCTTGACGGATACCGGCCGCCGGGCGATGGAAGCGTTGCGCACGATCGACCCTATCGTGGTAGAGGAACTCGTCGCGACGTTCGAGTCGGACGACGCAGCGGCTGGCTGGCTCATCAGCCGGACCATCGGGTTCGGTGGGAGCAGTGCGCTGGACTTGTTCGCGCAGGGCGAGCGGGAGCAGGTTATGCATGTCCTGCATCACCTACGCTATGGGCTATGTGCATGAGCGGGTGCCAATCGAGCCCCAAAAGGTCACTTGCCCGACGGACATGAGGGAGCCATTCGCCATGATGGACACAAGTCTTCCGCTTTGCCGAGTCGCGCCAAGCAGGCGACCGTTCCGTGTCGGTGGCCCGGTTGGAGCGCGCCGGGTGCCCAAGCAGTTGCGGCCCTTAGCCTCATGGTAGCCGTCGTAATGCAGTGATGCTCGCTTGACGTCAGGAGTGTGCTGAAAGCCATGATCATAATCGACCACGTCTACGTTATGGCTAACGAGTCCATGCCGGGCATCTACAAGATCGGATGCAGTAACAACCCTGCCAGACGGGCTTTTGAGCTAAGCAGCCCCGCGGGTGTGCCAACACCGTTCTATGTTGTTGGCACCTTCTATCATCCCTCGGCCCAGGCCTACGAGCGTGATGTGCATAAGGAACTTTATGTACATCGCGTCTCACAGCACCGAGAGTTCTTCTGCGGACTAGGCCTTGATCAAATGCTAGCAAGGATCATGAAGGTCGGAAATCTTCACTACAAGAACTACGAGTTCTGTCTCGACCGCATCGATGCTATATGGACAGACCCGGTAGGTGGTCCGCGCATCCGTCAACATTTGAAGCAACTCGGGATCAGCAATCCGGAGACACACAACGACGCCCATTTCGATGCTCTTGTACGGGTTCTCAATCACATCATTTGTGGAGATGACACGTTCAAAGAATGTATAGAGCAGGAAGTTGTAATCCGCTAGCGGAATTTGAGACCATCGCCATGCAGCGCGCGAACGAGTCTACCTTGCGCCCAGCGAAGTCCCCTGTGATGCGCGGTGCAGAACATACGCGCAACTCAGGTAATCGAAGTTTAGAACGGTCGGCCCCGGGGAGCTCCTACTGGCAAAGGAGTTTTCGATGAAGGTTCGTGACCTGCTAGAGCGTCTATCTACCGTAGACCCCGAGAGCGTCGTTCTATTTCTCGAGGCTTGGTCATGGGTCGACGAAGCAGATGAAATCGCGACGGTCACCGTTCCGAAGGAGCTTTGGACGTTCGAGGAAAGCAGCGAATCGGGGAATGCCTACTCGATCTTCTACCCGGGCAATGACCGCAATATTGGGGAGCGCTCAAGGCACAATGTCCGTCAGCGCGAGGTGCGTGTTGTCATCTTGTCGAACGGTAAAACCAACCTGGAGCGCGGCAGCGAGCCGTTGGATAGTGATAGTGACGTCAAGCAACAGCCATAGGAAGCGAGATGGAAGCCGAAGACAAGCTCGCCGCGCTGACGATGCCATACGCGCGAGCGCTCGCCGTGAGGCATCCGCTTGAAGCTGGGGTGGACACATGAGGAGAATCGAATACGACGCAGGCGAAGACATCCTGCACATCAGGTTTTCGAACGCGCCAATTGTCCGGGATGTCTCTCAGGGTTGGAACGTCAACCTGGGATTTTCTGAGACGGCCCTCGCGGAAATCACTATCCTCGAGGCGAAGGCCAATGGCTACTGGCCCACCGAAGACGTGAAGCGCCGCATGATTCAGGAAGGTCTGGACGACGTGACGGCAGGACGGCTGGTGCCGATGTCAGAGGCCCGTGCATGGGCTGATAGCGTCGGCACGGACAACGAAAATGCGATACCGGACTGTTCTGCTGAAGCCTCCGGCGCGCAACCCGGGAAGAAGCTCATGAGCACAAAGGCAACTCTCGCATTTCACCCCGCCGAAAGCCATGAACCGGCCTGGCACCTGTACGAAGAGGCCGGCGAGTCGGGCGTGGTGTACCTGGAGCTCGAGGACATCGGCGTTGAGTTGTTCACACGAGATCCGCGCTCGCGTGAAGGCGGTGGCGTGAACCTGGTGTTGCGCTTGCCACTCCAGACGGCGACTCAGCTCGGGCTGCCGTCGATCGTGCCGCCAGACCGGTGGGAGAGCGCGTGCAACCCGGACAAACTCGGAAACGTCCGTCGCCGCCTCACCGCCCTCCGTCGGCTGCGCGGTTCCGTCAGCCGCTACGACGATCCGACGGAGCCAGTCCCAGGGTCGGAGGAGCCATGATCGGGCACACGTTGGTCGGCAGATACACCATGCGTTGGCTGATGCTCACGCCTCCACGCACGGCTGGCGAAAATCGGAAGAACTGCGAAAGCTTTGGTGGCAAGCCGGGAAAGATCGGAAAGGCAATTTTCACCATGTCGATCGTGATGAATGTATTGGACCTATTGCATACCAGGCCTCGCGGGGTGACTCGCCGGCCTGTGTCGACGAAGCGGAATGACTGTCATGCGTCTGATGGGCGCCTAGCGGTAGTCGGAGGAGAAGCGCATGCTCGAATACCGTGAGAAGGTTGTCCTGGAGGTGGCTGCCTGCACCTGCAACCGGTGCGGGCGCCGGATGAGCCCGGAGGACGGCGACGTTGAATGGCAGGAACGGGTGTCACTCGCGTGGCGCGGCGGGTTCCATTCGGTATTTGGTGACTGTACCGACCTGTGCATCGACCTGTGTCAGCACTGCGTCAAAGCCACTCTCGGCGAGTGGATCCGCGTCACTGACCACGATCTGGGCGACGGGCCGTCAGATCTGGGCAGCGGGGTGTTGGCGGGAACCATGTCATCGTCCACACCCGCCGTCGATGAGGCCTACTTCGATTCCCTTCGGACATTCATCAAGACCGCCAGCGAGTTCATCGAAAAGTATGGATTGCCCGTTGAAGGGAGCCAGAAATTCGATAAAACCCGGTCAATTAAGGAACTGACAGGTTCAGTGAAATCGTCGGTCACTGGTGTGTCCGTGGACGAGATGAAAGCTTGGCGCGACAAGCCGATTCGGGCGTGGCGGCTGCTGCGCCTCGCAACGCAGGTTTGGGATGACGCGGCCGACGCCGACGCCTGGATGCACCACCCGCATCCCGAACTCGGTGGCAAGACGCCGTACGAGGCCGCAGCGACTGATGCTGCCGGCGCCGCGTTAGTGGAAACTCTCCTCGGGCGAATTTTCTATGGGATCCCGACATGAGTTGCCATCGCAGTCGGGGCCGCTTCGTAACTGGTCCGCACCGTGTCTTCTCGAACCTGGAGTGCAGGAAGCTCGACACCGCGATGAACGTGATCGACGGAACACTCGGCTCGGCCCGCGTGCGTCAATGCGCCAACCACGGAGAAAGCAGATGAGCCCAGAATTGGACGCCAGGCTGCGCGCCAACTACCCGCTGATCTTTACCTCGGAGCGAATTTCCGATCCGGGCGATCCAGATCTTCCTGCTATGCCTTCGGCATTTGCATCATGGGGCTTCGAGTGCGGAGATGGCTGGTTCGACCTGATCGACGCCCTCTGCGCGACGCTACAGAATGCTACCAAGAACGGTGCCCCGCAAGTTGTCGCCACTCAAGTCAAGGAAAAATTCGGCACTCTACGCTTCTACGCCAGTGACCACGACTCAGCACAGGACGGCATGATCGAACTCGCCGAAATGCTAAGCGCGCGCCTTTGCGAGCTGTGTGGCAATCGAGGCCGTCTTTATCGAGACGAGTGGATCATCAGGACGCGTTGCGCCGAACACCAGGGGGTTTCCTTTCTGACCAGACCTGCTCGGTAGACGATCACGGAGACCGCGCTGAGAACAGGAGGATCCCATGAGCACGAAAGCAACTCTTGCACACCATGATGGAGAAGGCGACGAACCGGACTGGCACCTCTATGAAGAGGTCTTCGAATCGGGCGTGGTCTACCTCGAGATCGAGGGTATCGGCGTGGAACTGCGGACGCGCGAAGCGCACTCCGGTGATAAGCGCGGCGCAGACGTGATCTTGCGACTGCCGATTGCCACCGCGGTGCAACTTGGGCTGCACTCCATTGTGCCGGCCGGACGCTGGGAGAGCGCCTGCGAAAGGGACAAGGGCGGCGGCCTCCGCTCGCTGCGTGGCTCTGTGACACGATATGACGATCCCACGGAGCCTATCGACGAGTAGGTGCTGTTTCCTCCCGACCGCAAAATGAACCTACCTGAAGAACTCTTTCGTGGCCCTGACCTTGCGCAGGCAAATCCGTCTGTGTTCCGCCGGATGACGGAGCGGCGTTAGCTGCGGCTCCTGGCGTTATTGTGAATTATTTGCTCGGGATGATTTCTGCGGCTCGGGTGCAAGCACGCTTTGCATTGACAATTACCATTCCCACGTCAGGGGCAATTGTCTCAGCAACGTCCAAGTGGGATTGTCCAGGCCAATTGGCGGCCGCCCATTGCCGCGCTTCGGATAGTGCGGCTCGATCACTGCGGAAAGCTGCGTCCATGGCACGGTCGAATTCATCGTGTCGAGAAATTCGTCGCGCCGCGTGCGCTTGCGGTGAGTCTCGAAACCCGCTCCGCGATCGGCTGCCATCGCCAGCGTCTGCTGTTTCATTGTCTTTTTCCTTTCTCGTCGCATGTGCGCTCTATAATGCTTGACGCGCACAAGCGGCGGACTTAATCAGCATTGCCCTAACGCGAGACTTTCTTTGCCTCATCCGGAATCCTGCCAGACGATGTGTCCGTGCGGTCACCATTCTTATCGTTGAGTCGTGGTGCGGCTAGTGTCGGAGGTCGAAGCTGCTCCGGTCTGATCTTATAGGCCTGCTCGGCCCAACGAAGGGCTGCAATAATGTCGTCATGGAAGTGCGACCTCGAGAGAGGTTGCAACGCTTCGAGAAGATCGGTCGGATTTTCTACAAAAGGATGTCCGGCCAACGTCAGCACGTCTCGGATCAGCATTGAGTCGCCCTCATGCCTTGCAACGGCGGAATTGCCGGCGATGGCGGCTGCCACGACCGCGTATGCTTCTACCAGCCTGTCTACGCTCTGGAAATGGCTTTCTTCTTTATTGGTTTGCCCTTGGCCAAGCCCCTGCCCCAGTTCTTGCGCTTGTGCAGGCTCTTGCTCTTGCTCTAGTCGAGTGAGGAGGAAACCGGCTGCGTCCATCATGTCCGCGGCATCCAGACGAGACGCGACCGTCGCGTACGACCGCGCGAAATAGTTTCCGGGCGGATCGGTGCTTTCCTTTTCAGTCAGTGCACGGAGGAAAGTCGCCGCCTCCTTCACGCTCACTGTGTCCAACTCCGCTGCCACCTGTGCGTACGCCGCTACGTTGTTGACGGCCTGGTTGACGGCCTGGTAACGATCAACAGTTTGTTGTCCGATCCTTGCGCGCAGGAACGTCGCTGCGTCCTTCAAATCAGCGGGATTGGCGAGCCGCGCTGCCACTTGTGCGTAGCTCCTGGCGTCATTATCTTTTCCTTGTTTCAGTCGCATGCGCAGGAACGAGGCTGCATCAAGCATGTCACGGGTATCGGTAAGCCGCGCGGCCACTCTCGCGTACGCGTTCGGGAAATCGTTGACGACCATCCCACCAATATGCGCGGAATCGATGAGATCGAATACGCCGCGCAAGTTTGCGGCTGCGTCCTTTGCTTCGGCGGCGTCCAGACGCGCCACATCATCTGCGTACACGGTCGCAAGGTCCAGTACGGTGACAGCATCGCTCGTTTCTTTAGTCCAGCCTACTGTAACCCCGGCTGGTGTAACCCCGGCTGGTGTAACCCCGGCTGGTGTAACCCCGGCTGGTGGAACCCCGGCTGGTGGAACCCCGGCTGGTGTAGTCTCGTTTACATCTTTGTGTGCGATTCGCGCACGAAGAGCTGTGACTTCGTCCTTCAGATCAGCTGAGTTCAGCCGCGCAGCCAATTTCGAGTACGCATTTAAAATGTCGCCACCTTTGCCTTGTTCGATTAGTGTGCGGAGGTGGCTGACCTCGTCCTTCAGATCCGCTTCGCCCAGCCGCTCCGCGACCTTTCCGTATATCCCTTGGAGCACGTCGCGCGTGTTTGCATCTTTTCCTGAGAGCAGCACGCGCAAAAATCTGGCTGCATCTTCCAAGTCAGCTGGCTCAGTCAATTTCTCTGCTAGCCTCCCGTACGCAGTAGCGAGTTCGTTGGCGTCGATCCAGCCCCCGGTTGAGCTTTGCCCCTGAAGAAAGTTGGCTGCTTCCTTTATGTCCGCTGCTCCGAGCCGTGCCGCTACCTCCGAGTAGGCCGCTAATAACGGCCACGAAACCGGACGGTTAAAAAAATAGGGATCCCTTTTTAATTCAAGCTCTAGGCGCGCGCGCAGGAAAGTAGCTGCATCCTTCACGTCTCCTGCGCCCTGCCTCGCTGCCACCGATCCGTATCCTCTAAGAAGAATGTCGGCGATGGGCTTACTGACCGTCTCCTTCTCCATTCGCTCGCGTAAGAAGGTGGCTGCCTTCCTCACATCGGTTGGGCCGGTGAGCCGCGCCGCCAATTCCACGTACTGGCCCGTGAGGTTACCGACGATTGCCGAATCTCGCTCATGTTCTAGGCGCGCGCGCAGCGCTGTGATCGCCTCCAACACCCGAGCCTGTTCAAAGCCGGCGTAAGCTAGGGGCCATCGACTGCCTTTCGTTGCGTTTTCGAGTCGTGCATCGTTGTCCATTCGCAAGAGACTATAGACACGCAGTCTCACTGGCTCGGGTGCCCTCCAGAACTGCATCACGGCTTCATATTCACCACTGCCACCGAATCGGTTTATCAGCCGGTCGGCCTGCGCCGTGAGAACCCGGTCATGGTACCAAGTGCCAGTTGCCACGCAAATCAGCGCCAGGCACACCACGACAAATGCCGGCCTTATCGCGCTTATCAGTGCGTAGCTCGCTGCGTCGCCAAACCTGAGGCGCCCGCGGGCACGTTCCCAGCAGATCCGGACCAACGTGCTAACAGGAAGTATTGCCGCCAGCCGCCGTCGCCAATCCCCCACCGCATCGTCATAGCGGCGCTTTCCGTCGCGCAGAGCAACGGACCACCGGTCAGCCTGTCGCGCCTCGTTCAGGACTGCGCCGGCCAGATAGTCGTGGTCCAGTTGCCAGGCAGCGCTGACGCCAGTGCCCTCCGCTGGACGGACTATCTCGTCTCGCTCAAGTGACGCGAGGATGGATTGGGCGCGGCCTGTCCCACCGGCTAGCCTATCGAGGTCTTCCAATGACGCCCGGTTCGCCTTTGGAGGCTGATCAGGGCCGGCCGGTAGAATGAGGGCATTTAACAAGGCGCGCGCGATGCGCAAACCCTCCGGCCCGCCGCCTGCGGCATTGCTGGCATGGGTCAACGCCCGAAACACATACAACGTCTCGACGCCATGAAGCCCACCTGCTGCGCGATAGTGCCTTGGTGTCAGCAGCGGCAACTGTCTGAGGCCGAGCAGTACGATACGGACCTGCTGCATCAGAACCGCACCCTCAGCGTTCAGATCCCGCTCTAGGCGGTCGCGTAGATCGAACCAGCCGCCTTCCGGGTTACTGATGACGGGCGGATCAGCCTTTTCGGGTGCGATGTTTCGCAATAGGGGGCGCAGATAGTCAGGCGCAACGCGATCCAGAGGCCAGCCGTCTGTGCTGTCTTCGCCCGGAAATCGAACGCACGAAAGTCCAAGTGCAGTATCAGCCCTCGTGACTACCACCAGATGCAATCGTCCATCATGCAGACCGTCCCTGATCAACCGCCAGAACGAATTTGCCCGCGCGAGAACCCTCGGAGACAGCCAATTGCCCTTGCGTCTTATAAATCGATGTCGATGTTTCGTCTGGTAGTCGTCGAACTGATCCGCTATCAGTAAAGGCCGGCGGCCGAGGATGTCGACGACAGCTTGCAGGCGAGCGTTCAGTTCGGTTCTCAGCGACGGTTCATCTGCCGCCAGGTCGGGAGCAGCGTTCCAGGCGAGTCGATCCCGATTGGATTGTGGAAGCGCGTCGAACAATGCCTCCAGCGCAGCCGCTAACGGCCCCCGGACCCAGTCGTCACCCCAATCCCGGATTTCACAGGGCAACAGACCTTCGGCTGCCTTGAGTTTCGGCACCAATCCGGCAGCGAGTAAGGCAGATTTACCGCAACCGGACTCGCCGGCGATCAGGACGAGGCGCCTCCGTTTGACGATAGCAAGGAGGTTTTCTAGATCCCTTTCGCGACCGACTAGCGTCTCAGGCCCGGTAGGACGCAGGGTAAAAGCGTCAGGATTTTCTAGTCGGCTCGCGCGCGAAAATCGCCGGAAGCCTCGCCATAACAGGCCGAAAAAGAAAAGAACGGCGAGGCCAGCTCCAACGTTGGCCGTCCATTCCGGCAATACTGCGTGCAGTTCTTTCGAGACGCCTACCCAGATGGTCGTGGGCACGCCAATCAATGCGACAAGCTTGGTGCCGAGTCCTTCGGCTGTGGTTAGCCATTCGAGCAAGCGCTTGAGGTCCACGTCTCCGAACTCCAGTGTGATCACAAGCCAGTATGCGGCAGGATGGGTAAACGTCGCCCAACATCCCCTGACGTATTCTGATCCACCACTCCTTTTCGATCAACATTCAAGCGCGCCGTGGCTCAAAGAGAAAGTAATGGCGCGCATACGCGAGGCTGCGGCCCGGACCACAATCACGTAGCCCGGCAACGCAAGTAGCAAAACCATACCGACTGACGAGCGACTCGCACGGTACGTAGGGACGTCGACTAAGGCGCGCGGACTCAATCCGGCAAGTCGTCGGCCATGGCGGTCATGAGCGACGCGTTGCATTCCGCGCCCAGAGAATGATCTGTTCCGAGCGAAGCTTCGGCGGAGTCGACGCCACGCGGCCCATTCTGTCCCGAAGGTGAACGATCACCGTTAGAAATGCGTGGCGACTGGGTGCAAGCGAAGCATGCGTGTTGATGAGCGTGCAAAACTGACCCACTCGAGCTGAAAATTTGCATCGAAGATTGACCCGGATGTTCAATTCCTGCTTGGACGCCAAGCAGGAGAACCGGAGTGATTACGGTGAGCATGTTGGCCAAGATTCGGCGGATGCATTTCCGCGATGGCGTCCCGCTCAGGGACATACACGACGTACAGGGCTGTCGAGAAACACTATCCGTCGATGGTTACGTGAACCATCGACGGGCGAACCAAAGTACGCAAAACGCGTTGTCAGAAGCGTCGTTGACCCATGGGGTTCACGCGTCCTTCACCCGCGCCTGATCCAACGGCCGCTTCGGGTCGGGAGTGCGCGTTGACGACCGGCCGCTTTCGGGAAGCGAAATACGAATGACCGTACATGGACGCCCCCGGTTTTGCCAGGCTTTCAGTACGCGATGACTGGAAGGTAGATTGCAACCGTACATTCGGACTTTCGCTGCGGCTGCGCCGCTGTCCCTGATGGGTTTCGCTGGTCGGTTCCCCGTCGTCGCTTTGACGCACTCGGCCTCCATGCCAACGAGCGCCGGCGCCAGATTCGCAAAGAACGTCGCCATCTGTTCGCGCTTCATCTGCTTCTTCAGAACTACCTTGCCGTGCCCGTCGATACCGTGAAGCTGGAACACGTTTTTTGCTAGATCGATACCAATGGTTGTAGCCTTCATGATGGGCGCTCCCGTCCGTGAAGTGGTTGATATGCAACTCCACTTTGGCAGGCAGATGCCGTTTCGGGTGGGGGCGTCCATCCCATTGCTTTAAGGTACTCCAGTTCGCAAAACCGTGATTCGACTGACTGACCGCTTTGGAGGGGGGCGTCTGACCGTAGCGGGTCGACTAGAGCCGACCGCGTGGGGCAGCGGTCGGCCACTTTCGGCCGCTCACACGAGCCACTTCGTGGTCACTCGAACGGCCGGTCCACTCGGAAACCCGCCCGATGCGGGACGCACGCTTGATCCAACGACTTGGTCCGAAATCTTAGAGTCGGTGGGCGTCTCAATGGCCAGCTCTAGCCGGGGTATAACCTACTACCGCAACGCTCTAACGGTTAGTTGCGGTTACCTGGTAGTCGCGCGCCGAGGGCTCCCGGTTTGCCGCCGGGTTTAGCTAAGAGGTCGCGTTGGTCGTCCGTCAGCAGACGATCGAGCTGCGCAGCGATTTCCTTCGCCCGCTCCGGGCCCATGTGGGCGTCGAAAGCCTCGGGCGCCGACTTGCGTATGCCAAGCAAGGCGAACGGCGTCGCGGCGCCGAACGCCTCCAGCTTGGCTCGCTCTTCATCCGATAACGCCAGTCCGTCCAGAAAGCTGCTCATCGTCGTTCACGCGCCGAGCGAATAGGCTTCGGCACAATAGGCGTTGATATAGCTGTAGGGTATCGTGCCGTAGCCCGTCACGCCTACTACGGAATTGGTCGCCCAATAGCTATCCCAACTGTTGCGAATGATGAAGTGCCCGCCGCCGTTCGCGATATCGGTCGCATCATCCTCATAGCCGACGAAGCACATCGCATGACCCTCGGTTGTTGTTTCGCCGGGTATGGGGTTGGTGATAGCCCCGGTGCTTTGAACAGCGGGATTGTTCAGATACCAGGAGTTGTACACAGGAATCGAAAACGCAACGCAACGCCCGGCCGCGAGTTCCCCCTTGATGTCAGGAAGCGAGGTGGGCGGCAGTTGCCGGAAGCTCGGAACGACGTAGTTCGCCGCCTCCGTGGAGGCCCCGTCCGCGGGTGGGCTTTGCGATTCGTTACCGGGAATGATGGCCGGATCGTAAGGCCACGTGGTTTCGAGGCAGCACCCATCCGTCGTCAGACATTTCATGGCCACGGAAATCCAGGTGCCCGGTCCGTTGGGATCGTTATCGTTCTGTTTGCAATCCCAGTAGAGAAATTGGCGCGACAAGTCGATGGTCAACCCGCTTTGCATCCGGAAATAATGCTCGGCCACTGCGGTGCAAGCATGAGCGACACACGTACCCCGCTGACCTTGATCCCTGATCGGCTGCATCTGGTCGATCATGTTGACCGAGGGAGGCAATGAGGCTGCCAGTCCGGGCGGCCGCATCATCGCTGTCATCGGCGGGATGATACCCGTGAGCCGCGCACCTAGCGGCATGGCGTGAGTCACGCCCGCCGGCATTGCAGACGGGCCGGACGGCGACACCGAGCTGACGAGTTGGGTCAGGTCTTGGGGTGACGTTCCCAGATATTTCGCCAAAGCGTCCGGTGATGCGCGCAGCAGTCCTTCGAGCTGATCGAGTTGCGTGTACCCCAATGACGTCAGCTTCCTGGCGTGCCCGGCGAGTTCCGGTATTTCCTCGATTCGCTTGCTTGCTGGCATTTCGCTCTCCATGAAGAATCGTGATCGTCATGCGACAGCACGTTTCGAGACGCTTCATGCGGATTCGAAACTGTGTGTTCGCCGGGCCGACTGGAATCTAGATCACAATGCAACGAAGCTTCAAAATAGATAACACGTTATGTGACCTATCCCACTAAGCGTTTTGCCTGATCTGCGCGAAAGGTCACGGACGACCGCTTGACAGCATGGATGCGTCAACTACATTCCAGTCAAGGGCCGTGATGTCGCGCCGTTATCCAGCCATCCTGCCTGCCTGTTCGGATCCAACTTCTCGCATACAAGCCAAGTGAACAGACCCGCCAACAAGATTCCGTTAGGTATTCTTATTTTTCTTGTCGGCGCGCTTGCTTCTTCAATTGCGTGGTCGAACGTCAGAATATCTGGAACATCCCAATTCGTTGTCAATGATTGCGCAAACGACAAGCTAGTCCTGCGGCTCCTTTCGGACTCGAAAGCAACTATCGACGCTGTCCGAACAGTTGAAGTAATGGATTCAAACAATAACGCGAGTGGATGGACGTTCAACTGGGACAAGCCCGTTTTATCCGATGCGGCGATTTCGGAATACCAGAGCACTGCCACGATTCAGCAACGCTGTCCAGGATCGGGGACGTTCCGCGTCAAGCTCGAGGTGACCGCACAGGGCACTTCCTCTATGGTCGACATCGTCGTCATACGCCGGCCGGATCCCGTGCTCGACGCGCCTGCCACTGCAACATTAGTCATCAGGCAGCATCCGTTCGACTTGAGCCTTCTCGGCTTGAGCAACGACACCAGCGGGATGACGCTCTATGTTCGCGAGTCGACCGGCTCAACGCCCCTGAACCAGTTGTCCGCCTCAGTGGGGCAATTTGTCGACAGCTCGGGAAAGCAGACCCCGTTTCAACTTCGCCCTGCGGTCTCCTCGGTGGATATCGCCCCAGGCGAGATTGAACAGTTACATTTTCAGCCGCCCGCCGGCTTGTCGCCCGGTCCCTATACCACGCATACCAGTCTCAACAGTCCTTTTCTCAAGCAAGGCCAAAATGTCAATTTGAGTGTGTGGGTGAAGGTCTTCCCGGAATATCTTCTGCTAACAATCCTGCTCGGCATCGGGCTCGGCGTCCTGGTCAACGTCTACATGCAGAACAAGACGACTCTGGACGCGGCAAAGCTCGCCGCGCTTCGCACCGGCGACACGTATGCCCAGCGAGCAAGCGAGCAAAAAGACCCCGTCGTGCAGCAGCGGCTCATTGGCGTCGCATCGACCCTCAGTAACGCCGTCCACGATGCAAAAACGCTCGATGACGTGAACGCGGCGCTGAACGCCGCACAAGCGAGCGCCGGCAGTATTGAGGCACAAGCGCTCGCAACGGCAAACGCTTTTGACACGCTGCTGGCGAATCTCCGGGCCAAACTTCAACCTAATGGCTTACCGCCAGATGCGGATATTGCCGACCAACTAAGGCCGCTGAACGACACCCTGAATCGCGTCGAGCAACTGAATCAGAGCGGGCAGGTCGAAGACGCGCTCAACCAACTCCAGTCATACGGGCAAACGTTCCAGCAAACGGTCTTGCAGGCGATCCAGCCCTGGCTTACCGATGCACACCGGGCCATAGAAGAGCTTGGTGTCTGGAAGGCGCCCGCCGACGCATTGCAAAGCACTTGCAACGCGATTGACCAGAAGATCCAGACGGCCATTATCGTGCCGGATCCAGCGGCGCTCGTCAGCCAGGCGGATGGCATTGCACGCGATCTTCGCGTGGCTATCACGTTCACCGTGCCGCAATCCATGAGTACGGCATTTCGGGCGACTGCGACCATCCTGGCACAAGGCGACCGTGCGGACCTGGCTCACGCGATCAACGAACAGGCCCTATCGGTATTGCAGCCTCTCGCCGGAACCCCCACCCTGTTGGCCGCAATGGCCATATTCGCCGGGGTTCGCACGCGTACGGAAGCCCTCGTGCGAGGAGCAAGCCAATCCAGTGCGGCGGTCGCTACTGCGTTGAATCAAGGCGATTTCCCCGGTGCGGCACAGCTTGTGGTGACGCCCGCACCGCCGCCGGCCGCTGGGCCATTAGCCGTATCGGCACCGGTCGCTCCGTCATACGTGCGCGCCGCTACGGCACTGGCATCGGCCGCCACGCCAAGGGTTGGGTTGCGGGTCGTCGTCCCGCCTCAACTCCAGGTTGAACATGAAGCCCAAATCACGCTCTCCGGCATCAATGAACCCTTCGTTGGCGATGTGTCGTGGCAATGCCATCCACCCGAGGCGGGCGCACTGGCGAATTCCAGCTGGCAAGGCACAACGATTACGGCAATGCAGGCGGGATTCCTAACTATCAAGGTGGATGCTCCCGCCATGAACGCTAGCGGGAGCGCGCAAATCTACGCAGGATCCGTGTCGCGGACGAAAGTCTATGAAGATCTCGACAGGGAATCATGGGGTTGGCGCGCATGCACAACCGTGGTCACCGCATGTCTCACGACATTCGCAGGCTTCCAGATCTTTGCGCCGGCATGGTACGGAACACCTGCGGACTTCTTCTCGGCCTTCGTGTGGGGATTTTTCGGGCAGTTTGGCCTCGCTCGCGTGCGCGATTTGTCAAAGCCAATACTAAGCAAAGCGCTTTGACGGCATGCAACTCCCCTCTCCGAAGTCGGAAAACGCCTTCGCTAGTGATTGAACATCGGGTCGGTAATCTCGTCGACGAGTTCAAGCATGCATTGCCGCCACTGCTCGTAGTGGCCCAGATACTCATGAAACGGCCCTTCCCGCAAGTTTTCGTCCCATTTGCCAAGGCCTTTGAGCGCAAGGTGCAGCATACCTAGCCGGTCGAAACCGGCGAACGCCTGCGCGAGCGAACGTGCCGAGTCGAAGGTAGCGGGCAGTTGAGCGAATGGAGTCGTTAACTTGAAAGGCATCGCCAATCGCTCTAAAGGCAGTGCCCCATCAAATTCCATAAGCAGCAGATGTGCAAGCGGCACATACCACTGAGGTGTGGCCGGCCGCGCAATATGGCGGGCGAACAATACCCATGTCGGTACGCCCTTGCCCAAGCGCCTGCTCAGATACTCCGTTCCGACAACCGAAGCCGATTGGATTTCCTGCGCGAGCGAGACGACCTCCTGCCGATCGAAGCCAGGGTATGGCGTCGTATGCGCCAGCTCGATCAACATGTCGAGTTGAGAGCGGATCGAGTCCGTCACCTGCACGCCGGCGACCAGCCCGAGCCCTCCGAAGTCGCCGTTCGGCGTCAGCGCGACCAGCCAGAAGCGGTCGTTCAGGGAAAGCTCGGGGATCGACCCAATTTGTGCGGCGAACCGTTCGGGCGTCATCACGTAGGAGCGTGCGCCGGAATTGTAATAGCTGACCGCCCGCTCGAGCCGCGCGGCGGCGACGGCCAGTGGAGCGAGCGTGGGCAGCGGCAACTTCTCCGCCGCCGCCGCGTTGACCCTCTGCATGACTTCCGCCAGCACCGCCTCCGCGAGTGTACCGTTGACCTCCGGCCAGCGCTCGTAGAAGTCGGCAAACTCCAGAAGCGTACGCGTTTCAGTCGTTGAAATCTCGCTGGCGGGCCGGCTTTCAGCATACCGCTCATAGGCTTCTTTGACGAAGCCCGCCCGATCGAACACGCGCGGCGCGACTTCGAGCCGGAACGGCTCTGGCAGCAGCCGTTCATTGTTGGTGAAGAGCGTGAGCGCGCGCTCTGAATCACCGCGTGAAAGCGCCTGTTCGATCGAGTGCTGAACGTATAGCACCTGCACCGCTTGCGGGAGGATTGCATACTCGTCCGGCATCAGCACGCTGCCCAGCATCGCCTTCAGCGTCGCGCGCCCTGCTGCATCTTGCAGTTCGCCCACACACGACGCCAGTTCGTTGCGCGCCCATTGACTCCAACGTTCGGCCACCGCGTCCAGTCCGTAACCTCCCGCCAGGCGGTGATACAACTCCTCGATACGATCGCGCCTGAGCGTTTCGCCAAGCCCCTGCGCCTGACGATCCACGTAATACTCGACGGCGGCTGCATGCAGCGCGCGAACCTCCTCAGGCTTCTCTGCAGTCATCAACTCGAGCATTTGCGCACGCACGTCCGAGCGGTGCCAAATCGCGCCGGTTTCATCAATGTGGATCAGATCCTTCTGGTTGCGCAGCGCGTTGAGCGCGCGGCCGAGCTGCTCGTCGTCGAGAGGTGGCAGCCCGCGCACCGGCACGATCACCTTGCGAATCACGTCATTGTCGATGCAACGCAGCACGAGCCCTGGATGCACGAGCAGCCGCACGGTCGTGTCGCCAATATGTTCGAGTATCCGCTCATACAGTATCCCTTCGATGAGCCGTTGCTGGAACTTCGCGCGGAAGGAATCGGTGAATGAAATCTTCGTTGCCTGGACGCCGAACTCGCGCGCGAGGCGCGCGGCGAGCATCAGCGCGAGCGGGCGCCCGGTCACCTCGCGCGCGATCACCCGTGCGTCCTCGCGCTCCACGCCCCGTCGGACCAGAAATGCGCGGCGGCTTTCCTGGTCCGCAAACTCTTCGAGCGTGAGACGTTGCGCGCCGTCGAAAGAGCCTTCAGCCGAGTCGCGCCCAACGATCACCACGCGCAGATTGTCGAAGGCTTCGCGCGCAACATGCTCGAAGTTCTCCATCTGCGCAACCGCCTCTTGCCCCAAGGCCTGCGCTTCCTCAAAGGTGTCGATGACGAGCAGCACCGGTGTGTCGATGCCGACTTCCCGCAAACTGGAGACAAGTTCGCTCATGTATCGGCGAAGCGCACGGTCTCCGAGCAGCGGGATGTCCTGATCGCGCCAGTACCCGGAACGCTGTACGTCGCGTTGCTCGGCCATGGATTGACGGATGCGCTCACGCAACTGCTGGAGTGGCACCTGCAGCTCGGGATACTGCCAACCCAGTTGGCGCGCGATCTCGAGCAGGAGCGTCGCGGGTTGCGCTGCGGTGAGCGTCGAACGGTCAAGGTCGAGGTAGGTGAAAGGGAAATTCGCATCATTCGCACCCCTGTGCTGCAGTACGAATTTTGCAATCAATGTGGATTTACCAATCCCTCCAATGCCGGACACGATCAGCGTGCGCGAACTGCTACGGAACAGGCGGCCCGCGCCGCGGGTAAAGCGTTCGCCCAGGCTGCGCGACTCGAGCACATCGACGAACGCGCGCAGTCTGCGCAACTCCGCCTCGCGGCCAACGAACAGGTCTTCACCGGTAGCCGGGTCGTAGCCCGTCAGGAAGCGAAACGGCTCCAGAATCTCTTCGATTTCAATGCGCCTCAGCGCCTCGGCGGCATCGACCGGCAAGCCGCTCACCCCCTCGGGCAGCCAGCCGAGGACGGTTCGATAGTCGGCGAGCGCGTCGCGGGACAATGCGCTCGGATCGAGCAATTTTCCAGTAATCACGTTGCGGAACGTGCTCATCAGCCGGTCCGCTGGCGCGCCGGACTCTGCGAGCCGTTTGCGCACCACGTCGATCTCCGAAAGGAGCAACGTGAGGTGCTTCAGGCGCGGGAGCAGCCAGCGTCGCCGCGCGCCGGCCTTGAGCAGCCACCGGCTTGCCCGCCCTTCGGTGGCGACGGTGCAATCGCGGAGCAACTGGCGCAAGTCGCTTTCGGTCGCTTCGGGAAAGAGCCGCGAGGGGTCGAAGCCGCCAATGAGCGAAACAAAATTCGCGATGCGACTGTACGAGGGCGACGGCGACTCTTTCGATGACTCGGCCTCCGAACTGGCCTTCACATCGGAAATCAGGGACGCGAACTCGTCGGCTGTAAGGAGGGCGCGCCTACGTTTGCCGGAGGATTCGGGGATCATTGCTGCTCTCCTGCGCTGTTGGCCTGCTAGCGCTTTATGGCATACCTCTCGTCGACACGCCGGAGCAAGGCTACGAACTGCGGCAACGTCGTCAGCCCGCCCGCGAAAGCTGTGTCGGCAATCAACGCGACCTGTTCCGCCACTTGGCCTTCGTCATTATCACGGCCGTGTTTCCCGAGCGCATACGCGACGAACGGCTCAAGCGAGCGTTCGTTAGTCAGATCAAGCTCCGTGCGCCAGATTTGCGCGGGCGGCACGCTCGCCAGATCGCCTCCGTAGCCGAGCAGCACAAAGCGCAGCGGCGTGGGCATGTCGGCCTGATCGGCGATCAGCGCGACAAGCAGGTCGTGCGTCTCCTGCGTGAAGCTCACTTCGTCAAGCCGGTCGAGGATGATCCACAACGTGCGCGCCGACCGCGCCTTGCTCTTCGCATTGACGGCGGCGCGGCGCGTCCAGTCGGCCAGGCGCATTGCGATCCAGCGTGCCCGCTGGCGCGTATCAGGGGGCGCAGGCGCGTCGTCGTGCGCGGTGATTGACACTTCATCCACCAGGCGCTGTGCGAAGCGCTCAGGGGTGTCGGCCACGAAACGCTCGGCGTCGAAGAAAAAGGCGTCGTGCCCGCGATCCGTCACGAGGCTGCGGATCAGGCGGCCAGTCCAGGTCTTGCCACCGCCTTCCGGCGCGCGAATCACCATCGTCGTAAGCGCGCTGCCGGGTTCGAGCATGTCGTTGATCCGCTCGGCGATATCGAGGCGGCCCAGCACCGGTTCGCCGTCCGAAGTCACCGCCGTCATCAATGCGGGCTGCGCGGTGGAATCCGAAAGCGCGTTTGCATTCGAACTGCGGATCGCAGCGACGATCATGCTGACCGGCACGCCCTGATTGATCTTCGGCCTGCTATAGCCTGCGTTGTGCAGCGCGTAGAGTTTCCACCCCAAATTGAAGCAGGGCGCGCCCGAGGAACCCGCGATAGCCGGCGTGAGATAGCGGATACGGCATCGGCACGCCGAATGATTGCGATACAGGCCGACCGCAAGACGCAGGTCAGCCCCGCCAGGATGCTGGGCGATCAGCATTTGCGTATTCACTGCAGGCATCGCCGCGAGATCGTCAAGGTTGATCCAGCTGCGCGGCACGCCCTTGCGGTAGCGAGGCGCGCTGAGACCGATCGGCTCGTCGAGTTCGATCAGCGCGAAGTCGAGGTGATCGGGATCGATCTCCTCGAGCGGCTCAGGCTCTGTGTCTTCGCGCGGATCGGGCGGCGAGCATGCCTTGAGCCAGTCGCGCGCAGCCGCGACCCTCCTGCGGTTTTCGTCGTCCTCACCGCCCATTGGCATGATGTCGTCAAACCAGAATTCGAGCTTCTTGTAGCTGTTTGGCCGCGCCTTTCCGGTTTTGTTGACGAGCGATGCGACCGCATGGAAGGCGGTCAGCACGAGCCGGTCCTTGACCAGGAAGCCGGTTCCGCTTTTATTGCCATCCACCGACACTTTGCAAACAACCGCGCCGATCTTCTCCATGCCGATCTGAAATTCCTGCCACTTCGCAAACACGTCGTCCTGCGCCATCATGACTTGCAGCGCATGTCTCTCGGGCGGCGTGACAATCTCGATCATATCGATGCCGAAACGCCGTCTCGCGAATGCCGGATAGTCCGCGAGCGCCCGGTAAAGCGCAATGCGCGCGAACTTCCGCTGCACCTCGGGGCGCGCGGCATCGAGCAGGGCATGCACGATCGAATCGACATCGCGCTCGCTGCTCTGCAAGAGCAGCGGATCCTCCGCGCCTATCGCGAGCAGCGCTTGCCGCAGGCGCTCGAATGTCAGCCACTCCTTTGCGAACGTCGCCAGTTCGTCGTCGGTGGGACCGTCGTCGGGCGGCCGCCCACCAGGGGCAACGTTTCGAGGCGGCGTGGGCGGTTGCGGCGACGGCCGCTTCGACCTCGACCGCGACTTCGACCTCGTCTTCGACCGCGCCTTCGGCTTCGACTTCGCAGGAACGGGCCGCGGCGTAGACACTCGCCTCGCACTGCGGGACGAACGTCTGCGGGGATTGATGTCCATGCGCTGTCTCCTATCTGAAGTTGACCGACGCGAGCAGCGGATCGTTCACCAGCGCGGGCAACAGCACGGCGCTGTTGAACTCGCGGTAAATGCCGCCGTAGTGCAACCCGATCACGCGATTGGTGCTCAGATCGACAACGCAGCACCCCGAACTCCCACCGAGCGTGGAGCAGTCGTGCGTAAAGTCAGCCTTGCCGGGCGGGACACGTATGATGCGCCCCGGCGAAAGGCGCTTCTTCTCATACACGCGCGCGAAGATGCGGTCCATCTCGGCTGCCTCGTTGCGCTTGCCGTCCGCGGCGGGAAAGCCAACGGTATAGACCGTGTTCGTCGCGGCGGCGTAATCGGCATCTTTGTGCACCGCAATCGGCGTCGGCAAGCGCGCGCCTTTTACCGAGCCGATACGCAAAAGCGCGAGATCGAACTCTGGATGGATGCATTCCACGCCGGTCACTGGAAACTCGCTGCGTTCCGCCGAGCCGTATTCCTGCTTGAAATCGATGCTGACCTTCATGAACGCCTTGATCGCCCACCCCGAGCCGTCTCTCGCCGAAAACACTTCGGCAACGTGCGCGTTGGTCATGACGAGATTCTTGCCGACAACGAAACCGGTTCCCACGTAGGGCACTTCGGGAAAGCCATCGGCGATGGCAATCCGGCCAACCGCGCGAATGACGTTCATCGCGTCCGGCCGAAAGGGCGCGAGAATCTCCCAATAGCCCTCGGGAACATCGAACGTGTCCTCATGGATGAGCAAGGCCGGGCGTCCGCGCAAAAGCACTATTGCCTCGAGCGCGTTGCGCTGTTCGTGGGACAGCGCGCTGCCGGGCTCCTTTGCAAACGCTTCCTTAAGATCGGCCGAGAGTCGCTCCTCGGAGAGTGAGCCGTCAAGAAATGCGAACGCCGCGGGATCTTCGCGCGCCGCTTCGTGAATGGCAGTGGCCGCACGTTCCAGGTCTGCGTCGCTCGGCGCACGCACCCTGCCCGCGCCTTCGAGCGACTCCAGCGCATTGGCCGCCGCCGCACGCGCCAGTCCAACCCGATGCCCGAGCGCGTTGCCCTGTGCCTTGACACGCGAAGCCGCCTTCTTTGTCGCCGTCCTGGTTGCAGTCTTTCTGGATACCGTCATGCACGGGTCTCCTCTGGAGCGCAGCGAGTTCCGGTGCGCCCGCGTTCGCTTTTTCAAGCCTCATTCTGAAGACAGAATAGGATGCCGCTCACAATCAATATCAAAAATCAGCCTCGCCGATTCCGCGTTATGTGCGTTTTCGCACATATGCCCTGCGACAGTCCGATCGTCGCATGCCCGCTTGCATGCGCCGCCGCGGGTTGCGCTTGATCGCCCACGAGGCATCGTCTAGAACTTGATACGAGATCCTGACGATCCAGAATCTTTACCGTGCGAAGAGGCAACAATGAAGGAAGGCCACATCATCTTGCGCGCACCCGCGCGGCGTCATTCTATGGACTCTACGCGGTCGGCGCGTCGCACTTCGGGAGGCTTGCCCGAGACTACCGCGCTCGGCCTGGAAATGCCCGCCGCGGAATCTTTCAATGTGCAAATCGATGAACTCGATCGGCGCGACCTTGCCCGCGTTGCAAGTGAACCGGACGTCGAAGTCGTCGCACCGTTCATGCCGATGAAGCTGATAGCACCGAAGGCCACGCCGGCGGACGGCGTCTACCAGCCGAAAGAAGGCGGCGAGATCGCGTGGGGCGTCGCTGCGGTGGGCGCGGATAAGTCGACGCTCACGGGCGAAGGCATTGTCGTCGCGGTGCTCGATACGGGCATCGATGCGAGTCATCCCGCCTTCAAGGGTGTGGAGTTCGCAACGAAGAACTTCACCGGCGAAGGCGAAGCCGACACGCACGGTCACGGCACGCATTGCGCGGGCACGATCTTCGGGCGCGACGTCGCGGGCCTGCGCGTCGGCGTGGCGCGCGGCGTCAAGCGCGCGCTGATCGGCAAAGTGCTGGGTGCGGGCGGCGGCTCCAGCGAGAAAATCGTGAGCGCCGTGCAATGGGCTGTCGACAACGGCGCGCATATTATCTCCATGTCGCTTGGGATCGACTTCCCCGGCTATCAACTCCAGTTGGAGCACCAGGGGTTGCCAAGCCAGGTCGCCACCTCGCGAGCACTGGAAGGCTATCGGCAGAACGTGCTGCTGTTCGAGCGCCTCGCCTCGCTTTTGAACGCGCGAACCCTGCCGGTGTTGTTGATTGCCGCCGCAGGCAACGAAAGCGGGCGAGATCAAACGCCCCCCTTCGTACTCGCCGTTGCGCCACCCGCTGTATCCGATGGCTTTATTTCAGTGGGTGCTCTCGGGCGCGCGCATGACAAGCTGGCGATTGCTGCGTTTTCGAATTCCGGGCCAAAGGTTTGCGGGCCTGGCGTCAACATCGTTTCGGCGGCGATCGGCGGCGGCTACCGGACAATGAGCGGAACCAGCATGGCAACGCCGCACGTGGCCGGTGTCGCGGCGCTCTGGGCGCAAAAGTTGATGAAGCAGCGCAACCTGTCGGCAAACACGCTGCGCAGCAGCCTCACGGCATTCGCGTCGACCGACATGTTGAGCAGTGGCTTCGAGCCACAAGACGTAGGCAGTGGACTCGTCACCGCGCCGAAGTAAGCGCGCTTAAGACCCCACCCAGCTTCGTTCTGTGTTTGATTCGCCCGCACGCTCTTTGAGAGTCTAATCGTCGCGGAGATTCTCACCCAAATGGCATTGTTCTTCGGCGCAGTTACCTACGACCGAACTCACGAGATAGCATCCATCTCCCGCTGCGTCGTTCGGGACTTCATCACCGAAAAACATTTTCGCACCATCGCCAATTGCCCCCTTGGCGTTGCCAACTAACTCGTCATTCGGCAATCCGAACTGGCGCGCGAGGAAGGCTTAGCGCGAATACGTTGGCGGATGTGGCAGCTGGCCGTCTCGAATCTTTGCGAACATTTTTAACGCGCATAATAATAACCTGCATTCCGCCATCGTGGTGTGGTAAATCGCATATAGTCTCAACTGCATTAATATTATTTCGCCCAAACGCAAATCTCGAATCCATTTTATGACGAAAGCAAATATACGCAATTGTATTGGCATTTAAAATCGGCTCACCTGAACGACACAAATCGCAACAAAATCCGTTCGGCCGTCTCCGCAATATCATTGTGGCCAGGTAGCTGCCGTCGAAGCGTCGCTGGATTGAGTGACGGCTTCGGGTCGAGGTTGTGTGAAAATGCATGCTAATCCTTGTGTTCGAGAAACTCGCCCCTTCAGATCGCGCTGTATTGGTTTGGCAGCGACTTCGGAAGGGTAAAGCGACACCCGAAAACCGCGTAGTGTCGCGTTTTCACACATTCCATCTCGGTCGTTCTCGGCCTTAGCCTCCCCAATGGTTAAGCCGCTTACTATGGGGCGCGACAAGTCCTAGGTCAGCCAGAGCGAGGATGCGTGCATTGGATCCGGGCCACGGGCGCTGATAACGGCGACGAAGAAAAAACGCGAACCGCTGAGGTGTGGGCGTGTTGAATTGACAGACGCTGTCAGATAGTCCGTTTCAATTCGGCCACTCGTCGACGACAGTTTCGCGCACCTCATGTCCACTACCCCCTTTTACAGACGCGCTCTAAGGCCGCAGACAACCCCGCGGAGCAGGCACGACTGTAACTACATTCTCGCCCCTCGCGCATCAAGCGTCGCGGTCATCAGTCGTCGCTGCCGCAGACCTTCCAGATCAAGACGCCCATCCCAACAATCCACCACGCCCCAATCCACTGCAGGGTCCCGCGGTCAAGGTAGACGGCGTCGTGCAGCCACTTGATGACTAGGCCGCTCCCGATAATGCCACCTACGATGATTGCAGTTTTTTTCATTTGTCATCGCCGACGTGAATTTACTGTCCAAGAGTGGCGCACGAAGCAATATTGCTATTTGCAGTTGTGTAGAGTTTGGTTTGAACTATGGCGCTATTGGCTACGCTCCCGGCGCTCGTTAGGAGGGTTGTGGTGTTCCTACCCAGCGCGTCGACATCAGGGTCGGACGGCGGCGCAGCTGCCGCAGCTCCTAGCGCTTTAGCGCCTGTTTGCGGTAATCCTTGCAGAAGGGCGCTCGCCGAAGGGGCCGTGCTCGGAGTCGTTGTTGAAGTAAAGGCTCCAGTTGCTTGCGACCACGTGAGTAGCGTCCCTTTTGCCTGAGCATAGGCCTGTTGATCGATCTTAGAAAAGGTGCGCGCGATAACAATGTATCCTTGATTACCAGCCAGCATCTCGGCATTGCCATTGTTAAGTGCATTACTAGCTTGCTGTAGGGACAGTGTAGCGATATTTATTGTCTTACTTTGATCCGAAGAAGGGACGAACCCCTTCGCGATGTTTTGATTGACCTTAGAAAGGTCTGCAGAAACTATATTGATGGTCGTATTCAAGGTTCCGAGATCATCGTGCAGTTGCTTAAAATCGCGTGGTCGCGTGACTTCCATGCGCGGGGTGGATATATCGCTCGTGGCTGGCTCGAAATACGGACCGGTTGCAGTTAAGTTGACACAGAGAAGTTGATTGGATGCCAATGAAAAGGATTGCTGTTTATTTGACGCGTTTAAATTCGAGGTAAAAAGCGACACCGCACCAACACCAATACCAATTCCAGCAAGTATATTTGTAGTTGCAGCACCATGAGAAAATGCTAGCGCTGCAACACTGCCCATAGCCAACGGGATAAGCACTAGATTTGACCAGAATTCGCTGTACGCCCAGTCATTAGATCCTTTGCTATAGTTTTGCTGCTGCGCAACAATATCGCGCTGAAGTGCATTAAAATCCCCGTTAAAAACGGCGGCTGAAGGTCGCACTCCGGGAAAATTAGCGCAACCAACAAGGGATGCAATCACCGATACCGCTATCGCCCTTCTGAGAATATTTTTCATTCTTGTAGTCGTTTTAGGCCGCCGTTGGTTCTCGGACAAAGTATCCAAAAAAAGGCAATACTTTCAAGCGCAACGATAGGGCGAATGTGTGCGAGCGCGCATACCGACCCTTATTTTAAAATTCAGACATTTGCCGGATATCTGGACTGCGGGCGATCTCACACAAGATGCGCCGAACGAAAGCGTCCTTGATTTATCGTCGCACGAAGAACCTCCGGGCTGTCCAGTTGCTGCTCGGCCATACGAAACTTGAAAGTACAGTGCGCTACCTCGGCATTGAGGTAGATGACGCACTTGAAATGGCGGAACAGACTGAGGTGTAGATGCTCGGGCGGCCGGCTAGCGAGCGGTCGCTGACCGGCCACAAGGGCCATTCGCTTCGCTGGTCCGAACGACCGAAGTCCAGCAGACATGCGACACTAAAGTAAATATGCGCTCACACGCTGTAGAGCAAGTCGTTCGATAATTTGGGAGGGGTTCGTTCGAGTTTTAGTTATATACAGTTGCGTTATGCGCGTTGAAGCCTGTCCGCCGAACGCGGAAAAGCCGCTGGCTTGAGCAAACGTCTCCCACGAGTGCAACTGAACATCAACATCACCATTGGGACTCCCAACGCCGCTTGCCGATACGGTCATTCCGTCATGCGCCTGCGTTCGTCGATGATTCGCGCAATCGCGATGAGCAATTCGTTAAATTCGGCGTCGAACCCGACGACGCCGGCGTTGTGATATTCGCTACGGGCCAATAGGATCGCTTCCACTGCTTCCTCAAGATGGGCCGTGCTGTTTTCCCGCTCGCCCAGCCTTTTGAGCGCAAGCGCGAGGATGATCTGGGTGTCCGCCCACAGTCGCGGGAAGCGCTCGCGCGTGCGTTCGGACAGCGCCGCCCGGTACGCCTCCACCGCTTCTCCCAGCCGGCCCGTGCCAACTTCCCGCTCGCCCAACCTTGTAAGTGTGTCGCCGAGACTGTGCTGGGTCATCGCCCAATCCAGGGGGACGCGCTCGCGCGTGCGTTCGGTCAGCGCCGCGCGGTACGCCGCCACTGCTTCTACCAGCCGAGCTGTGCCGCTTTCCCGATCGCCCAGCCTTGTGAGCGCGAGCCCGAGGTTGTGTTGGGTCGCGGCCCAATCCAGTGGAGCGCGCTCGCGCATGTGTCCGGTCAGTGCCGCCCGGTACGCCACCACCGCTTCTTCTAGCCGGGCCGTGCCACCCTCCAGCGCGCCCAAGGTCGCGAGCGCTGTGCCGAGGTTCATTTGCGTCCGCGCCCACTCCAGCGGAACGCGCTCGCGCGAGCGTTCGGTCAGCGCCGCGCGGTACGCCTCCACCGCTTCTTCGAGCCGAGCTGCGTCGCGTTTCTGACCGCCCAGCTGCGCGAGTACATTGGCGAGATCGTGCTGGGTGATCGCCCAGTCCAGCGGGCCGCGCTCGCGCGTGCGTTCTGTCAGTGCCGCCCGGTACGCCTCCACCGCTTCTTCCAGCCGGGCCGTGCTCATTTCCCGCTGGCCTAGGAGCGCGAGTGCGGTGCCGAGGTTGTGCTGGGTCTTGGCCCAAATCAGCGGAATGCGCTCGCGCGAGTAGCCGGTGAGAGCCGCGCGATACACCGCCACCGCTTCTGCCAGCCGCGCCGTGCCGCTTTCTCGCTCGCCCAGCCTCAGGAGGGCGTTCCCGAGGTTGTTCTGCGTCATCGCCCACATCTGCGGCCCGAGCTCTCGGGTGACTACGGTCAGCGCCGCGCGGTGTGCTGTTACCGCTTCTTCGAAACGCGCCGTGCCAGTCTCGCGCTCGCCCAGCCTCGTGAGGGCGTTGCCGAGATTGTTCTGCGTCATCGCCCACGCCTGCGGGTCACGTTCGTGCGTGCGTTCGGTCAGCGCCGCACGGTACGCGTCCACCGCTTCTTGCAGCCGAGCCGTATCATTCTCCCGCTCGCCCAGATTCGTGAGGGCGTTGCCGAGATTGTTCTGGATCCCGGCCCACTCCTGCGGCCCAAGCTCTCGGGTGACTACGGTCAGCGCCGCACGGTATGCCGCAACCGCCTCTTCGAGCCGCGCCGTGCCACTCTCGCGCGCGCCAAGGGTCGCGAGCGCGGTGCCGAGGTTAGTCTGCGTCCGCGCCCACTCCAGTGGAACACGCGCGTGCGGACAGAGATCCAGCACTTGGCGATACTCTCTGATCGCCTGCAAAAGCGCGACGTTATCGCCTTTTTCATCCCCATGGCGACACAGTGCGTTGGCGTATCGATGTAAATAGTTCGCTCGCAACTCGTCCTCTTGAGCGGGAAGCTGGTCGGCGGCAGCCTTGAAGTGCAGCGCGGCCTGCCGGTAGTCCAAACGCGTCAGACTCAGTTCGCCGCGTTCGAGCCGCGTACTCGCCGCATTGATGCGTCGCCGGTTGGCGGCAGCCTGGGCCTCCTGGGCGAGCGCTTCAGCTCGCTGGATCGCCTGCAGATCTAGTGCTTCCGCTTCTCCGAGCAGCCGGTCAGCCCGATCGTAGGCTGCGTCGGAGTCGGCCCGCTCGATCACACCGCGGGCTTCGTCGATGAGCGCGCTGATTGCCGGGTCCTCAGAATCGAGACTGTCGAGCCGCTTGATCAAATCCCGGTGACGCTGGGCGATCTCCGCGAGGGTGTGTGCCAATTTTTCGGGTGGCACCTCATTGACGTTGAGGATACGGAAGAATCCGACAAGGGCCTCCGAGCTGACTTGCAGTTGTTCGCCCAGGTCCTTGAGCGCCTTCTCGCGCTCGGCATCCCTCCTCTGCTCGACTACCATCAAACCAAGCTGCCGCAGGCACTCCGGTGTCCAGCCGATAGTGACGCTTGCCGTCCCACCGGGGGCGGCCTGCGCAATGCCGGAGCCAATTGCCTTTTGAACAGGGTCATCGCTGACCCCTCGCATGCGTTGGATCAGTTCCCGGATTCGCTCCATGAAGCGGATCAGCGCCTTGCGCGCAATGTGGCGCCGCTTGACCTGTATTCCGGGTTCGGGCTCAGCCATCCTTCTTACTTTCTTCTTTACTACCCTGCCACCCCGTCACGTTGACGGTGGCAGTGCCGCCTTCACTGGCCTGCGCGATGTTGCTTCCCTGGGCCACTTGGATGTGATGGACGCCGCCTGGCTGGCTCTTGATCTGTTGGAGGAGTGCGGTCGCAACGCCGATGAGGTCTGCGTCCGCGGGCACGCCAGCCTCCGACAGCTCCTCCACCATCACCTGTTGACGGCCCGCGGAATCAGGCTTGCTCTCCAGCTTTTCGACTGCCACCACGACGTCACTGTCGGTCCCGAATTTCTTCTTCAGCAATGCCTTGAGGCCGTCATAACCGTCTGCAATGGCTTTCTTTGCCACCTCGGGGATTGCATTGCTGGCCCCAGCGGAAAGGGCTGCAATGATGGCGGTCGTAACGGGGTCCATTGAGCGCTCCTCATGGATGGCACAGGTCTTGGGTTCGTATTTGTCGCAAGAACGCGGACATACGGCTACCGCTATAGAACGAGCGAGCATCAACTCTTTTGAAACGACAGGGCAATGCACGCTTGTGAAATAGCATCGACGGCCCCCAATATCGCGGACTTACAGACAAACTTGCACATTCAATACAGAATGTTTTTCGCGAGCAGGACAACCATGGACCGGCGACATCCATTTACGTCCGAAGGCAGAAGTGGGTCAAAGCGGCCGCTCTCAAGCGAGGTCGGGACATTCGCAGAAACTAGTTGAAGGGCCGGAACGGGTCGAACTGAGCCGGACATGTGGGACCGGGTTCGGGGACTTTGATCCGCCGCGTGGCTGCGCAAAAGCTGCCGAAGGCCATTCACATGAGAGAATCCGAGAACGCACCATCCTCCAAGCCCAGCATGCCCTCTCAGTGTCCGTTTTGCGTACTGCCGGTCGGCAGGATCGTTGATCGCAACGATGCAGGCGTTGCAGTACGCGACGCTTATCCTGTGTCCCCGGGCCACACGCTGATCATTTCCAGCCGGCACGTGGGTTCCCTGTTTGAATTGTCGACACCTGAACGCGAACAGCTTTTCTCTCTAATTGACCGCGCAAAAGGTGTTCTGGACGAGCAGTACCGGCCCGACGCATACAACATCGGAATCAATGACGGTGTCGCCGCTGGTCAGACAGTGCCGCACCTTCACATTCACCTGATACCTCGTTACAAAGGTGACCTTCCCGACCCGCGTGGAGGCGTGCGATGGATCATTCCGAAAAAGGCCGACTACTGGAGCAAGCGCGGTTGAACTCGACCGTACCGCCACCGACAGCCGAGGCGCAACTGGCCTTCCTTGCCAAGGTTCAGCGCCTCTTTGCCGAAGGCGATTTCACAGCAACCTACAAGTACGCGCTGCTCATTTCGCTCGCCGACCTCGCCGTCGAGGTCGGATCGGACGACGGCGCGGAATTGACCCTGACCAATCGGCAAATTGCAGAGCGTTTCATTCAGCTTTACTGGCGGCACTCCACTCCCTATGGAACTGGTCGCACGGACACACAGCCTGGCGTGCTCGTCCAAAATCTTGGGGATCAGGCAGCGGTGTTAACTGCTATCTGCCAGTACCGGGAGTCGACGCCCGGAATTACTATCCAGCAGGCTCGTAAGGAGCCAGGCTATGCCGCATTGCTGACCAAGGTGGCTACGGTTGTCTCCGCACAGCCATTGAACTATCTGCAAAACTTCGGCGGAGTCACTGACACATTCCTTTACGAGCGGGCAGGTCGCGGTGGGATCGCACTGAAACCCGGCGTTGCCTACTGCCTCCGGCGCTTTTATACGCTGGTACAACAGCTTTCTCGCACGCATTGGGTAGATCACATCAAGACCAACCGGCGGAACCACTTGATCCTCGGCGACGCTAGTGATCTGGAAGACTTTCTATTTTCAGCCTCGCGACAGTCTTTGTCCATCGTTGGTGCGGAACTGCGCAAGCTCGATGGGCACCGGTGCTTCTATTGTGGGCGCAACCTTACCGGTGCCGACGTCGATCATTTTGTTCCGTTCTCGCTCTATCCGAGAGACCAGGCACACAATTTTGTACTTGCACACCCTGAATGCAATCGAAGCAAATCGGACACACTGGCAGCGAAGCCGCACCTTGAAAAGTGGCTGCAAAGGCTGGTGACAAGAACCGACGAGCTTCGGGAGATCGGCGTTAAGGCCGGTATGGCCAGTGACGGCGTCACGGCAAATCGGGTCGCGGCTTGGGGCTATGCGGCCGCGAATGCCGCAGGAGGTCGAGCTTGGCTGTCCGCCGCCAGTTACGAGCCCGTAACACAGGACTATCTTGTCCTTTTGAACACCTTAGTTGTTGGCGATTTTGTGCAGGAAACATGGACCGTACACCCGTTACCCTAAGCTGGCTCGGCAGCTTCCGCTGCAAAGCGGGAATCGGCCAATGAGGCTCGAACGACATCAACGGGTAGAGAGCGATCTATTGCCCTAGCCAATTCTGGGCCATGAGTCACCCATCCAACTCCGAACCATCGACCTTAGCCGCCGGCAGCAATCCAACTTCTCGGAGCGCATATGTCGAGCGATATGCATTCGGCTCATTTTCCAAAAGGTTTGCCTTGATCACGGCGGCGTCCACGCCGATTTCGTGCAACAACACAGCGTGATACAGATACGCGAGAGCCTCGGATTTCTTTACGAGGTCGATCATAAATTCCTGGTAGTCGCTCCCCTCTCGCTGACCGCCGAAATGCGACATATCGTTCCGGCGGTCGGCGCATGATTTGCAAAAGACTTCAATCCGCTTTCGCTCGAAGCCGAATGGCAACGAGGAAAGGACGTCCATTAATCGTTCTTTCAACGACGGCTCACCTGCGTGTTTCAGTTGGCCTTCGAGCCATCGTTTGTCATTGCTGCCACTAACTTGGTCCAGTATCCGCTGGATCTTGGCATCGAGCTTGGTTTCCTTCGCTTTGTCTTTGTTCTTCCGGCGGTGCAACGACTCCAGCCCCCAGATCAAGTTCACAAATCGGTGCTCGACATACATTTTCATGCCCCGCCGGATGCCCAGATAGAGATAGAACCCTGGTCCGAGCTCCTCACGCTTACGACGCAGCGCGGTCACTATCGAACCGAAGTTGCTCTTCACCTGGATGTAATTGACCCAGCATTCGTCCCAAGTCGGAGCCTTGGTTGATCGCTCGAACCCCTCGTAATAGTAGCGATAGGCCGTCATCCCAATGATCAATCGCGGCCATTCCAACGAAAACGTCGTTCCGGTCAGCAGGATAAATAGTTCCTGCAACCGCGCATATTCATCTCGCATCTCGAGCAGCGTGCGTGCCCGCTGGATTTGCCCCTGCATCCCCGGACACCGCCTCACACTTGAGTTGATGAATCGGTCCTGCGCCTGAATTCGCGTGGCGAGCGATACTTCAGGGCGCTATGAGGGTGCTGCTCGTTGTAATGCTCGAATGCGATGGCGAGATTACGCGCTGCGGTCGCTGCATCTGGTTTTGGCATGAAGGCAACATAGTCGCGCTTCATCGTCTTCACGAAGCTTTCCGCCATACCGTTACTTTGCGGGCTGCAGACGGGTGTGGTCAATGGCTTCAAGCCAATGTCAGAAGCAAACGTCCTTGTTTTCTCTGCCGTGTAACCCGAGCCATTGTCGGTCAGCCATTCGATTTCCGACGGCGCCTTCAGGACGTCACCGAACCGGTTCTCAACGGCGGCCAGCATGACGTCGCGCACTACGTCGCCACTGTGGCCGCCGGTCGTCGCCGCCCAGCTCATCGCTTCGCGGTCGCAGCAATCCAGAGCGAACATGACACGCAGCGGTTCGCCGTTGTCGCAACGAAACTCGAAGCCATCAGAACACCAACGCTGATTGCTTTTCGCCACCGCGACCTTGCCATCGTGTCGACGCTGAGGGCGCGGCGGTGCCGTGCGGCGTTCCATCAGCAGACCGTGGACGCGCATTACCCGGTACACCCGTTTGGCATTGACGGGCGCCGCGCCATGATTCTCCCGCTGCCGACGCAACAGGCCCCACACACGACGGTAGCCATAGCTGGGCAAATCAGCAACGGCCAGTCGAATCTCTTCCACCAGACCAGCGTCGTCAGTGCTCCGGGCCGTACGTCCATCCCGCCAGTCAGCCGGCCGCGCCAGCTTGTCCGCCACATTCGAGCGCGCTACACCGAGAACCTCACAGACCCGCTTCACTGGTCGTCCCCTGGCAATGAGGGTGAGCGCGCAATCCATTTTCGCGACTTCGCTACCTCCACCGCTTCACGGAGAATCTCGTTCTCCATCGTCTTCTTCCCGAGCAGTCGCTGAAGCTCTCTGATTTGCTTGAGTGCATCGTTTAGCTCCGATGCCGGCACGACTTCCTCGCCAGAACTGACAGCCGACAGGCTGCCGTCCTGATACAGCTTGCGCCAGTGAAACAGCTGATTCGGATTGACGCCGTGCTGGCGTGCAACCATTGAGACCGACTTGCCCGGCTCGAAACTCTCCCGCACCATTGTCAGCTTCTCTTCCGCTGACCACCGCCGCCGGCGCTCCGGCCCCGTCAACACTTCCATCACTTCTTGCTTGTTGTTAGTCAAAAACACAGTCGTATGCCTACCCGCTATTTTAAGTGGGAGACTGTGTCCGGCGATTCAGGGGGGCGTTCCACCCGCTTCGGCTTGACCCGAAGGTTCACGCTTTCCACAAGATTGAGCTTGTCCATGCGACGCACATACTTTCCGGGCCACGGGCCAGTGATGTCGTAACGCATCGTCAAAGTACCATCATCCAACTCATGAATATCCGCCTTGGGCACCCGATGTTTGGCCGAGATACGTTGCCGGGTTCGTTTGACTTCGATATTTCCCAACCGCAACCACTCTTCCAAGCCTGTTAGCTCGACGTCCAGCGCGCTAAATCGGAGCGCGTGTGTAGCCGGTGGAAACGATCGATCCGTCACAAGGCAATGCGAGGCAGCAAACCCCTCGTGCGAAATGCCGTTGAAGCTAAGCCGGCCGCCATGTCTTCGCAGACCTAGCAACAAAACGTTTCGGCCACTAGCCTTGAGCTTTCCTTGGATACCTTTCTTTAACGGGAACTGTTGTCCCTGCTCCAGGATGTCCGCCATCGAACCGCCTTCCCTGGTTTCGAAAAAGCCATCCAATTCAAGATACGCCGCACCGTTCTCTTCAACGGTCAGAGTGCCAACAACGCAGCTGTCCGGGGCAAATTGATTTGCTGGCAGAGGATCGTCGTGCCACCAGAACACTCCCCGCTCTTCGAGTATTTTTCTTGTCATGTGCATCCCCGAATGATGCCCAGAAAATGGACAGGTATTTTATTGAGAATTTGCGACGCGTTTTTTTATTCGTTCATTTTTGCACATCTTACGACCGTCCGCTTCGCATCACGGTGATTGCCTCTTCTGGGTTGACTTCGGCCGATTGCATCGGGCAGCGGTTGGGTCAAGAAGCAAGCGGGTCTTCACGAGCCGTTGCGAGAGCCCGCTCATCAGAGGCAGCGCTTCATCGAGTCCGCCGGTGCCGGCGGCGACTCAGACAGCGCGCCAAACCGGCAATATTAAGAATATGAGAACAATATTTCGATAAATAATCGCTGCGTATAACAATAAACCGCATATCTGCAAGTTCTCGAATTTTTATTTGCACTTTGGTGGAGATGGACTATTCTCCACATCGTGGTTGCTCGTGTAACGGAGTGACTACGCGAGGTGTGCGTTCAACCATGCTTACGGAGAAAAGCAAATGGTCACACGAGAAAGAGCGGAGCTTTCGGAAGAATGGATCGTACTCGCGCATCACCGGCCCCATGGGGATGCTCCCAGAGACGTTCGTGTGAAATCAACGGCTCACCAACGTGATAACCGGACACTTCCGCACAGTATGGATAACGACGGGGAATTTGACGAAGCTCACGCAAGTAGAGCGGCGATGACTGGGCATAGAAAATCGATAGCCCAGCTTTTGCTTATAGCCACAATAACGGGACTTCGGGTGAACGAAATTGCAGCGTACCTTAGCCACACCGCCGTCATACTCTCGACTGGGCATCTACGCGCGCCCCTAACAGGGACGTGTTTCCATAACGACGAAAGGTACCGTCTATCGCCTTGTAGTCCCTGCATAGATACATCTTTTTTCCGCAAAAGCAGCAACATCACTAACTCTACGTCGGAGACTGCGGGAAGTAATTGCGCGAACTCGTCGTTCTTACGCCTTTACTCGGACATGAACAAGCCAGAAGCACTGCAAATGCATCTCTCCGCGCTCGAGGACAACCTCGGGTAAAAAAAACGCTAGACGCAGCCCATGAGTGGAATCGTAAGTTGACCAGTAAAGGCAACCACTCCAGACCAGACTGTACTTATCCATTTATCCAGCGTTTCGAACAGAAGCCCGCCCCGTACTTCAAAATTCCGGGCGTTAAAACGTAAGCGTGGCCCCAGCAACGTCTTGACTGACGATCGGGATCTTCAGACCACGGTGCGGAGCTGATCGGAGACGACCCACGGCGCGAGTTCGTCGATGCGGTTGATCGCTTGGTCGGCGATGCGTGCGAGCACGAAGCACAGATACGCCTCTGGATCGATGCCATTGAGTCTGGCGATTTGTGCCGTGACCCGAACTATGCCGAGCGGGTGCCCTTTCGGTCAGGCTCAACATAAGCGTAATGTAATGGCCTCGGCATAGTTAGTCTTGTATCTCCGCGTTCAACAACGGAGGACAGGGCCATGATTGCGGAAGAGTATTTGAGCAGTGCAAAGAGCGGTTGGTATTTTAGGATGACTTTTCCAGAAGCAAAAGTAAGTCTTCTTGCAAACGGACCGCGGCGCTAATTGTCCGGTCTACCGTGCGTCCAAGTGACGACGTGCGAAAGGAGTTTACTCCGATGGACGTTATGGATTCATTCGTGCTGGCAAGTTCGCTATCAGCGCGTCGAAGAGAAATGCTTTTAGCGCCGTCTTTGATTCGAACGCTAGTATGGCCCCGCAAGCATGCTATCGAATGCATAAGCCCGGGCGCTTACGCGGAACTGAAACAGGCGATTCTCGTTTCTACGAAGTCGCAACGCACCGTAGCGTGCCCGCTGCTCCTCAAAATGTTAGAGGCCTATTTAGCGACAACGGGACAAGCGCTGGCGTTCACAAACAATCGGTTCAAGTCAATCGACATCCTTGTCGGATTTGTTGGAGCATTGTATTCGGACAAGTTTCTTTACGCGAATTTGCTGACTCGATACCGATGGGTGCATGCCTGGAGAGCCACTTTGGCGCTTGCGTACCGCCCTGCTTACTTGTGCATCCCACCGCCGTCTTCCACCACGATCTCCGAGTGGTTCGACGACGCAAGGTTGGCGTTTGAGAAGCTTGAGTTACGGCCCGAGCAGGTCGATCTATGGAGAGGGTGGCCCGTACCGAAATTGGACCAAAGAATAGCTTGGCCAGACCTTCGGAAGATCTATCTAAGATACGGAAAAGATTTCGCAGAAGCCTTCGCCGTAGCATTAGGTGGGTACGCGGCGGGACGACAAATTAGCAGCCTGGGCACTGAGGTGGTCTTCAGTGACTTCATCGCAAATCTTCCAGACGAATGGGAAAAGAACGATTTTTTATCGCATCTCAAGCTAACGTCCTTGCTTACAAATTTTTTAATATTTCTAGCGGATAAGCACGGCTGCGCCGAACATCAATTCTCTACCCTTTTAAGACTTTGGAATGAATTTGTAAGATTCGCGGCTTCATTTCTCTGCACCGGCGGCTTTTTTGCGAAGCTCTCGAGAAATGATTTTCCCGCATTGCCATCCCATTGTTCTGACCATCCTAGGACCCATCGACGGACAAACAGCAACGGCGAAACGTACATCACGAAGTTGCTGATCGACATCCCGCTGCACCTTAGTCACGAGGACGCGACCGAGCTAATCTACTTCAAAATTCAGGCCCACTTGGAATCAGTAAAAGGTTGGGCGGAATCCGAAGTCAATGCTCTGTGGAGTCGCTTCCAAAGGCGGCGACAACTCGCAAAGGTGGGGGAAGTGAAGATGGTATTGTCCCCGCAATTCTCCGACGGACGGAGCGCCCTAATTGACCGACAGAATCCGGACTGGGAGGCACACACTTGCGCCACTTTCGAGTTTCACGGGTTTCACGGGAGATGCGACGGTCGCAATCGAACGCTCTATCCGCATCCGTTGGAAGATATTGCATCCGACATCCTCGCTCTTCCAGTCGCCGGCGCGCTCATACCCCACTTGACCTTACTCGTCATCGAGCATCCGCAGCTAACTCCAGGATTCTTCGAGAATCTTCGCCTTTACGACAAGGACAATCAGCTTTCCGGTCTCGTGGAGACCGACACCGGATGGCTACTTGACGGCGATAAATTTCGGCGCGGACCCGAGAATTCGGAACAGAAAATACACCTCTCAGAGCGAAGTCAAATAATCTTGGCCCAAGTGCTTGCACTCACGCAACCACTGCGTGATTACTTACGTACAAAAAACGACCCCAATTGGAGATACTTGTTCCTCGACTGTGGAAAGGGTTTCTCGAATCCTACTCGAATGAGAGTCTCTCATACGATTTACAGATTACGAACTTCCGGCAACCTTAAGGCTCGGTTTATCGCGATTGGCAAAATGCCCAAGGTGCACGCAGAGGCCTTGGGCGCTCGCTTTTCTCTCGGTACTTTACGGGCAACGGCAGGCGTGGTTGCCTATATCAAGGAGCCCGACTTGCAAAAGCTCGCTCGGCTTCTCGGTCATAAGGAGCTCGACATTCGATTGTTGGAGAGGTACATCCCAGCACCATTGATGAGGTATTTCGAAGAGCGCTGGGTCCGACTCTTTCAGTGCGGAATCTTGGTGGAAGCGCTAAAAGGAAGTAAATACCTCCTCCCGTCTGTAGGATTCCGAAGTCTTCACGACCTGAACCAGTTCATCTCACATCACGCACTCAGGTGGGCGGAGCGTCCAGGTTTGATCGAAGAAGGAAAGACGGGTCGTCTTTTCGACTCGGTGGTGTTCGTCATAAATGAAGAGATATTGACGGTGCTGATTGGCGTACAAGTGGCTGTAGCCAATGCTCAGAGGGAAGTATCGAAGCTCGCTGTCATGTGGAACGGTTATGCAGAAAAGTTGTTCGCATATATCGAGCACAGCTCGCCGCGCCGCGACGACTTCAGAATAATGCTTGCGACTGCGCGGAAACGAGACTGCTCAGGCCTGATCTCACCTGAGGCGATTTATGCTTAAGAACATGCCGGAAGGCTTGCTAGAACGGCTCGAATCCATGTTGAGTCCGCGAGCGTCTGCGCTCCAGACTGCCACGTGGCTGAAAAGCCCGTTCCCTGCGAATACTTGGATTCTGCGGTTTGGCGAACATACGCGCACCATAGACTGGTCGGTGCCCTTTGGGAAAGGACGGCTGACAGATAAGCCTCACGAAAAAATTCTTGAGACATTCAAGTTAATGCTCACGGGTCGGGCCCACCCCGCCAGTATGAGAGGAAGAGTGCTGGATGTCCTGACGACGAAGCAGTTGGTCTATCGAGCATGTCGGTTTGTCGACTTCTTTCTGCTCCAAAAGGACAGATTTAAGCTTGACAGGTATGGTTTCACTTTAGTCACTGAAGCGGATTTCGATGACCTTCTCTTCCGCTGTGCTGTCGGGCCTACGGATGAGGAAGTCGTTTATCGTTGGTCCGAGCTGCTCGCCGAATGGCTCGACAAACGAGTTCATGAACATCAAAATGAGGTCCAGCTGCTGCTGGAACGACACAAAGTCTTCAGCGAGATTCCTATACCAGAAGAAGATTGGACCCTGACGGCAGACGATCAGCAACTGGCTTCCTGGCGAGCGGTGCTTTGGCTACTGGGTATGTATCGCATCCCGGGCTCTCATGACTATCGTTATATCCCGTCCGTCACCAAACTGTCTCAGATTATCTATGCTGATACGATTTTTGGACACGGGAAGAAATCGGTACACGATGAGCTTTGTCTCTATCCGGTCGACAGGTACCGCCGCGAATGTCGAGGTGTCGATGTCCGCACAATCGAAAGAGACAGACCTTCGATGAAATATGTGGAGATGTGGCGAGCGACCATCTTGAGCCTTTCAACATTAGCTACTGCAGGGGTCGATTTACCTTTTGACGCCGTGGAAGCTATCCGTGAAAAGGATAGCAGCCGCTACGAGGCGAACACCCCTGGTCGCTATCGAAATCCGCCGGTGTGGCAAGTGTTGGATGGCATAAAAAACGGTGTCGAATTCGCGCTAGACCACGGCGAAGCGTTGCTCCAAAGCTACGTAAACCTCATTGGGGCGGCCAAGGCCGAGAATATTTCTATCAACGCACTTGTCCGCAAAAGAGATATTCGGCAATACATGACGAAAGGGGCGCTCAATATGGGCGTTTCCACGTTTTGCGTTAGGCAGGAGGCCACAAACTGGCCTCATCGTTTCGAAGGTTGCAACAGCAGGTGGACACCGAGCAAATTTTTCGATGATCTGCGAAATGGGTGTGGGTTGCTGCAAAACATCCACGTATTTTACGGCTCCCTAATTCATGTCATCGGTGCAGTCACAGCAAGGCGACAGATTGAACTCCTCAAGTTGCCAGTCAGCGGCTGCCTAGACTCGACAAGAGCGTACATGGTGTTCAGGAACGCGAAATCTGGAGCCAACGGAGTACGTCAGGAGGAGCTTCGTCCAATCCCGCCCATCGTTGAGCAGATGGTCTCACTTGTAGAATCTTTCCACTCGAGCCTCATTCAAGTAGGAGCGCTGACAGATTTCGGAGCGCTACTTAGTACGCCGGGGCACTATGGTATGCGTGCTTCTTGTGTCAGTGCATTTAACCTCGCCTTGGACGTTTTTTGTGACTTCTTCTCTACGGCATTGGACGATAACGGACGCCGCCATTACCTAAGAGAGCACCAACTGCGGCGATTTCTTATTATTACTTTCTTCTTCGCTGCGCGCAAAGGTAGTCTAAACACACTTAGATGGTTCGTTGGCCACGTAGATGCCGCACATTTGTGGAACTACTTGAGCAACTCGGTCTCCGGTGATATGAAAAGAGAGGCGGCCGCGTATTTTTTGATGGATGAATTGCGCCTCCCGGAAGAGCAACAGATCATTGAACTCCATGAGCAGGTGCGCCGCGAACTCAGCGACTTTGCCGAAGCGCAGTTTGGAACTCGGAATTTCTCTCTTATTGATGCTGACGCGCTCGAAGACTACCTAAATCTGCAACTCAAAAAAGGTCTTGTGGTAGAACCGGTCTTCCTCTCGGGGACTGGAGAGTGCCAATACAAGATTGTCGCTCGACTTCGGAGGATGCAATGACTGCCATGCGTGAAGCTCGCACACCGAATGAGAAATCAGTCGTTGTGCTTCATGTGCTCTTGAGTCAAGTGATCGGGAACCCACGAGCATACGTCGGAGACACCCACCTCCTTTCGGCGTTGAAGCGACAGAGTCGCTTGGCAGAGTATTCGAGTGCTGCACGCGGGATCAAAGCGACTTCGAGATCCACCGTGGCACGACTAGCTGATGAAGTGATTGACGGAGGATTTGAACAACTTGACTCTCTTCGGAGGGCGGCCCTAATCGCCCTCGAAGAGGAAACGAGGCAAAGCCTGAAGGCGAAGCGTCGCACGAAGAAGCGCCTCGCTGAGGATTTGAAAACTGTCAAATCCGAAAGAGTTCAGACTATGGTTGACCTTTGGCATGTGACCACCGCATTCCATCACGCTCTAGCTGCAGCCCGGCGACTAGCGAATCGCTCTCGAAACCCTGGTTTGACCGAGCTATGGGATAAGGAGGAAGAGAGGCTGCTAGCGATATTTGACCTTGCAAACCGACCTGTCGTCGAAATCGGTAGCGACACCGAAGCGTGGCTCACACGATTGAGGCAAGTATGAGCCGCGGACAGGGGCGGCGCCAGTTATTCTTACGCGCGCCAACGGGCACCGAAGCATTTCTTTCATACCAGCAAGGCACAGTACGCAAGATTGACATTGGCGGACTGCCCTTATCGACGTGGCCGGACGGGCGATGGTGCATAGAAATCGCCGAGTATCTGGGGGATCTCCTATCTCAGCGCCGCTCGTTATTTGACCGGGGTGGGACGCTCGGAACATACAACTCGGAATTGAGCCCTATAGTGCGCTATTGCTATGCAAACGCTGTTGATTTCCATTGCCTGACGGACGCACACTTTGTGCTGTTCATCCGTGGCCTAGCCGCGGAAAAAAGAGTGGATGGTGAGCAGGTGAAGAGCAATGCCACAATTCTTCGAATCGGACGACGTACACTCAGCTTTCTCGACTTTGCCGGAAGGAGACGCCACATCGCTGACTACTTGTCACCAAATGGCGCGTTCATACAAGCGTATAAGAAGACGTTCACGAAGAAGCTGTCGGGGAATCGGTCCGTGCACGTGGAGTATTGGCACCACGCGTGTTTCCCGTGCAGCAGCGGAGTCAATCGGTGCAATCCGGTGACGGAACACAACGTCAATTTACTGCGTCGAGCGGCGGCAACGACCAGTCATTCGTCGGCACAAAAAATCCGCCGACTAGCCATTCTTCGGTTTCTTGAGGCAACAGGAGCACGACGAAGTGAGTTAGTCAATCTGAAAGTAACTGATGTTAGAAAGGCTAAAGAGATGGACCGGCCCTTCATAGACCTCATAACCGTCAAGCGCAGAGGTCCGCCGGAAGTTCGCAAGGTCCCGATTTCGCATGCAGAGTTGGATTTTCTTATTGATTACATCGACCTGTACCGGGCACCCATAGTCGAAAGGCGCTTTGGAATAAACGATCACGGACTCGTTTTTATCAACATTAAAACTGGAGCCGGCATTCGCCCGAATACTGTTACGCTTGAACTTCATATCCTGAGAAAAGCCGCAGGAATCAAAGAGAAGGCCCACCCCCATCTGTTTCGGCATCGATTCTTTACGATGAAAGTCTTTCGGTTTATTGTTGCCAATAAAGTTCGCGATGCGCAGCAATTTTTCGAACTGTGCATGCAAGTTGATCATCTGAAATTTGAGATCATGCAAGAGACAGGACTAAAGTCCGAAGACACTCTGCATCGGTACGTCGACTGGGCGTTTGCGTTGATGCCGCTACTTAAAGAAGATCCGTCACCTTCTATTGATATGCAGCGAATCGCGAGGGAGGGACGAGCCGAAGTAGCCGAACTGCAGGCGGAACGCGATGCGCTCGATACGTTCGAGTATGCGAACAGGGTGGAGCGAGCATTAGTCCGCCTAGTTGGCGAATTGTCGCGAGCTGAAGGTTACGAAAGCGAACGAAACGCAAGCAGCGCAATTCTCGCAGAGGCTGTTGGTCTACCCAAGCGCTGAGTAACAGAGCCCACGCACAAGTCGAAGGAGGCACCGGTAGCAATCGGGAAATGGTTAGACCAGTCTAACTAGGACCGGCAGGGCTATGGAAAACCAAGACAAAACCTCCGGTCCGCCCCGTGTGCACAACTTTGCTGTCCACACCACAAGGGTGTGGACAGCCGCCTGACAGCGGTTCCAAAGTTGCACACACTCGACGCTGACGCGCCGGCTACGCCGGCTTGCCTTCTTTAAAGATTTTTTACTGACCAAGCAGCTCGAGCCAGCTTGCCGCGGCAGCCTGTGCGGGCGACCGAGTCGCGAAAAATATGAGCAACTTTCGACATATTTTGTGCCGGAAAGCAAAATTCCCGAATTCGATCGCGTGGTGCTCGAAACGCTGCGCGAGCCGCTCGAAGCCGGCCGCATCACGATCTCGCGCGCCGCCTGGCAAGCGGACTTCCCCGCCGCCTGCCAACTGATCGCCGCAATGAATCCTTGCCCGTGCGGCTGGCGCGGCGACCCGGGCGGGCGCTGCCGCTGTACGCCCGAAGTTGCGGCGCGCTATCTGCGTAAATTGTCGGGACCGCTGCTCGACCGCATCGACATCCAGCTCGAAATTCCAGCACTGACCGCCACCGAACTCGCGGCCCGCGCCGCCACCAGCGGCGAAGCAAGCGCGGCGATCGCACACCGCGTGAGCGCTGCGCGCGAACGGCAACTGGCCCGGCAAGGCAAGACCAACCGCGAGCTGGACGGGCGCGAAGTCGACGATGTGTGCCGCCCGGACGCGGCGGGCGAGGCACTGTTACGCGAAGCCGGCGAGCGCTTTGGCTGGTCGGCGCGCGCGTATTACCGGGTGTTGAAGGTCGCGCGCACCGTCGCGGATCTAGCCGGGGCGGCGATGCCGAGCGCGGCGGAGGTCGCCGAGGCAATCCAATACCGCCGCGCTTTTGGCTCGTTATGAGTAGAAAAATCTACTGTCAAGACTTGACTTATTCACACGCCCACGATCCTGTTAGATTTTGATACAACTCGAAAGCGTGCAGACAGGCATCTCGCGAAGCCATTGATTTCATTGATGTTTTTAAAACGCCCTACGCTCGTTGATTTTGGCGAAAGGCCCGTCTGATGGGCTTTTGCGGCCTTTGAGGGCGACTTCTCAACAGAGTTATCCACAGGTTGTGCGCGTAACTCAAAAAGCTCAACGTAAACCGGTAATTAGCTCGCAAACCTGCGAAGGAACTTTCACTGCATTTGGCGTTCTGAGGCGCGTCCGTTCGGCCAAAAATACCGCGCTCAATATAGCTGGAACGACGAAAAAAACTGGTCCACCTGGTCTTGCGGCAGCGGTTGATCGGCGATGATCGCCGCCTGGTACACGTGCCGGCCGCGCGCGACGAGCCGCGCATACACGGTGCGCGTTTCGTGTTTGGCGCCCGCGGCGCCACTCACCGTCATTTCCTGCCCGGGAATCTTGCCGCCCGCCGCCAGCGGGATCTGCACCGCGTGCGCATCGGGCGTCGCGCCGACGTTGCGCGCCAGTCCCGAGCGCAGGAAATCGAGTGCCGCGCGCTGCGTCGCGTCGCTATCGTCGGGCAGCATCACGGTGCCGACCGCGAAGACCGCATTGCCCGCTTCGGCAGTCTGCATCGCCATCTGCATGGGTGTGCCGTCGATCTGCACCGCGCGCTGGTCGTTGCCCGGCTTGGCCGGGAAGTCGACCGTGTAGCCCTTGTCGTTGTTCATCACGGTGCGCCAGTCGAAGGTCGGCGAGCAGGCGCTGAGCGCGACGCCGAGGGTCAACGCGGCCGTCACCGCGCCGAGCACGGTACGGGCGTGACCGGGTCGCGTGAAAGCGCGGAGGAAATGGCCCGCCGGCTGGACGACGTCCGCAAGACGGGCGGAAATTCGGCTGATCAACGGAACACGGCACGAAACGCGGGCAACTGAGCGGCAGACGCGAAGAACAGTTTGGAGCATGGGGCGGAAGAGATCGGGCTTGCGCTGCATAAAACGCCATTATCCGCTGATCGGCTGCCGGCCCGTCGCGGCAAAGCCGCGCCCTCCGGCCATTTCGGCGCAGCCGCCGCATTGCAGCTACAATAGAAAAGCTCTTCAGCACCGGCCCGAGCGCCATTGCACCGACCCATTGTTCCGCGCCACGCGCGACCACGAGGTTCCGTCCATGAGTTCCAATTCACCGACCGCCGCCCGGCGCACGAACCCGCTTCGCTATCTGATCGCGGTGGCCGTGGCCATTGCGCTCGCCGTCGCCGGTTACTTCGCATTTGCTGGACAGCAGCGCGTGCCCGATGCGACCTTCACACTGCTTTCGGGACAGAAGCTCACGACCGCGGACCTGAAAGGCAAGGTTTATCTGGTCAATTTCTGGGCAACGAGTTGCGACACCTGCATGAAGGAAATGCCGCAGATGGTCGAGACCTATAACCGCTTCAAGGGCCAGGGCCTCGAATTCGTCGCGGTGGCGATGAACTACGACGCGCCGATGTACGTGACCAACTACACGCAAACGCGTCAGCTGCCGTTCAAGGTGGCCATGGACGACGGCTCGGCCGCCAAGCAGTTCGGCAACGTGCAGCTCACGCCGACCACCTTCGTCGTCGATAAAGACGGCAAGATCCTGAAGCGCTACGTCGGCGAGCCGCAGTTCGCGGAACTCGACCAGTTGCTCGCGAAAGCGCTAAAAGCTGGCGCGGCCTAAGCCAGGTCACGCAGATCCGCAACGCGCCGGCGCAATCTCTCGCCGGCGGCGCCCTCCTCACCGCTCCCCCTCTCCTTTGGCCGCAAGGCCATATCGCTTGATCTTCTCGTAGAGCGTCGCCTTGCCGAGCTGCAGCCGGTCCGCCGCGACAGCGACCACGCCGCCCGCCTGTTCCAACGCCTCGGCGATCATCGCGCGCTCGAACTGCTCGACACGCTCCTTTAGCGGATGCGTGGCCCCGTCGTCTTCGTCGAACGACAGCACCGGTTCGTCGGCGATGCCGAGCACGAAGCGGTCGGCGGCATTGCGCAGCTCGCGCACATTGCCCGGCCAGTCGCGCTGCATCAGGCTCGCTCGCTGGCGATCGGTGAGCATCGGCGCCGGCCGCTGATAACGGACCGCCGCATCGAGCAGGAAATGCTCGAACAGCGGCACGATGTCCTCGCGACGCTCGCTCAAAGGCGGCAGCGCGATCGTTACCACGTTGAGCCGGTACAGCAGATCGCGCCGGAACGAGCCGTCCGCGACATGCTCGGCCATATCGCCTTTCGCGGCCGCGATCACACGGCAATCGACGCGAATCGGCTGGTTTGAGCCGAGCCGCTCGAGCACGCCGTCCTGCAGCACACGCAGCAGCTTGACCTGCAGCGCGAGCGGCATGCTCTCGATCTCGTCAAGAAACAACGTGCCGCCCGACGCATGTTCGAGCTTGCCAATCCGCCGCTTGGCCGCGCCGGTGAACGCGCCCGGCTCGTAGCCGAACATCTCCGATTCGAACATCGGCTCGGGCAGCGCGCCGCAGTTCACCGCGATGAACGGCTTGTCGCGCCGCGGCGACAGCTCGTGCAGGCTGCGTGCAATCAGCTCCTTGCCTGCACCGGTATCGCCGTTGATCAGCACGGACGCATCGGTCGGCGCGACGTTGGCGATCAGCCGCCGCACCTGCTCGATCGCCGGACTGCGGCCGATGATGCGCGGCGCGACCGCGTTCTGCCCAGCCAACTCACGGCGCAGCGCCAGGTTTTCGAGCACGAGCTTGCGGCGCTCCATTGCGCGCCGCACCGTTTCGATCAGCCGCTCGGATGCGAACGGCTTTTCGATGAAGTCGTAGGCGCCGTCGCGCATTGCCTGCACGGCCATCGAGATATCGCCATGGCCAGTGACCAGAATCACCGGAACGTCGGGCGCGCGCTCGTGGCACTGCGCGAGCAGATCGAGGCCGCTCGCGCCGGGCAGCCGGATATCGCTGACGATCACACCGGAAAAGTCCGCGCTGATCAGCTTCGCCGCCGCCTCGACCGATGCATGGCCGACCACGTCGAAGCCGGCCAGCTGCAGGCTCTGCACGCTCGCGCGCCGCACCAGTTCGTCGTCTTCGATATACAGCACTTGCAGGCCGTCGTTCATTGCGTGTTCCGGGTGATGCGTCAGTGTGAATTCAGGAGCCCGCCGTCAGCGGATCGTGCGAAGGACTGGTCTGCACGCGCGCGCGACGCAGCGTCAATACGAATGATGCACCGCCTTGCGGCGCGTTGCGCGCGACCAGCGAGCCGCCGCAATCACGCGCGATCGACGACGAAATCGCGAGGCCGAGGCCGAGCCCCTGGCCCATTTCCTTGGTGGTGAAGAACGGTTCGAACAGGTGGGGCAACACGTCGTCGGGAATGCCCGGACCGTTGTCGCCGACCGCGATCGACAGGTTCGCGGCGCTTGCCTCGACCTCGACCGTGATACGCGGCGGGTTCATGCCGGCAGTTGCGTCGAGCGCGTTGCCGAGCAGGTTGATCAGCACCTGTTCGAGCCGCAGATCGTCGCAGTTCGCGACCAGCTCCGGATGATCGTCGGCGAGATTCAGCGGTGCGCGCGCGCCGCCTGCCGCCGCGGCGGGCCCAACGTCGGTGTCGACCTCGGCATCGATCAGCACGAATTCGAGCTCGACGCCCTGCAGACGCTTCTGCAGCAGCGCGACGACGTTGCGCAGCGCCCGCACGATCGACGCGCGCGCGCTGCGCGGCCGCGCGCGGCCGACGAACAGCTTCAGCTGGTTGGTGATCTTGCCCATGCGCTCGGTAAGCGCCGCGATCGCTTCGAGATTCTCGCGCGCCGATGCCTGATCGCCGCGTTCGAGCAGCACGCGCGTGTTGTCGGAGAAACTGCGCAGTGCCGCGAGCGGCTGGTTCAGCTCGTGCGTGATGCCGGCCGCCATCTGGCCGAGCGCGGCGAGCTTGCTCGCCTGGATCAGTTCGTCGTGGGCGGCGCGCAGCTCCTGCTCGGCGCGGGTGCGCTCGGCGACTTCCTTGTGCAACTGCTGGTTCGCCTCGGACAGATCCGCGGTGCGCTCGGCGACGCGCTGGTTCAGCTCCGCATACGCCTTCTGCAGCAGCGCGCGGCTGCGCATCACTTCGCGCACACGCGCGCGCCGCATGCGCCAGTAGAACGCGAGCAGCACCAGCGACACATAGCCGAAGCCGGTGACGATGGTCGCCTTGAGCGCGTCGGCATCGACGGGATCGACCGGCGACATCGTGATCAGATGCCAGTCCGGCTCGCCCATCGCGTGCCGCGACGCGAGGTAGCGCGGCGCCAGGTGCCCGCCGCCGATGCGCAGGATCTGCGCATTGCCTTCGAGCATGCGCTCGACCGTCACCGGCAGCGGCTCGAGCGGCTGCTGCGCGTACTGGCGCGCCTGGTAGATCGAATCGGCGATCCGGCCGGGCAGCGGCCGGATCGTGTGGTACTTCCATGCCGGCACCGACGACAGGAAGATCACGCCATGATCGTCGGTGACCACGAGCGGCTCGGACACGTCGACACCCTGAAACCATTCGAGATCGAGCTTGACGACCGCGACACCGACGATCTTGCCGTCGCGCCGCACCGGTTGCGAGATGTAGTAGCCGGGCGCCTGCGAAATCGTGCCGATGCCGAAGAAGCGGCCGACGCCGCCATTCATCGCATCGACGAAATACGGCCGGAACTGATAGCCCGCGCCGACGAAGCTGCCCGGGCCGCGCCAGTTGCTGGCGGCGACGCAGTAGCCGTCGAGCGAAATGATGTAGGTGACCGTCGCGCGCGCGTGGCGGTTCAGGTCTTCGAGATAGAGGTTCGCGCGCTTGACGTTGGCGGGAGTCGGATCGATCAGCACGTCCTGCACGATTGGATGCTCGGCGAGCAGGTAAGGCAGCGATTCGTAACGCTCGAGCGTGCTCCTGAGCGCACTCGCGGTGCGCTCGGCGCGCACGGCGGCGTTGCGCCGCAGCGTGTCGATACCGCTTTTCCACGCAAGGCTGTAGGTGAGCCAGCATGCCGCCGCGAGCCCGGCTGCGAGCGCGAAGAGAATCAGCAGGCGGCGGGTCACGTTGGCAAAGTCCGATCGATGGGCATCGGACATTGTGGCATAGGGCGGCAAGGGATCGCCGCCAGAGGTAAGCGTCGCAAGCTCCGGGAACACCGGAGCGACGACAGACGCCTCGGAAGGATGCGCGGACGCCGGTTTCATGCTTAGGCGTCCGCGCTGGTCACGACAGGGTTGGCGAGGCGCGGCTCAAACGCCGGCCGGCTCTTTGACCGCCACATCGCCGCGCAGCACCTTGTTCAGCCTGCTGTGATCGAGCTCTTTTTCCCAGGCCGACACGACGACCGTCGCAACGCCGTTGCCGACGATGTTCGTCAGCGCGCGGCACTCGCTCATGAAGCGGTCGATGCCGAGGATCAGCACCATGCCCGACAGCGGAATCGTCGGCACCACGGCCAGCGTCGCCGCGAGCGTGATGAAGCCCGCGCCGGTCACGCCGCTCGCGCCCTTCGAGGTCAGCATCGTCACCGCGAGCAGCGTCAGCTGCTGGCCCCACGAGAGGTCGGTGTTGGTCGCCTGGGCGATGAACAGCACCGCCATCGTCATGTAGATGTTGGTGCCGTCGAGGTTGAACGAGTAGCCGGTCGGCACCACGAGGCCCACCACCGAGCGGGAGCAGCCGAGATTTTCGAGCTTCTGCATCAGTTGCGGCAGCGCGGCTTCGGACGAGCTCGTGCCGAGCACGATCAGCATCTCTTCCTTGATGTACGCGACGAAACGCAGGATGTTGAAGCCCACCATGCGTGCGATCGCGCCGAGCACGACCACCACGAACACGATCGAGGTCAGATAGAACGTGCCGATCAGCTTGAGCATCGGCAGCAGCGAGCCGATGCCGTACTTGCCAATGGTGAAGGCCATCGCGCCGAATGCGCCGATCGGGGCGAGCTTGGTGATGATGCGCACCATGCCGAACAGGATGTGCGAGAGCCCTTCGATGAAGTTCGTGACGGGCTTGCCCTTCTCACCGGCCGTCGCGAGCACGGCGCCGAACAGCAGCGCGATCAGCAGGATCTGCAGGATCTCACCCTGGGCGAACGCCGACGACAGCGTGTCCGGAATCAGGTGCATGAAAAAGTCGACGGTCGACTGGCCGTGCGCCTTCGCGGCATACGACGCGACCGCGCGGCTATCGAGCGAGGCCGGGTCGACGTTGAAGCCGGCGCCGGGTCGCAGCAGGTGCGTGGCGGCGAGGCCGAGCACCAGAGCGAACGTCGAGACGATTTCGAAGTACAACAGCGCCTTGCCGCCGACGCGTCCGACCTTCTTCATATCTTCCATGCCGGCGATGCCCGTCACGACCGTACAGAAGATGATCGGTCCGATCACCATCTTGATCAGCTTGATGAAGCCGTCGCCGAGAGGCTTCATGTCGGTGGCGAGATTCGGGTAGAAATGTCCGAGTACGATGCCGATGATGATCGCCACGATCACCTGGACGTACAGCACTTTATGGATAGGTTTCTTCACGATGGTTCCTGCGAGGGATATGAGCGAATGACTTGCCGCGACGCGCGACACGCAAACGAAACATCGTCACGTGCGCGCACGATAGCGGGCCGCTGCAAAGACGACGAATTCAGAAATACCGGGAAGGGAAATCGGACATCGTTGTCTCCTTGCTTTTTTGTCGGGCCGTGGCGGCCACGCGTTTTAAATTGCAAGCTCGATGCCAGTTTGAATTCAGACTGAGAGCCTTGATTTTTATGGGTTTTTGGGCAAGGCGCGGCGCGTGCCGTCCGGGATTCCGGAAATCCGGACGAGTGCTGTCGGGGAATCCGGAATCGTGGGCGCGCGCGGTTGCGGGAAAACCCGCAGGGGTTTGAAGCTCGCGAGCGCGACTTCAGCTCAACAGATCGATCCGGTCGGTGCAAATCATGTCTACACCCCATTCTTCCAGCACCCGCGCGCGCGCCGGATCGTTCACCGTGTAGGCGAGCACGCGCAGCCCGGCCGCGCGGATCTGCGCGACCAGCGGCTCGCTCAGATAACGGTGACTCGCGTGCAGCGATACGCAGTCGAGCTCACGCACGATGCTCAGCCAGTCCGCCGGCACCTGCTCGAACAGCATGCCGCGCGGCAGCGACGGCGCGGCCGCGCGCGCGGCGGCGAGCGCGTCGAACGAAAACGACGACAGGAGCGGCGGCGTCCGCCCTTGCCAAAGCTCGAGCGCGCCTTGCGCGACCAGCGTGCCGGTGATGACTTCGCGGCCCGGACACGGCTTGATCTCGATGTTCGCGGCGATGCCGTCGCGCGCGCAACGCCCGGCCGCGTCGGCCAGCGTCGGCAGCCGCGTGCCGGCGAACTCGGCGCCGCGCCACGCGCCGGCATCCAGAGCGGCAAGTTGCTGCCACGTGTGCATGGCAGCAGGCCCGTGGCCGTTGGTCGTGCGATCGAGCGTGTCGTCGTGCAGCAGGAACAGTGCGTTGTCGGCGGACAGCTTCGCGTCGAATTCGACCATGCGATAGCCGTAGCGCACGCAGGCGTCGAAACCGGCCAGCGTATTTTCCGGCGCGAGCGTGCCGCCGCAGCGGTGCGCGATCAGCCGCGGATAAGGCCATTGTGCGGAGGTGCCGCGATCGATCCCAGTTGCCACGTGTCGTTTCCTTACTGATAGATGAACGGTTCAAAAAAAAGCCCGCACATCGGCGGGCTTTTTCGTTTTTGCGGGTGTGAAGCGACGCAACAGCGGCGAGGCGCCAGCGCGTCAGACGACGCCGGCTCCATGCGCCTGCACGTCGGCGTGATAGCTCGAACGAACCATCGCACCCACCGCGGCGTGCGTGAAGCCCATCTTGTACGCCTCTTCCTCGTACATCTTGAAGGTGTCCGGATGCACGTAAGCGCGCACCGGCAGATGGTGCTCCGACGGCTGCAGATACTGGCCGATCGTCAGCATGTCGACGTCGTGATCACGCAGATCACGCATCACCTGCAGGATTTCCTCTTCGGTTTCGCCGAGGCCGACCATCAGGCCGGACTTGGTCGCGACGTGCGGATGCAGCGCCTTGAAGTCCTTCAGCAGCTTCAGCGAATGCGCGTAGTCCGAACCCGGACGCGCTTCCTTGTACAGACGCGGCACCGTTTCGAGGTTGTGATTCATCACGTCGGGCGGCGCCGCGTTCAGGATGCCGAGCGCGCGGTCGAGCCGGCCGCGAAAGTCCGGCGTCAGAATCTCGATGCGCGTTTCCGGCGACAGCTCGCGCGTCTGACGAATACATTCGACGAAGTGCGCCGCACCGCCGTCGCGCAGATCGTCACGGTCGACGCTGGTGATCACCACGTACTTCAGCTTCAGCGCGGCGATGGTGCGCGCGAGGTTGGCCGGTTCGTCGGCGTCGAGCGGATCGGGACGGCCGTGGCCCACGTCGCAGAACGGGCAGCGGCGTGTGCACTTGTCGCCCATGATCATGAAGGTCGCGGTGCCCTTGCCGAAACATTCGCCGATGTTCGGGCAGCTCGCCTCTTCACACACGGTGTGAAGATTGTGCTCGCGCAGGATCTGTTTGATCTCGTAGAAGCGCGAGTTGCCGGTGGCCGCCTTCACGCGAATCCAGTCCGGTTTCTTCAGCTTTTCGATCGGGACGACCTTGATCGGGATGCGCGCGGTCTTGGCTTGCGCTTTCTGCTTCGCGGTAGCGTCGTAGGCGGCGGGGGCCGGCACGCCTTCGGGCGCGGGGGTGGCTGCTGCGGAGTTCGCGGTTACGTCAGTCATTCGTTCGATCCAGTCAGGCGGTGAGCGCACCGGCCTGCGGTTGGGCGACGGCCGCGGGATTGCCGTCGAGGTTTGCGGTGAGACTTGCTGCGAGGGTACGGGCCACGTCGTCCCAGCCGGCGGCGGCGCCGAGCGTCGCCATGTCGACTGTCTCGAGCCCCGCGTAGCCGCATGGATTGATCGCGAGAAACGGCTGCAGGTCCATGTTCACGTTCAGACTCACGCCGTGATAGCTGCAACCGTTGCGGATTTTCAGGCCAAGCGCCGCGATCTTGGCGCCCGCATGCGGCCCGGCCTCGGGCCCGGGCGCCACGTAGATGCCAGGGGCGCCCGCCTTGCGTTCTCCGGCGAGATTATACGCCGCCAGGGTGTCGATCACGGCCTGCTCGATCCGCGTGACCAGCTCGCGCACCATCAGCTTGCGCCGGCGTAGGTCGAGCAGCAGATACGCGACCACCTGGCCGGGCCCGTGATAGGTGATCTGCCCGCCTCGGTCGACCTTGACGAGCGGAATGCTGCTGTCGGCCGCAAGCAGGTGTGCCGGATCGCCGGCCTGGCCGAGCGTGAAGACGGGATGATGTTCGACGAGCCAGATTTCGTCGGGTGTGTCGGCGGTGCGCGCTTCGGTGAACGCGCGCATTGCGTCGAAACTGACTTGGTAGGGTTCGCGGCCGAGCCAGCGCAGCGTGGGCGGCTCGATGGCTGCTAGAGGAGACGGAGAAACCGGGGTGGCGCACATGATCCCGGGAGTTTACCGAAATCTCGGAAACCGCGCCCGAGGGGACGGGGAACTCGACACAGCGGGGCCGGCGTGCCGCCAGCCCCATCGCAAGTCACGGCGTTGCCGCCGCATCCACGCTCAAACGGTGCGCCAGCCGCCGCGTATGCGCATCATCCAGCGCTCGCCGATGCGCGCGAACCAGTTCAGCGCGCGCTTGTCGCAGCGGGTCGGCACCGAGAACGTGACCTTCGCGAACGTGGCGCCCTCGGCGCTGAGCCAGAGCCGCTCGCCGCGCCGCAGATGCAGTGTCTGGCCGGGCTGCAGCCAGTAGTCTTTGGTGTCGTCGCTGCGCGTGACCCACACCGCGCCGCCGCGCACGGTCAGCTTCGTGCTGCGCGCGACCTTCAGCGGCAGCGTGTCGCCAGTGCGGATTTCATATGCAATGCTAGAGGAAATTTCTCGCATGAGGCCCTCGCCAAAAATGGTTTCCTGACTAGAATCCTAGGTGCAGCAAGGACTTGGGCAAAACGATCAATTTTCACGTCTATGTGAGAAATATTCCGATGGACCTGCGTCAACTCCCCGCCCTGAACGCGATCAAGGCGTTCGAAGCCGCCGCCCGCCACGAGAGCTTTTCGCGCGCCGCCGACGAGCTCTTCGTCACGCACGGCGCGGTCAGCCACCAGATCCGCGCGCTCGAGGCCGAGCTCGGCGTGTCGCTGTTCGCGCGTGACGGCAAGCGCGTGCGCCTCACCGAAACCGGCCGCCGCTACGCCACCCAGGTGCGCGCCGCGCTGCTGGAACTCGCCGACGCGACCCGCGCGATCCGCGCCGGCGACCGCGAGCGGCGCCTCGTGATATCGATGCTGTCGTCGTTCGCGGCGCGCTGGGTGACGCCGCGCATCGGCAGCTTTATCGAGGCGAATCCGCAGTGGGATCTCGAGTTGCTGACCACCAATGCGCTGACGGACTTCGCGCGCGACGACGTCGACGTCGCGATCCGTTTCGGCTTCGGCAAATATCCCGGACTGCACGCGGAGCTGCTGCTCGACGAGATTTTCTTCCCGGCCTGCTCGCCCAACTTCAACGGCGGCAAGCTGCCTCAAACTCCGGCCGATCTCGCCAAAGTCCCGCTGCTGCGCTCCGACGACGAGCTATGGCGCCCATGGTTCGACGCCGCCGGCCTCACCGACTGGCCGGAGCCGAAGCGTGGCGTGTTGTATCAGGATTCGTCGAATCTGCTGCAGGCGGCCGTCGACGGCCAGGGGGTCGCACTGACGCGCCGCTCGCTCGCGATGCACGAAATCGCAGCGGGCCGGCTCGTGCGGCTCTTCGATGTGGATGGGCCCAGCCCGTGGCAATACTATCTGGTCTGCCTGCCGCAGACGCTGGAGACTGCGCGAGTCAAGGCGTTTCGCGACTGGGTGTTCGACGAGGTGGCGCGCTTCAGGCAGTTGTTCGATCTCGCCTGCGCGGCGGGGCCCGAGGCGAGCGCACGCCTCGCGGCGCAGGGGGCGACGGCGGACGCGTTGCGCGTCACGCCGTGAGGTGAAAAACGCGCGCGGTGTTACAGCACGACCTTGACCATCGGATGGCCGGTCAGCGCGCGATAGATGTCGTCGAGATGCGCGCGGCTCGTCGCGCGCACGTGGACGGTCAGCCCCGTGTAAGTGCCGCTGCTCGAGGGCCGCGTCTCGACGCGCGACGCATCGACCTCGCTATCGAACTCGCGCACCACTTCGACGATCGTCGCGGCAAACTCGGGGTGCGATTTGCCCATGATCTTGATCGGGAAATCGCAGGGGAATTCAAACAGTGAGTCGTTCTCGGGATTCATTCTCTACTCCTTCTTGCGCCGCGGCGGCTTCGGCCGCCTTGGCTCGCTGATACGCCGCATACAGCGCCGCAAACACCGCGCCCGGCTTGCCCGCGCCGACCGGCGCGCCGTCGAGCCGAGTGACCGGCAGCACCTCCTTGGTCGCCGAGCTGACGATGATTTCATCGGCCGCGCGCACTTCGGCCTCGGTGATGTCGCGCGCCTCGAAGCGGATGCCGCATTCGGCCGTCAGCTCCTCGATGAGCCCATAGCGGATCCCTTCGAGAATCTTGTTGCTGCGCGGCGGCGCGGCCAGCACGCCATCCTTCACGACCCACACGTTCGACGACGACCCTTCGGTCAGCAAACCATCGCGGAACTGCAGCGTCTCGAAGGCGTCGTTTTCGGCCGCGTATTGCGCCATCAGCACGTTGCCGAGCAGCGACACCGACTTGATGTCGCAATTGAGCCAGCGACGATCCTCCGCGCTCACGCACGCAACACCGCTCGCGCGCTGCGCGGCGCCGGGCAGATTCAGCGCGGTGACCATCACGAACACGGTCGGCTTCACGCCGGCCGGAAACGCGTGACCGCGCTTCGCGACGCCGCGCGTCACCTGAATGTACGCGATCGCGTCCTGATCGGCACGCAGGCCGCCGTCCGTTTCGTTGGCCTCGACCACGCGTTCGATCAGCTCGCGCCAACCGGCGTCGTCGAGCGGATTGGCGATGCCGATCTTGCCGACCGAGCGCGCCAGACGCGCCAGATGCTGCTTCAGACGAAACGCGGTGCGGCGACCGCTCGCGTGCGCGTACAACGGCGCCACTTCGTAAATGCCGTCGCCGAAAATGAAGCCGCGGTCGAGCACCGGGACGCGCGCTTCGGACAACGGCACCAGCTCGCCGTTCAGATAAACGATCGGGTCCGGCGAAACTTCGGAGACAGCGGTCATTGCGACGTAGCCCTTACTTCTTCTTGTTGAACATCAGCATCAGCGAATCCCACACGCGGCCGACCACGCCGGCTTGCGGCACCGGCTGCAGCGCGACCACCGGGAATTGCGCGAGCACCTTGCCGTCGGCAACGAGCTTGGCCGTGCCGATCTGCTGGCCGTTCGCGATCGGCGCGATCAGCGGATCGTTCAGTTCGATCTGCGGCTTGGCCTTGTCGCCGGCGCCCTTCGGCAGCGTGATGTACTGGTCGCTCTTCACGCCGACCTGCACGCTGTCCTGCGAGCCCTTGTAGACGCGCGGCGTGGCCACGACCTGGTTCGCCTTGTACAGACGCGTCGTGTCGTAGGCGGTGTAGCCGTAGTTCAGCATCTTCAGGCTGTCCTGCACGCGGTCGTGCTCCTTGGTCTCGCCCATCATCACCGAGACGAGACGGCGCGACGCGTCGGTCGTGCCGGGCAGCGGACGCTTCGCGCTCGCGATCAGGCAGTAGCCGGCCGCTTGCGTGTGACCGGTCTTCAGACCGTCGACGCTCGGATCGATCCACAGCAGACGATTGCGGTTCGGCTGCTTGATCTTGTTGTACGTGAATTCCTTGACCGAGAAGATGTTGTAGTAGTCCGGATAGTCGCGGATCAGGCGCGCCGACAGGATCGCGAGATCGCCCGCGGTCGTGTAGTGCTGCGGGTCGGGCATGCCGTTCACGTCGGCGAAATGCGTGTTCTTCATGCCGAGCTTCTGCGCTTCCTTGTTCATCATGTCGACGAACTGCGCCTCGCTGCCGCCCACCAGTTCGGCGAGCGCGATCGCCGCGTCGTTGCCCGACTGCACGATCATGCCGTACACGAGGTCGTGCACGGTCACCGGCTTGAGCGCCTCGATGAACATGCGCGACTCGTCGTTGCGCACGCGCCGCACGGCTTCGCTCGGCTCGATGCTCTGATCCATCGTGATCTTCTTCGTGGCGAGCGCTTCGAACACGAGATACGCGGTCATCAGCTTGGTCAGCGATGCCGGTTCGACGCGTTCGTCGGCATTGGCGGACGCGAGCACCTGGTTGCTGGTCGCATCGACGAGCACCCACGAGCGCGCGTTGACGCCCGGCGGCGGCACCTGCGCGAACGCGGTGCTTGCAACCAGCGTGGCCGGCAGCACGAGACCGGCGGCGATGGCGCGATTGAGCGAAGTGGGAACGAAAGAAGCGAGAGACGGGAAGGACGTGCGGCCAGAGGAGGAGAAACGCATAGGGTCGATTGGTGCGGAAAAATACGTTGCGCGACAGCGCGGAGTTGGGGGAGCCGGTCGGCGGGGCATCTGGCCGTAAAACGGCGGGCGCCCGTTGGACTGATGGCGACGCAATCGGTTCGCGAGCACAGCGCTGAGCACCCGGCCGCGCCCTCCCGCGAAATGACTCCGCGGCGCGCGATTCTGCCGGCTGGGCGGCGCTGTGCCCAAAAAAAGAGCGCTCATTATACGCGCGCTGCCTGGTCAACTTCGCGCATGTGTCGTCGATTTGCACACGTTTGCGCGTACCTGTCCCCCGCAAAACGCGCGTCGCGCGTTTTCAGCGCCAGGCGTCGACGATGATGCGCTTCAGGATGTGAAGCTTACGATGCAGAAAGTGCTCGGCGCCCGGAATCACGACGACCGGCAGTTCCTGCGGCCGCGCCCAGTCGAACACGGATTGGATCGGAACGGTCTCGTCGACTTCGCCGTGAATCACGAGCGTGCCTTCGGGCACCGGCGCGACGTCCCAGCGGCTCGCCGCAGTACCGACGAACACGATGCGCTCGATTTCCTTGCCTTCGTCGCGCAGCTTCGCCGCGACGTGCGACAGCACCACGGTGCCGAACGAAAAGCCCGCGAGCACGAGCGGCAGATCGCCATAGTCCGGATCGGCGCGCATGTGCTCTAGCACCGCGCGCAGATCGTCACGCTCACCGACGCCCGCGTCGTGCTCGCCCTGGGTCTGGCCGACGCCGCGAAAATTCGACCGGTAGGTGACGTAGTTCAGTTGCACGAGCGTGCGCGCGAGCGTCTGCGCGACCTTGTTGTCCAGCGTGCCGCCAAACAGCGGATGCGGATGCGCGACGAGCGCAATGCCGCGCGGCGCGGCGCTTTTATCGCGCACGTCGTCGGGCAGGTCCAGCGCGACCTCGATCTTGCCGACCGGGCCGTCGATCAGATACTTCTTCGTGTTGACGTTCATCGGGATGCCTGTGGACCGTTTCGTGGTTTGCGTTATTGATCGATCTTCAGACGCTCGACGATCTTGCCGTTCACGAGATGCGATTCGACGATCTCGTCGATGTCGCTCTCGTCGACGTAGGTGTACCAGACCGCCTCGGGATACACGACGAGCGCCGGGCCCAGTTCGCAGCGATCGAGGCAGCCGGCCTTGTTGATGCGCACCTGGCCGGGACCGGCGAGACCGAGTTGCTTCACGCGCTTTTTCGCGTACTCCTGCATCGCCTGCGCGTTGCAGTTCGCGCAGCTCGGACGCTCGGCGCCGGGGTCGCGTTGATTCAGACAGAAGAAAACGTGGTGCTTGTAGAAGGAATCCATGATGTTCTGGAGGCGAGCCTGAAAGGAAGTGCAGTGGCGCCGTCGGCATCCGGTATGCCGCAGCGCCCGTCGTGCGGACGATTATAGCGACCGCGCTGTGCAGGCGCCGGAGCCTCGCGGCCGGCCCGCAAGCACGTCAGGCCGGCTTCGCGCGCCGCTTCAGCCATGCCCGCTCGACCGCGAACGCGAGCCACACCAGCGCCGCATAGGGCCACATCCACGCGAGCCAGCGCGCGAGCCCGTTGAAATGCAGGTAGCGCCCCTGCCGCCAGTCGGCGAGCACGGCGTCGAAATACGGATTCACCGGCAGCAGATTGACGAACACGAGTGCGATGACGAGTGCGACGCCCGCGAGCGTCGCGCGCACGCGCCGCCGCAGCGGCAGTGCGACGAGCGCCGCGACGGTGCCGCACCCGAGTCCGAGCAACGCGCCGGGCGTCGCCCAGTCGAACGCGAGGCCCGATTGCGATTGCAGGAACGTCGCGCCGGCCTTCACGCACAAGGTCGTGACGATGAACACGAGCAGCAGGCGCACGCGCGGCGCATGACGGCGCATCGGCAGCGACGCAAGCGCGAGCGCCGCGAACAGGTTCAGCGTCGTGATCAGCGCTTCCCACGTGTCGTCGTCCAGCCACGCGGCGGCCGCCGCCGGCCATGCGCCGACGTGCCATGCAGACGGCGTCCACGCGAGCAGCGCGTCCTGGGTGGCCGGATCGACGCTCAGCCACAGCGCGCGCGGCCAGTTGCCGAGACCGAACAGACGTGGCGCCGGAAACATCGTCGCGAACGGCCACGCGGCGACGACGCACGCGAGCGTCGCATGGCCGCGCTCGAACCACAGCAGGCGCAGACGCCTGAGCAGGCCGCGATCGAGCAGCGCGCCGGTCAACGGCGACATCATCGACGCACCGACGAGCGCGCCGAGCGTGTTGGCGGCAAGGTCGAGATTGGAGGCGACGCGGGTCGGCAGATAGGTCTGCACGGCTTCCATCGTGCCCGACAGCAGTCCGCCCAACACGAACGCCAGCGCGACGGCCAGCGTGCCGCGCCAGCGCGGATACACCGCAAGCACCACCAGCGCGCCGAACGGCATATAGCCGAGCACGTTGGTGACGACGTCGAATGCCGTCAGGTACTGCGGCATTGGATCGAACAGATAGGCGAACGGCGCGATGCCGAGCGAGCGCCACCCCGAGAACGGATACCACGATCCGTACACGATCAGCGCCGCGTACAGCAGCAGCGCCCGACGGGCCAGCGTCGACGGGCGGCGCAGCCAGGGGCGTTCGCTCATGCGGCGCTCCTTTGCGTGCGCTGCCCGCCCGTCATTGCGCGGCGACCAGCGCCTGCGAGCCGAGCCACGTGGCGATCTGCGCGACGAGGTCGTCGCTGGCCGCGGCGAGCGCCCGTGCGCCGCCGGCCGCATCCGCCGAATGCGCGGGCGCGCGCGCGACGAAGGTGTGCTGGCCGACCACCTTGCCGCCCTGCATCAGCGTGGCGCGCGCGGTGATCGCGCCGTGGCTGTCGGTCGGGCTGGCGAACACCTGCTCGAACTCGGTCAGATCGACGCGCAGCACCGGCGCGCTCACGCCGTCCGCGCCCGTCAACACGGTGCCCCGCTCGCTCAGCACGTTGCGCAGGCGCTGCGTCAGCAGTTGCGACGGCATCATCGTCCAGTGGCTGTTGGCGTAGGCGGCCGTCTGCTGCGCATCGGCGTAGCTCAGCCGGTACGTCAGCCGGTCCGATTCGAGCACGGACGGCGCGCTGACCTCCAGCACCTTGACGGCCGGCAGCCGGCTCGCGGCGGCGCTCTGCGGCGGCGGTCCGAAATCGTAGCGGACGTCCGACACGACCGCGGACGTGCCCGCGCAGCCCGCCGCCAGCACGCCGAACGCGAGCAGCGCCGCGAGCGCGGCGCGCGAGGACAACAGTCGGTGAATCGAGCGTGACATGGGCATCTTCCTTTGTTCTAGCCTGCGAATTTAATGGGCTGCGGGGGCTGCGGGCGCGGCGGCGGCGGGCCACGCGAAGCCGGCCTCGCCCGGACCCGGCGCCGCACGCGGCGCGCCGAACAGCACGCTGCGCGGATTGGTATTGAAGGTGTCGGCGGCGCGATCGATCGATTGCGCGGCCGAGCGCACGTCCTCGGTCAGCGAATTGACGCGCGGCAGCGTCTCGAAGCCGACCCGCGCGGACAGGTCCTGAATCGTCGTGTTCATCTGCGCGAGCGCATCGCCGGCCTGCTGCGCGGCCGTGCCGACCTTGTTCAGATTGCGCTCGAGGGGCCCGTCCGGACGGTTCAGGCCGGTGATCATCTGGTTGGTCGACGCGAGCGTGTGGTTCAGCTGGTCGATCGTGCCGGGCAGCTTGCTGGCGACCGGCGCCATTTCCCGAGTCAGCGTCGCGACGCCCGAAGCCGCCTGCGCGATGCTCGCCGCCGTCTCATGCAGCTGCTCGACCATTTCGGGCGACAGCATGTCGTTCACGTTGTCGGTGACTTTTTCGAGCTTGCGCAGCAGCACGTCGCCGCGTTGCTGCAACTGATCGAGCAGACCGGGGCGCATCGGCAATTGCGCGACCTGGTGCGCCGACGAGTGCAGCGGCGTCAGGTCGCGCCCGGTATCGTCGAGCTGGATGAACGCGATGCCGGTCACGCCCTGCAAGCCGAGGCTGCCGAACGTCGAATGCGTGATCGGCGCGTGCTCGTCGACCATGATGCGGATCAGAATCTGGCCCGGATGGGTCGGATCGAACTTGATCGACTGTACGCGGCCGACGTCGAGCCCGCGAAAGCGCACCGCCGCGTCCGCAAAGAGGCCGGTCACATTGGTGCGCGCGATCAGGTCGTACGGCACCCGCACGGTGCGGTCGACATTGAACAGATACGCGGCCAGCGCGATCGCCGCCGTCAGCACGACCGTGAAGAGTCCGGCCCAGAACGCATGTGCTTTGTTTTCCATTGTCAGTTTTCCTGGTTCATAGCGGCCCGCTTCGCGGCGGCCGGCCTCACAGCGACAACTCGGACGACGCCGGCTCGAGCGCCGCCCGCGGCAGCTTCGCGCGACGCTCGGGCGGCAGCGCCTGCAGCGCGCGGCGCCCGCGCAGGCCGAGGAAATATTCGCGGATGAACGGATGGTCAACGCCCGCGGCCTCCTCGACCGGCGCATTGACGAGCACTTTCCGATCGGCGAGCACGGCCACGCGCGTCGACAGCGCGACCATCGTGTCGAGATCGTGCGTGATCATTACGACCGTCAGACCGAGCGCGCGATGCAGCCCCGAGATCAGCTCGACGAATTCGTCGGATGCCTGCGGGTCGAGGCCGGCGGTCGGTTCGTCGAGGAACAGCAGTTCGGGTTCCAGCGCGATCGCGCGCGCGATGCCAACCCGCTTGATCATGCCGCCCGACAGCGCCGACGGCATCTTCGACGCGTGCTTGCACGGCAGCCCGACCATTTCGAGCTTCAGCATCACGATGTCGCGCAGCAGGTCTTCGGGCACCTTGCCGAGCTCGCGCACCGGTTGCGCGACGTTGTCGAACACGGACAGCGACGAGAACAGCGCGCCGCGCTGGAACAGCATGCCGGAGCGGCTGCGCATCAGCAGCGCGGTCTCGGGCGAGATCGTGGCGAGATCTTCGCCGAACAGCTTGATCGTGCCCCGCGACGGCCGCTCCAGGCCGAGAATCTGCCGCACCAGCGTGGTCTTGCCGGAGCCCGAGCCGCCGACGATCGACACGATCTCGCCGCGCCGCACGTCGAGGCTCAGATGCTGATGCACGATGTTGCGGCCGTAGCGCTTGGTGATGTCGATCACCTCGATCACCGGCTCGGCGATCGACGGTACGGGTTGGCCGCGTACGGCTTCGGTTAGTGGCGCGATCATCCGAGCCCCACGTTCTGAAAGAGGATTGCGAACACCGCGTCCGCGAGAATCACGATGGTGATCGATGTGACCACCGAGGTCGTCGTGCCTTCGCCGAGACTCTGCGAATTGGCCTTGATACGGAAGCCGAAATGACAGCCGGCGATCGCGATCAGCATGCCGAACACCGCGCCCTTGCCAAGCCCGATCCACAGGTTAGCGATCGGCACGACGACGGGCAGTTGCCGCGCGAAGAAGCTCATGTCGATGCCGAGCACGAGCTTCGCGGCGAGCGCACCGCCCGTCAACGAGATCACGTTGGTCCACATCACGAGCAGCGGCATCGCGACGGCCAGTGCGATCACGCGCGGCAGGATCAGCCGCAAGCCGTGCGGGATGCCCATCACGCGCATCGCGTCGAGTTCCTCGGTCACGCGCATCACGCCGATCTGCGCGGTGATCGCCGAGCCCGAGCGGCCCGCCACCAGAATCGCCGACAGCACCGGACCGAGTTCGCGAATCACCGCGAGGCCGAGAATATTGACGATGAACTGGTTCGCGCCAAAGATGCGCAATTGCTGTGCCGACAGATAGCTCAACACGATGCCGATCAGGAACGCGACGAGCGCGGTGATCGGCAGCGCGCGGGCGCCGGCGTTGTAGATGTTCGCGGAGATTTCGGTCCACGGCGTGAGTTTCGGCTTGCGCAGGATCGCCAGCAGATCGAGCACGAAACGCCCGAGCATCGCGACGCCGCCCTGCATGTGCTCGACGAACGAGAAGATGCCAAGGCCGAGACGCGTGAAGGGATCGAAGCGCGTTACCGGTTCGGCGCTCTCGCGCACCGTGTCGAGCAGCGCGATGCGCTCGAAGATGTCCCGCTGCGTGTCCGTGAGCGCGGTGCCCGGCGGCAATTTGCGGCCCCATACGCGCCACAGCGCCTGGCCGCCGACGTGGTCCATGCTGTCGACGCGCGACAGGTCCCACCCGCCGATGCCCTGTGCACCGGTCAGCGAACGCAGTTGCGGAATCACGTGCCCGGTGTCGCGATCGCGCGCGAGCGCGAGCGCCGTCCACTGGCCCGAGAGACGGACGATCTTGCCTTGGCTGCCGGCCGCGACTTCAAGGCCGGGCGGAGTGTCGTAGTTCAAGGATCGCGTGAATCTGGTTATCGGATTAGCGGCCATTGTAGCGAAGGCTCGGCCGCCGGTCCGCCAGGATGTGCATCGGTCCGCGTCGCTTCCTCGGCGGTCCGCATTCGAGTCCCGGGAGGGTTTGCTGTGGCTACAATACGAGGCATGAATGCCTCCAAGACTCCCGCCTCTCCGCCCGCTGCGACAAGTGCGGCCGCGGCCTCGTCGTCGGCATCGGCCGACTGGCGCATCGATCGCGAGCGCGCGGTCAAACTGTTCGGCGCGCATGCGCATGACTGGCCGATCGAAATCGTCGAAGAAACCGGTTCGACCAACGCCGATCTGATGGCCCACATGAAAGCACTACCGCGACACGCGAACGCGCTGCCGCGGCCGATCGTGCGCGTCGCGTATCTGCAGACCGCCGGGCGCGGCCGTCGTGGCCGGCCGTGGTACGCGGAGCCAGGCAACGCGCTGCTGTTTTCCGTCGCGTGCGTGTTGCCGCGCCCGCTCGAAGGGCTCGCGGGCTTGAGCCTCGCGGTGGGCGTCGCGCTCGTCGACGGGCTGCGTTCGCTGCCGGTCGCGGGTCCCGGACAGATAGCGCTGAAGTGGCCGAACGACGTGCTGCTCGAAGGCGACAAGCTCGCCGGCATCCTGATCGAAACCGCGTGGAGCACCGACGACGCGAGTGCGGTCGTGATCGGCATCGGCACCAACGTGAAGGGCGCCGACGAACTCGCGGCGAAGGTCGGCGCGCTGAACGCCGAGGTACCGCCGCAGGCGCGCGGCACCGTGCCGACCGCGTTGCAGCGCGCGCTGCCGAACGCGAATCTGACCGATACGCTGGCCGCCGAATTGAACGCGCTCGAACCGATGCTGCAGCGGTTCGGCGCCGAAGGCTTCGCACCGTTCCAGACTCGCTGGAACGGCGTGCATGCATACGCGGGCCGCGAGGTGGTGCTGCTCGAGCATGGTCAAGAACTCGCGCGTGGGGTGGCGGCGGGCGTCGACGAACGCGGCCAGTTGCTGCTCGATACGGCCGAAGGGCGCCAGAGCATCGCAACCGGCGACGTGTCGCTGCGCCTCGCCGACGGTGCGGCATGACGCGGCGCGCGCCTTATCTGCTGATCGACTCGGGCAATAGCCGGATCAAGTGGGCGCTGGTGCAGCCGGACGGGACGCAGTTGGCGAGCGGTGCGCTCGCGCATCACGACGTTGCCGGACCACGCGCGCAGCCTGCTTCGCAAACTGGTTGGGCTGACTTGCCGGCGCCATGCGGCGCGTGGCTCTCCAACGTCGCGGGCGCGCAGATCGCGGCGCACCTCGCCGCGCTCGTCGAAGCGCGCTGGCCGCAACTGCCGCTCACGACGGTCCGCGCCAGCGCTCAGCAATGCGGCGTGACCAATTGCTATTCGACACCGCACTCGCTCGGTAGCGACCGCTGGTGCGGCATGATCGGCGCGCACGCGGCCTTTCCCGGCGAACATCTGCTGCTCGCGACCTTCGGCACCGCGACGACGCTCGAGGCGTTGCGCGCGGACGGCGCGTTTATCGGCGGATTGATTGCGCCCGGCTGGTCGCTGATGATGCGCTCGCTTGGTGAGCACACCGCGCAACTGCCGACGCTCGACGCCGCGCACGCGCGTGGTCTGCTCGATGGCGCCGATACGGCCGACGCGGCCCGTCGCGGTCCGTTCTTCGCGACGGATACGCCGCGCTCGCTGTCGTCGGGCTGCACACTGGCGCAGGCCGGATTGATCGAGCGGATGTGGCGGGATCTGCAGGATGAGTGGCAGTTGCCGGTGCGTCTCGTGGTCAGCGGCGGCGCCGCCGACGAAGTGGCGAGCGCGCTGAAGGTGCCGCATACTCGCCACGATTCGCTGGTACTGTCGGGGCTCGCGCTGATCGCCGCCGAGGATACGGCGCGCGAAGGCGGCTGATTGCCTGCCGGACGGGTGCGGCCATGTTTCGCTCTCGGACCCGGCGCTCCACTTCTTTCTGGATTGGAAATACCCACAATGCTTCGCTGGCCGATCGCCATTCTGATTTTTGTCAACGTGTTGGCTTTCGTCGCGCTGCGTGGCGCCTTCGGCCCGATACCCACCGCAAGCGGACGCGAGCCGGGTCATCTGAACCGCCAGATTCATCCGAACTGGCTGAAGGTGCGCCCGGTCAGCGCCGCCGATGCGGCCGACCAGGCAGTGGTCGGCGGACCGGCGCCGCAGGCGCCGATTTCAACATCGGAGTTGCCGCAGTAATCAGGTGAGCGACGCGGTCAGTTAGAGGTTCGGCATTGCGCCGTGCGTTCGCGGGGCAATGCGCGGCATCAACCCTGTGTGCGCACCTTCTTCAACAGCGCAGTGGTCGAGCGATCGTGCTCGAACGCAATCGCGAGCGCCTTGCCGCCCCAACCGCGCACTAGCGCCGATTCGGGCAGCGCGTCCATGTCGTAGTCGCCACCTTTCACCAGCACGTCCGGGCGCAGCGCGGAAATCAGCTCGACCGGCGTTTTCTCGCCAAAGCCCACCACGTAGTCGACACTTTCCAGCGCCGCGAGCAAGGCCATGCGGTCGGCCTCGTTGTTGATCGGCCGGTCGTCGCCTTTGCCGAGCATCCGCACCGATGCGTCGCTATTCACACCGACGATCAGACACGCGCCCAACGCCTTCGCGTCGGCCAGATAGGTCACGTGACCGCGATGCAGGATGTCGAACACGCCGTTCGTAAATACGACGGGCGCGCGCAGCGAAGGACGCAGCTTCACCAGGGCATCGCGCGTCAGAATCTTGCGTTCAAAGATGGCGGTCATCGCACGGTCACAGAGTTGGGGAGTTACGGAGTTGCGGGAAGAGCAATGCCGGGTGCCGCCACGATACACGCTGGGCGGCTCAAAGGAAAACGGTCCGGCAAGCTCACGCTTGCCGGACCGCCATTTGAACGGTGCTGAAACCGCCCGAGCCGTTACGCCGGTTGCTGCTGCGCCGGGCTTTGTTCGGCCGCTTGCAGACGCGCGACCACTTCCTTGCGATAACGGTTCAGTTCCTGCGCGGTGGTGAACGTGCGTTCGAACAGCAGCGACAGGTTGTGCAGAATGCGCTCGACAACCTTCTTTTCCCAACCGTCGTCGAAACGGATCTGCTCGTCGAGCCAGCGCTCGAGCCATTCCGGATCCGGCAGACGCGACTGGATCGTGTCGCGCGGGAACAGCGCCTGGTTCACGTGCAGGTTGGTGGGGTGCAGCGGCTTTTCGGTGCGACGCGCCGACGCCATCAGCACGCCGATCTTCGCGAATGCGGCACGCGCGATGTCGCCGGTTTGCGCCATGGCCTTCTTCATGTAGCGCAGATACGCGCCGCCGTGGCGCGCTTCGTCGCGCGAGATGGTTTCGTAGATGTGCTTGATGACCGGTTCGGTGTGCCATTCGGCAGCGCGGCGATACCAGTGATTCAGGCGGATTTCGCCGCAAAAGTGCAGCATCAGCGTTTCGAGCGGGGGCGCGGGATCGAACTCGAAGCGCACCGCGTGCAGTTCCTCTTCGGTCGGGACCAGTTCCGGCTTGAAGCGGCGCAGGTATTCCATCAGCACCAGCGAGTGTTTCTGCTCCTCGAAGAACCACACGCTCATGAATGCGGAGAAATCGCTGTCGTGATGATTGTCACGCAGAAACATTTCCGTGGCGGGTAACGCCGACCATTCGGTGATCGCGTTCATCTTGATCGTCGCGGCCTGTTCGTCGGTCAACAGCGATGCATCGAATTTGTCCCAGGGAATGTCCTTCTCCATGTCCCATCGAACGGATTCGAGCGATTTATAAAGTTCCGGATAAAGCATGGTGTTCATAGTCCCACCCCTGTTCTGCACATACTGTGTGTGTCTGTTGCTGCTACGTGTAGCCGTTTTTACCTGCGACGAACGGACATGCCGTTTATCGGCCAAGCATTCAATTTTACGCGTTAACCGGCCGCCCAGAAGCATCGGGCAGCAAAGAAGTCCGGGCTGTTGTATTGGCGCCTGGAGCGTGAATCGGGCGCCGCGGCCAACCGTGGGTGAGGAATACCCTTTGCCTGAGGTCGAGCCAGTCCGGGTCGACAACCGCACCGTCCAGCCCTGCACCGGTAGCGCCGGCGGCGAATGACGAGAGGGCGGTGGGATTGGTTGTTTTCGGCGCAAGCCCCAAAGCCAGATCAAGCTTACACAATGATAGCACGCGCCTCCGGCCAAACCCGTGACAGAAGCGGTGCGAGCGCGCTATGGCATTGACTTCTCTCAATAAAGTCGGCAATTCGCGCGGGAAGAAATCGCCGGCGTTGGCATACGGCAAAAACGTAGGCGACGGGTTGTCTTTGGCATGGGGCACTGATTCGCGGCGGCCAGAAGGTGGAAGTGCGGACCTGACCGCCGCTGCTTCTGATATTGCTTGCGCAGTCGCACCGAGCGCGAGCGTGCTGCCCGCACCGCCCCGCTCACGTCGACTTTTTCGGCGTTGCCGCGCTCCTGCCCTCGCCGGACGCGCGTTTGGCCGATGTCGCGGCGCGCTTCGCGGCCGGCCGCTTGGCGGCCGGCTTCGCGCTTTGCGCACCGGCGCCGGACGGATCGCCGCCCGACGGATCGCCGCCCGACGCATCCGCAGCCTTCGACGACTCCGCCTTGCCCTGCGTGCCTCCACCCGCCGCCGCGACTGCGACGGACGGCTGCGTCATCGCGAACTGCGCGATCTGGTTGAACTGCGATTGCAGAAGATTCCACCATGCGGATGCATCGAAAGCGGGTGCCGCCGGCGCTTGCTCTTCGTCGCTGTCTGCTGGAGGGGCGCTTTCGGGGGCTGGCTCAGCGGGCCTCGTCCAGCTCGGCGCCGGCGCGGGGCTCGGGGCGCGGCTCGGCGCGTCAGTCGCGGCCGCACCCGTTGCAGCAGCCGCCGCCTGCGACATCGAGGTCTGCGCGAACGCGCCGAACGCGCGCAGCGTCGCGAGCGTCGCGCGCTGCACTTCCAGCGCCTGGATCGCCGACTGCAGCATGCTCAGATTCAGCTTCAGCCATTGCTCGACCGCGCGCATGTCGGTGATGCGCTTGTCGAGCTCCTCGACGCTCGTGAGCGGCGCCATCATGTCGGACATCATCGACAGCGACGGACTCGTGCCGCCCCCCGGCTGCGCGCCCGTCATGGCGGCGCCGAACGGCGACAGCCGAATCATGCTCCACATCCGATCGAGCATTTCAGCGGGCGGAAAACCGGGAAAGCCGGGAAAGGGCGGCGCGGAGCCAGTGGTGTCGGTCATGGTTGTCGCCTCGGTACTGGATGACAGGTAGAGCGCGCGATGCGGCGCGCGTTGATTCGATCATACCGTTTGGGGTATGACATCACGATGGTTCGCCGTGACGCGGACGGCCCGCGCCAAAATCCGGCGCGCGCCGCTCGCGCAACGAGCTCAAGCCCTCGCGCACATCGGGCCCCGCGAAGCCCATGAACTCCAGCGCGAGCGATGTATCGAACGCCGGCCCCGCCGTGCGCAGCCAGTTGTTCAGCGCGTACTTGGTCCAGCGGATGGCGGTCTGCGACCCGTCGGCGAGCTTGCGCGCGACTTCGAACGCCTTCGGCAGCAGCGCGCTTTCGTCGACCGCGAGCGACACGAGCCCGATACGCTCCGCCTCCTCGCCGCTCACCGGCTCGCACAGCAGCAGGTAGTACTTCGCCTTCGCCATGCCGCACAAGAGCGGCCAGACGATCGCCGCATGATCGCCCGCGGCAACGCCGAGACGCGTATGCCCGTCGATGATGCGCGCCGTCTTCGCCGCGATCGAGATATCGGCGAGCAGCCCCGCGACGAGCCCCGCGCCGACCGCCGGCCCGTGCATCGCCGATACGATCGGCTTGCCGCAGTTGATCACGTTGTAGACAAGGTCGCGCGCTTCGCGCCACACCCGCGTGCGCACCTCGAAATCGTTCGCCATGTCCTCGACGAGCTGCAGATCGCCGCCTGCCGAAAAGCCCTTGCCCTCGCCGCGAATGATCGCGACGCGCGTGTCGGGATCTCGATCGATGTCGCGCCAGATTTCCGCGAGTTCGTAATGCATGCGTGCGTCCGCGGTCGCGAGGCCGCTCTTGTTCGCGCCCTCGCCGCTCATCACGACTTCGAGCACGCCGTGCGGATGACGCTGCAAACGCAGCGACTGGTAGTGCGCGTAGTACGCGTCGTTCGGTTGCGATGACTGAGTCATGGTGAGCGGTCCATAGGTGATTCGTTCAGTCGCGCGCGGAACGTCGCGACCCGTTCAATGCGGCTGATAAAGCCACTTGCCATTAGTGATTTCGACCATCACGCGCGCGCGCTGATCGAGCCCGAGATGATCGGCCGCGCTCATGTTGACGACGCCGTTGGTATCCGCGAGACCGCGGGTTCCTTCGAGCGCGTCGCGCAGCGCGCGGCGAAACGCCGGCGTGCCTGGCGCGCCGCTCTTCAACGCGAGCGGAATCGCGTGCTCGAGCAATGCGTCCGCGTCCGACGTGTACGAACCGAACGCCGACACGCTGCCCGCGCCGTGCTGCGCCTCAAACCGCGCGATGTATTCGAGCGCGAGGCGCCTGGCCGGATGGTCGGCCGGCAATTGCGCGGCGACCAGCACCGGGCTCGCGGGCAGGAACGTGCCGTTGCAATCGGCGCCGCACACACGCAGGAAGTCGTTATTGCCGACGCCGTGGTTGTGATAGATGACGCCCTTGTAGCCGCGCTCGCGCAGCGTTTTCGGCGGCAGCGCGGCAGGTGTGCCGGCCGCGCCGACCACCACCGCGTCGGGGTGAGTCGCGAGAATCTTCAGCACCTGGCCGGTCACGCTCGGATCGGTGCGATTGAAGCGTTCGCTCGCGACCACGTCGATGTGATGCAGTTGCGCGAATTTCGCGACCTCGGCGTAGAACGTCTCGCCGAGCGCGTCGGCCTGGCCGATGAACGCGATCGTCTTCACGCCGTGTCCGCTCGCATGCTCGGCGATCGCCGAGGCCATCATCGCGTCGGTCTGCGGCGTCTTGAAGACCCAGCGACGTTTTGCATCGACCGGTTCGATGATTTTCGCGGACGACGCGAGCGAGATCATCGGCGTTTCGCCCTCGGCGACCACGTCGATCATCGCGAGCGAATTCGGCGTGATCGACGAGCCGATGATCGCGTCGACATGATTTTCGCTGATGAGTTTCTTGGTGTCCTGCACGGCTTGGGTCGTGTCCGAGGCATCGTCGAGCACGATGTACTCGACGGTTTGCCCGCCGATCTGTTTCGGCAGCAGCGCGACCGTGTCGCGCGCGGGAATGCCGAGCGATGCGGCAGGCCCGGTCAGCGACAACACGAGACCGATCTTCACCTGCGCGAACGATGTCAGCGGCAACGCGCAGACGAGCGCGGCGCACAGCGTCGCGGCGCGCCGCGCGAAGCGCCGGCCGCGTTGATACGAGCCACGCGCGCTCGTGCGCGCTTGAACGAGTGACGCATCAGCGCGTCGATGTCCAGCTGCGGGGAAGTTCAATCGCGGCATGCTGTCTCCTCACGTCGGGGTTTTCGTTGTGATGTAGTGCCGATGTGCTACCGATGCGTCGCTGCACGCTATCTGACATTGGCGCCGTCCCAGCCGGCGCGCCAGTCAGTGTAGCCGCGCGCGCGGGCGGTGGCATCGGGCGAAACCCTTTCGCGCGTGCCGCCGCGTCAACGCATTGCCGCGTGAGCGCCGCGCTTCATTCGAGCGGCGCGATGCTCTGCTCAATCGCACCGAAAATCGACTTGCCCGCGTCGTCGAACATTTCGATCTTCACGGTGTCGCCGTACTTCATGAACTCCGTTTGCGGCGCGCCGTGCTCGATCGTTTCGAGGCAGCGCTTCTCCGCGATACAGCAGTAGCCGCGCTTCGCGTCCTTGTTCGACACCGTGCCCGAACCGACGATAGAACCAGCACGCAGATTGCGCGTCTTCGCCGCATGGGCGATCAGCTGACCGAAGTGAAACACCATATCGGTGCCCGCGTCGGGCTGGCCGACTTTCCTTCCGTTCCAGTGGACGATCATCGGCCGATGCACGCGGCCTTCGCGCCAATGCTCGCCGAGCTCGTCGGGCGTCACCGCGACCGGCGCGAACGACGTGGCCGGCTTGCTCTGGAAAAAGCCGAAGCCCTTCGCGAGTTCGGCTGGAATCAGCTGGCGCAATGACACGTCGTTGACGAGCGTCACCAGCCGCACGCCGCGCAACGCCTGCTCGGGCGTTGCGCCCATCGGCACGTCAGCGGTGATGACCGCGACTTCGGCCTCGAAGTCGATGCCGTACTGTTCCGATGCGCACACGATGTCATCGCGAGGGCCGATGAAGTCGTCGCTGCCGCCTTGGTACATCAGCGGGTCGGTCCAGAATTCGGGCGGCATTTCCGCGCCGCGTGCGCGCCGCACGAGTTCCACATGGTTCACGTACGATGAACCGTCGGCCCACTGGAACGCGCGCGGCAGTGGCGCCATGCACTCTTTGGCGTCGAACGAAAAGCTGTTGCGCGCGCGGCCCTGGTTCAGCGCATCGTAAAGGTCGTGCAGTTGCGGCGCGTAGAAGGCCCAGTCGTCGAGCACGCGCTGCAGCGTGGGCGCGATCGCGTCGGCGATGGCCGCCGTGTGCAGGTCGCGGGACACGACGATCAGTTGACCGTCGCGCGTGCCGTCCTTCAGCGAGGCAAGTTTCATAGAGCTGTGAACCGTGTGTTAGTGACGATGGAAGGAATCTATTCTACGATGGTGAATCGGCGCGGCCCAAGATGTGCGTGTTCGTCGTCGTTGTCACTGCCACCATCGCCGTTACGCGCCTTTTTCGATTACCGAACGCGCTGCCCGCGCCCTTTGCACATGTCCGCCAACGCCCGCTCCGGCACGATCCGCACCCGCACCGACCCCGCGTCCGCCGACGAACTGCTCGAACCCGCCGATGCCACCGACGCAACCGGCGCCGATGACGAAGCCGGCGAACCCGGCGAAGAAAAACTGCGCTCAGGCATCCAGTCGATCGAGGTCGGGTTCAGGCTGCTCGACGTGCTGACCCGCGAGCCGCGCGCGATGATGCTGCGCGATCTCGCGCAGCGCGCGGGCATGAGTCCGGCGAAGGCGCATCGCTATCTGGTCAGCTTTCTGCGTCTCGGCGTGGTCGCGCAGGACCCGCTGTCGGGCCGCTACGAACTCGGCGGCTTCGCGTTGCAGTTGGGGCTCGCGCGGCTCGCGCGGGTCGACGGCGTGAAGCTCGCGCGCATCGCGCTCGCCGAGTTGCGCGACCGGCTCGATCAGACGGTCGGCATCGCGGTGTGGGGTAATCAGGGGCCGACGATGGTGCACTGGATGGAGTCGAGCTATCCGGCCAAGGCATCGCTGAAACTCGGCGACGTGATGCCCTTGCTCAGTTCCGCGACCGGTCTGCTGTTCGCCGCCTACCTGCCATCCGGCAAGACCGACGCGATGATCGAGCGCGAGCTGGCCGACTCGCGGCGTTCGTCGCATAGCGGCGCGCCGCGCACCCGCGAAGACGTCGACAAGGTGCTCGCTGAAGTGCGCGAGCACGAGGCCGCGCGAGTCGAAGGCATGCTGCTGCCGACGATCCACGCGTTTTCGATGCCGGTGTTCGATTCGACCGGCGACCTCGCGCTCGCTCTCGTCGCGCTCGGCCATGAAGGCGCGTTCGATATCCGCTGGGGTGGCGAAATCGATACCGCGCTGCGCGAATGCGCGCGCAAGCTGTCGTACGAACTCGGCTATAGCGCGACACCGCGTAGCGACAACGGTTGATACGCGCCAGACCTTTCAAGCTCTCACCGATTCAAGCGCCGATGGATTTTGCTTCCGCCAGCCGCCGTCATGATCGCCTTCCCGCTTTGGGCAGCGGGCCGGGACGCGGCGCGCGCGCGGGGCGCTGGATCGCGGTGCTCGTGGCCGTGGCGGTCTTGCACTGGATCGCGGCGCAATGGTTCGAGCGCAATCGAATGGATCTGAATCCGGCAAATCGCGAGCATGTGCCGGTGCAGGTCGCGCTGCTGACGCCCGAGAGGGTCCAGCGTCAACCGGCGCCAAAACCGGCCGCGCCGGCACCGCACCCGCCCGCGCCTACACGCAAGCCCGCGGCGCGTGCGCCGCGCGAGCAGCATGTGCTGAGCGCGTTGCAGCCGGCCAAGCCGACCGAGCCGGCGGCCACGCCGGCATCGGAGGTCGCGGCAAGCGCGCCGCCCGCCGCCGCGAGCGCGAATGCGCCGGTCAATGCCAATGCCAGCGGCGCCGCCGCGAGCGCCGCTGGCGCGGCCAGCGCGCCGCAAGCGTCGCAGGGCCTGAAGTTTTCGGTGCCGCCGTCGGGCGAACTCGACTACGACACGTTCTACAACGGCGTGCGCAACGCGCCCGGCACGATCCATTGGGCGAGCAATGGGCAAGGCTACGAAATGGTCGTATCGGTGCCGCTGCCGTTCGTCGGCCCGTTCGTGTTTTCAAGCCACGGCGGGATCGATGCGTTTGGCCTCGCGCCGGCGCAGTACAGCGAAAAGCGTGGCCGTCGCGCGGAAGACATCGCGATTTTCAATCGCAGCGACAAGAAGATCGGCTTCACGCGCACGCCCGCCTCGTTGCCGTTGCCCGACGGCGCGCAGGACCGCTTCAGCGTCGTGATGCAGCTCGCGAGCCTCGTGCGCGGCGATCCTGACGCCTATAAGCCTGGCGTGACGCGACAGTTTTTCGTCGTCGATTCCGATAGCGGCGAGAACTGGCCGATCGAGACGATCGGCGACGAAACGATCCGCGCCGCGCAGGGCTATCTGCAGACGCGTCATTTCAAACGTCTGCCGCGGCACGATGGCGACCAGCGCCGTATCGACGTGTGGCTTGCGCCGTCGCTCGGCTGGCTGCCTGCGCGCATTCTGCAGACTGAGCCGAACGGTACCCAGTTCGAGCTGGTGTGGCGCGGCAAGCTGAATGTCGATGGGGCGCCGGCGGAGGATGCCATGCCCGCCGCTACCTCCGCCAAGAGCCCTGCAACGCCAGCGCCGTCGCCAGCCGACGCATCGGCAGTAACGCCCGAGCCCGCCCCCGCAGCACCGGTCGATTCAACCGCTCCAACAATCATCAAACCGTGACACTGGTCGTGACACAGTGTCACGAGCAGAACCGCCCGAGATCGGCGAAACTTACTTTGCAACACTGACTCGCACGTCAATGGAGCCTCCGTTTGCGCGAACGGGGCGACCCACCGCGCTTTTTCACTGCGTTTCCTTCAAAGGAGTCTGCATGCAAGTGAACATCAACGGTATCGACACACGCTATGTGCTGAGCAACGAAGGCGGCGGCCCGTGGCTCACGTTCATCCATCAGCTGGGCGGTGATCTTTCCATCTGGGATCAGATGGCCGGCTATTTCCGCGACGACTACACGGTGCTGCGCTACGACGTGCGCGGCCACGGCCACAGCGCGGTCGCGCGCGAGCCGTTCGGCATGCGCGATCTGGCCGACGATCTCGCCCAACTGCTCGATGCGCTCGGCGCGCCGACGACGCACCTGGTCGGCCTGTCGCTCGGCGGCATGATCGCGCAGCAATTCGCGCTCGACCATCCATCGCGTCTCGACACGCTGACGATCGCCGACAGCACCGGCGGCACGCCGCCCGAAAACCGCGAGTTGTGGAATCAGCGCGCCCACACCGCTCGCAGCGACGGCATGGAGGCGCTGCTACCGTCGACCATCGCGCGTTGGCTCACGCCCGACTTTCAGGCCCGGCATCCCGAAGCGGTCGAGCCGATCCGTGAGGCATTTGCGCGCACCCCGCCGGAAGGCTTCGCGATGGCGTGCGAGGCGCTGCGCGACTTCGACCTGCGCGGCAAACACGGCGCGATCCGCGTGCCTACGCTGACGGTGGCCGGACGTCACGATACGGGCACGCCCCCTGCTGCTACGCAGGCAATAGCGGAGGCGATCGAGGGCGCCCGCTTCGAGTTGCTGGATGCCGCGCATCTCGCGCCCGTCGAGCAATCTCACCGTTTTGCCGCGTTGCTTGAATCGTTTCTGGAGCGGCGAGTCTAACCGTCAGGTCCGGAGTTTTTTACTTGCGTCGTCCGGACCCACCCCTTGAATTCCATCCCCCACGCTCCACCTATGTTGCAGAAAAGGGCAGGAGCCCAACGGAAATAAGGAGTGTCGCCATGCAAATGATCTATAACAGCCCTAACTACTGTGTCGTCGAGTTTCCTCCGCAGGAAGGTCAGCTGGCCATGAAGTCGGGCGGCTACGAGATTGTCGACAAGAACATGCAGCGCGAAATCTACATCGACGGTGCAATGGCGGCGCGTTTTCGCGAGCATGTGCAAAAGCTGATCGAAGGCGAGCCGACGCTCGACGAGGTCGACGAATTCCTCGGTCAATTCGACAGCTTGATGCACCAACCCGTTGTTCTGCATTGACCGGAGGGGTTCAGCTGGCGCTCAGGCGACATCAACCGACCGTACCGCGCGGCTTTTGCGGCGGGTTCCATCTTGCGGTCGGCGGCAACGAAAACGGCCCGGCAGGCTTTGGCTTGCCGGGCTATTTTTTATTGCTTCGTTTGTTAGCGCGTTCTGAATTGCTGGCGCGACGCATTCCTATCGGTCGATTTTGCCGGCCGCGCCTCAGACCCGTCTCCCGCTCGCCGGGCGCATCCGCGCGGCAGCGGCTACAATGACAGGCTTTCCGCCAACGCCGGCGCAAGCCCTCGTCCGCCATGACCCAGCCTGCTCAATCCATCACGCCAGTCCGTTCCGAGCCCGCCTATACCCGCGGCGCAGCGCTGCCCGCGCTGCTGAACTCGCGCATCCTGATCCTGGACGGCGCGATGGGCACGATGATCCAGCGCTACAAGCTCGACGAAGCCAGCTATCGCGGCGAACGCTTCAAGGACTACGCGCGCGACATCAAGGGCAACAACGAACTGCTGTCGATCACCCAGCCGCAGATCATCTCGGAGATTCACGAGCAATATCTGGCGGCAGGCGCGGACATCATCGAGACCAACACGTTCGGTGCGACCACGGTCGCGCAGGCCGACTACGGCATGGAGTCGCTCGCCGTCGAGATGAACATCGAATCGGCGAAGCTCGCGCGCGCCGCGTGCGATAAATACGCGACCCCGGACAAGCCGCGCTTCGTCGCCGGCGCAATCGGCCCGACGCCGAAAACCGCCAGCATCTCGCCGGACGTCAACGATCCGGGCGCCCGCAATGTGACCTTCGACGAACTGCACGCCGCGTACTACGAGCAGGCGAAAGCGCTGCTCGACGGCGGCGCGGACCTGTTCCTCGTCGAAACGATCTTCGACACGCTGAACGCGAAGGCCGCGCTGTTCGCGCTCGACGAACTGTTCGAAAACACCGGCGAGCGTCTGCCGATCATGATCTCGGGCACCGTCACCGATGCCTCGGGCCGCATTCTGTCCGGCCAGACCGTCGAGGCCTTCTGGAATTCGCTGCGTCACGCGAAGCCGCTCACGTTCGGCCTGAACTGCGCGCTCGGCGCGGCGCTGATGCGCCCGTATATCGCCGAGCTCGCGAAGCTGTGCGACACCTACGTGTCGTGCTATCCGAACGCTGGTCTGCCGAACCCGATGAGCGACACCGGCTTCGACGAATTGCCCGCCGATACCTCGGGCCTGCTAAAGGAATTCGCCGAAGCGGGACTCGTGAACATCGCTGGCGGCTGCTGCGGCACGACGCCCGAGCACATCGCGGCGATCGCGAAGGCGCTCGCCGAGCTGAAGCCGCGCAAGTGGCCGAGCCAGTATCGCGACGCGGCCTGAGCCGGACTGACGCACTTCACCCCGAAGCCCAGCACGCCCCTTAACGCACGCACCCGACTCGCACATACGCCATGACCGATCACACCATGCGCCTTAGCGGCCTCGAGCCGTTCAACGTCACGTCCGGGACGCTCTTCATCAACGTTGGCGAACGCACCAACGTGACCGGCTCGAAAGCGTTCGCGCGAATGATCCTGAACAATCAGTTCGACGAGGCGTTGGCCGTCGCGCGCCAGCAGGTCGAGAACGGCGCGCAGGTCATCGACATCAACATGGACGAGGCGATGCTCGATTCGAAAGCGGCGATGGTGCGCTTCATGAATCTGATCGCGTCGGAGCCGGACATCGCGCGCGTGCCGATCATGATCGACTCGTCGAAGTGGGACGTGATCGAGGCGGGGCTCAAGTGCGTGCAGGGCAAGGCGATCGTCAATTCGATCTCGCTGAAGGAAGGCAAGGAGCAGTTCGTTCACCACGCGAAGCTGATTCGCCGCTACGGCGCGGCCAGCGTCGTGATGGCCTTCGACGAACAGGGCCAGGCCGATACGTTCGCGCGCAAGAAGGAAATCTGCCGGCGCTCGTACGAGATCCTCGTCAACGAAGTCGGCTTCCCGCCCGAAGACATCATCTTCGATCCGAACATCTTCGCGATCGCGACCGGCATCGAGGAACACAACAACTACGCAGTCGACTTCATCGAGGCGACGCGCTGGATCAAGCAGAACCTGCCGTACGCGAAGGTGAGCGGCGGCGTGTCGAACGTGTCGTTCTCGTTCCGCGGCAACGACCCGGTGCGCGAGGCGATTCACACCGTGTTCCTCTATCACGCGATCCAGGCGGGGATGGACATGGGCATCGTCAACGCGGGTCAGCTCGGCGTGTATGCCGAGCTCGATCCGGAACTGCGCGAGCGCGTCGAAGACGTCGTGCTGAATCGCCGCGAAGACGGTACCGACCGTCTGCTCGAAATCGCCGACAAGTTCAAGAGCGGCGCCGCGAAGAAGGAAGAGAACCTCGAGTGGCGCAACCAGCCGGTCGAAAAGCGTCTCGCGCACGCGCTCGTGAGCGGCATCACCACGTTCATCGTCGAAGACACCGAGGAAGTGCGCGCGAAGATCGCCGCCGAGGGCGGCCGTCCGATCAACGTGATCGAAGGCCCGCTGATGGACGGCATGAACATCGTCGGCGACCTGTTCGGCCAAGGCAAGATGTTCCTGCCGCAGGTCGTGAAGTCGGCGCGCGTGATGAAGCAGGCGGTCGCGCATCTGATCCCGTTCATCGAGGAAGAAAAGCGCCAACTCGCGGCGGCCGGCGGCGATGTGCGCGCGAAGGGCAAGATCATCATCGCGACCGTCAAGGGCGATGTGCACGACATCGGCAAGAACATCGTGTCGGTCGTGCTCCAGTGCAACAACTTCGAAGTGGTCAACATGGGCGTGATGGTCCCGTGCAACGAGATCCTCGCTAAGGCGAAGGTCGAGGGCGCGGACATCGTCGGGCTGTCGGGCCTAATTACGCCGAGTCTCGAAGAGATGGCCTACGTCGCGTCGGAAATGCAGCGCGACGACTACTTCCGCGTGAAGAAGATTCCGCTGCTGATCGGCGGCGCGACGACCTCGCGCGTGCACACCGCGGTGAAGATCGCGCCGCAGTACGATGGTCCGGTGGTCTACGTGCCGGACGCATCGCGCTCGGTGTCGGTCGCCTCGAGCCTGCTGTCCGACGAGGGCGCAGCAAAGTACATCGACGAATTGAACGCCGATTACAACCGCATCCGCGATCAGCACGCGAACAAAAAAGCGCAGCCGATGGTCACGCTCGCCGAAGCGCGCGCCAATAAGACGAAGATCGACTGGGCGGGCTATCAGCCGGTCAAGCCGAAGTTCATCGGCCGGCGCGTGTTCAAGAACTTCGATCTGAACGAACTCGCGAACTATATCGACTGGGGTCCGTTTTTCCAGACGTGGGATCTCGCCGGCCCGTATCCGGCGATCCTCAACGACGAGATCGTCGGCGAATCGGCGCGGCGCGTGTTCTCCGACGGCAAGTCGATGCTCGCGCGTCTGATCCAGGGCCGCTGGCTGCAGGCCAACGGCGTGATCACGCTGCTGCCGGCCAACACGGTGAACGACGACGACATCGAAATCTACACGGACGAATCGCGCACCGACGTCGCGCTCACCTGGCGCAATCTGCGTCAACAGAGCGTGCGGCCGGTGGTCGACGGGGTGATGCGACCGAACCGGTCGCTCGCCGACTTCATCGCGCCGAAGGACTCGGGCGTCGCCGACTACATCGGCATGTTCGCGGTGACGGCGGGTCTTGGCGTCGACGTCAAGGAGAAGCAGTTCGAGAAGGATCTCGATGACTACAGCGCGATCATGCTGAAGGCGCTCGCGGACCGGCTCGCCGAAGCGTTCGCCGAAGCGATGCACGCGCGTGTGCGGCGCGACCTGTGGGGCTACGCGAACAGCGAAAACCTGTCCAACGACGAACTGATCGCCGAAAAATACCGCGGCATCCGCCCGGCGCCGGGCTACCCGGCCTGCCCCGATCACCTCGTCAAGCGAGACATGTTCGAGGTGCTGCAGGCGAACGAAATCGGCATGAGCGTGACCGAATCGCTGGCGATGCTGCCGGCGGCGAGCGTGTCGGGCTTCTACCTCGCGCATCCGGACAGCACCTATTTCTCGGTCGGCAAGATCGGCGCGGATCAGCTCGACGACTATGCACAGCGGATGTCGCTCTCGAAAGCGGACGCCGAGCGCGCGTTGGCGCCGTTGCTTTGAGCGTGAAACGACGCGTGGTCCGGCCGTGCGGCCCGGGCCGCGCATGCGCGACTATATCGAGTCCGAAAGACTGAATATTTGGCGCCACGGCAATTTCGGCTTTGTAGACTGAGTCGACTTTCATCCCGTCAGGCGCGAGCACAACGCGCCGGCTCACCGAGATTGCAACCGTCAACGGAGAAAATCGTATGAAGAAGCTGACGCTGTTATTGACCGCTGTTTCACTGGCCGCGGGTGCTTCCGTGGCGCTCGCGCAACCCGCCGCGCCGGGCGGATCGAGCTCGGTCAGTTCCTACTCGCCCCCCACCGAGACGCATGTCAAAAAGGCGAAGAAGCAAAAGATGAAGAAGGGCGCGGCAGCGTCGGCGGCCTCCGAGAGCCAATGAGCGGCACGGCGGATAAAACCTTCTGAATGACAAAGAGCCCGCGTCGAGCGGGCTCTTTTCTTTGGTGCGCCACCAGAGCGCTTATGAAGACTTTCTGAGTCCGGGCCGCGGCGCTCGGAACCCGCCAGAAATCAGATCCCCCAAACGATATCCGCGTTTTCCTTCTGCGCCGCGCGCAGCATGTCGAGGAACGGATACGCGCGCTGCGCGAGACCGGGCGGAATCTCGTGACGATCGCGGCCGTCCTCGCCCTCGTGGAAATGACCCTCGTGCTCGGCGCGCTCCTGCTTGTCGGACGTGATCGCCGCTTCGAGTTTTTCGATGGCCGGGCCCAGTTCGTCGTGAGTAATGACGCCCCGCTGCCCAAGGCGTTTGCCGACAATGCCGACCAGATACTGCGCCAGATTCTCCAGCATCATCACGTCCGGGCAGGCGTGGCACTTGAAAGTAATCAGCATGACTGTTCCCTTTTTCGTTATGTCGGGTGAGCGCACGAGCGTCCCAAGGGCGGCAACTGCGCGCGCCTGACGTGGCGCCGGCAAGGCGCGGCGGCCACACCCCTCGCGGGCAACTCATTGAACATATTAGCACCTGCTAAAATCCGTCTGAACGGAAAAGCACGCCGCCCAGCGCCACGTACGGCGCGGCTCGACGAGCATCGCGCACGCGGGCAACCCGGGGGCGTCGAATCATCGGCCGCAATCCGCATACCGCGCGAGCCTGCGTAACGGCAAGCCGCCGTGCGGAGTCCACCGCGTTGCGCTGCTTGCGTTGCGAGTGGTCGCATCGCCTCGGGGATGCTCTGCCAGCGGCGCAGCCATCAGCGCCGCAAAGCGCGGCCGCGCTTCACGCTTGCGACACCGGCCGCGGCCGGCGCCTCTTCCGCCTTACCGGATTGCCTCACTGGACTTGCAACAAGCATGCTGCCCGCACATAAACACACACTCGAAACACTGCTCGCCGACACGGTGAAGCAGGTCGCGACCGCCACGCAAGGCGCGACCGAAGCCGCTTTCGTCTCGCCCGCCATCGCGCTGGAGCGCCCGAAAGTCGCCGCGCACGGCGACGTCGCGTGCAACGTCGCGATGCAGCTCGCCAAGCCGCTGCGCGCCAATCCGCGCCAGCTCGCGCAACAGATCGTCGATGCGCTGCTCGTCAATCCGCAGGCCAAAGGCCTGATCGAGACCGCCGAAGTGGCGGGTCCCGGCTTCATCAACCTGCGCCTCACGGCCGCGGCCAAGCAAGGCGCGATCGCCGCCGTGTTCGCCGAGAAGGACGCGTACGGCCGCTCGCGGCGCGACGCCGGCAAGCACGTGCTGATCGAGTTCGTGTCGGCCAACCCGACCGGCCCGTTGCACGTCGGCCACGGCCGCCAGGCCGCGCTCGGCGACGCGCTTGCGCACGTGCTCGAGTCGCAGGGCTGGGACGTGCATCGCGAGTTCTACTACAACGACGCCGGCGTCCAGATCCAAACGCTCGCGCTGTCGACTCAGGCACGCGCACGCGGCCTCGCCCCCGGCGACGAAGGCTGGCCCGCGTCGGCCTACAACGGCGAGTACATCGCCGACATCGCGAAGGACTATCTGAACGGCGTCACGGTCGAGGCGAGCGACGGCGAGCCCGTCACCGGCGCGCGCGACGTCGAGGACCTCGAGGCGATCCGCCGCTTCGCCGTCACGTATCTGCGTCGCGAGCAGGACATGGACCTGCAGGCGTTCGGCGTGAAGTTCGACCAGTACTATCTGGAATCGTCGCTTTACACGGAAGGCCGGGTCGAGAAAACCGTCGACGCGCTGATCGCCGCGGGCAAGACCTACGAGCAGGAAGGCGCGCTGTGGCTGCGCACCACCGACGACGGCGACGACAAGGACCGCGTGATGCGCAAGACCGACGGCACCTACACGTACTTCGTGCCGGACGTCGCCTATCACGTCGCGAAGTGGGAGCGCGGCTTCACCAAGGTCATCAACGTGCAGGGCTCGGATCACCACGGCACGATCGCGCGAGTGCGCGCCGGTCTGCAGGGTCTCGGCATCGGCATTCCGAAGGGCTACCCCGACTACATCCTGCACAAGATGGTCACGGTCATGCGCAACGGCGAAGAGGTGAAGATCTCCAAGCGCGCGGGCAGCTACGTGACGGTGCGCGACCTGATCGAATGGTCGGGCGGCGCGACGCCGGGCTCGGAAGCGGCCGTCGATCTGATCGACGAGGAAACCATCCGCCGCGGCCGCGATGCGGTGCGCTTTTTCCTGATCTCGCGCAAGGCGGACACCGAGTTCGTGTTCGACATCGACCTCGCGCTGAAGCAGAACGACGAGAATCCGGTGCACTACGTGCAGTATGCGCACGCGCGCATCTGCTCGGTGATCGCCGAATGCAACGCGCGCTACGGCTTCGACGAGAGCACGCTCGCGAGCGTAGATGTCGCGCCACTCACGAGCGAGCGCGCAATGGCGCTGCTCAACAAGCTCGCCGAATTCCCGGACATGCTGCAGCACGCCGCCGACGAGCTCGCGCCGCACGCGGTCGCGTTCTACTTGCGAGAACTCGCCGGCGAATTTCACTCGTTCTACAATGATCGTGCCGAGCGCGTGCTGGTCGACGATGCGGCCGAACGCAACGCTCGCGTCGCGCTGCTCGCGGCCACGCGCCAGGTGCTGGCCAACGGTCTCGCGACGATCGGCGTCTCCGCTCCCGTCAAGATGTAACTCCTCCAGCGTAATATGCGCGCGGCCGTCGCTATAATCGGCGGCCGTTCCTGGATTCTTTTTGCAGGTGATTCGTACGATGGCAAAACCACGCCGCACAACAAAGCAATCGAAGCAAACCGGGGGCACTTTTCTCGGCATCGTGCTGGGCCTGATCGTCGGCCTGGCGATCGCGGTGGTGGTGGCGCTGTATATCACCCGTGCGCCTACGCCGTTCGTGTCGAAGGTCGCGCCGCCGGCGCCGACCGACAACGGCGCGAGCCAGGCGCAATACGACCCGAACCGTCCGCTGCAAGGCAAGACGCCGGGTCAGCCGGTGCCGCAGGCCGCGCAACCGGCGCCGCCGAACACCGCGCCGGGTCAGACCAACGCGCAGACCCAGTCGGGCATGCTCGAAGAACCGCAGATCGTCGAAGTGCCGCCGTCGGGCGGCAATGCGAATAACAACGGCACGGCGGTCGCACCGAGCCCCGCGCAGGAAAACGGCACCGGCGGCATCGTCGCGCCCGCGCCGGCGAAGAAGCCGCAGACCTCGAGCGCGCCGGCCGCCACTGCGGCAGGCTCGGCGCCGAAGAGCCCGAGCACGACCACCCTGGCCAACGTCAAGCCTGGCTCGGCTGCCGCGCCCGCCCCCGCACCCGCACCGGGCGACGCGAACACCGGCTACTTCCTGCAGGTCGGCGCGTACAAGACCGCCGCCGATGCCGAACAGCAGCGCGCGCGCCTCGCGTTCCAGGGCTTCGAATCGAAGGTCACGCAGCGCGATGCCGGCGGCGTCACGTACTACCGCGTGCGCATCGGGCCGTTCTCGAAGTTCGAGGACATGAATTCGAGCCGTCAGCGTCTGTCGGACGCGGGTGTCGATACCGCCGTGATCCGCTTCACCAAACAATAAATAAACGGTAATGCCGGCTCGCGCGGCGCGTCGAACTATCGGCGCGACGCGCGAGTCACAAGCACGATGGCCGCTTCGACCTGTATTGTGGCGGGCGACCACACCGAATCCCACCAGCGGTGACGGGCCTTTCGCATGGCGTCGCCGCGCTACCGCCTTATCTGGGTCTACACGACATGAAAAAACTGCTGAGCATCCTGTTTCTCTCGCTGGGCCTGATCGCGGCGAGCGCGCATGCGTCGCCGACCGCGCCGGTCGCCGGCAAGGACTACACCGTGCTGGCCACGCCGCAACCTACCGACGTGCCGGCCGGCAAGATCGAAGTCATCGAATTCTTCTGGTACGGCTGCCCGCACTGCAATGAATTCAACCCGTTCCTCGAAGCATGGGTCAAGAAGCAGGCCCCGGACGTCGTGTTCCGCCGCGTGCCGGTCGCCTTCCGCGACGACTTCATCCCGCACTCGAAGATGTTCCACGCGCTCGACGCGCTCGGCCTCGCGAACGAACTGACGCCGAAGGTCTTCAACGAAATCCACGTCAACAAGAACTATCTGCTGACGCCGGAAGACCAGACCAAATTCCTGGCGAAGTTCGGCGTCGATCCGAAGAAGTACATGGAAGCGTACAACTCGTTCTCGACGCAAAGCGCGCTGCAAAAGGACAAGAAACTGCTCGACGGGTTCAAGATCGACGGCGTGCCGACGCTCGCCGTGCAGGGCAAGTATTTGACCGGCCCGGCCGCGACCGGCACCCTGCCGGGCACGATCCAGGTGCTTGACTACCTCGTCTCGCAAGTCCGCGCCAAAAAGATGTAATCACGAGGCGCCGGTATGACCTCTCCACTGAAGGTTTTCATTACCGGCGCTTCGAGCGGCATCGGCCTCGCGCTCGCCGGCGAATATGCACGGCGCGGCGCGATTCTCGGCCTCGTCGCCCGCCGCGGCGACGCGCTCGCCGCGTTCCAGCAGTCCCATCCCCGGAACACTGTCTCTATCTATGCGCTCGACGTGCGCGACGCGGAAGCGCTCGCCGATGCGGCCGCGCGCTTCATCGGCGAGCACGGCCTGCCCGACGTCGTGATCGCCAACGCCGGCATCAGCCGCGGCGCGCTGACCGGTCACGGCGATCTACGCACGTTTCGCGAGGTGATGGACATCAATTACTTCGGGATGGTCGCGACGTTCGAGCCGTTCGCCGCCGCGATGGCCGACACGAAACGCGGCACGCTGGTCGGCATTGCGAGCGTCGCCGGTGTGCGCGGCTTGCCGGGCTCGGGCGCGTACAGCGCGTCGAAATCGGCGGCGCTGAAGTATCTCGAAGCTTTGCGCGTCGAGATGCGGCCGTTCGGCGTCGGTGTCGTGACGATCGCGCCCGGCTATATCCGCACGCCGATGACCGAGCACAATCCGTACAACATGCCGTTCCTGATGGACGCCGACCGCTTCGCGGCGAAGGTCGCGCGGGCGGTCGAACGGCAGACCTCGTTCGCGGTGTTTCCGTGGCAGATGCGCGTGGCCGCGATGTTGCTGCACGCGCTGCCGCGCTGGCTCTACGATCGCGTGTTCGAACGCGCGCCGCGCAAGCCGCGCGCCGCCACCGAGTAAGCCATGCAGCCCCGTGCGGTCGATGCAGCCGGCGTCGCGCACGAATCCGCGGGCGCCGATGCGCGCATCGTGTCGCTGGTGCCGAGCCTCACCGAAACCCTGTTCGCGCTCGGGCTTGAGCGGCAGATCGTCGGGCGCACCGGCTTTTGCGCGCATCCTCTCGACAAGGTCCGCGCGGTGCCGAAGATCGGCGGCACGAAAGCCGTCAAAGTCGACGCGATCCGCGCACTGCGCCCCACCCACCTGATCGTCAATATCGACGAAAACGAACGCGACACCGTCGAGCAATTGCGCGCGTTCGTGCCGCACATCGTCGTCACTCATCCACAGACGCCGCGCGACAACCTCGCGCTGTACGAGCTGCTCGGCGCGATTTTTGGACGTGAAGAAGAAGCGCGGCGCTTGAGCGGCGCGCTCGATGCGCGTCTGCGCGAAGCCGCCGCACACACCTTCGCCGCTCAGAACGTGCTGTACCTGATCTGGCGCGAACCGTGGATGAGCGTCGCGCGCGACACGTACATCGCCGCGATGCTGCGTCTCGTGAACTGGCACACATTGCCCAACGTGCACGGCGGCAGCGTCGGCGCCACGCGCTACCCCACGCTCGACTTCGACACCGCGCCATGGCTCGCGCAAGTCGAGCGCGTGCTGCTGTCGAGCGAGCCGTACCGCTTCACGGCCGCGCATCGCGATGCGCTCGCGCGCGATCCGCGGTTCACCGGCAAGCGCATCGAGCTGATCGATGGGGAAATGACGTCGTGGTACGGCGTGCGCGCAATCGATGGCATCGGCTACCTGCTGCGCCAGGCCACGGCGGCCTGATGCCGCAACGCAGCCGCGCCGCCCCATATGGATATGTCGATTAAATTGTTGTCGCCATAATGGCCCTTCGATAAGCTTTCGCGAAGGCGCGCCGCCGGCCAGGCCTCGAAGGCAGGCATCTCGGCTTCAGGCCGGGATCGCCCGACCTGTATGGCGGCGCCGGGAACGTATCACAATCGTGGCGACGCGCGCGCCGGGAGCGCTCTCCTGCCCGCTCACGCATCGCCGCCATAAACACAACCAGACGCACTGCCTGACTGCGCTCGTTACCGGAGATCCTATGCGCTTCAATCTGCTCGCAGCCGCCATCCTGCTCACGGCGCCCGCGCTCGCGCTCGCCAAACCGTTGACTGTCTGTACCGAATCGAGCCCCGACGGCTTCGACGTCGTGCAGTTCAATTCGCTCGTCACGACGAATGCATCGGCCGACGTGATCTTCAACTCGCTGGTGTCGTTCGATGAAGCCGCGAAGAAGGTCGTGCCCGCGCTCGCCGACAAGTGGGAAGTGAGCCCCGACGGCCTGACCTACACGTTCCACCTGCGTCCGAACGTGCAGTTCCAGACCACCGACTACTTCAAGCCCACCCGCGCGCTGAATGCCGACGATGTGATCTTCACGTTCGACCGCATGCTCAACGACAGCAATCCGTGGCACAAGGTGGCGGGCGCGAGCGGCTTCCCGCACGCGCAATCGATGGGGCTGCCGAAGCTGATCAAGTCGATCACCAAGGTCGACGACAACACGGTGAAGTTCGAATTGAACGAGCCGAACGCGACGTTCGTGTCGATCCTGTCGATGGGCTTCGCGTCGATCTATTCGGCCGAGTACGCGGACCAGTTGCTGAAGGCCGGCAAGCAGGTCGACCTCAACGCGAAGCCGATCGGCACCGGGCCGTTCGTGCTGAAGAGCTATACGAAAGACGCGGTGATCCGTTATGACGCGAACCCCACCTACTGGGGGCCGAAGCCGAAGATCGAGCGTCTGATCTACGCGATCACGCCGGACGCAACCGTGCGGGCGCAGAAGGTGAAGGCTGGCGAATGCCAGATCGCACTGTCGCCGAAGCCGCAGGATCTCGCCGACGCGAAGAAGGACAAGTCGCTCGCGATCGTGCAGACGCCCGCGTTCATGACGGCCTTCGTCGCGCTGAACACGCAGCAGAAGCCGCTCGACAACCAGAAGGTGCGCGCCGCGCTGAACATGGCGTTCGACCGCACGACGTATCTGAAGACCGTGTTCGACAACACCGCGACGCCGGCCGTGAACCCGTTTCCGCCGAATACGTGGAGCTACAACCACTCGATCAAGGGCTGGCCGTACGACCCGGCGAAGGCGAAGCAGTTGCTCACCGACGCGGGTTTTCCGAACGGCTTCCAAACGACCATCTGGGTGCGTCCGAACGGCAGCGTGCTGAATCCGAATCCGAAGGCCGGTGCCGAACTGTTGCAGGCCGACTTCGCGAAGATCGGCGTGAAGGCAGACGTCAAGGTGATCGAATGGGGCGAGCTGATCAAGCAGGCGAAGCAAGGCCAGCATGACTCGCTGTTCATGGGATGGGCCGGCGACAACGGCGATCCGGACAACTATCTGTCGCCGCTCTTCAGTTGCAACGCGGTCAAGTCGGGCATCAACTTCGCGCGCTTCTGCGATCAGGATCTCGACAAGCTGATCGCCGACGGCAGAGCAACGTCGGATATCGCCAAGCGCACGAAAGCGTATGAAGCCGCGCAGCAGATCATCCACGATGAAGCGCTGTGGATTCCACTCGGCTATCCGACCGCGGCCGCAATCACGCGTACGAACGTGAGCGGGTATCACGTGAGTCCGTTTGGACGGCAGAACTTTGGGGCGGTGGTGGTGCAGTGATTTTGTGCTGCGGTTGAAACCGGAAAAGAATAAAGCCGACCTTCACGGGTCGGCTTTTTTATGTCCAGCGTTTCCGGCCGATACAGTTCGCCCGTTACTTCACCGCGCTGTCTGCTGCGGCGATTATTGGATCGACCGATACCCCTTCGAGACAATCACGATTACGTTCAGCGAAAGCGAAGGACAAGGTTCCCCACGGCAGAAAAGCTGAATATGCCGTGGTTTCATCCAGTGAATGTCCGCGCGGAGAGTCGGTAATCTTGAGGTTGCTGTAATGCGCACGGACCATCGCGAGCGTGACGCATTCGCCGCTCAATCTCCCGAGCGCAAGAAAACCAGGATGCCCTCCAGTGTGCCGGACCCGTAAATCCACATTGCCGATCACGACACCATCTGCCATCTTCGCAGGACCGCCGACATAAAACTGGAATGCGGTATTTTGGATTGACTCTCTGCTGGTATCTCTGCCGACAAGGTCAGTCGCCAGCACGCTTTCGACCTTTTCCTTAGTGAATGGAATTTGCTGCACCAAAGAGTCGATGGTCTGCCACAGTGTCATGTCCGGTTGAGTCATCTGTGAATCCTTTCCATATTGTCCAGCCGCGAGGCTGCATCCGCCAAACCATCCCGCCAGGCACAGTGCTGCAAGCACCCCGGTCCGATTACCGGAACGCGGAAGTTTTGTAATACCAGCTTCCATAGTAATCTGCGTACCTCTGTCCCGTGTTCGACGTGACTTCGTCGCCGAATGCAGTCCCGATTGCTGCCCTGCAGGCCGCGGCGTTTCCGTCCTGCAAGTACTTGTCGTATGCGGCGTTGTAAGCTGCACTGTTTGCGCCAGCAACGCCAATGTTCGGGCCATGGTTGGCAAGATTCTCCCGCTGCGCGCGAATATTGCTCATCGTTGCTGCAGCCTCGTCTTCGAGCTTGCCCTTCACATAGGCCGCCTTTGATGAGACATCCTCGTCATAGGAGTACGCCGCATGTCCGACCTCGTGGGATAAGACTTGCACATATGCGCTTGGGCGGCTGAGGAGATCTCCGTCCAGGGTGATGACCTTGTTGTAGCGATTGGTATATGAGCCCCCATGCGGCTTGCCATTCTCGATCTGCCAACCGGATTCCCCCAAGCCTTTTTATATCAGCCAATAAACCCGGAGACTTGCGAACAAGTCGGTCAATATCTTCGCCGACTTCAGTAGCCATAATGTCAGCTACAGGCGATGGCGCAATCGGATTAAGCAAAGCAGGCAGATCAGTACGCGTGATCTCGGCCTTCGCGAATACTTGATTGGGTATGGGCAGATCATCTCTTTGGTGCAGGCGTTTGCATTTCGTCTTGACCTCTTCGATGTGCCATTTGACCTCCAAAGGCGGCGGAACAAATATCAGCTTGCCTTGTTGAAGATACCCAAAGATTGCCCGCGCCACCTCGTGGTCGCTCATCAAGTCAATCCGCAGGTTTATACCGTTCGTTCGGGACAGAAGGTGCCGCAGGCTATGTATATCCGCATTACTCGACCTCCACGGTAGGGAACTTGTCCACGTCACATAATCTTCGTGCGCGGTTTTCAACGCTTGCGCTACTTCGTTGTGCTCCTCGCGCGTCAGGGGTCGCCTGGAGACCAAGCTCCACCAGGAAGCCAGAGAGAATTCCCGCGCCTCCGTTACGTACATAATGCTCCGACTGAAAAACATCAGTACCCCGCAATTTTTCCATTACTAAAGACGAGCTTCGGATCGTAGCATCTGATGCACGATCGCATACCGTCTCAATATATTCTTTACATGTCTTTAAGTTTCGCTATGCGTTCGATAAAGCTGATCTGTTTCGCCCTGGCCGCCTGCCTGCCAACAATGGTGCTTGCAGCCTCAGCGGTTCCCGTCGCAAGCGAGCGGGCCTTGCGCGAGGAATGCAGCGCGTTCTCGCAAGCGGGGATGCGGGACTGTCTGGCAGAAAAAGCAGAGGCGAGTAAGAAGACCCTCAGACGAGCCGAGGAGAAGATGGCTGGCACCCTCGCCAGATGGGATGAAGACGACAAGTACGTCAACCAGGCCAGGGCAAACCTCGCCGCATCAAACAGAAAATTCGCTCTGTACCGTGAGTCTCAATGCGACTTCGCAGCTTCGCTGACCGGTGGTGCAGCCGGCAATGCGCACGAAATCAGCCGTTTAGCTTGCGTTTTCGAACTCAACAACCGGCGGCCCGAGCAACTACGCAACGCTGCATCTGACATGCCTTGAAGTAATTCGCATGGGAGGACACCCAGCATCGTTGCGCCGCTCAGTGCCTTCGCCCAGCGCGGACCTATTCGTCCGCGCTTCTCCACCCGCAGCAAACGGCCGAGATCACACCGCCGCGAACCGGATCACCCCATCCGCATCCTGCGCCCGCTTCAATTCCCCCGCCCGCCACAGCAGATGCAAATGCGCGAGCGCCTCACCCATCGCGAACGTCATCTGATGGATATCGAGTTGGCGCTTGAACATCAGCGGCACAATATCGGCGGCGCTGCGCGGCTTTTCCGCGCACGCTTCGCGCACTTCGGCGAGCCGCGCATCGTGATGCTCGCGCAGTTGCTGAATGCGCGTGCGCACGCCGCGAAACGGCTTGCCATGCGACGGCAGCACGAGCGTGTCTTCAGGCATCGTCTCGTAACGACCGAGCGACTCCAGATATAGTTCGAGCGGCGAGCCCTCAGGCTCGATATCGAACACCGACACGTTGGTCGAAATGCGCGGCAGCACCATATCGCCCGAAATCAGCGTGCCGGTTTCCGCACAGTGCAGCGCACAGTGTTCCGGCGAGTGGCCAAAGCCTGTCACCACGCGCCACGTCCTGCCGCCGATTCTCACGTCCTCGGCTTCACGCAATCGGCGGTATTGCCCCGGAATCGCCGGCACGAGGCTCGAGTAATAGCTCGTGCGATTGCGCAGCTTGTCGAGCGATTCCGCGTCGTTCAGACCATGCCGCGCGAAGTGTCGCGCCGCGGCCTCGCCGCCCGCGTTCGAACCGTCGCCCGTCGCCATTACGCGCGCCTGCATGTATTCGCCGAGCGTCATCCACAGCCGCGCGTCCCACCGTTTTTTCTCGCCGCCGCTGCACACCCAGTGCGCGAGGCCGATGTGGTCCGGATGGCAATGCGTGACGATCACGCGCAGCACCGGCAGCCCGTCGAGCGCCGACTCGAACACGCTCTCCCAATTCGCCTTGATCGTGTCCGACGTAATGCCGCAGTCGACCACGGTCCAGCCTTGCTGACCGTCGATCTCATCGCGCAGCAGCCACAGGTTGATATGGTCGAGCGCAAACGGCAGCGGCATGCGCAGCCAAAGCACGCCGGGCGCGACTTCCATCGTGCGGCCCGAGTCGGGCATCGTGTCGTTGAACGGGTATTGGAGTTGGTGTTCGAGTGAATTCATGGGGACTGTCTTCCTCCGACGACTCTCCGGCAGGGCCACGTATGCGATGCCGGTCGGCCTGGTTGTAGTTGCGTTCCGCTCAGGTTGACGATAACGTAAACGTCGATTCTATCGTCCAATCCGGTTTTGTGCCGGCCAAGCGGCCACGAGATGTCCCGATGAATACGCAATACACGATCACCGAACTCGCGCGCGAATTCGACGTCACGCCACGCGCAATCCGCTTCTACGAAGACCAGGGTTTACTCTCGCCGAGCCGCGAGGGTTCGAGCGGCTTGCGACGTGTCTATTCCGGCCGCGACCGCACGCGATTGAAACTCACGCTGCGCGGCAAGCGGCTTGGCTTCACGCTGTCGGAGATCCGTGACCTGCTCGACGTCTACGAGTCGCCGACCGACACCGTGCCGCAATTGCACGCGTTTCTCGCGACGGTCGCGCGTCACCGCGAAGTGCTCGAACGTCAGCGCGAAGATCTCGACGCGACGCTCGAAGATCTCGCGCAGTACGAAGCGCAGGCGCGCGCGTTGCTCGATGGCACGAGGCACGACGCGAAACCTGCCTGAAGCTGCCTGACTCTGACCGGCGTTTGCGGAGCGCGCGTGATGAATCACTTCCCCAAACTGTTATCGTCGCAAATCGGTTTCGACGTCGCGCAGACGATGCTCGAAGGGTTCGACCGTCACTACCGGATCTTTCGCGACGCGGCGATCCATGCGAAGACGCTGTTCGAAGCCGGCGACTGGCACGGCCTGCAAAAGCTCGCGCGCGAGCGCATCGCGTCGTACGACGATCGCGTGCAGGAATGCGTGCACCTGCTCGAAGACGAATACGACGCGGAGAACATCGACAGCGAAGTGTGGCAGCAGATCAAGCTGCACTACATCGGTCTTCTGACCACGCACCGTCAGCCCGAATGCGCGGAAACCTTCTTTAATTCGGTTTCCTGCAAGATCCTGCACCGCTCGTACTTCAACAACGATTTCATTTTCGTGCGCCCGGCGATTTCGACCGAATACATCGAGAACGACGAACCGGCCGCGAAGCCGACCTATCGCGCGTATTACCCCGGCACGGACGGACTTGCCGCAACGCTGGAGCGGGTCGTCACGAACTTCCAGCTCGATCCGCCGTTCGAGGATCTGACACGCGACGTCGCCTGTGCGGTGCAGTCGATTCGCGAAGCGTTCGGCGTGTTCGACGAAGCGGCGAATTTCCAGATTCACGTGCTGTCGTCGCTGTTTTATCGCAACAAGGCTGCGTATATCGTCGGGCGGATCATCAACGGCGACACGCTGCTGCCGTTCGCGGTGCCGCTGCGTCACGTGAAACCGGGCGTGCTCGCGCTGGACACCGTGCTGCTCAAGCGCGAGCAGTTGCTGATCATCTTCAGCTTCTCGCACTCGTATTTTCTGGTCGACATGGAAGTGCCGTCCGCGTATGTCGAGTTTCTGCGCACGGTGATGCCGGCCAAGCCGAAGGCGGAAATCTATACGTCGTTGGGTCTGCAGAAGCAGGGCAAGAATCTGTTGTATCGCGATCTGCTGCATCACCTCAAGCATTCGAGCGACCGCTTCATCGTCGCGCCCGGCATCAAGGGTCTCGTGATGCTCGTGTTCACGTTGCCGTCGTTCCCCTACGTGTTCAAGCTGATCAAGGACAACTTTCCGCCGCCGAAGGAAACCACGCGAGCGCAGATCCAGCAGAAGTATCTGCTCGTCAAACGTCACGACCGGCTCGGCCGCATGGCCGACACGCTCGAATATTCGAGCGTCGCGCTGCCGCTCGCGCGGCTCGACGAAACGCTGTTGCGCGAACTCGAGAAGGAAGTGCCGTCGCTGATCGAATACGACGGCGAGAACCTCGTGATTCGCCACATGTACATCGAGCGACGCATGATCCCGCTCAATCTGTTCCTGCAGAACGGCAACGACGACGACATCGAGCACGGCATCAAGGAATACGGCAACGCGGTGAAGGAGCTGATCCAGGCGAACATCTTCCCCGGCGACATGCTGTACAAGAACTTCGGCGTGACGCGGCATGGCCGTGTCGTGTTCTATGACTACGACGAGATCGAATACCTGACCGACTGCAACGTGCGCGCGGTGCCGGCGCCGCGCAACGAGCAAGACGAAATGTCGGACGAGCCGTGGTACCCGGTCGGTCCGCACGATATTTTCCCGGAGACGTACGGCACGTTCCTGCTTGGCGATCCGCGTGTGCGCCGCTCGTTCATGCGGCATCACGCGGATTTCTTCGAGCCCCAGCTGTGGCAGCGATACAAGGATTTTCTGTTGAAGGGCGAGTTGCCCGATTTTTTCCCGTACGACCAGAGCGTGCGCTTCTGCGTGCGTTATCCGGAGCGGTTCGCCGACGCAGCCGATGCAGAGGCGAACCAGCCGAATGTGCGCGTGGCTTGATGAATCTCACGAGGATTCGCAGCAGGCCACGCGCGGCGGTAGCCATCCAAGCTATGACCAAGGAGCTCAAACATGAGTGACGCAATTCAAAGTGGTATCCATGCCGATCCGATCGTGATCGTCAGCGCGGCGCGCACGCCGATGGCCGGCTTTCAGGGCGACTTCGCGTCGCTGAGCGCGCCACAACTCGGCGCGGTCGCGATCAAGGCGGCCGTCGAGCGCGCGGGTCTGAAGCCCGAGCAGATCGACGAAGCGGTGATGGGCTGCGTGCTGCCCGCCGGCCTCGGCCAGGCGCCCGCGCGCCAGGCCGCGCTCGGCGCGGGTCTGCCGCTCGCCACCGGCTGCACGACGGTCAACAAGATGTGCGGCTCCGGCATGCGCGCGGCGATGTTCGCGCACGACATGCTGGCCGCGGGCTCGCTCGACGTGATCGTCGCGGGCGGCATGGAAAGCATGACGAACGCCCCGTATCTGTTGCCGAAAGCGCGCGGCGGCATGCGCATGGGCCACGGCCAGGTAATCGACCATATGTTCTACGACGGCCTCGAAGACGCGTACGACAAAGGCCGTCTGATGGGCACGTTCGCCGAGGAATGCGCGGCGTCGTTCGACTTCACGCGCGAGGCGCAGGACGCGTTTGCGGTCGAGTCGCTGAACCGCGCGAAGCGCGCGAACGAGGACGGCTCGTTCGACTGGGAAATCGCGCCGGTTACGGTGGCGGCCCGCAAGGGCGACGTCACGATCGCGCGCGACGAACAGCCGTTCAAGGCCAACCTCGACAAGATCCCCACGCTGAAGCCCGCGTTCAGCAAGACCGGCACCGTGACGGCGGCGAACTCGTCGTCGATCTCGGACGGCGCGGCCGCGCTCGTGATGATGCGCGAGTCGACCGCGAAGCGGCTCGGCGTGACACCGCTCGCGCGCGTCGTCGGTCATTCGACGTTCGCGCAGGAGCCCGCGAAGTTCACCACCGCGCCGGTCGGCGCGATCCGCAAGCTGTTCGGGAAGAACGGCTGGCGCGCCGGCGACGTCGATCTGTACGAGATCAACGAAGCATTCGCGGTCGTCACGATGGCCGCGATGAAAGAGCACGATTTGCCGCACAACAAGGTCAACGTGAACGGCGGTGCGTGCGCGTTAGGCCATCCGATCGGCGCCTCGGGCGCGCGCATCCTGGTTACGCTCATCGGCGCGCTGAAGAATCGCGGTCTGAAGCGCGGCGTCGCGACGCTGTGTATCGGCGGCGGCGAGGCGACCGCGATGGGTATCGAACTGATCTGAAGCGTTGACCAAACTTCGAGGAATACGATGAAAACAGTGTTGATCGTCGGTGCGTCGCGTGGCATCGGCCAGGAATTCGTGCGGCAGTACAGAAAGAGCGGCTGGCGCGTGCTCGCGACCGCGCGCGACGGCGCAGCGCTCGACGCGCTCAACGAGCTCGGTGCGGAAACCTTCATGCTCGACGTCACCGCGCCCGAAGAGATCGCAGCGCTCGGCTGGAAGCTCGACGGCGAACGGCTCGACGTCGCGATCGTGGTGTCGGGCGTGTACGGTCCGCGCACCGAAGGCATCGAGACGATCACCGCCGAAGACTTCGATCACGTGATGCACACGAACGTGCGCGGCCCGATGCAGCTGCTGCCGATCCTGCTGCCGCTCGTCGAGGAAACGGACGGCGTGCTCGCGGTGATTTCGAGCCGCATGGGCAGCATCGCCGAAGCGAGCGGCACGACGGGCTGGCTGTATCGCACCAGCAAGGCGGCGCTGAACGCCGTGCTGAAGCTCGCGTCGCTCGACGCGCAACGCGCGACCTGCGTGTCGCTGCATCCCGGCTGGGTGCGCACCGACATGGGTGGCGCGCAGGCCGCGCTCGATCCGGCGCGCAGCGTCGCGGGCATGCGCGAGGTGCTGGCGCAGGCGGCGGCATCGCGCGACGCGTTCCACGGCCGCTTCGTTCAGCACGACGGTACGCAGCTCGACTGGTAGACGACCAGGTTGCATCGGATCATCGGCTCGGAGACACACTCATGGTGCTTGACCAGGATCACCTGATGGTGCGCGACGCACTGCGCACCTTCGTGCGCGAAGCGATCACGCCATACGCGGCGCAATGGGATCGCGAACGCACCTTTCCGCGCGACGTGCACCGGCAGCTCGCCGAGCTCGGCGCCTATGGCGTGCTGGTGCCCGACGCGTATGGCGGCGCCGGCATGGACGCGCTCGCGCTCGCGCTGATCCTCGAAGAAATCGCGGCGGGTGATGGCGGCACGTCGACCGCGATCTCGGTGAACAACTGCCCGGTGTGCAGCATCCTGCTCACCTATGGCAACGACGCGCAGAAGCGCGACTGGCTCACGCCGCTCGCGCGCGGCGAGATGCTCGGCGCGTTCTGCCTGACCGAGCCGCAAGCGGGCTCGGATGCGTCGGCGCTGCGCACCACCGCGACGCGCGACGGCGACGCGTACGTGCTCAACGGCGTCAAGCAGTTCATTACGAGCGGCAAGAACGGCGACGTCGCGATCGTGATGGCCGTCACCGACAAGACCGCCGGCAAGCGCGGCATCAGCGCGTTCATCGTGCCCACCAGCACGCCGGGCTATGTGGTCGCGCGGGTCGAGGACAAGCTCGGTCAGCATTCGTCGGACACCGCGCAGATCGTGTTCGAGGACTGCCGTGTGCCGGCCGCGAACCTGATCGGCGCGGAAGGCGAAGGCTACCGGATCGCGCTATCGGGGCTCGAAGGCGGGCGCATCGGCATCGCCGCGCAAAGCGTCGGCATGGCGCGCGCCGCGTTCGAAGCGGCGCTGACTTACGCAAAAGAACGCGAGAGCTTCGGCGCGCCGCTGATCTCGCACCAGGCGGTGCAGTTCCGTCTCGCCGACATGGCCACGCAACTCGAAGCCGCGCGTCAATTGATCTGGCACGCGGCGTCGCTGAAGGACGCGGGCCAACCGTGCCTGACCGAAGCCGCGATGGCGAAACTGTTCGCTTCCGAAGCGGCCGAGCGCATCTGCTCGGCCGCGTTGCAGATTCACGGCGGCTACGGCTATCTCACCGACTTCCCGGTCGAGCGGATTTACCGTGACGTGCGCGTGTGTCAGATCTACGAAGGTACGAGCGATATCCAGAAGATCCTGATCGCTCGCGCGCTCAACTGAAATTTCAATGAATAAGCCATTGTTGTCACTGCAAAGACCTGTCGACTGTCCATGCGGCGGCGCCGCGCCTGATGCACGCGGAGGCACCGCGACGAAGGCCCCGCGTTTCGCGCAATGCTGCGGCCGCTACATCGACGGCGGCGAAGCGGCGCCGCGCGCGCTCGAACTGATGCGCTCGCGCTATAGCGCGTACGTGCTTGGCGCAACCGACTACCTGCGCGCGACGTGGGACCCCCGCACCTGCCCCGCCGCTCTCGACGTCGATCCCGCCCCACCCGACGCGCCGCGGTGGCTCGGACTGCAGATCAAAGCGTTCGCCGAAAGCGATGCCGATCACGCGACCGTCGAATTCATCGCCCGCTACAAAGTGGGCGGACGTGCGCATCGGTTGCATGAATTGAGCCGCTTCCTGCGTGGCGATGATGGCCGCTGGCGTTATGTCGATGGCGATGTCGATGAGTAGCAAGCACTGATTAAGTAATCGCTGCATTACGCATCGCAGCTTTCTCATGTCTTTCGTTCGCTCTCTACAAAACTCATAAAAGGCCCTCTGACAGGGCCTTTTTTTCGATCCACTCGCGCAGGGTTCTTCGTTGGCCTCGCACCACAGCACTTACAGACCTTTACCCGGCGCTTCCCGCCACCTGTCCCCGGCCCTTGCCTGGCAAGGCTTTGAGGCCTCATTCGGCATGCAGCAATTTTTTCGTCGCGGGTTCTCCTTGATTGCACAAAACAAAATTGTCGTGCCAGGATGAGTCCGTAGTTTCATGACGTCACATTGCGAGAGCGGGTCACACCCGTTCCGCAAGATGCAAAGGAAGCCTGACCGGCCGCTGATCGAAAGCGCGCCGCGCAGACTCCGGCAGCATCGAGTGACGCTCATCCTCGGCGCGTGGGGTCGCGTCGGCCGTTGGGTTCATCCCGTGCGATCTCGATTTGCGTGCGTGCGCTTTGCGCACTACGCACGTGAGTGAGTCTGTTTGTGTCGAAAACGCGAACGAAAGCTGAACGTCAGCAGCGTTTTTGGCAACCGGACAGCACGGAGTTCAGGACAGGTCTTTCGAGCAGGTGCGTCAATGGTGTTGAGCAAGGTTCTGACGAAGTGTGCGGCGATCTGCGCCGCGGCCACGTGTGCAGTCGCGATCGCGCACGCCGATCCGCTCGCCTACTCGTCGCTTTCGGCACACAACGCAACGCCGTCCAGCGACACCCAGGGACCGCTGTCGCGTGCCCGCGTGCCGCGCCTCGCGCTCGACGACGATGTCTACCTGCCCACCGCTCACCTGAACGAAAAGATCATCCGCGTGCCGGTCGACGCCGCCGGCACTGTCACGCTGGAAACCACGATCTATAAGCCGGACGGCCCCGGCCCGTTCCCGATGATCGTGTTCAACCACGGCAAGATTCCGGGCGATCCGCGCACACAGGAACGCAGCGACCCGCTGCCGTTCGCGCGCGAATTCGTACGCCGCGGCTACGTGGTCGTCGCGCCGAACCGCCAAGGCTTCGGCCACTCGGGCGGCGTGTACGAGCAGGACGGCTGCGACGTCCAACGCAATGGCCTCGGCCAGGCCGGCGACGTTGCCGCGACGATCGATTACATGTCGAAGCAACCTTATGTCGACGCGACGCACATCGCGGTGGCCGGCACCTCGCATGGCGGCCTCGCGACGATTGCGTACGGCACCGAAGCGGCGCCCGGCGTGCGCGCGCTGATCAATTTCTCGGGCGGCCTGCGCCAGGACGCCTGCGAGGACTGGCAAGGCAATCTGACGCGCGCATTCGGCGCGTATGGCGAGAAGACCACGGTGCCGTCGCTGTGGCTCTATGGCGATAACGATTCGGTGTGGAACGCGCCGCTCGTCGCCGGCATGTACGCCGCGTATGGCGCGCATGGCGCGAGCGTGAAGATGGTCGACTTCGGCAAGTACAAGAACGACGCGCATCGGCTGGTCGGTGATCGCGACGGCGTGCGCGTGTGGTGGCCGGCCGTCGAAGCGTTCCTCGCGCGCGCCGGCATGCCGACGGCCGTGCAGTATCACGTCGCCGATCCGGCCGCGCCGAAGGCAACCGGCTTCGCCGCGCTCGACGCGGTCGACGCGGTGCCGTTCCTCGACAACGAGGGCCGCAATGGCTATCGCAACTTCCTGCATCAGTATCCGAGCCGCGCATTCGCGGTGTCGGATTCGGGCGCGTGGTCGTGGGCCGAGGGCGGCGACGATCCGATGTCGGTGGCGGTGGCGAATTGCCAGAAGCAGAGCTCCGATCCGTGCCGGCTGTATGCGGTCGATAATTCGGTCGTGTGGGGCAATCAGAACTCGCAGACGGCGGATGCGGGGGATGCCGATGCGAATAGCCGTAAAGCGATTGCGAGCCGGGAGTGAGGTACGCATAGCATCCGGATTCGAGTCCGGTTCCGACGTGTCGAAGGCCTGCTGATTCAGCAGGCCTTTTTGCATTCGGGCCGCCGTTGCACGATGAGAGCTACGAGCGTTCGCGCGGCGCGCATGTGCAAAAGCACCTCTTCACCACAAATTCTCGCCAGTAATAGCCGATTACTTTGACGTCGCTATCTCCGTCGATTGGCGAGCTTCGATCCCGAAGTCGAACGAGCTGCATCGAACAGCGGCAAACCTCGACGCCAGCGCGAAAGACGTGCGTTTCGCACCTGATGCGCGCGGCGAAATAAACCGCTAATCTCGACCCCGCGCACTCGCCAAGGCTCGCTCCCCGCGACCGCAATAGGTCTGCGGAAAAACGAAAACGCCTTTCAAAAAGGGACTGGAATCACCCTCACGCGTGCGTGGCAAAAAAGCACCTCGGAGTACCTCTTTGGAAAATTCAGCAGCCCCCACGGTCGCCCCTGAAGATTGGGTCGCCCGCAGCCTTCGCGCGGTATGGCATCCGTGCACGCAGATGAAGCACCACGAACGTCTGCCGCTGATCCCCGTCGCGCGCGGTCAAGGCGCATGGCTATACGATCGCGCGGGTCATCGCTATCTCGACGCGATCAGTTCGTGGTGGGTCAATCTGTTCGGTCACGCGAACCCGCGCATCAACGCGGCGCTGAAAGATCAGCTCGATACGCTCGAACACGCGATGCTCGCCGGCTGCACGCACGAACCCGCCGTCGAGCTCGCCGAACGTCTGCACGCGTTGACCGGCAACACGCTCGGCCACGCGTTCTTCGCATCGGATGGCGCGTCGGCGGTCGAGATCGCGCTGAAGATGAGCTTTCACAGCTGGCGCAACCGGGGCTACGCCGACAAGCAGGAATTCGTCTGCGTTGCCAACAGCTACCACGGCGAGACGATCGGCGCGCTCGGCGTGACCGACGTCGCGCTGTTCAAGGACGCGTACGATCCGCTGATCCGTCACGCGCATGTCGTCGCGTCGCCCGATGCGCGGCTCGCGCAAGCGGGCGAAACCGCCGCCGACGTCGCGCGCCGCGCGCTCGACAATGTGCGCGCGCTGTTCGAGGCGCGCGCGAACCGCATCGCCGCGCTGATCGTCGAGCCGCTCGTGCAGTGCGCGGCCGGCATGGCGATGCACGACGCGTCGTACGTCGCCGGATTGCGCGCGCTGTGCGACCAGTACGGCGTGCATCTGATCGCCGACGAAATCGCGGTCGGCTGTGGCCGCGCCGGCACGTTCTTCGCATCCGAACAGGCAGGCGTGTGGCCCGACTTCCTGTGTCTGTCGAAAGGCATCAGCGGCGGCTATCTGCCGCTGTCGATCGTGCTGTCGCGCGACGAGATCTTCGCGGCCTTCTATCACGACGACACCGCCCGCGGCTTCCTGCACTCGCATTCCTACACCGGCAATCCGCTCGCGTGCCGCGCCGCGCTCGCTACGCTCGATCTGTTCGCGAGCGACGACGTGCTCGCCACCAACACCCGCAAATCGGCAAAGCTCGAGGCCGCGCTCGCGCCGCTCGCCGAGCACGCGCAGGTACGCAATCTGCGTCAGCGCGGCACGATTTTCGCGTTCGATGCGGTGATCGACGATCCCCAGCGAGCCAAAACATTCTCGCGCCGCTTCTTCGAAAACGCGCTCCAACGCGAGCTACTGTTGCGCCCGATCGGCACCACCGTGTACTTGATGCCACCGTACATTCTCGACGACGAAGAGCTCGCGCTGCTCGCCGCGCGCACACGCGACACCTTCGACGCCACGCTCGCGGAGGCCCGCTGATGCATCTGCTCGACACACTCGCCGAAGGCCTGAAGGAAATCGACGCACGCGGCCTGCGTCGCCGCCGCCGCACCGCGGACACACCCTGCGCCGCGCACATGACGGTCGACGGCCGTGAAATCATCGGCTTCGCGAGCAACGACTACCTGGGCCTCGCCGCGCATCCGCAGTTGATCGAGGCGATCGCCGAAGGCGCGCGGCTGTATGGCGCGGGCAGCGGCGGCTCGCATCTGCTCGGCGGTCATTCGCGCGCGCATGCGCAGTTGGAAGACGATCTCGCGGCATTCGCGGGCGGCTTCGTCGACGATGCCCGCGCGCTGTATTTCAGCACCGGCTATATGGCGAATCTCGCGACGCTGACCGCGCTCGCGGGCCGCGGCACGACGCTGTTCTCCGATGCGCTCAATCACGCATCGCTGATCGACGGTGCGCGGCTGTCGCGCGCCGATGTGCAGATCTATCCGCACTGCGACATGGTTGCGTTGAGCGCGATGCTCGAAGCGTCCGAAGCGGACGTCAAGGTGATCGTCTCCGACACGGTGTTCAGCATGGACGGCGACATCGCGCCGCTGCCGCGTTTGCTCGAACTCGCGGAGCGGCACGGCGCGTGGCTGATCGTCGACGATGCGCACGGCTTCGGCGTGCTCGGTCCGCAAGGCCGCGGCGCGATCGCGCAAGCCGCGCTGCGCTCGCCGCATCTGATCTCGATCGGCACGCTCGGCAAGGCGGCGGGCGTTTCCGGCGCGTTCGTGGCCGCGCACGCAACCGTGATCGAATGGCTCGTGCAGCGCGCGCGTCCGTATATCTTCACGACCGCGTCGGTGCCGGCGGCCGCGCATGCCGTGTCGGCGAGCCTGCGCATCATCGGCGGCGATGAAGGCGATGCGCGCCGCGCGCATCTGCGGCAACTGATCGAGCGCACCCGCGCGATGCTGAAGGCGACACCGTGGCTGCCCGTCGATTCGCATACGGCCGTTCAACCGCTGATCATCGGCGCGAACGACGCGACGCTCGACATCGCCGCGTCGCTCGATCGCGCGGGGCTGTGGGTCCCCGCGATCCGTCCGCCGACCGTGCCCACCGGCACGTCGCGCCTGCGCATCTCGCTGTCGGCCGCGCACTCGCATGCGGATCTCGACCGGCTCGAAGCCGCCTTGAAACAAGTCGGAGCGCGCGCCGCATGAGCAACCTGAATAACGATGGCGGCGCACTGTCGCTGTTCGTCACCGGCACCGATACGGAAATCGGCAAGACCTTCGTGTCGTCGGCGCTATTGCGCGGCTTCGTGCGCGAAGGTCTGCGAGCGGCCGCGATGAAGCCGATCGCGGCGGGCGCGTTCGAAGTGAACGGCGTGCTGCACAACGAAGACGCCGATCAACTCGATGCCGCGTCGAGCGTGCTGCTGCCGCCCGCGATGCGCACGCCGTATCTGCTGAAGGAACCGGCCGCGCCGCACATCGCTGCGGCGCTGGAAAACGTCTCGTTCGATCTCGACCACATCGTCGCGTGCCATCGCGAAGCGCTGAAGCTCGCCGAGGTCGTCGTCGTCGAAGGTGTCGGCGGATTTCGCGTGCCGTTGACCGCGACGCAGGACACCGCCGATCTCGCCGTCGCGCTGAAGCTGCCGGTGGTGCTGGTGGTCGGCATGCGGCTCGGCTGCATCAGCCATGCACTGCTGAGCGCCGAAGCGATCGCCGCGCGCGGTCTCACGCTCGCGGGATGGGTCGCCAATCGCATCGACCCGGATATGACCTTCGCCGACGAAAACATCGCGTCGATTCGCGCGCATCTCGCGCAAGCGTACGACGCACCGCTGCTCGGAATCGTGCCGCATATCAGCCCGCTGTCGCCGGAACTTGCGGCCGAACAGCTCGACATTCGTCGGCTTCTGCAAACGCTGCGCCAATTGCGCGCGGCATATCGCTGCCCAGCAGCGCCGAACCCCATTTCATCCGTACACGAGGATCGATCACATGACACAACTGAACATCGCAGCGGGCAGCGCCGACACGAGCGCCGCCGCCACTGAAGCGAAGCCGCTCGCGCGCTGGCGCGTCGCCGATATCGTCGCGTTGTACGAATTGCCGTTCAACGACCTGCTGTTTCGCGCGCAGCAAACCCATCGCGAGCATTTCGACGCGAATGCGGTGCAGCTGTCGACGCTGCTGTCGATCAAGACCGGCGGCTGCGAAGAAGATTGCGCGTACTGTCCGCAATCGGTGCATCACGACACCGGTCTCGCGGCCGACAAGCTGATGCCGGTCGACGAAGTGCTCGCCGCAGCGAAACTCGCGAAGGACAACGGCGCGACGCGCTTCTGCATGGGCGCCGCGTGGCGCAATCCGAAGGACCGCCACCTCGAGCCGATCAAGGACATGATCCGCGGCGTGAAGGCGATGGGCCTCGAAACCTGCGTGACGCTCGGCATGCTCGAAACGCATCAGGCACAAGCGCTGCGCGATGCGGGCCTCGACTACTACAACCACAACCTCGATACGTCGCCGGAGTTCTACGGCCAGATCATTTCGACGCGAACCTATCAGGATCGCCTCGACACGCTCGAGCGTGTGCGCGACGCGGGCATCAACGTGTGTTGCGGCGGCATCGTCGGCATGGGTGAATCGCGCCGCGAACGCGCGGGGCTGATCGCGCAGCTCGCGAACATGGAGCCGTATCCGGAATCGGTGCCGATCAACAATCTGGTGCAGGTGCAAGGCACGCCGCTGACCGGCACCGAACCGATCGATCCGTTCGAATTCGTGCGCACGATCGCGATTGCGCGCATCACGATGCCGCGCGCGATGGTGCGTCTATCGGCCGGCCGCGAACAGATGGATGAGGCGTTGCAGGCGATGTGCTTCCTCGCGGGCGCGAATTCGATTTTCTACGGCGACCAGTTGCTGACCACGAGCAACCCGCAGGCGGAAGCGGACCGCAAGCTGCTCGCGCGGCTGGGCATTCGCGCTGAGGCTGCGCAGCAGATGCCGGTCGAGCAGAGTGGCTGCGAGCATGGGTGTGCGCATGGGCATGGGGTTCACGGCGCGGCGAATTGAGTCGCGGAGTCGCTGCATCGGTAACTCGCATGCGCTAAGCGTGCGGGAATAAAAAAGGCTGCCTCGTTTTGCGAGGCAGCCTTTTCTTTTTACGCTAAACGCGAAGCTTATTTCCGATCAACAATAATCTGATCGAACGTCCCCCCATCGGAGAAGTGCGTGTCCTGCGCCGTCTGCCAGCTGCCGAACATCTGCTCGACCGTGAACGTCTTGATCGGCTTGAACTCGGCCGCGTGCTTCGCGAAGACGTTCTTGTCGCGCGGACGCAGATGATGCTGCGCGATGATTTCCTGCGCGGCCGGCGACCACAGATAGTCGAGATATGCCTGCGCTTGCTTGCGCGTGCCACGCTTGTCGACGACCTTATCGACGATCGATACCGGCGGCGCCGCGAGCAGACTCAGCGACGGATACACCGCTTCATAGCTGCCCGCGCCGACACCCGTATCGATCAGCGACACTTCGTTCTCGAACGTGACGAGCACATCGCCGATACCGCGCTGCGTGAACGTCGTCGTCGCTCCTCGACCGCCGGTGTCGAGCACCGGCACGTTGCGGAAGATCGCCTTCACGAAGTCGAGCGCCTGCGCATCGGTGCCGCCGTTCTGCTTGCGATAACCCCATGCGGCGAGATACGTATAACGTCCGTTGCCCGACGTCTTCGGATTCGCGATCACCGCCTGGATGCCCGGCTTCGCGAGATCGTCCCAGTCCTTGATGTGCTTCGGGTTGCCCTTGCGCACGAGGAACACCATCGTCGTCGTGTAGGGCGCGCTATCGTCCGGCAGACGCGCGCGCCAGTTGGCCGGGACCAGGTGGACCTTTTCGGCGAGCAGGTCGATGTCGTTCGGCTGATTCATCGTCACCACGTCGGCCTGCAGCCCCTGCAGCACCGACAGCGCCTGCGCGCTCGACGCGCCGTGCGACTGCCGCAGCGACACCGTCTCGCCGTTCTTCTGCTTGTAGTCCGCGATGAAGCCCGCGTTGATGTCCTTGTACAGCTCGCGCGTCACGTCGTACGACACGTTCAGTAGCGACGTATCCGCATGCGCCGTCGAGACGCCGCCGAACGCGAGCGCAATCAGTGTGAAGCCAGCCGTGACGCCCGCTTTGAACCGGCTTGATGTCCCCGTGATGCCCTTCATTGTTTCCCCGTCGTCGATGATAAAACCTGTAGCCGCGCATACGCGGCGTGACTCGGGATTCTAACGGATTGCTTACCTCGCGCGCGCCGCAGCGGGGTGTTCACAAAAGTGCATGCTGCGCGGTATCGATCGCCTCCTCGCGAAAGCGCAGCGGCGCCGCGCAATGCACGAGCGTATCGATGAAGTACTTCGCGCGCGGCCACGGACCGAAGCCCGCTGCCGTGTTGATATGCCCCGCATCGCCGAGATTGACGAACGCGCTGCCGAAACGCTGGGCGAGATCGCGCGCGTCGGCGAGCGTCATCCACGGGTCGGTTTCGCTGCCGATCAGGATCGACGGTACGCCCACACGTCGCGCGTCGAACGGTCCCGCGAAGTCGAACTTGCGCGGACTAGCGGGCGCGACGAACAGCACGCCGACCACGTCGCTGGCGAGCGCGCCCTGCTGCAACGCATGCGCAGTCGCAAGGCAGCCGAAGCTGTGCGCGGCCAGCACGAACGGACCGCGTTCGCGTGCGAGCAGATCGCGCAACGACTTTGCCCATAGCGCGAGATCGGGCGCGTCCCAGTTGGCCTGCTCGACGCGCAACGAGCGCGCGAACTGCCGCTCCAGCCATGTTTGCCAGTGCGCGCCTTCGCTGCCGTGCAGGCCGGGAACGGTGACGAGCCGCGGCGGCCAGCTCGATCTGGTGCATGAAAGCATGTGCGTGTCTCGCTGCGCAGGGAATCCGGGCGATCATTGTCCCGCTCGGTCGCGCGTCGATGAACCAACATTTTGTGCTTTGGTTATGGGGCAAACGAGGAAATGCGCCGTTACGTGCGAACTCGACGCCCGCGACCACACGCATCGCGAAACGCACGCCCGTGCGCAGACGCGCGCGATTTGCGTCAAAAAAGTAGAATGAAGCCTATTTCAACGGGAGGAGACCCGATGCCGCTCGCGTCGCCCCATCGCCGAGGCGCGCTGACAGTCCGCCCCGCTGATGCTCAGGTCGACGCCGCCGCAATCCGTACCGCATGAAAATACTCTTCTACGCCCCGCACACCGAAGCCGCCGCCTGGCTGCACGACTTCGCGCGCGCCTTGCCCGCGGCCGAGCTGCGCGAATGGCAGCCCGGCGACAACGCGCCAGCCGATTTTGCGGTGGTCTGGCGTCCGCCGCGCGAGATGCTGGCCGGCCGCACTACGCTGCGCGCGATCTTCAATTTGGGTGCGGGCGTCGATGCGATTCTCGCGCTCGAACGCGCGCACCCCGGCACGTTGCCGCCCGAGGTGCCGCTGATTCGCCTCGAAGATACCGGCATGGGCGCGCAGATGGCCGAGTACGTAACGCATGCGGTGCTGCGCTATCTGCGTCGCTTCGACGAATATCAGATGCTGCAAGACGAGCGCCGCTGGAAAGTGCTCGAGCCGCATCCGCGCGCAACGTTCACGGTGGGCGTGCTCGGTCTCGGCGTGCTCGGCACGCAGGTCGCGCAAACGCTCGCTTCGTTCGGCCTGCCGGTGCGCGGCTATAGCCGCAGCGCGAAGCAGATCGACGGCATCGCGACGTTCGCCGGCGACGCCCAGTTCGATAGCTTCCTCGACGGCGCGAAGGTGCTCGTCAACCTGCTGCCGCATACACCCGACACGGAAAGCGTGCTGAATGCGCGAGTCTTCGCGAAGCTCGTGCGCGGCGCGTATCTGATCAACGTCGCGCGCGGCGCGCATCTAGTGGAAACGGATCTGCTCGCCGCGCTCGCGAGCGGCCAGTTCGCCGCCGCGACGCTCGACGTGTTCCGCGAGGAACCTCTGCCCGCCGATCATCCGTTCTGGCGCGAGCCGCGCATCACGATCACGCCGCACACGTCGGCGCTGACATTGCGCGAGGACAGCGTCGTGCAGGTCGCGGACAAGATCGGCGCGATGATGCGCGGCGAGCAGGTGAGCGGCGTCGTGCGGCTGGAGCGCGGCTACTAAGTGAATTCCCACACCCGCGCGCGTCGCAGACGTGCGCGCTGAACTGAATCACAGCAATGCGGCGGCACCCGTCCTGGATGGGACTGCGATAAAACCGCATCGGATCGGAGACACATCATGGCCTTACCGCAACAAGTGAAAATCGTCGAAGTGGGTCCGCGCGACGGGCTGCAGAACGAGAAGGAATTCGTGCCGACCGCAACCAAGATCGAACTGATCAACCGGCTGTCGGCGGCGGGTTTTCGCAACGTCGAAGCGGCGTCGTTCGTGGCGCCGAAATGGGTGCCGCAGATGGCCGACGGCGCTGATGTGATGGCCGGCATCGAGCGCCGCGCCGGCACCATCTACTCGGTGCTGACGCCGAACCTGCGGGGCTTCGAAGGCGCGCTCGCGGCGCGCGCCGACGAGATCGTGATCTTCGGCGCGGCGAGCGAGGCGTTCTCGCAGAAGAACATCAACTGCAGCATCGCCGAGAGCATCGAGCGCTTCGCGCCGGTTGCCGCAGCGGCGAAAGAACATGGCCTGCGGATTCGCGGCAGCGTGTCGTGCGCGCTCGGCTGTCCGTATCAGGGTGAGGTGCCGGTCGCGTCGGTCGTCGATGTCGTCAAGCGCTTCGCGGCGCTCGGCTGCGACGAAATCGATATCGCCGACACGATCGGCGTCGGCACGCCGAAGCGCACCCGCGAGGTGTTCGAGGCGGTGACCGAAGTGTTTCCGCGCGAGCATCTGTCGGGACACTTCCACGACACCTACGGCCAGGCGCTTGCGAACATCTACGCTGCGTTGCTCGAAGGCATCGAGATTTTTCATGCGTCGGTCGCGGGGCTCGGCGGTTGCCCGTACGCGAAGGGCGCGACCGGCAACGTCGCGACCGAAGACGTGCTGTATCTGATGAACGGCCTCGGCATCGAGACCGGCATCGACCTCCCCCAGGTGGTCGAGATCGGCGACTTCATTTCGAACGCGATCGGCCGGGCCAACGTGTCGCGCGCCGGCAAGGCGCTGCTCGCGAAGGCGCGCAGCGAAGCGAATTCCTGCGTATAAACGCTCCATCCATTTTGAATCAGGATCTCCAACGATGAACGACCTCGCGTCCTTCGACTCCGACGATCTCGCCGCGCTGCCCGACTCGGCACGCCGCGTCGCGCTGCTGCTGCGCGAACGCGGTCACGCGGGGCGAATCGTGATGCTGCCGGAAACCGGCAAGACGTCCGCCGAAGCGGCCGCTGGACTTGGCTGCTCGGTCGCACAGATCGCGAAGTCGATCCTGTTCCGGCGCCGCGAAGACGACGCCCCAGTGCTCGTGATCGCGAGCGGCGCGAATCGCGTCGACGAAAAGAAGGTGGCCGCGCAGGTCGGCGAGATCGGCCGCGCGGACGCGAAGTTCGTGCGTGAAAAAACCGGCTATGCGATCGGCGGTGTGTGCCCGGTCGGCCATGCGACCGAACCGGTCACCCTGATCGATGCCGATCTGCTCGAGCTGGAGAGCCTGTGGGCGGCCGCTGGTCATCCGCATGCAGTGTTCAATCTCACCGCGCAGGAGCTGATTGCGCTGACCGGCGCGCCGGTCGCCGATGTCGCGTTGCGCGAGCCGGCCTGAACACGATGGCGAGCAGTAAGCCTTACGAACAAAAAGCCGCCGGCGTCTGTGTGCCGTCGCCGTGCATCAACGTGTGCAGGATGGATGCGTCGACGGGCTGGTGCGAAGGATGCCTGCGCACGATCGATGAAATCGCCGGCTGGTCGACCTTCAACGACGACGATAAGCGCGCGGTATGGGACTCGATCGAAGCGCGCCACGCGCAGTTCATCGCTAGCCGCACGGCATCGACGGCGAAGGAGAAGCAATGAAAGCCGCACCGCGCGTCGTCACGCTCGGTGAGACGTTCAGTTCGACGGTCGAATTGTCGGTGGATTCGATCAAATCGTTCGCGACGCTCGTCGTCGATCTGAACCCGCTGCATCACGATGAAGCGTATGCCGCGCAAAGCCGCTTTGGCGGGCTGATCGCGTCGGGCACGCAACCCACCGCGTATTTCATGGCGCTCCTCGCCACGCATTTTTCGACTTACGCGCAACCACTCGGCCTCGAATTCGATATCAAGCTGAAGAAGGCAGTGCAGGCGCACGACACGCTGACGATAACCTGGCGTGTGCGCGACGCTCACTGGAAGCCGAGCCTGAGCGGCGACCTGACCTACCTCGAAGGCACGGTGGTCAATCAGCGCGGCGAGCTGATGCTTACGGGCACCTCGACGATCCTCGTGATGCCGAAGCCCGACGTGCTCGAGCACGCGCAATCGAAAACGGCCGCACCATGATCGCGCTGCCCGCATCGATCCAGGTGTTCGAGCGCGGCTGGCTGTCGTCGAACAACGTGCTGCTCGTCGATGACACCTGCGCGGCGCTCGTCGATACCGGCTATGCGACGCACGCTTCGCAGACGGTCGCGCTGGTGCGCAATGCGCTGCACACGCGGCCGCTCGATCTGATCGTCAACACGCATCTGCATTCGGATCACTGCGGCGGCAACACGCTGTTGCAGGCCACATGGCCGTGTCGCACGCTGATCCCGTCATCCGAAGCCGATGCCGTACGCGACTGGGACGAAACGCGCCTCAGCTTTCGCGCGACCGGTCAAACCTGCGAGCGCTTCGGTTTCACCGGCACGCTCGCGCCCGGCGCGCGATCCGCATTCGCTGATGCTTTATTGCGCGGACGAACGCTTGCTGATCAGCGCCGACGCACTATGGGAAAACGGCTTCGGCGTGATCTTTCCCGAACTCGAAGGCGAAAGCGGCTTTGCCGAGCAGCAGGCCGTGCTCGACATGATCGCGACACTCGACGTGCGCGTGGTCATCCCTGGCCACGGCGCGCCGTTCACGCATGTCGAACCGGCGCTCGAACGCGCGATGTCGCGCGTCGCGTGGTTGCGTGCCGACCCCGCGCGCAATGCGAGGAACGCGCTGAAGGTGCTAATCGTATTCAAGCTGCTCGAAGTCCGCGAGATGAGCGTGGACACGCTTTTGCGCATGCTCGACGACGCATCCGTGATGCGCGCCGCCGCGTCGATGCTGAAGCCACGCAGCGAATGGCCAGCGATGCTGAAGGGAATGATCGGGGAGCTCGCGGCAAACGGTGGACCGCTCGAAGTGGACGGCACGCGCATTCTCGCCCGGCGTTGAACGTGTGATTGGCCCGTGCAGTCGGGTGCAGTTGGAACGCGCACCGGAACCAAAACCGTACCTACAAAAAGAAAGCCGCTCGACAAGGCGAGCGGCGGAACATCTGTGTGGACGTGATCAGCGTCGCCATCAATGATACGCGAGCGAATATTCGCAACGCATCGGTGATTTCCCTACAGAAATTTGACACCGCGTTTTACAAATGCATACACATTCTGTCATCAAGCCGCGTTAGGCGTTCGAATGCGCGCGCTTATTCCGGAATCCCTGGCAAGAGCCGTATCACGTGGACGAAAAGCGCTTTTTCTGCGGCACGATCCGCCAGCCGAGATTCACGCCCGCCGCTGCCAGCAGAATCAGCGCGGCGCCAAGCACCTGAATCCATGCGAGCGTCTGCCCGAACGCAATCCGGTCGACGATGATCGCGACCACCGGATAGATGAATGACAACGCGCCCGTCATCGACGTCGGCAGCTTCTGGATCGCGCCATACAGCAGCACGTACATGAGACCGGTATGGACGACGCCGAGCACGACCAGTTCGAGCCACTGCACACCGCTTGCCGGCAGTGCGTCGAAGCGCACGAACGGTGCTAGCAACAGCACGCCGAGCGACACCTGGATCAGCGCGAGCAGATGCGGCGGCGTGCCCTTCAGCCGCTTCGTGATGATCGACGACACCGCGTACATCGCCGCCGCGCCGACCGCATAGGCGACGCCGACCAGATATTGCCCCGGCACCGCGAGCACGGCCGGCTCGACCTTCACGACGAACACGAGCCCGACGAACGCGACCACGAGCCACGCGATCGTCGACGTGCTGATGCGCTCGCGAAACACCAGCGCACCGAGCCCGACCAGCATGAACGGCTGCGTGTTGTAGACGGCCGTCGCCATCGAAATCGACGCGCGTGAATATGCGGCGAACAGCAGCACCCAGTTCACGACGATCGCCGCGCCGCCGAGTAACGCGAGGCCGAGCATCTTCCACGAAAACAGCTCGCGGCGGAACAGGCCGAGCACGGCGCACACGAGCGCGAGCGTCGCGCCGCCGAAAATGCAGCGGAAAAACACCACGTTAAAGGGGCTTTGCTGCGACGACACGACGAGCCAGCCGATCGTGCCCGACATCAGCATCGCAATGCTCATCTCGGCCGCGCCGCGGCGGATGTCGCTGGACGAACTGCTCGCGGTCGTTGCTGAAGCCTTGTTTGAAGCCATGGTTCGATCCCGGATTGATGACTGCATAACTGGCAGTGTAATTAATCCACCTACGCGAATACATGGCTAAACTTAAGCGTTACTGCTTTTTCACCTCATAAACGAAGGCCACTATGAGCAAACGCCTTGCTTCGATCACGCCGGTCGCACTCGACGACACCGACCGGGCACTGCTCGCCGCGCTCGCGCAGGACGCGCGCCAGCCGGTCAGCGAACTCGCGCGCGTCGTCGGCTTATCGGCGCCCAGCACGGCTGAGCGCGTGCGGCGGCTCGAAGCGCAGGGCGTGATCGAACGCTTCACCGTGCAGATCGATCCGCGCGCGCTCGGCTTCACGCTGCAGGCGATCGTGCGCGTGAAGCCGCTGCCGGGCCAGTTGCATCTGGTGGAAGAAGTAATCCGGCGCATTCCGGAGTTCGTCGAATGCGACAAGGTAACCGGCGACGACTGTTTCATCTGCCGCCTGTACCTGCATTCGATCGAGCAACTCGACGAGATCCTGTCGAAAGTGACCGAGCGCGCGGAGACCAGCACCGCGATCGTCAAGTCGACGCCGGTCACACGACGTCTGCCGCCGCTCGGCTGAGAAAGGTCGAACGAAGGCCGCGCGAAGCGGCCCAGCGCTTATTTTTCGACCGCCTCGAAAAACGACAGCATCTCGGCGACCAGTTCGTCCGGGGCTTCCTCGGGCAGATAGTGTCCGCACGATAGCGCGCGGCCGCTCACGTCGCGCGCGACATGCCGCCATTCGTCGAGCGCATCGAAGCATTTTTCGACCACGCCCTTGTCGCCCCACAGCACGCGCAGCGGACAGCCGATCTTGATGCCGCGCTCGATATCGGCGCGATCATGCTCGAGGTCGATGCTCGCCGACGCGCGATAGTCCTCGCACATCGCGTGCACCGCGCCCGGTTGGGCGAGCGCTGCCCGATAGGCGTCGAGCGCGGCGGGATCGAACGGCGCGAGGCCCGCGTGACGTCCGCCCATCACCGCGTCGACATAGGCGGCCGGATTCGCGCCGATCAACGTTTCGGGCAGCGGCTCGGGTTGAATCAGGAAGAACCAGTGGAAGTAGTGCGTCGCGAACGTTCGGTCGGTGGCTTCGTACATCGCGAGCGTCGGCGCGATATCGAGCAGCATCAAACGCTCGACCGCATCGGCGTGATCGAGCGCCATCCGGTGCGCGACGCGCGCGCCGCGATCGTGCGCGCAGACGAGGAAGCGCTCGAAGCCGAAGTGGCGCATCACCGCGACCTGGTCGGCGGCCATCGCACGTTTCGAGTACGGCATGTGCGTCGCATCGCTCGGCGGTTTGCCCGACGCGCCATAGCCGCGCAGATCGGTTGCTATCACCGTGAAGTGCTGTGCGAGCGGCGCGGCGCAGCGTTCCCAGATCAGATGCGATTGCGGATGGCCGTGCAGCAGCAACAGAGGCGGCCCGGCGCCGCCCTTCACTCCGAAAATATCGACATCGCCCACGGCGACGCGAAAAGGCGTGAAATTTTCGAAGGCCATGACGTCTCGTTGATCGATTCAGGTCCGTGCATTGTAGAAGGCCGACAAGTCCGTGCGAGGTGGGATAACCCCCGCAGACATGGAACCTGAATACTCCTTCGAACCGTTCAAATGGCCCTAACGCGCCGGTGCTCGTCCACTTAGCCTATAATCGAACGATCGTTCTTAAATGTTTGCCGCGACTGCGGTATGCCGGTTTCGTGCGATTGCCACACGCATTCGCCGCTCGGCCTGCCGCAAGCCGCGTGCCGCCGCTAAACTCATCTATTCGCCGGGCGCGCGCCGCACCGGTTGGCCCAATCTGGAGATTCGCACCATGGCACTGCCCGCCGTTCTGCAAAACCTCGCGCTGCCCGTCGTCGCTTCACCGATGTTCATCGTCAGCTATCCCGAACTCGTGTTGGCACAGTGCAAGGCCGGTATCGTCGGCTCGTTCCCTGCCCTCAACGCGCGTCCGGCCGAGTTGCTCGACGAGTGGCTCACGCAGATCCAGGCGCAACTCGCCGAGCACAGGGCCGCGAACCCGGATGCGGTGATCGGCCCGATCGCGGTCAATCAGATCGTTCATCAGTCGAATGCGCGGCTCGAACACGACGTGCGCGTCTGCGTCGAGCACAAGGTGCCGATCTTCATCACCAGCCTGCGCGCGCCGGCGCGCGAGATCGTCGATGCGGTGCATAGCTATGGCGGCATCGTGCTGCACGACGTGATCAATCTGCGTCATGCGCAGAAGGCGCTGGACGCTGGTGTCGACGGGCTGATTCTGGTTGCGTCGGGCGCGGGTGGCCACGCGGGCACCACCTCGCCGTTCGCGCTGGTCGGCGAGGTGCGGCGCATTTTCGACGGCCCGATCGTGCTGTCGGGCTCGATCGCGAACGGCGGCTCGATTCTCGCCGCGCAGGCGATGGGCGCGGACCTCGCGTACATGGGCACGCGCTTCATCGCGACCAAAGAGGCGCATGCGGTCGATAGCTACAAGCAGGCGATCATCAACGCGAAGGCGTCGGACATCATCTACACGAACCTGTTCACCGGCGTGCATGGCAACTACATCCGCGAGAGCATCCAGAACGCGGGGCTCGACCCGGACGCGCTGCCCGAATCGGACAAGACCAAGATGAACTTCGGCAGCGACAAGGCGAAGGCGTGGAAAGACATCTGGGGCGCGGGCCAGGGCGTCGGCCTGATGGACGACGTGCCCGACGTCGCCGAACTCGTGCGGCGTCTGAAGAAGGAATACGACGACGCGAAGGCGCGGCTCGGCATCGCGCGCTGAGGTGTTGAACGGGGGCGGGCCGGGCCGCCCCTCGCGGCCTACATATTCCGCCGATACTGCCCGCCCACCTCGAACAGTGCATGGGTGATCTGCCCGAGCGAACACACGCGCACCACGTCCATCAACACCGCGAACACGTTGCCGTCGTCGATCACCGTGCGCTTCAGGCGTTCGAGCGCCTCAGGCGCGGCGTCGCGGTGGCGCGTCTGGAAATCGCGCAACCGCCGCAGCTGACTCTGCTTTTCCGCGTCGGTGGAACGCGCCAGCACCAGCGGACGCGGCGCTTCATGCGGATGCGCGCTCACGAACGTATTCACGCCGACGATCGGATACGAGCCGTCATGTTTGCGATGCTCGTACAGCATCGACTCGTCCTGAATCCGTCCACGCTGATAGCCGGTTTCCATCGCGCCGAGCACGCCGCCGCGCTCGGTGAGCCGCTCGAACTCGGCGAGCACCGCTTCCTCGACCAGATCGGTCAGCTCGTCGATCACGAAGCTGCCCTGATTCGGATTCTGGTTCTTCGCCAACCCCCATTCGCGATTGATGATCAGCTGGATCGCGACCGCGCGGCGCACCGATTCCTCGGTCGGCGTCGTGATCGCTTCATCGAACGCATTGGTGTGCAGCGAGTTGCAGTTGTCGTAGATCGCGATCAGCGCCTGCAGCGTCGTGCGGATGTCGTTGAAATCGATCTCCTGCGCGTGCAGGCTGCGGCCCGACGTCTGCACGTGATACTTGAGCTTCTGGCTGCGCTCGTTCGCGCCATAGCGCTCGCGCATCGCGATCGCCCAGATGCGCCGCGCGACGCGGCCGAGCACCGTGTACTCCGGGTCCATGCCGTTCGAGAAGAAGAACGACAGATTCGGCGCGAAGTCATCGATCGACATGCCGCGCGCGAGATACGCCTCGACGTACGTGAAACCGTTCGCGAGCGTGTAGGCGAGCTGCGAGATCGGGTTCGCACCGGCCTCGGCGATGTGATAGCCGGAGATCGACACCGAATAGAAATTGCGCACGCCGTGTTCGACGAAATACGCCTGGATGTCGCCCATCACCTTCAGGCTGAATTCGGTCGAGAAGATGCAGGTGTTCTGCCCCTGGTCTTCCTTCAGGATGTCGGCTTGCACGGTGCCACGCACGTTTTCGAGCGCGGCACGGCGCGTTGCGGCGAGTTCGGCTTCGCTCAGCGGACGGCCTTGCTGTTGCTCTTTCAAAGCAATCTGCTGGTCGATCGCGACGTTGAAGAACATCGCGAGGATCGTCGGCGCGGGGCCGTTAATCGTCATCGACACCGACGTTTCCGGCGAGCACAGGTCGAAGCCGTCGTACAGCGTCTTCATGTCGTCGAGGGTCGCGACCGACACGCCCGAATTGCCGACCTTGCCGTAGATGTCCGGGCGCTCGTGCGGCTCCTCGCCGTACAGCGTCACCGAGTCGAATGCGGTGGATAGCCGTTTGGCCGACATACCTTCCGACAGCAGCTTGAAGCGGCGATTGGTGCGCTGCGGATCGCCCTCGCCCGCGAACATGCGCGTCGGGTCCTCGTTCTCGCGGCGAAACGGAAACACGCCAGCGGTGAACGGGAAATAACCGGGCAGATTGTCGAGCATCAGCCAGCGCAGGATCTCGCCGTGATCGACGAATTTCGGCAGCGACACTTTGCGGATTGCGGAGCCGGACAGCGTCGTGACCGTCAGCGCGGTGCGGATTTCGCGTTCGCGGATGCGCACCACGTGTTCGTCGCCGGTATAGGCGGCCACCGTTCGCGGCCACGCATCGAGCAGCTTGCGTTCGCGCTCGCCGAGCGCGGTGTTGCGTTGCTCGATCAGCGCGTCGAGCGATGACGCGTCGTGGCCCGCTTCGCCGAGCATGCGGCGCGTCTCGATCAGTTGCCAGCGCTCGCGCGCGATCTGCGCCTGCACGTCGGCCCGCTCGCGATAGCCGCGGACGGTTTGCGCGATGTCGGCCAGATAGCGCACGCGCGCGGGTGGCACGATTGCGTGCAGGTTGCTCGAAAAGCGCAAACCTTCGGGAGCACTCAGCCGGGCGCCGCCGTCGCGCAGACCGTGGGCGCGCAGCGCTGCGGCGATGCGCAGGTACAGCGCGGTCACGCCGTCGTCGTTGAAGCGCGACGCGATCGTGCCGAACACCGGCATCGCATCGGGCGATGTCGCGAAGTCCGCGCGGTTGCGCTGCACCTGCTTCGCGACATCGCGCAGCGCATCCTGCGCGCCCTTGCGATCGAACTTGTTGATCGCGACGAAGCTCGCGAAGTCGAGCATGTCGATCTTCTCGAGCTGGCTCGCGGCACCGAACTCCGGCGTCATCACGTACAGCGATTCGTCGACGAACGGCACGATCGCCGCATCGCCCTGACCGATCCCCGAAGTCTCGACGACGATCAGATCGAAACCCGCGACCTTGCACAGCATCAGCGCGGCGGGTAGAGAGTCGGAGAGTTCGGTCGACGCCTCGCGCGTGGCCATCGAGCGCATATACACACGGGCGTCGCCCCGTGCGCCGCCGCCCCAATCGCCGATCGCGTTCATGCGGATCCGGTCGCCGAGCAGCGCGCCGCCGGATTTGCGGCGCGACGGATCGATCGCGAGCACGGCGATGTTCAGCGTGTCGTCGTAGTCGAGCCGGAAACGGCGGATCAGCTCGTCGGTCAGCGACGACTTGCCCGCGCCGCCGGTCCCGGTGATGCCGAGCACGGGAACCCGCGTGGTCTGCGCGAGTGTCGATAGCTGGTCGCGTGCGGCGGCGTCGACGGTGTTCGTTTCGAACGCGCTGATCAGTTGCGCGAGGCGGCGGAAGATCGGCGCGGCGGGATCGGCGGGGTACGAGCCAGGGGCAGCGCGGCCGTGCGGAGCATTAACCTCGACGCAAAGCGGCAACGGCCGCGCGGCCAGTTCGGCGAGCCATTCGCGCACCGGCGTCGGGCGCGCGGCATCGGCCGCGCGCGCGCCTTCGACGCAGCGCGCGATCATATCGTCGATCATGCCTTGCAGGCCGAGCCGCTGGCCGTCGTGCGGCGAGTAGATTTTTTCGACGCCGTCGCGTTCCAGCGCGGCGATCTCCTCGGGGACGATCACGCCGCCGCCGCCGCCGAACACCTTGATGCGCTCGCCGCCGCGCGCACGCAGCAACTCGACGAGATAGCGGAAATATTCGTTGTGACCACCCTGGTAGCTCGACACGGCGACGCCGTCGGCGTCCTCGTTGAGCGCGGCGGTCGCGACTTCGGCGACGGAGCGGTTGTGGCCCAGGTGGATCACCTCCACGCCGCTCGCCTGCAGGATGCGCCGCATGATGTTGATCGACGCGTCGTGGCCGTCGAACAGTGCGGCGGCGGTGACGAAGCGCAGGCGCCGGCCCGCGGGCAGTTCGTGGCTGCCGGCACGCTGCGGCGTGGACAGATCGGTCATGTCTCCCCCAATTCATTTAACTGATGGGTGTTGACAGTCAGTATATAGAAACGGGGTAAGACGGCGCCGGGGCGCCGGGCGGCCGATTGGCGGCGTCTGTTAGGTGCTGCGGGAAACGCTACCGCACAGCCAACCCCTTGATCTCATCGAGCGACGGCCACAGCGATTCGTTCGCGAACCGCTCCGCCAGAAAATCGACGAACGAGCGGACCTTGGCCGACAGATGCCGCCGGCTCGTGTAGACGACGTGGATCGGCAGCTCGCGCGGCGGCACTTCGTCGACGAGCAGCGGCACGAGCCGCCCTTCGGCGAGATCGCTGCCGATCACCTCGGTGCCGAGCATCGCGATGCCCGCGCCGTGCAGCACGACCACGCGCTGCGCCTCGAGCTGATTGACGATCAGGTTGCCCGACAGGCGCACGCGCGAGCTCGCGTCGCCGGTCGCGACTTCGAGCGCCGACACGCCCGCGTACTGCAGATAGTTGTGGCGCGCGAGATCGGCGACGCGCTTCGGCGTGCCATGCTTGCGCAGATAGGCGGGCGACGCGCACAGCACCAGGTGAGCAGTCGCGATCTGCCGCGCGATCAGCGACGACGACTTGAGCCCGCCCGGCGACGCGCGAATCGCGACGTCGAAACCCTCATCGATCAGCTCGACGACGCGATCGGACAGCGTCATATCGACGGTGACCTGCGGATACAGCTCGGCGTAGTCCGCGACCGCGGCCATCACGTGATTCAGGCCGAACGCCGACAGCGACGACACCCGCAGTCGCCCATGCGGCACGACGCTCGCCGCGCCGACCGCCTGGCCGGCCTCGTCGAGCTCGGTGAGCGCCTGACTGAGCCGCTCGTAGTACTCGCGGCCCGCCTCGGTCGGTGCGACGCGGCGCGTGGTGCGGTTCAGGAGCCGCGCGCCGAGCTGCTGCTCCAGATGCATCACGTGCTTGCTCGCCATCGCGGCGGACATCTCCATCTTCTCCGCCGCACCGACGAAGCTCCCGGCTTCGACCACGTGGCGAAATACTTTCATGCTGACGAGGGTGTCCATCTCAGTCGCTCGCTTCAGGAATCAATCGACGTCATTTTGCCTAGTTTATCAAAGGAACGGCAGCAAACATCCGGTCTTCGACTGCGGTGAAAACGACAAAGCCCGCGTTCCGGGCGGAACGCGGGCTTTGCGGTGAAACCGTTCGCCGGGATCAGAACTTCGCGCGCAACCCCGCGCCGTACGTGTTGCCGCTCGACTGACCGGTGATGTGGTCATACATGTACGCGGCATAGACGTCGGTGCGCTTGGACAGCGGATAGTCGTAGCCGACCGCCGCCGTCTGGCGCGTCTGGTTCGAACCGCCGCCGTTACGCGAATACGCGTAGGACGCCATCACCGAGCCCGGCCCGAACGGTACCGTGACGCCGCCCTGTCCGGTGTTCACGTGCCAGCTCGTAACCTGCTGGTTGTTGTACGTGTACATGTACTGGCCGTACAGCTTGACGAATTTCAGGTCGTACGACACGCCCGCCTGCGCGACGCTCTGGCTGCGCAGACCCGGCACGCCCGAGGTTTCGAAGCTGCCGAGGTCGCCCGGCACGTTGTTGAAGTTCACGTACTGGTACACCGCGGTCGCCGCGAACGGGCCGTGGAAGTACAGCACCTGGCCGCTCCACTTCTTCGCGCCGTTCTGCGTCGTGTTGCCGAGCGCGTACATCGCCGTCGCCGACAGGCCGTTGAAGTTCGGCGTCGCATACGACACAGCGTTGTTCCAGCCCGAGTCGCCGGTCACGCCCTGGTCGGTCGTGTAAGTCGGGAACGTGCCGAGGCCGAGGTACACGTGGGTGACCATCGGCGAGAACACGTACGAATCGACGAACGGGTTGAACAGGATGGTCGACACGAACAGCGGCGTCGTCAGCCGGCCGGCGGTCACCGTGCCCCACGGCGCTTCGATACCGACGTACGCGTTACGCGAGAACGTCGTGTCACCGGTGAAGCGGCCGTACTCGCCGGTTTGCGCGCGGAAGAAGCCTTCGATCGTGAAGATCGCCTTGTAGCCGTTGCCCAGATCCTCGGTCCCCTTGAAGCCCCAGTAAGACGTCGACATGCCACCGCCCGACACGACCACCGCCGTCTTGCCACCCGGAAACTTCTGCGCACCGACCCATTCGTCGACCTGGCCGTAAAGCTGCACGCTCGATTGCGCGAACGCCGACGATGCGCTCGCCAGCGCGGCGACGCATGCGGTGGTCTTGAGAGTAGTCTTCAGCGCGCTGCTGAGGCTTGTGTTCATGGGTTCTCCAATCTTTGTCAAAAAGGTGTGGCTGTGCGAAAGGGGGCGCTCGCGCGAAAGGTTGTTGTTATCCGTTCGATCGTCGAGTCAATCGGGGCGGGTCCATCTTTGCGGACCATTTTTATAAACAAAAATATCGCTGCTTATTGCGGGTATATCGGTCTGATTAGTTTGGTCGGTTATCGGCTTGATACGACACTTTGAGCGGACTGCGGCCGGCGCCTCGAACGCAATGCGGCATGCGGCGAACGGCGCGCCACAGCGTGTGGGAGCGCCTTGAATGACGGGCCGATGACGCGACGCGGCAGAATGCCAAGATTTGACGCTGACAGATACTTCGATGCCGAGCGTTTTCAAAAAAGTGTGGCGTCGAAACGTCAGATTGGGCGCTCGGGCGCGGCGGAAGGCGCGCAAGGGATCGCGGGAAGGGATTCGGAGGACGGGTTTTGCGACAGGCGATATGCGGTCGCGTTGTGTGCAAAGCCGGCAGGCTCACCCGTTCAGGTAGCGGCGAACGTGGCCCACATGGCGCGAAACGATCGGGTAAATCGCGCTCAGCTAATTGCGATAGGGTGAACCGCCTGGTTGCCGCGGATCGTCGGCTGGACGTTGCATCGGACGCGCGGCGCCGCGCTCTTCGTTGTAGCGGGCGACGTCGGCGCGGATCGAACCGTTGCGCATCGGCATGTTGGACGGGGGATGCGGCACCGGACGCGATTCCGCGCTGACCGGCGTGATCGCGCCGGCATAGCTGGACGGATCGCCGACACGGCGCATGCCGGACTTGTAGCTGCCGAAGCCATAACCGAAATTGGCGTCCGTTATGTTCGGATTGCCGCGCTGCGCGCGTGCGTCACGCCAAGCCGTCGCATTGCGCGAGCCGCGCGGAGCGGGCGCACCGCCCGGGCCGGCGTAATGGCCGTCGCCGCGCATCTCCATGCGCGGCGCGTGGCCCCCAGCCTGGTGCGAATAAGCACCGCCGCCATGCGGCACACCTTGCCCCTTCGCATAGGCGAACGAGCACAGCACGGCGATAACCGCGCCCCACACCCAGTGCCTCGTTCTCGACAACCCGTCCACCTTGTGACTCTCACGCCCGAAGACTTGCCTGAAATCCACCGTTCGAGCTGCGATGGACCTGTTGCGGGAGGAGAAATGCGCCGCGTGCCTGCCGCGGCGCAGGGCATCCCTGCGGCCTTTGACTGAGTAATTTATGGTCGTGGGCAGAGGGTGTCGAGCCAAAAAGTGTTAGGTCTCGTCGGTGGATGTAACACCCTGTTACTGCGGCGTTTTTCCGCGCTGGAGCCCTTGTGCGGGGGCGTCTTTGCGGCTTGCCAAGGGGCGTTTTTACCTCCCTCACGCAAGCGCCGTTTGTTGCAAATAAACGCCGCCTGCAACGTCAATGGGTAAACGATTTGTGGCGAGGAAGCACGTCGCCAATACTGAAATCGGGTGCGCCGCGCGGGTCAATGCGCAAACTTCATTAATCGATTCGGCAAATGAATTTGCGTTTTCAATCGACTTTCGACAACAATAGTCGTTTCACATTGGCACGCACCGCGCCCTGACAGGCCCGTCCCGTGCTTACACCGCGTCATTGAATTGAGATTGCGACATGGCCCGTCCGAAACTCCTTCCCGATAACTTCACGCTGTGCCTCGTCGGCACCGTGATCCTCGCCAGCCTGCTGCCCGTTCATGGACAGGCCGCGGTGGGATTCAACTGGGTGACGAACATCGCGGTCGGCCTGCTGTTCTTCCTGCACGGCGCGAAGCTGTCACGCGAGGCGATCATTGCGGGCGCGACGCACTGGCGCCTTCACCTGGTGGTGCTGCTGAGCACGTTCGCGCTGTTTCCGCTGCTCGGCCTCGCGCTTAAACCGGTCCTTTCGCCGCTGGTCACACCGTCGCTCTACGCCGGCGTCCTCTTCCTCTGCACGCTGCCATCGACGGTCCAGTCGTCGATCGCGTTCACGTCCATTGCCAAGGGCAACGTGCCGGCCGCGGTATGCAGCGCGTCCGCCTCGAGCCTGCTCGGCATCTTCGTCACCCCAGCACTCGTCAGCCTCATCGTGACGAATCAGGCCGCGAGCGGCGGCACTTCGCCGTGGCATACGATCGGCAACATCGTGCTGCAACTGCTCGTGCCGTTCGTGGCCGGCCAACTGCTGCGCCCGCTGATCGGCAAGTGGATCGAGAAGAATCGCGGCGTGCTGAAGTTCGTCGACCAGGGCTCGATCCTGCTCGTCGTGTACGGCGCGTTCAGCGAGGCCGTCACCGAAGGCCTGTGGCACACGATTCCGCTTTCTGCGCTCGGCGGCCTCGTCGTGGTGAGCTGCGTGCTGCTCGCGCTCGCGCTGGGCATGACGATCTTCGCGAGCAAGCGGCTCGGTTTCAACCGCGCGGACCAGATCACGATCATCTTCTGCGGCTCGAAGAAGAGCCTCGCCGCCGGCGTGCCGATGGCCAAGGTGATCTTCGCGTCGCACGCGGTCGGCGCCGTGGTGCTGCCGCTGATGCTGTTCCATCAGATCCAGCTGATGGTCTGCGCCGCGCTCGCGCAGCGCTGGGGCGCCCGCGACCTCAGCGGCGAGAGCGAGGCGGCGGCGCGGCGACCCGCCGCCGCCGTCGCGCGCCGTTGAACGCACACGCAATGCAAACAGGACATTCATAAGCGCCCTCCCTGAGCGTCGTTTTGATCGTGTGAAGCAAGCCGCCTTCGGGCGGCTTTTTCTTTTGGCGCTTCATTGGCCGTTGTCGCTATTTCACGCGCAAACGCTCTCGCTGTCGCCTCGGCCGGATGGCATAGGACGATTCTGGATGAACGTCGAAAACGGCGGCCCACCTATTGTTTAGTCTTTTTTACTAAACACTTTAACTTCAGACAACTCCATAAAATACGGGTATTTACCGGTGTTGCTCGGACGTTTTGCGGGCTGTTTTGGCAGCGTTTTACTATACAATCGCCCGACCTGAACCCGTGCTGCCTCGCCTTGCGCGGCAGCTTCATTCGATGGCAACAACCATCCGCGACGTCGCCCGCGCGGCCAGCGTTTCGATCGGCACCGTGTCGCGCGCGCTCAAAAATCAGCCGGGCCTTTCCGAGGCCACGCGCGAACGCGTCGTCCGAGCGGCGCGCCAACTCGGCTACGATTCGGCGCAGCTGCGTCCGCGCATCCGTCGCCTGACTTTCCTGCTGCATCGTCAGCACAACAACTTCGCCGCGAGCCCGTTTTTCTCGCACGTGCTGCACGGCGTCGAAGACGCGTGCCGCGAGCGCGGCATCGTGCCGTCGGTGCTCACCGCCGGGCCGACCGAGGACGTGATTCACCAGATGCGCCTGCACGCGCCCGACGCCGTCGCGATCGCCGGCTTCGTCGAGCCCGAAACGCTCGCCACGCTGGTCGCGATGCAACGCCCACTGGTGCTGATCGATCTATGGTCGCCGGGCCTGCGCTCGGTCAATCTCGACAACGCCGGCGGCGCCACCCTCGCGATGCGCCATCTGTTCGCGCAGCAGCGCAAGCGCGTCGCGTTCATCGGCGGCTCGCTCGCGCACTTCAGCATCGCCGAGCGCGCGCTCGGCTACCGGCGCGCGTTCTTCGAAGCGGGGCTGCTGTTCGACCCGTCGCTCGAAGTGACCATCGACGCCGGGCTCGATCCCGACACCGGCGCCGCGCGCGCGATGCAGCGCCTGCTCGACGCGCCGGGCCCGCGCCCCGACGCCGTATTCGCATTCAACGATGCCGCCGCGCTCGCCGCGCTGCGCGTATGCCTCGCGCGCGGTCTGAGCGTGCCCGACGACATCGCGATCATCGGTTTCGACGACATTCCCGCCGCCGCCCACTCGACCCCGCCGCTATCGACGATCGCTGTCGACAAGGAAGCGCTCGGCCGACGCGGCGTCGAACTGCTGCTCGAAGACTCGCCCGCCGAACTCGAAGTCCGCTTGCCCGTTCAACTCGTTGCCCGTGCCAGTACTTTGGTGAAAACGCCATGACGAAAACCGATCCGCATCACCCTCTCACCGACGTCGTGAAGGCGCCGCCGGTCGCCAGCTTCCGCAAGCGCGAGTTTTTGCTCGCGCACATCGAGGACACGCTGCGCTTCTATGCGCCGAACGTGCTCGACCCGAGCGGCGGCTTCTACCACTTCTTCCGCGACGACGGTTCGGTCTACAACCGGACCACGCGCCATTTGGTGAGCAGTTGCCGCTACGTGTTCAACTACGCGATGGCGTACCGGCAGTTCGGCGACCCGAAGCACCTCGAATACGCGCGGCACGGCCTGCGCTTTCTGCGCGACGCGCACTGGGACTCGCAGCACGAGGGCTACGACTGGGAAATCGAATGGCGCGACGGCAGAAAACGCACGCTCGACGCGACGCGCCACTGCTACGGCCTCGCGTTCGTGCTGCTCGCATACTCGCATGCGGCGATGGCCGGCATCGAAGAAGCGAAACCGATGATCGGCGCGACCTTTGAACTGATGGAGCACCGCTTCTGGGACCCCGCCGCCGGCCTCTATGCCGACGACGCATCGGCCGACTGGCGCGTCAGCACGTATCGCGGGCAGAACGCGAACATGCATACCACCGAGGCGCTGCTCGCCGCGCACGAGGCGACCGGTCATCTGGTGTATCTCGATCGCGCCGAGCGCGTCGCGTCGAACATCACGCTGCGCCAGGCGAAGCTGTCGCAAGGACTCGTGTGGGAGCACTTTCACGCGGACTGGTCGGTCGACTGGCATTACAACGAGGAAGACAGCTCGAACATCTTCCGTCCGTGGGGCTTCCAGCCGGGCCATCAAACCGAATGGGCGAAGCTGCTGCTGATTCTCGAACGCTTCCGTCCGCTGCCGTGGCTGCTGCCGCGCGCGATCGAACTGTTCGACGCCGCGATGACGCACGCATGGGACGAAGACCACGGCGGCCTCTACTACGGCTTCGGCCCCGACGGCACCGTGTGCGATCACGACAAGTACTTCTGGGTGCAGGCCGAGACGTTCGCGGCCGCCGCGCTGCTAGGCAAGCGCACCGGCAACGAGCGCTTCTGGGACTGGTACGACGAGATCTGGCGCTATAGCTGGACGCATTTCGTCGACCACAAGTACGGCGCGTGGTATCGCATCCTGACTTGCGACAACCGCAAGTACAGCGACGAAAAGAGCCCGGCCGGCAAGACCGACTATCACACGATGGGCGCGTGCTACGAAGTGCTCGCCCATGCGCTCGGCGAAGACGCGTCTGCAGGATCGACCGCGCCCGCCGCAGCGGTTTCAGCGGAGAAAGCACAATGAGCGCGACCACCGACCTCCCCGTTTTCGTGTCCGCCGGTGACATCCTCACCGACCTCGTGCGCACCGGAGCATCGCATTGGCTGTCGCGTCCGGGCGGCGCCGGCTGGAACGTCGCGCGCTGCGTCGCGCGGCTCGGCCTGCCGACCGCGTGCGCGGGCTCGCTGGGCGTCGATAACTTCTCTGACGAGCTGTGGGACGCGAGCGTCGCCGCCGGGCTCGACATGCGCTTCCTGCAGCGCGTCGAGCACCCGCCGCTGCTCGCGATCGTGCATCAGACGCATCCTCCCGCGTACTTCTTCATGGGCGAGAACAGCGCCGACCTCGCGTTCGATCCAGCCAGGCTACCGGCCGGCTGGATGAACGCAGTGAAATGGGCGCACTTCGGCGGCATCAGCCTCGTGCGTCAGCCGCTCGGCGATACGCTCGCGGCGCTCGCCGCCGAGTTGCGCTCGCACGGCGTGAAGATCAGCTTCGATCCGAACTATCGCAATCTGATGGAGCACGGCTACGAGCCGACCTTGCGCCAGATGGCCGCGCTCGCGGATCTGATCAAGGTATCGGACGAAGACTTGCGCATGTTCTTCAAGACCAGCGACGAAGCCGCCGCGCTCGCGCAATTGCGCGCGATGAATCCGGCCGCCACCGTGCTCGTCACCCGCGGCCCCGACACGGCGATGCTGCTCGACGGCGCCGCGGTGATCGAGGCAAAGCCGCCGCGCGTCGAAGTAGTCGATACGGTCGGCGCGGGCGATGCGTCGATCGGCGGTCTGCTGTTCAGCCTGATGAGCGCGCCGCAACGCCGGTGGCCCGAGCATCTCGCATTCGCGCTCGCCGCAGGCGCTGCGGCTTGCGGCCATGCCGGCGCGCACGCGCCGACGCTCGACGAGGTGGTCGCGCTGCTGTAAAACGCGGCGCTGTAATTCTGCTGCCTTGGGGCGCGCGTAGCGTGACGGATGTCGAGCACGTCGCGCGGCGCGAAGCCGGCCTGGGCGGGAACCGATCCCGCCACGCCGTGCTAGGATGAAAATATCGAAACCTTTGCGAAAAGGAGCGAGGCCATGGAGGACGTCACCTACACAAAAGGGATCTACACGGCCACTGCGTCGATAAGAGAAGTCGCACAGGACGCCTTTCAAGGTGTCGTCACCCTCGCGCGCGACGAGGGCGAACCCAGCGAAGATCAGGAGACCACGCTCTACGAAGTCGACTCGACGTCGTCGACGCCGGGAGAAGCGCTCGAAGAAGCCAAAGCGCTCGCACATCGAATCCTCGGGGAAATCGAACTGTAGGCCGAACCAAGGCGCAGCAGCGTGCTCGCGCATTGGCGCACCGCTGCGGGGTCGGCCGGCTGGAGGCGATCATGTCTGAACAGCTGTTCCAATACGGCGTGTATTCGATTCACGTTCGTCCGCTCGAGCTGAGCGGCGCGCGCTGGGACGCGGAATACGAAATCCGTCATCGCGAGAAGCCCGTCAAGCCGTGGACCACGGTCGGCGGCGACGCGGGCTTTGCCGAGCAGGCCGAAGCGGTGGAAAGCGCGCATCGGCAGGCCGTCGACGATATCGAGCACGGCGCGGGGATTCCGAAGCCGCACGTGTTTCCGTAAGCGGTTGTCGACGCGCTTTTTGAGGTCGCGTCGAGATTCGCCGTGGCGGCCTTGAGCGCTGCGCGTCGCCACGCAAGATAACGCTGAGCTGTCAGCGATAGTCGAGCGTGTCGACGACTTTGGTGATCTTCCAGATTCCGTTTTCCTGGCGCAAAAACACGATATTGGTCTGTTTGTCTTTCAAGCCGAACGTAACAGCCATGAGCGCCACGCTGTCGAGCATGAAGACTGGATGCACCGCTATATGCCCGGCCCAATCTTTCTCGTCGAAGTCTTGCACTTTCGTGAAGTACTCCGCATCTTCGGAGAATTTGTTGGCCTGATATTGCTTTCGTAATAAATCGACGGTTGGTTTTGCAACGTGCCTGTATATCTCCTTGTCCATGATCGGATAGTCGCGGTCTGCGGCCAGGCGCGGAATGAACCATGCGTAGAAATCTCTTACGCGGGTCTCGGGAGTTGCTTGTTCGGCGTGGGTCGCGTTTCCTGCATATGAGGTGCCGTTAAAAATCAGCAACAGCGCGGCGATAAAAATCGCCAGATATTTTCTCATGGATGCAACCTCAATCGTGGCGATAGATCTTGTAATCCGGTCGTGCGGACCGGTAATCGGAACCGGGATAGAAGCCACGCCACTGCTTGAAATCGGAAATCCAGTATTGTCCATCGTACGTTGCCATATGTCCGTGCGGATGCAAATGGATGCCGTCGATCACGATTACATCGCCTTTTTGGGGAGAGGCTGTCGATACCGCACGAAACCCAGCGTGAGCCAACGAAAGCCCGTAGTCTTTCGCGGACCGGGTGCGAGCCAATACAATTCCGCCTCGCTCAATTGCTTCTCTAACGTACCGGGCGCATTCTCCACGGCTCACTGGTCTTGCATTCGAGTGCAAATAGTTAACAGCAGCGGTCTTATCCCACGACATATCAGATTATTTCAATCATATTTTGATTTCGGAATGGTACAGCAAATTAAAAAAACAAACCAAGACATTTGATTATCTCGAAAACAATTTAAATTGAGATAGCTTTTCCGAATAAAAATAACCCTCGTCACTACCATGCTAGTGACGAGGTAAATCAAGCTGATCGGCACGGTCCAGTCAACTACATGAGCCTTGTCATATAACGTCGGAATGCTGAATGTCATTCGCAAAACTGCAAGGCAACGGCGCCGCTTCGCCCCTCTCTACCCCCTCTCGCGCCATGCTACGCTGTGCCTGTATTGATCCCCACGAGCGCGTGATGGCAACCGAACCGTCAGACCGTTTTTCCACGCTCGGCGACCCCGACACCGACACGAGCGCGCCGAGGCGCCGCCCACGCGGCAGCCGCGAAATGCGTCTCGACGATCGCGTGGTGATCGCGCACGGCATGCCGACACCGTTGTGGCAAGACCTGTATCACCGCGCGCTCGGCGTGCGCTGGCCGGTGTTCTTCGTGTCGCTCGCGCTGCTGTTCCTGCTGCTCAACACCGTGTTCGCGATGCTCTACATGCTCGGCGACGCTCCGATCGCGAATCTGTTTCCGAAGGGCTTCGGCGGCGCGTTCTTCTTTAGCGTCGAAACGCTCGCCACGGTCGGCTACGGCGACATGCATCCGCAAACCGTCTACGCGCACTGGATCGCGACGCTGGAAATCTTCATCGGCATGTCCAGCATCGCGTTGGCGACCGGGCTGATCTTCGCGCGCTTTTCGCGGCCACACGCCAAGATCATGTTCGCGCGCTATGCGGTGATCCGGCCGATCGACGGCCGCATGACGTTGATGGTGCGCTCGGCCAACGCGCGTCAGAACGTGATTGCCGAGGCACGCGCGCGGCTGCGCATCATGCGTCTGGAGACGTCGATCGAAGGCTTTACGCTGCGCAAGCTCTACGACCTCACGCTGGTACGCGACCAGCACCCGGTGTTCAAGCTCGGCTGGACGCTGATGCACATCATCGACGAAGCGAGTCCGCTGTTCGGCGAAAACGCCGAATCGTTGAAGGGCCGCGATGTGTCGCTGCTGCTCACCCTCGAAGGCATCGACGAATCGACGTCGCAAACCATGCAGGCGCGCCACATGTGGACCTGCGACCAGATCGTCTGGCAGCACCGGTTCGTCGACATCATGAGCGAGCAAGACGGCGTGAGCCACATCGACTATTCGCACTTCGACGAGATCGTGCCGCTCGATGCGGCGCCGCTCCAACCCGACATCGCGGCGAACACCGCGCAGTAGCAATAGCCACAGTCCCATTCGACGCCCCACGATACCCAGGGGATACCCGAAGCGCGCCGCCGCATGGCAAATCCGGCTCAAAAGCGGGCCGAAACGCGCGAGTCATCGCGCCCATTCGCGCACGCCCGATTAAAGAAGCAATAATTCACTCCCGCGAGCGCTAAAAAATAGAGTCTCTTTCGCTGCGCGGTATCGGTGACCCCACCACCCGCGCGCCGAGCCAGAACATTGGAGACTCCCCCATGACCGCTCGCCTGCCCATCGACGGCACGCCCGCTCTCGCCGACTACAAGCTTTCCGACAATCTCACCGCGACGCGCGGCCGGATCTTTCTGACCGGCACCCAGGCGCTCGTGCGCCTGCCTCTGATGCAGCGTGCGCTCGACAAAACCCGCGCCCTGAACACCGCCGGTTTCATCAGCGGCTATCGCGGCTCGCCGCTCGGCATGGTCGATCAGCAATTGTGGAAGGCGAAAAAACTGCTCGCTGCGAGCGACGTCCGCTTTCTGCCCGCGATCAACGAAGAACTCGGCGGCACCGCCGTGCTCGGCACGCAGCGCGTCGAAGCCGATCCCGAGCGCACCGTCGACGGCGTATTCGCGATGTGGTACGGCAAGGGCCCGGGCGTCGACCGCGCGGGCGATGCGCTGAAGCACGGCAACGCGTACGGCTCGTCGCCGCACGGCGGCGTGCTGGTGGTCGCGGGCGACGATCACGGCTGTGTGTCGTCGTCGATGCCGCATCAGAGCGACTTCGCGATGATGGCGTGGCATATGCCGGTGGTGAATCCGTCGAACATCGCGGACATGCTCGAATTCGGCCTGTACGGCTGGGCGTTGTCGCGCTTCTCGGGCGCGTGGGTCGGCTACAAGGCGATTTCGGAGACCGTCGAATCGGGCTCGACCGTCGATCTCGACGCGCTGCAAACCGAATGGGCACCGCCGCAGGAATTCGAAGCACCAGCCGGCGGTTTGCACAACCGCTGGCCCGATCTGCCGAGCCTGACGATCGAAGCGCGTCTGCACGCGAAGCTCGACGCGGTGCGCCGGTTTGCGCGCATCAACAGCATCGACAAATGGATCGCGCCGAGCCCGCACGCGAATGTCGGCATCGTCACGTGCGGCAAGGCGCATCTCGATCTGATGGAAGCGCTGCGCCGGCTCGATCTGACGGTCGCCGATCTCGACGCGGCCGGCGTGCGCATCTACAAGGTCGGGCTGTCGTTTCCGCTGGAGATGACACGCATCGACGCGTTCGTATCGGGCCTGTCCGAAGTGCTCGTGATCGAAGAGAAGGGCCCCGTGATCGAGCAGCAGATCAAGGACTATCTGTACAACCGCACGCAAGGCACGCGGCCGGTCGTGATCGGCAAGCACGCCGAAGATGGCACGTTGCTGCTGTCGTCGCTCGGCGAATTGCGGCCGTCGCGCATCCTGCCGGTGTTCGCGAACTGGCTCGCGAAGCACAAGCCGGCGCTCGATCGCCGCGAACGCGTCGTCGATCTGGTCGCGCCGCAGATCCTGTCGAACGCGGCGGACAGCGTGAAGCGCACGCCGTACTTCTGCTCCGGCTGTCCGCACAACACGTCGACGAAAGTGCCGGACGGTTCGATCGCGCAGGCCGGCATCGGCTGTCACTTCATGGCGTCGTGGATGGAGCGCGATACGACCGGGCTGATTCAGATGGGCGGCGAAGGCGTCGACTGGGCCGCGCATTCGATGTTCACGAAGACCCGCCACGTATTCCAGAATCTCGGCGACGGCACCTATTTTCACTCGGGCATTCTCGCGATCCGCCAGGCGGTCGCGGCGAAAGCGACGATCACCTACAAGATCCTCTATAACGACGCGGTCGCGATGACGGGCGGCCAGCCCGTCGACGGCAGCATCTCCGTGCCGCAGATCGCGCGACAGGTCGAAGCCGAGGGCGTGTCGCGTTTCGTCGTGGTCAGCGACGAGCCCGAGAAATACGACGGCCATCACGGCCAGTTTCCGCAGGGCACGACGTTTCACCATCGCAGCGAGATGGACGCGGTGCAGCGCGAGTTGCGCGACACTGACGGCGTGACCGTGCTGATCTACGACCAGACCTGCGCGGCCGAAAAACGCCGTCGTCGCAAGAAAGGCGAGTTCCCCGATCCGAACAAGCGGCTCTTCATCAACGAAGAAGTCTGCGAAGGCTGCGGCGATTGCGGCGTGCAGTCGAACTGTTTGTCGGTGGAACCGGTGGAAACCGCGCTCGGTCGCAAGCGCCGCATCGATCAGTCGTCGTGCAACAAGGACTACTCGTGCGTGAACGGCTTTTGCCCGAGCTTCGTCACCGTCGAAGGCGGCACGCTGAAAAAGGCCGCGGGCGTCGCCTTCGATCCGCAGGCGCTCGCCGCCCAAGTCAACGCCTTGCCGATTCCCGCGACGCCACTCGATGCCGCGCCGTACGACATCCTCGTCACCGGAGTCGGCGGCACCGGTGTCGTGACGGTCGGCGCATTGATCAGCATGGCCGCGCACCTCGAAGGCAAGAGCGCGTCGGTGCTCGACTTCATGGGCTTCGCGCAAAAGGGCGGCGCGGTGCTGTCGTTCGTGCGTTTTGCCGCGCGCGACGAATGGCTGAACCAGGTGCGCATCGACACGCAGCAGGCCGACGTGCTGCTCGCCTGCGACATGGTGGTCGGCGCGAGCGCCGATGCGCTGCAGACGGTGCGGCATGGCCGCACGCGCATCGTCGTCAACACGCATGCGATTCCGAACGCGAGCTTCGTGCAGAACCCGGACGCGACGCTGCATGCCGACGCGCTGATCGACAAGATGCGTCACGCGGCCGGTGCAGAGCGCATGTCGACGTGCGACGCGCAAGCGCTCGCTACGCGTTTTCTCGGGGACACGATCGGCGCGAACATTCTGATGCTCGGTTTCGCGTGGCAGCTCGGTTTGGTGCCGGTATCGTTCGCCGCGATGATGCGCGCGATCGAACTGAACAACGTCGCCGTGCAGATGAACCAGCTCGCGTTTTCGATCGGGCGCATGGCCGCGGCTGATCCGGCCGCGCTCGAATCGCTGTGGCAGTCGCGCCATGCGCCGAAGCCGGGCGTGCGGGTCGATACGCTCGACGAGCTGATCGCGCATCGTGAAGCACGTCTGCTCGCGTATGGCGGTGCCGCTTACGTGAAGCGCTATCGCACGCTAGTCGATACGGCTCGCCGCGCGGAAACGGCCGTCGATAAGACGAGCGAGCGGGTGACACGTGCAGTCGCGACGACGTTCTATCGGCTGCTCGCGGTGAAGGATGAGTACGAAGTCGCACGTCTGCATACGGATGCCGCGTTCCGCGAAGCGCTCGAAGCGCAGTTCGAGGGCGCTGCCGGCAAGGACTTCACGATCCGCTTCAACCTCGCGCCGCCGACGCTTACGCGCGCGCAGCCCGGCGCCGTGCCCACGAAGAAGACCTATGGTCAGTGGATGTGGCCCGTGCTCGGCCTGCTCGCGAAATGGCGAGGTCTTCGCGGCACGGCGCTCGATCCGTTCGGCCGCACACTCGAGCGCAAGATGGAGCGCGAACTCGCGAGCGATTACGAAACCACGCTGCAACGCGCGCTGGCAAAACTCGACGCGAGCCATCTCGACGACGTCGCGAAACTCGCTGAACTGCATGCGCGCGTACGCGGTTATGGGCACGTGAAGCTGGCGAATCTGGCGGGGGTCAAGCGTGGTGAACGCGACCTCGCCGCGCGCCTCGGCATCGATGCTGCGACGGGTGTCGCGGTGAAGAAGTCGCTCGAGGAAATGAAGGGCGCCGGGCAATTGCGCGGCATTCCGGTGGTGGTCGCGAAGTAAGTACGTTCGTTGCGCTGCTCGGTTTTACGTCGCGTCGAGCAGCGCCCTCACCTGCATCACTTTCGCCGGATCGACGGGCGCGAGTCCGTTGCCGTTCACCCGCACGCCGGAGCCGAAATGGACGGCCTCGACGTGCGTGTTGCTCACGAAGTCCGCGACCGCATCGACCGTCAAGCCGGCACCGGCGAGCACCGTGCACGGCGAGCCTTCAGCCTGCCGCACCAGCTCGCTGACCACGGCTTGCGCCTGCAGCACCGACGGCTTTCCGCCCGACGTCAGCACGTTCGTCACCGCGTCGAAACCGAGCAATACATCGAGCGCTTCGCGCAGATCGCGCGCTTCATCGAACGCGCGATGGAACGTGATCGCGAGTCCATCGGCAGCTTCGCACGCGCGCGCGAGACCTTCACGGTCGATCGCGCGCTCGGCATCCAGCATGCCGATCACGATGCCGTTCGCGCCCGCCGCCTTCACCGCACGGATGTCGCGCAGCATCACCGCGTAATCGTCGGCGTCGTAGACGAACGAGCGGCTATGCGGCCGCACGATCACGTTCACGGGGATGCGGACCGCGGCTACCACCGCCTCGATCAAGCCCACACTCGGCGTCAGACCGCCCTCGCCCATCGCGGTCACGAGTTCGAGACGGTCGGCTCCGGCTTGCGCGGCAGCGCGCGCATCGGCGACGGTCGTGGCAATCACTTCGAGCAGCACGGACATGAGCGCAGGCTGATTTCGATTAAAACGACATCATGTCAGATGCGCGCGCCGCGTTCGTCCTCGACCCAATCGATATCGCCGCACAGCACGCAGGTCTCGCTGCCGACGCGCGTCGCCACCGACAGCGTCACGCACGGCAACGCCTCGTTGATCGACAGATACGGCCGCGTCACGTGCACGCGCTCCGGCGCATTGATCGCGACGCTGAAGTACGGCCGACGCAGCCAGTTCGCGCCCTGCGCGTCGGCGAGCGGCAGAAAGCGCGTTTCGTGCGCCGCGCGATCGGCGCGCAGCACGACGTTGCGGCCAGCCTGGCGGCCCTTCGCATCGAGCAGAAAACAGCGCGCCGCGTGATCGAGCGCGAGGAAATTCCAGCACACCTCGTCGAGCGGCTCTCCGGCGGCGAGACGCTCCGCGGCGCGCTCGAACGCGCGCAGATACGGCGCGAGCCGGATCGCGCTGCGCCGCTCGCGCGCCTCGGCCTGCGCGCGATAACGCTCGGTGACTTCGCCGATGCAAATCGCCGTGTGGATCGCATCGGCAATACCGGGACTCGGCCGGCCGAAGAAAAACCCCTGCACGAAGTCCGCATTGCAGGCGAGCGCCATTTGAGCTTCGTGCTCAGTCTCGACGCCCTCGATCAGCACGAGCTTGCCCGCCTCATGCAGCAGCGACACGAGCCCCGGCAGGATCGTCGCCATGTCGGCGCGATGCGCGGCGTGCGACAGCATGATGCGGTCGAGCTTCACGATATCGGGATTCAGTTGCCAGATCCGCTCGATGTTCGAATGGCCGGCACCGAAATCATCGAGCGCGATCAGGAAGCCGCGCTCGCGGAACTCGCGCACCGCGTCGGCGAGTCGATCGAGATCTTCGGCGCGCTGCTCGAGCACTTCGAGCACGACACGCCGCGGCGACAGATCGAGCCGCCGCAGATTGGCCAGCAAAGCGGCCGCGAGATACGGGTCGGTCAGCACGCCCGGATGCACGTTCAGGAACAACCATTCGCGCTCCGCGCCGAGCACCTTGAAGTTCTCTAGATGCAACGTCTGCGCGAGCCGGTCGATCTGCAGCGCGTCGCCGAGGCGCGCGGCCTCGCCGAATACGTCGAGCGGCGACACCGCGCGATCGAGCGCGTCGTGCGCGCGCAGCAAGCCCTCGTAGCCAACCGCGCGCAGGTGCGACAAACTGAAAATCGGCTGGAACACGCTAGTCAGCGTCAGTTCGCCGTGCTGCACCGAATAGCGTCGAAGGCCCGAGGTCACCTCGACCTCGAAGCCGTGCGGCACGCTTGCCGCCCTGTCCTGTTGCGCAGTCGTCATGCAATCCTCTCACGCGAGAACCGGCCGGTCAGAACGCGAACGGCAACTAGACCGACACCGTCTCTCAAATGTGCGTCATCGTTACCGGTTAAGCAAGGTCCATGCGCACGCTGGCGCACACTGTGCTGTAATTCGCCCGAAAGATTGCACCGGCGACAGTGTTCGTGCGCCGCCCGGGGGCGTGGCGCGCACCGATGCGGTGCGCGGATGGCCCCCTTCATCCACCCGGAATTCACGATGGAAATAGTCTTCACCGTTCTGATCCTGCTACTGGCCGTCGCCGCGTCCGGTGTGCTGACCCGCGCGCTGCCGTTCAAGCTGCCGTTGCCCCTCGTGCAGATCGCGATCGGCGCGATCCTCGCATGGCCTCGCCTCGATCTGCACGTCGCGTTCGATCCGGAGATCTTCATGCTGCTGTTCATTCCGCCGCTGCTGTTCGCGGATGGCTGGCGCATTCCGAAGCGCGAGTTCTTCATGGCGCGCCGCGCGATCCTGATGCTCGCGCTCGGTCTCGTGTTCATGACGGTGCTGGTCGTCGGTCACTTCGTGCACGTGCTGGTGCCGCAGATCTCGCTGCCGGTCGCGTTCGCGCTCGCCGCAGTGCTGTCGCCGACCGACGCGGTCGCGCTGTCGGGTATCGCCGGCAAGGGCAAGATTCCTGGGCAGCTGATGCATATCCTCGAAGGCGAGGCGCTGATGAACGACGCGTCGGGCCTCGTCGCGCTGAAGTTCGCGATCGCCGCTGCGCTGACCGGGGCGTTCTCGCTGCGTGCGGCGTCGGTGAGCTTCGTGGTCATCGCGGTAGGCGGCCTCGCGGTCGGCGCAGCGGTGAGTGCGGTGTTCAGCTTCGTGTCCGCGCGTTTCCTGAATCTCACCGAGGAAGGCGATCCCGCGCCGGGCGTCGTGATGACGCTGCTGATTCCGTTCGCCGCCTATCTGACCGCCGAGCGCTTCGAGCTGTCGGGAATTCTCGCCGCGGTCTCCGCCGGCATGATGATGAATTACGCGAGCATCACGGAAAAGTGGCAGGTCGCCTCACGCGTGCGGGCCACGAGCACGTGGACGATGATCGAGTTCGTGTTCAACGGCATGGTGTTCATCATGCTCGGCCTGCAGTTTCCGCACATCCTCGGCCGCGCGCTGCTCGATGCGCACGAAACCAACGACGCGCAGGTCGTGCTGCTGATCGGCTATATCGTTGCGGTGGCGCTCGCGCTATACGCGATGCGCTTCGCGTGGGTGTGGCTGCTGCGCTGGTTCGCGAGCCGCGGCGCGACGAAACACGGTGTCGCGAACGCGGTGCCGGGGTTGCGCATGGTGTCGGTGACGACGGTAGCCGGCGTGCGCGGCGCAGTGACGCTCGCGGGCGTGCTGTCGCTGCCGGAGGTGCTGCCTAACGGCACGCCGCTGCCGGGACGCGACCTCGCGATCTTCATCGCGTCGGGCGTGATCCTGCTGTCGCTGCTGGTGGCGGTCGTCGCGTTGCCGCTGCTGCTGCGCGGCTGGCGGCGCGGCAAGGACCCGCATGCGGCAGAAGAAGCGCTCGCGCGCACGCTGGCCGCGCAATCGGCGATTCGCGCGATCGATCATCTGCACGACACCGAGTGCGCGGACCTCGAGGAATCGGCTCAGGCCTATGCGACCGATGTGACCGCGCGCGTGATGGACCTGTACCGCCGCCGCCTTGCATCACTCGACGACGACCAGGCGCCACGCGAACTCGCGCGCCGTGCCGATGCGCTCGAATTCCGCATGAAGCTCGCGGCGATGCGCGCCGAGCGCAAGACGCTGCTCGATTTGCGCGACTCCCAGCGCATCAACGACGAGACGATGAACAAGCTGATGCGCGAGGTGGATCTGTCGGAGACGGCGCTGACCGCGCGCAAAAGGTAGGAGTTCGCTGCTGGATCAAGCTCGGCACCGGCGCTTGAAATGCCGGTGCCGATGAGAGACGCTCAGGCCACCGGCCCTTGCGTCGGCTTCCTTCTCAACAGCGCGTACAGAATGATCGCGCCGAACGTCGCGGTGCCGATGCCGCCAAGCCCGAAGCTGCCGAGCTTCAGCGAGAAGTCGCCGGCGCCGAGCACGAGCGTGACGGCCGCGACGATCAGATTGCGGTTATCGGAGAAGTCGACCTTGTTGACGACCCAGATGCGCGCGCCCGTCACCGCGATCAGCCCGAACACGACGATCGACACGCCGCCCAGCACCGGCCCCGGAATCGTCTGGATCACCGCGCCGAACTTCGGCGAGAAGCCGAGCACGAGCGCGATCAACGCGGCGATCACGAACACCAGCGTCGAATAGATCTTCGTGACCGCCATCACGCCGATGTTTTCCGCGTATGTGGTCACGCCGGTGCCGCCCGCGAAGCCCGATACGACCGTCGCGAGCGCGTCGCCGAGAAACGCGCGGCCGATGTAACGGTCGAGGTTCTGTCCCGTCATCGCGCTGACGGCCTTGATGTGGCCGAGGTTTTCGGCGACGAGGATCACCGCGATCGGCGCGAGCAGCGTCATCGCGTGCGGGTCGAACACCGGCGACATGAAGTGCGGCATGCCGAACCACGCGGCGTTCTGGACGATCGAGAAATCGATCGGCTTGCCCATGCCGAGGCCGTTCGTGACGATCGCGTAGATGACGTAGGCGAGCAGCAGGCCGATCAGGATGAGCAGACGCTGCAGCATGCCGCGCGTGAACACCGCGACCGCGCCGACGCACAGCACCGTGACGAGCGCCATCCACGATTCGAAATTACTGCCGCTCACGCCATGCACCGCGATCGGCGCGAGATTTAGACCGATCACGCAGACGATCGCGCCGGTCACGACCGGCGGCATCAGCGTTTCGATCCAGGCCGTGCCGACCGCCGACACGATCAGCCCGATCACCCCGTACGCAACACCGCACGCGATGATGCCGCCCAACGCGACCGGAATGTTCGGGTTCGCGCCGTGTCCACCGTAGCCGGTCACCGCGATCACGAGACCGATGAACGCGAAGCTCGAACCGAGGTAGCTCGGCACGCGCCCGCCGACGAGCACGAAGAACAGCAGCGTGCCGATGCCCGACATGAAGATGGCCAGGTTCGGATCGAAGCCCATCAGCAGCGGTGCGAGCACGGTCGAGCCGAACATTGCGACGACGTGCTGGACGCCCATCGCGAACATCTGCGGCCAGCCGAGCCGTTCGTCGATGCCGACGATGCCGCCCTCGGCGGCGGCAGGCTGGCGGCGCCAGCGGGGGAAATAGGATGCGGCCATCGCGGGGATTCTCCTCAGGGTCGGCGTGGTGTATGCCGATCACGCGCTGCGGCGTGGGTCCGGCGAAGTTACGCGCGAGTTTACGGAGAGCGATAAGGGCTGGCAAGCAGGCTATGAAGCGGGCCATGAAGCGGGCCATGAAGCAGGCCATGAAGCAGGCCATGAAGCGGGTTGACAAGCACGGCTCGGGTGCGCGTCACTCCGCGCCGCGCGCGTCGATATCCGGCGTCACAGCGGCGCTGGCCGGCGAAGAGTCGCCCATCGTCGCGCCGTACGCCATCACCCGATTGCGACCGGCATCCTTCGCGCGATACAGCGCCTGGTCGGCGGCGTCGACCAGCGCGCGGCTGGTCGCGAACGCCGCGCCCTGAGCGGTGGCCGCTCCCGCGCTCACCGTCAGCACGTGATGCGTGCTGGCCACATGGCGGCATTGCAGCGCCTGCACCGCCGCGCGAATCTGCTCGGCGATCCGCTGCGCGCCCGCCGCATCCGTGTCCGGCAGCAGCACCGCGAACTCCTCGCCACCGAACCGCGCGGCCGTGTCGCCCGGACGCCGCACGTTCTGCGCGATGCAGCGCGCGACGCCGATCAGCGCTTCGTCGCCGGCCGAATGACCGTACAGGTCGTTGAAGCCTTTGAAGTTGTCGACATCGATCAACAGCAGCGACAGCGGCCTGCCGTTGCGCTGCGCGCGTCGCCATTCGTCGATCACGTGCTCCTCGAACGTGCGGCGGTTGTTCAGGCCGGTCAGCCCGTCCGTGCGCGCCAGTTCGCGCAGCTCTTCCTCGGCCGCGCGGCGCAGACGCAACTGGCGTGAGAACAGGATCGCGAGCGCGATGATCGTCACGTCGAGCGCGACGATCAGCGTGCCGATGATCCATGCGCGCCGCCGCCATTGAACGTAGATGTCGCGCGTGGACAACGCGACGTCGAGGATCAGCGGAAAGCCGTCGATGTGGCGGAACGCGTACCAGCGCTCGACGCGGTCGATCGCCGCGGTGCCGAAGAAGTCGCCGCTCGGATGCTTGACGAAGCGCGAGAAGTTGGCCGTGCCGGTCAGGTTGATGCCGATCGTTTTCGGATCGTAGGGACGGCGCATCAGCATCGTGCCGTCGCTGAGCATCAATGCCATCGAGCCGCTCGGCCCGAGCTTCATGCCGTCGAACAGCCGATGGAAATACGTGAGCCGCAGCGTGCCGACCACCACGCCGCCGAAGCTGCCGTCGGGTCTCGAGATGCGCCGGCTCAGCGCGATGCGCAGGTCCTCGTCGGTGCCGCTCTGGTTGAACGGGCGGCTGATGTACAGGCCGACGTCGGGCGAAGCGCGCTGAACCTTGAAGTAATCGCGGTCAGCGTGGCTGTGTTCGCGTGGCGGCCACGCGCGTGAATCGAAACGCACGTTGCCGTTCTCGTCGAGCACAAATACCGAGCCCATGTCCTGTGCGCTGATCGCGCCGTCGAACAGCACCATCTGGCGGATCGCCGGCGGCAGATCGAGCACGCCCGGCTGCTTGAGTCCGTCGATCACCGCGCGCAGCGACAGGTCGTAAATCTCGAGATTGCGCGACACGTCGCGTTGGACCAGCAGGGATATGTTGCCGATGGAGTCCTGCGCGCGCCGCAACGCGTCTTCGCGCATCTGTGCGAGCAGCGACACGGCGATCGCGAGGATCGCGCCGGCCAGCAAGACACTGATCGCAATCACGTTGTTCGGTCCGCGCGTCACCATGCGTTTTTGGTTTTTGACTTGCGCTGAAAGTCGCGCGTGAAGAGGTGGCCGCGTCCCGGCAATACCGTCAATTACGCGACCTACGAAAACGTTAGCGTAACAGACATGACGCATTGGCAAACGTTTGCATAGGCAGATTCTTGCCCGCGGGGGTCTGCGCCCGATCGCCAGATTATCCAGGCGCCATCCAGATTATTCGGATAGCAAATGCATATTGGCTGGATAGTTGGCCTCTTCACTTGGGTATTCAATCGAGCCTGTCACGTTCAAACGATTGGACACAAGGAGGGAGACATCATGAGCGAGAAGCGCAGCGCCTCTGGATTTGCCCCTGCATCCCCGGACACCGCCTCACACTTGAGTTGATGAATCGGTCCTGCGCCTGAATTCGCGTGGCGAGCGATACTTCAGGGCGCTATGAGGGTGCTGCTCGTTGTAATGCTCGAATGCGATGGCGAGATTACGCGCTGCGGTCGCTGCATCTGGTTTTGGCATGAAGGCAACATAGTCGCGCTTCATCGTCTTCACGAAGCTTTCCGCCATACCGTTACTTTGCGGGCTGCAGACGGGTGTGGTCAATGGCTTCAAGCCAATGTCAGAAGCAAACGTCCTTGTTTTCTCTGCCGTGTAACCCGAGCCATTGTCGGTCAGCCATTCGATTTCCGACGGCGCCTTCAGGACGTCACCGAACCGGTTCTCAACGGCGGCCAGCATGACGTCGCGCACTACGTCGCCACTGTGGCCGCCGGTCGTCGCCGCCCAGCTCATCGCTTCGCGGTCGCAGCAATCCAGAGCGAACATGACACGCAGCGGTTCGCCGTTGTCGCAACGAAACTCGAAGCCATCAGAACACCAACGCTGATTGCTTTTCGCCACCGCGACCTTGCCATCGTGTCGACGCTGAGGGCGCGGCGGTGCCGTGCGGCGTTCCATCAGCAGACCGTGGACGCGCATTACCCGGTACACCCGTTTGGCATTGACGGGCGCCGCGCCATGATTCTCCCGCTGCCGACGCAACAGGCCCCACACACGACGGTAGCCATAGCTGGGCAAATCAGCAACGGCCAGTCGAATCTCTTCCACCAGACCAGCGTCGTCAGTGCTCCGGGCCGTACGTCCATCCCGCCAGTCAGCCGGCCGCGCCAGCTTGTCCGCCACATTCGAGCGCGCTACACCGAGAACCTCACAGACCCGCTTCACTGGTCGTCCCCTGGCAATGAGGGTGAGCGCGCAATCCATTTTCGCGACTTCGCTACCTCCACCGCTTCACGGAGAATCTCGTTCTCCATCGTCTTCTTCCCGAGCAGTCGCTGAAGCTCTCTGATTTGCTTGAGTGCATCGTTTAGCTCCGATGCCGGCACGACTTCCTCGCCAGAACTGACAGCCGACAGGCTGCCGTCCTGATACAGCTTGCGCCAGTGAAACAGCTGATTCGGATTGACGCCGTGCTGGCGTGCAACCATTGAGACCGACTTGCCCGGCTCGAAACTCTCCCGCACCATTGTCAGCTTCTCTTCCGCTGACCACCGCCGCCGGCGCTCCGGCCCCGTCAACACTTCCATCACTTCTTGCTTGTTGTTAGTCAAAAACACAGTCGTATGCCTACCCGCTATTTTAAGTGGGAGACTGTGTCCGGCGATTCAGGGGGGCGTTCCAGCCTCCGAATGGCGCGAATTCGTTAGCGGCTGTCTGGACTTTCGCCCGGCGGAAGGGGTGTACCGGATTGCCCGCGAAATGTTTGCGGAGCCCGAGCTGTTCTCGCTCGAAATGGAGCACATCTTCGAGAAGGCCTGGATATATGCGTGCCACGAAAGCGAGATCGCCAACAAGAACGATTTCCTGACGATGCGGGCGGGCCGCCAGCCGCTGATCATCTCGCGCGACGGCGCCGGCAACCTGAACGCGATGATCAACGCGTGCCAGCACCGCGGCGCGACGCTCACGCGGATGAGCAAGGGCAACCCGTCGACCTTCACGTGCCCGTTCCACGCATGGTGCTACAAGAACGACGGCCGCTTCGTGAAGGTAAAGGCGCCCAGCGAGTACTGCGACGACTTCGACAAGTCGGTGCGCGGCCTGAAAAAAGCGCGCATCGCGAGCTACAAGGGCTTCGTGTTCGTGAGCCTCGACGTCGACGGCACCGACACGCTCGAAGACTATCTCGGCGACGCGGGCATTTTCTTCGACATGATGGTCGCGCAGTCGCCGACCGGCGAGCTCGAAGTACTGCCCGGCAAGTCGACCTATACGTTCGACGGCAACTGGAAGCTGCAGAACGAGAACGGTCTCGATGGTTACCACGTGAGCACTGTGCACTACAACTACGTTGCGACCGTGCAGCATCGCAGCGAGTCGAATGCGAAGAAAGGCGATACCCCCGGCGGCACGCTCGACTACAGCAAGCTCGGCGCCGGCGACAGCGAAACCGACGACGGCTGGTTCGCTTTCAGGAATGGCCACAGCGTACTGTTCAGCGACATGCCGAATCCGCAGGTGCGTCCCGGCTACGAAAGCGTGATGCCGCGCCTCGTCGATGCCTATGGTAAGGACAAGGCTGAATGGATGATGCACCGGCTGCGCGACCTGAACGTGTAACAGTCAGGTACTGAAGCCGTTTCACGATTCCGCCAATGACAATTTCGATGCGGGTTATCACGGTGTCTTCTATGCGACCGCAATTGCAGGGCTCTCATACGGGCGCGAAGTCGTTTTGTTGTGGCAACCGAATGGCCTGTAGTCGAGCCAGACGTTCTCGCCTCGAGGCTGGCAGCCGATGGGGCGCTCGCGTGAGATCTTTGAATATCGTTGCAGCAGGTCGGCGAAGATAAGTTTCACCGAGTTCGTGAGCATCAAGGACGCGATCAGAACGTGCGTGCGCTAAAGCGTGTGAAGCAGTGACGTTGACGGAAGTTGTGGACACGGCTATCCCCTGCATCCCGAGGAGGACAACCAAACTGGCAACATAAGCCATTGACGAACAAACAATAGTTGATTACCCACCTGACCAATTGCCCCCAAAGTTGCCCCCGCGCCCTAGGCCCTGCTCGATTGTCGGAATCTCGATAGTGGCGTGCCCGATTGCCCGCTGTGATGTACGCCGACTCCTTCACCAAGTGTCGCAGCTTTGCCACACGCAACAAAGAATACGCCCCGTCCCTTTGACCTAACCGTCGTGTACCGCGGCCGGCGTGCCTGCGTGCGGGCAAAGGCCTGACGCTCGTGGCAATTGCCGGGAATGTAAGGGGGTCTCAGGTCCAAGGCGCGCTGTCGTTGAGGTATGCAACAGGCGCAACCTCGCGCCCGGACTTGATTACGCTCTGGGAGCCGTCGGCACATTTCGCCTCCACAGATGGCGCTCGGCGTTGCACGAAAACCGACGGTGGGAGGGCCGGCAATTTCGGGATGGTGCCGGCTCCTCCACCATCGCTGCAGGCCCTCGTGGTGGCACTAGCGGTCGCCCCTCCTCAGCGCCGGAACAGCGAAGGACCGATTAGCACCGTCTCCCGTCAGCACACCTTGGCTGAGGCATGGCACGCGGCCTTCCGCAGACTACCCGATTGACGCAAACGTTGCCCAGGCGTCAGCCCAACTGACCGAGTTCGAAGAATATTCAATTGCATGAAGAAATGGAATCGGCGCCTCTTACGCGTCCTACGAAACCACGCCTGAGGCTGAGGAGTGGTGGTCGTAAAGTTTTTGAACATTTGACCGTTAGCTTGAGACGCACAGCCCGTCGTCAGCGCTCGTCATATGCGCAGACCATGCGTTCCGAAAGGTTGATTTGCTGCAACCGATGCAGAGAGCATAAATATGACGTACATCCCCAAAAAAGAAGTTCGTTCCAGCTCCGCTGGGAGCAGGCAGAAACACAATGGAGCATCTGTAGAGCATGAATGTCCGTCAGACGAAGTCGGTCGAAGTCGCGAACAAGGAAGACAAATCGCCCCAGAAAGATAAGCTCGAAACACAGCTGGGCGACAAGCCACACAGGCGTCGAGAGCAATATGAAATTCCGGAGGGTGTCATGTACTGCAAGCTTGACGCCGTTGACGCGAGGTCTGACTATCGCGAAAAAACGCGCTGCGCTCGCTTGTTTGGAATATCTGCAGCCGAATTCGCTCGGACGCTCAACACCGACTCCATCCACGGGAGCTTCGATGTTTTCGTCATGGATGTTGAGTGGCCCGAGTGGGAGCGAGTCGCGGTCAGAGAGGTCCAACGGGACAGAGCCCGCTTCTTCGACGCCGAAGCTGATTGGCTCGAAGTTTCATACCGCGCGGACCCAAGTCTGGAAAGCGGCGAAGCATACGCCTACCCGCTATTCCTAGGCTCCGCCCCAACCTTTCTTGAGATTTCCGGAATCAGGCCGGTAGGTGGAAAGGCAGTGCCCCCGCTGCCAACAGCGGTCGCTGTGCCAGCGCCACGTCATAGCTCGTCGTCACCCTACGCACTTGAGGGGTTTCACGTAGGACAAGGTATGTGCTCTGTCTTTCACAACGAAAAATCGGGGTTCATTCTAGATGCCGGCGCAGGGACGCCCGTCCTTCGCAAGCTATACGATAAGGACGAGTTCGTGAACGAGCTGCTGCCCTTGGTCAGTAAGCTCGAGCCATTGTCGATGGTGCTTTCTCATTTCGATGCCGACCATTGGCGACTTCTCGACTGGGACGAAAAACTACTGGCTCGCGTCGACAGGATTTATGTCCCCGACAACTACTCAAGCCTCCCCTTCAAGAGCAAAGCAATCAAGGACAAGGTGTTCGGCATCGGAACACAACCCCTTTTTCACGACGCTTCGGTTGCCGCCAGTCTTGACGTTGTGAGAAGCATGCCAAATAAGTCGAACAAGAACGGTGAGTGCCTGGTAGCGGTCTGCCGCACACAAGGCAAAAGCGCGCTTCTACCTGGCGACTATTCATATCGGCGTATGAAAACAGATGGTGCATCCGAAATGCAGCGACTCGCTACTGCGCAATACGATGCGGTAGTGGTGCCGCATCACGGTGATGAAGCAAGCGCCGACAAGATTGTGAAACCTGCAACCGACACCTCGATAGCATTTTTCTCCGCCGGGGACCACTCGTGGTACGGGCACCCCAACGCTGACTCGCTGGAGAATCACGAGCAAGAAGGCTATGTCATTGTGAACAAGAACAGGTTAGCGGATATCAAGTCACAGAGACTTCTGCCATGACGACATGCCTTCTGGCCAGGCTAAAGGTTCTCAACTACTCGACGAGTAGCTCTGGTTCCTTGGTGCCCCGGGAGGGGTGAGAGTGATTGAGTCGGCCGGTTCGGGGAGGTTACCGGACAGCGACCGCCGCGAAGCGCGCCGACAACCCGCTGCTGGCACAGAGCGCCTACCGTCTACGTGTTTTCAAGAGCACACTTTGCCTCACATCAACGAAGCAGTCACAGCCCTCCCCGCTTTGATTGCAGACTTCAAGAGCGGAGCGACACACGAAGCCATCGTCCTACTGCGGGATGGCCAGCCTGTCGCTCGTCTGGTGCTAATGCAAAACCAGCGCATCGGCATCGCACGAGGCGCGTTCGATGTGCCCGACAGCATCCCGTCCGACGATGCCAAGGTAAAGAAGCTCTTCGTTGCTGATGACAACTCCCGTCCGCCCGAAGGAGACTGCCGGAACGGGCTAAGTACACCCGCCACTGTATTTTCCACAGCGTCACTGTGCAATCTACAGCGCCCCAGACTTTGATATCAAGCAGCGCAAGCCAGAGCCTCCTTACCGCAGGACGGACAACTCCGCTCGCCTCTGCGCTACGCGTACACCGATAACGGCCTAGGCGCCACTGAGCGGCCGCACCGTCCCCGCTTTTCGTGCCGTCCTCGCCGCCATGTGGGAGGCACATCGAGAATGTACGGCGCCGAGCAGTTCCGGTGGAAGATGTGTCCGGTTCGGCAACGGGTGTGGGCCGCGCGACGGCGGTATGGGCGGAAACAGCAACGTGTCGAGCGTCGCATCGTCGACCTCCGTTTGCACGCTCGAACGTAAGCTCCGCGCCTTTTGGTGCGCTGTGGGCAGCTCCTTCCCTTTTGCATAGAGCAACCCATGCTTGAACCCGTGTCCCTTCGCTTGCCTGGAGGCACATCTACGGACACAGAATGGAAAGCGCGCGGGAGGCTCAGCCTGTCAATTTTGGGTCGGCTGCGAGCAAGCCGGAAGTGCTTCAAACCTCGGCTCTCGTATATACATCAGCACAACACCAGAATCGCCCCACGCTTCGCACGCGTCAGCGCCACGTAAAGCAACTGTCTCTGGTTGCTATCCTCGCTTTGCTCACCTACGTAAGACCTAGGCGCCACAACCGCGACATAGTCAAACTCGAGGCCCTTCGCCCGGTGCATCGTTGCCATGTGCACCACCCCTTGTTCCTCTGTGTGATTGCTCTGAGCGGTAATCGTAACGGTCCGCTCGCCGGCCTTCTGCAGCAGGAGCGCCAAGGTATCGCGGTTCTTCTCGCTGGAGGCCACGACGCAATAACTGTGAGGGGGCTGACCATCCTCCTCCCCCGGCCACTGATGCAGGAACTCCCGAACTTTCTCGCCGGCCTCCTCCATTCCACCGGCATGAACCTCAACCGGCGCAGGGCCGTGTGTGAGCGAGCGGTAACGGCTCGACTCGTCGTGGCCGTCGTCAAGGTCGTCGACCTCCACGCCCTCAAGCAACGCGACCGCCTTACGACGGATTTCGTCGGTCGTCCGGTAGTTGATGTAGAGCTTCCTGGAGCGCCCGCGAATGTCGATGCCGCACTTGCTCATCGCTGCCCGATGGCGGTTGTAGATGCGCTGGTGGCCGTCGCCGACAAAGAACAGGTCGTTCGTCCCTGCCGGAATCATCGCGCGCAGTAATCTCAAAGCCTGCGGGCCGAAATCCTGCGTCTCGTCGACGACGATAGCGCTGTAAGTCGGGGCCAGCGACTTGTCGGCGTCGAGCATTGACGCCACCTCACGGTATGCGTCGTCCACTTCCTTGAGCTTGCGCGACGCGAGCTGCCCGCGGTATTCGTCAAAGACGGGCCACACCGCATCTCGCTTTGCACGGCTGAGCAGCACCCCACGGCCAGTTCGGCGGGCCTTGCGGTACTCGTCGAGAGTCGTGATGCCCTGAGCAAGGATGACCTTTTCAAGCTCCTGCTCGTAGAAATTGTCCGGCAGGTCGAGGCTGCTATCCTTCGCGGCGAGAGCCGCCTCCCAAGCCTGCTGGGGGCCATCGTGCTTTCGCTCATACACGATACGGTGCTCGAGCTTGTTGCTTCTCATGAAGCCATGCACCCAGGCATCGAGGTTGCGCACTTCCAGTTTCTCGAGAGTAGCGGCATTGCACAGCGTGCGCAGGTTCTGCTCGATGTCGGTCGCCAAGTTGCGCGTAAACGTGGTGAAAAGGACCTTCTGCACGTCACTTGCACGGTTTTCGGCAAGCCACTTTGCGCGATGCATGGCAAGCACCGTCTTGCCTGTACCAGCGCCGCCCAGTACACGAACCGGGCCACTGCGGTTACCCTCGGCGAGCTTGCGTTGCGACGGATGGAGGAAAATGCGCCATTGCACGAGTGGCGCATTCAGAATGGCCGCAAGGGTCTCGTCGTCAACGACAACAAAACGCGACTTTGACTCCGGCGTAGTCAGCGCGGTCGCAAAGTCTTCGGTATCGACGACCTTGTCGACTCGGCTTTCCCGCGCCGTCAGGACCTGTGAGACAGAGTCGCCTGCGGCGACGAGAAACAACCCTTCGTAAGCCTCGACAGGCAGACGGTCCTGCATTGCATCGAGTTCAGCGTCGCTGGTAACCGAGCGCACCGCTCCCAGTAGCTCCTGTGGTACCCCAAGGCTCATCAGCTCACGGTCATCAAGCGTGGTATAGAGTGGCGACGCAGTCGGCACCGTGCTTGCCGGTGCCGGTTCGGCTCGCTGAATGCTTTCAATCGCTGGCGCCTGCTCTTCAACGTGCTCCAGGGTTATCAGCTGCATCGCACCGGTAACCGGGTTGATGGTGAGCTTGCGGTTTTCCGCCCAGCGGTACGCTTCGTCGTGGTGACCAACGTACAGCAATACGTAGACGTCGCCAGACGACGGCTTGAAGACAATGCCGCGCCAGTCGCCATCCACGCGGACCGACTTCAAATTGGGGTCCCGCGCAGCCTTGATGTTTTCATAGTTGGTACCGGAGCTCGTCGGGTTGGTCTGAAACCCGATGGCCCACTTCAGGACCTTCGTGTGGATGCTGGACGGCAGCTTCGCCAGCTGTGCCAGGAATTCGCTGCTCAGGGCAACTTTCGGCTTTAGACTCACTGTGATTCCTCGCTCGGCATGTTGAGGTCAAGATTAACTGCAACGGCGAACACCCAGTCGTCCCCATCAATACTGGCCATTGATTCATCGAGGACAAGCACCGTCCACCCCACTGTTGCCCACTCTTGGGCCAGGTCAGACTGGTCATCACGCAACACTGCGAGCTTCTGTTTCACCCAGCAGAGTTCCGCGTCCGCGACGACCTTACCCTTCTCATCAGTGAGTTCAAGGCCTAGTTCCGGTATCTGCGCACCCGCCTGAGCCAGCTTCTGCAGCCCGGCCTTCATCTCGTCGAGTGCTTGCCCGAGCGCTTCCTGCCATGCGCCGCCCAGCGCGGCCGCAACAGTTGGCTGGGCCGGTGCGACGCCTTCCGACGCAAACGGATTCAGCACAGCGTAATCATGTGCATCCAGCCCGGAAGTCGTCACGAGCCACACGGTCGGCAATGTCTGGGTCGTGTTGAAAACGTGCAGCCACTGGCGCCAGGCCGTATGCAAGGCGTCCTTGCTCTCGACACTGATGTCCTCCAAGACCAGTACACCGGGTGCTGACCAGGCAGATGCACCTTCAAGCCCAGTTTTGGCAATGACCAGCGGCCAGTTGCCGAAATAACTGCAGAGGTCGTCCCGTGATTTCGACACGCTCGGCGCAAATCCGTTGCCGGCTTCCCGTACGTGCTCAGGGATGCGGTCTATCCATTGAGCTTTAGCGTGCGCACACGCCGCACTGTCCTCCCGGTTGTTCGGCACCATCAGGAATCCCAGCCACAACGAATTACGCTGCAACTGTTTGAGACCGGGGTCGTCGTCCTGCGTCGCAGGCGAGGCGAGCCAAGCAAGCAGGCGAGTCAGCGCATGGTGGGTAAAGGCCTTTTCCTGCGCCCGAGGAACATTCGCAGGAGCCCCATTCCCGTCATGGCGGCCCATCGAAACCAGCGGCGAATCGAGGTCGGTGTCGAGTTCGCCCTTGAGTGCATCAGCGACATCATTGTGCGTCACCGACCAGACCCAGTAGCGACCGCTCGCCACGATTGCGCTGCGCTTTTTGGCGTCGTCGCGCAAACAGTTCTGATGGTCCGTCCAGCCATCGCAGAACACGGCGATTGGCCGGCGTTTGGTTGAAGCGGCCCAAGGCCAGATGACGAAGTCCGGCTTGCTGGCTATCGCCACCCCGTCGTCGCTACCCAGATTGCACTGCGGTTCAATCCGATAGCGCTGGCTGCCGACCTCAAGCACGAAACCCGCCTTGCCGTTGACCACGTCCTGGACCAGCTTGATAAGCGGCAGGTCTCCGACACCACTGAGGCGTTTCAGTCCCTCCAGAAAGCGGGCCTCGAGGACCGAATCGAAATTTGGGTTGATGTATATATCGGCGATGGTTTCGACCGGTTCGAGCTTGTCGAGCGCAACCACCAGTTCAACCAGAACCGACTTCGCGGTATCGCGTGAGACCAGGTCCATGTTACGGCCAAGGCGGTACTGATAGACGCAGCGGTAGCAGCCATCCTTTTCCGGGTCACTGTTGCATGGGCAAGATGTGACGGCCTGCAACGCCATGCGCAGCACGTCACCCAGCGCCTTGGCGCCTTGCTCAAGCAACTCCTGCAAGTACCCCGTCCCACCCGGTACCGAGTCGTACAGCATGACAAAGTAGCGGCGCGGTCCGCCGTCCTTTCCGGGTTCGTCCTGGAGGACCATGCGCAGGTGGTCCACCTTGCCGCCGTAGCGCCTTTTCAGACCCAACTGAACGGCAGCCATGAAGGACTGGACCACTTCATCATCGACGCCGTTCTTCGTGTACGGGACCAGGATGCGAAGTGCCTCGGATTCGAACTCACGATACAGGTACAGACAGTCAAGCAGGTCCGCTGGGTCATTGCTCTCCCGCTTCGGACAGTCGAAGCTGTGGTTCTGTTCTGCGGCGATGCTGTTGCGCCGTGGAGCCTTCTGAACCTTGCCACAGTGTCGGCATAGCTTGAAACCCGGCCGTGCCGAAACCTTGTCAGCCACCTTGAAGTTCTCACCGGGCTTGGCGAGTTCGCCAAAATTGACATCGCGGAAGGTCACCCTGTCGATGAACTCAAAGCCGAATGGCAACTGACCGGTACTGATTTGCCATGCGCGGCGCACGTTGCCCTGCTCAAAATCTGCCATCAACTGCCGGACATAGAACTTCGGCTCACGGTCCTCGGCGCTGTCGTCGATGCGGACTTCAACATCGTTGCTGTTCGCAATGGCCTGCCTGAAGCGCAACAGCGTCCTCTTCTGCGCTGCGTCGGCCCACATTGCATCGGTACAGCGGGGGCACGCCATATACACATCCGGCTCAACGTCCAGATTTTGCATGTGATTGCACGAAGGGCAGAAACGCCACGGCTCCGTCCTCGCCAGATTCATGTTTATCTGGTCCACTTCGACGCGGCGCTGGTTTGCGTAGAAGCGATTTTCCGGAGCGAATTCGGACAGCGCGGACTGCGCCGGCCGTTCGTACTTGAGCGTGTTGAGCGTGACATATCCGCCCTGGCCGGGCTCGTCGGACCCGCGCCTACGCCACAGCACAGACTTCAGCTCGATGCCTGCCTCGGGGAACGCGTAATTAGGAATCAAGCCCGCATCGGTCAGCGTATTGAGCAAGTCGCGTCCGTTGATTTCCTTGATGAGTTCCAGCTGCTTGTCGCGCTCGCGCAGCAACTGGTCGATTTCCTCACGCGTCGCCTCATCCTGTGGACGCTGCTGAAGTTTGCCCTTGAGCTTGTCGAGGTCATCCTTGCGTTTCTTGTAGGTGCGGCGTTCTTCTAATAACTCGGTCAGGGACTTCATCAGTCTGGCTCGCAAGCCATCGGACTCGCCCTGTCCCTGCATAAAGTCCGCAAGCCTTCCACAGACCGCATCGTTTTTTCGCACACCGGCCGGAAGCAGTTCGATGAAACCGTCAAACAATCGTTGCTCATGCTGCAGCACGTAATCGCATAGCACGTACGGGAATCGGTCCTGCTTTGCCTGCTCCATCGCATCGAGTGCCTGCGACGTCTTTTCCGGAAGGGCTGCGGTATTGGTCAGGCTCGCCACCCAGTCGTCCATACAGAAGGCAAACAACTGGCGGCGCAGAACCTCGGCAGCGCCGAGGAAAACGCCCGGTGGCGCCACCTCGCCGCTAAGCATCTCGCCGGTTTCGGCAAAGAAGTACAGGTCATGCGGGCTGTTACCGTCCGCAAGCGTCGTGGCCATCGCGTTGCCGTCACTGCGACCCGCACGACCGATACGTTGGAGGAAACTTGCTGTGTTCGGTGGCACCGAACACAGCATGACGGACGACAGGTCGCCGATGTCCACACCCATCTCAAGCGTCGGCGTGGCAGAGAGCAGGTTCTCGTACCACGGCTTTGGATGCCTGCTCTTGAACCGTCCTTCAAGGTCCTCTCGCTCTGTGCGTTCGAGCAGGCCGGTGTGCTCGGCGGCGATAACCCGCCGCAGGTCGCCTTGGCTGAAGCGCTTTACCCACCAGTTCTCGTCGTCCGGCACCGGCACTTCGTACGTCGATTCCGGAGCGTCCAGGCACGGCATACCAATGAGATGGTTGGCGAACTCGCGTGGCACGGACAGACGCCGCTTGCTGCCCTTGGTCGCAATGAACGAGACATCAAGATACAGTGTGAGGCGTTCTGGATTCAGAGCCCAGGTATCCCCTTGGTGATGCGATGTCATCACCAGCACGCCCGCGTCGCGCAGGGCGAAGAGGGCATCCCTGTACAGGTCGGCTGCCATGCCGCTCGCCAGCAGCGTCTCGGGCCCCAGTACCGCATACGCCCAGCGGTCGTACCACGTGGCCCGACGTGTGCCGGTGAGCTTGTCGAATCCACTCTGCTTTCCGAGCGTCAGGAATATCGGTCGTGCCGTGTACTCTCCCATCCGCGGCATCCACTCTGCACGTCCGCCTAGAAAGCTCAAAGCGTAGGTCTTACCGTCGCCGGCGTAGGTGGTGAGCTCCGGGTGCATGACGGCGCCACGGCGGCGCATGTGTGCGAGCATGCCCCACAGCCACCGGGCCACAGTCTGCACTTCCAGCCCGTGCACGCCGTACTGTTCGCGAAAGGCTGGTGTCAGTCTCACGGCGACGGCCTCGACATCGTCCCAAGGCACCGCCAGTACGGCCTTGCCAATCCGCTCAAGCGTGCGCCCGCGCTGGCTGTGGTAGGTCATCTCGCTGTAGGCCTGCCAGAGGAAGCGCTTTTTCACACGCGTGGGAAGCTTGCTATCCGTCGGCAGGCGCTGATGCTGCGGCAGCTCCACCGCCCAGTCGCGCTGCCACGTCATGTTCGGCGCGATGAATTCGGAGACCAACATCTCCGGCGACATGTACAACACCGAGCCTTCGGTCTCGAAACGCTTCTCTACCTGGTCGAGAAACCAACTCCAGGACATGACCGGCTGCTGAAGCTCATCCATGGCATGGGCCAAGGCCGTTCGGACGTTATTCATGTATGTCCGTGCACCGAAGAATCCGGCCCGGTGCGCGGCATCCTGCACGGAATCTGAGAACGCGATGAGCTTCTTGTCGTCGTTGAAGACGCTTGCCCAGCTGGATTCCACCACCTGAGAACCGAGCGTTGCATTTCTCGCGCCGAGCAGTAGCAGCTTGTCGTCCTCACCGCATGCGGGGCACGTCGTGTCGTGCAGCGTGAACTGGGCCTCGCCACGCATCTGCGTGCGCCTGGCAGTGACCCGGAAAACGTCCAGCAATTCCAGGTAGCCGCACGCGATGCATGCTTCGCGAGACTGCTGCAAGGTGCCGCACGACACGCACACTCGCGCTGGAACGCCCTCGACACGGCTGCGCCCAATGCTCTCGGCCGCATAAAGCCGCGTGGTTTCTGGCCGACGGTCAAACCATGTGTTGTAAATCTCGTCGGCCTTGATAGACAGACGCGAGCTGCCTTCGACCAGTCGGGACAGCCTGAAGCGCCCCGGGTTTTCCGGAGACCGTTTTGCTTGCGTCATGCCACAGTGACAGACTCAGCGAGATTTGCATAGTAAGCGGCTTCTGCCTCGGCAGGTGGAATGTTGCCGATGGGGCCGAAGAGC